>SCKK01000009.1 GCA_004124475.1 Fidelibacterota bacterium
AGATCACACGGGATCTGAAGGCATTACAGGAAATCGTTATTGAAGAAAAAGAGAAACAACTTGTTATCAGAACAGAATGTCAGGGTGTTAGTGGCAAAGTGTTCAAGGCAGTAGGAGTTGCTCTACCACCAACTATTAGGGCTCAATGAAAAATACGAGAAAACGTGAAAACGTGGTGCCAAGCTCTATTTGGAGTCGTGTAAGTGTATTTATTACTAAAGTTAACTATTACAACTGTAAAAGATCAGTCTAAATAAAATAAGTATAAACTGAGAAAATATAAACAATGAATCCCTCATTATCCATCATAGTCCTCCAATTTAATTTTTTGCGTGTAAGAATAATTCGAACAAGCTAATAGTTTTCAAATTGTTCAGTATAGTGAATCCAAATAATTAATTAGGTTTAAAAGCGCCAGAGGATATGTTTCGTAAAATACACCATTAACAAGCCATGTTTCCGCAAGCATCCCTGCGATCCCGAACGGTAGGATTTCTCCCGATAGTTATCGGGTTTCTGACCCTGGCTCCTCTCATTGCCTTTCCACGGATAAGGTAACTTAAATGCTGATCCATATACACCCCTATTATTCACGGTTTACTAATGAGTGTAGTTCTATTCTCCTCTATTATTCTCAAAGTTCTGTGTCAGTGAAAGAGGAGTAGAACCACTCGGGTGCCCAGTGCCCCTTTGTCAGCTAGCTGGCGGATGTTACCTCATACAGTTTGATATCTCGTATAACATCAGAAAGCATTACCTTTCCTTTTTTGCTCTTACGGACTCATGAGCCAAACCAAATCTCTCCCGCTTATTTCGTCTTCCTTATACAGGCCGGTCTTTGCAGGTTGTTATTCTACCAACTGGCGGACTGGGAGATGGCTCTTCCCGACGTTATCTCTACAGGTCTTTTGATGGATGCCCAGACCCCTAGTGGGTTACTATGGTGTATTTACCCGTTTCTTCCCACAGCATCATCGGCTTTCTCCTCGTTTCGACAAGGTCAGCTTTCCCACAAAACTATACAGCGGCTTCCGTATAGAAACTCAATTTCGTGGCTGCAGTAATTCCTTTATGTTTAAGCCTCCGTCTTTGCTCGCCACACTACCGCTCCTACCATTATGGTTATTACCATTTGGCAGCTGTAGCATTTACTTCCCTGCCTGACGGAAGGCAGGCGAGCAGAACATGATACGTTACCTTTCCATAAATCGGATATACTAACTGTCCGAACCGGGCAGTTGACAGTAGGGAACTTCAACTTCATTAAAGCTATAGCCTTGTCAGTACTCCCGAAACTTAAGTCAATAAATATGGGGAGAATTGTAGTTCTTAAACAAATTCCCTGATAACAGAAATTTCAAGAGACTCTTATGAAGTGTAGTGATTCAATTGGTAAAGGTTACATAAAAAATGTAAGCTCCAATCAAAAGGAATATGGCACCCCACAGCCATCGGTTTGCAAGAATGGCAGTATCGGTAATTATTACCACTCTATTGAATACAGAGCCTATTCGGATCAATACTGCTGGTCTCAGCAGTAATAGAAGACCGCTCAATATTATAATACCGGCAAGGATTAATAACAGGATTATCGTCAACATAAGAGCCCTCGATTTTTTTAACTGTTTCTAAAGGAAAATCTTTGCAACATTTATGAAACCCGCTACGTTACTACCCCCAAATTAAGAAATATACCATAGTCATTCCCAACACCAATAGCAGGATACCAAATGGAATACGCCTGGAAAAAATGCGCTCATTGGAGTCTATATTGCGATTTAAAACTTCACTTGATTGAATGAGTGTTTTAGGCGAAAAGAACAATAGTATCCCCATTAAAGATGATATGGTAGCGACAATTATTAGAATTATTTTCAATTTAACCTCCTTTGGATTACTTCCTTACGTATCGGAATATTAGCAACTTATCAATTATAGGAAAAGATATTTAAGGAGCTGTCACAACATTTTCCATGATCCGGGAACAATAGTTGGTTTCAATCCCCCGGTAGCTGAGCCAGGGAGTGGCGGAATAAACTCCATTTCGCTGTTCGTTATTCTGTCAAGTTTTGTAGCATTGGCCACTATAGCCCCCTGGAAAGTAGCCGACTCTATTTCTACAGTTCCAGTAGAATAACAAATCGCATATATGGTTCCTCTGAGTTGCAAGTCTCCCAAAGATTCCACATTCGCGAAAACAACGCCGGCTGAAATATCTATATTTGTGTATGAAAATAATTCATTAACTCTGCTGGGGCGATCATTGAATGGGAGATGGCTCCAATCCAAACCATATTGAGTTCCCGTAGAGATAACAGCAATATCCCCCGATGCAATGGTAATAATATTATCTCCAACACTGCAACTGCTTTTATAATCTACTGTTCCATCAACAATAATCCATCCCGGGTTTTGTGTTGTTTCGGATGGTATAGTTGCATCACTCCCAGTTACAGTGAGATTACCCTTAATAAATATCGTGTTATTTTCATAGGCGGAAAGATCCCATTCAGAGTCAATTGTCAAATTACCATTTATTTTGTTTCCACTCGTGGAAGTAATGGAGGATGCAATGGCAAGTAATGAATCATGAATCGTTGTATCAAAGATTGGGAACTCAGGAAAAGGTGGAGGATAGACCTGCCAGTTGTACGTGTCATCAAACGGATCGTCAGAAGTTACTACATGACCTGGAGTAACGTATATTGTTGTCGTATCAATTCTTGACCTAGATGTTTTTACGTATACGTTCGTTCCAAAAAAGAGATGCCCCTTTAAATCATTATTTTTTCCAATTAAGATATAGTCTTTCTTTTGGGGATCTTCGAGTTCCTTTATATACAGAGAAAATGAAAATACCTCGCCCTGAGCACTAAACTTTACCTGAATTTTCTTGATTGAACGCTCAAAAACACCCGTTGACACCACCCTTCGTATATCGGAGTTGAGCTTTGTCCCATCTTCATCAAGTGTGTCAACCTCTACAAAAAATTTACTTTTTCCGATTATTATATAGTCCGATGTGCCCGTCCAGTTGGCAAAGTTATCTACTAAATGGTAAAAAGCATATTCAACACCTGCTACGGCTGCCAGTTCAGCCTGAGTATCAAGATATAAGTTTGCTGTTTTACCATTACTGATCACTAATAAATTAGATAAAGTATATGACATCAACCCAAACAGCACCAAAACCATGATGACAGTTCCTAAATAGATTATACCTTCATTTTTTCTAAACACTTTAATCATCGTTTACGTCAAACTCTATTATTTTACAACTCCATACTTTAGATTTTGAGGAAAAGTGGTCGTTCGTATCTTCATTGATTCACTGCCTTTTGTAGCATAAAGGTCCAGTCTCACCTGCCAGATGGACAATATACTGCTACTTGTGAGCGGGTCTTGATTGATGATGGAGTCGCCAACAGTGTAATAAAAAAACCTGGTTGAATCTGTTAAATATTGAGCGATAAGGTATTCTCCTTCACCACTGATGCTTCGATATAATTTCCCAGTATCGTAGCGATATTGGATCGTCTCGAGTCTTGAGTTAGTAAATGTTATTGTTGTTTTATCAGCATAGCTAATATTCTGTATATCCCTTAGACCAAATAAATCATTATTTAATCTTCTCTGGGCAAGGTAAAGATTATCCTTGATTTCCTTGCTATTGAAAATGGATTCATAAACGTTCGCTCCCGCTCCGATAATACCAACAAGTAGAATTCCTATTATTCCAAAGATCATGATGGAAATAATTGTTTCCATTAACGTAAAACCACGGTTGTTCTGTATTAATCTTACTATCATATTAATATCTAAAATAACTCATGTTTAATAATGGCTTGACATAATAGTTTCTAAGACAACAGGATCAATACCGGCATGAGTTACCGTCACAATGATTTTTTTCATATCCGTAGCCGTGAGGACGCTGTCATCTAAACTCGTGGGTAGTACATAAAATACCCTCACCTTTTCTGTGAAACCCGGAAAACCGGAAATAGAACTCGTTGTGAAATCAGCAAAGTCATCAACATCATCATAAGCTGCATCATTATCTTCTAAGCCAAATGAACTTGTCGGTGTCCAGGGTGGGGTTTGGTTATCATCAAATTGTTTACTAATTACTGTATTCATCAATTCTTTACCCAAAAAAATCGCCTTGGTATAGAGTTCAGATGTTACTCCTATAGATTTCTGCCCCGATAATACTCTCAACATAACCGCATAAACCAAAGCAAGGATCACCAGTGAAACAATTACCTCCACTAAACTAAATCCAGAATCTTTTTTAATTGACCGAATCATTGAACTTTTAATGAATTTACCATCCAACAATCTTAACCATACCTGTTACATTTTCCACGCTAATTGTCGTAGAATTGTTTAATATAATCTCACCGGAATTAGATGTATTGCCAAACCAGTCAAATGCAATGTTTTTATCAGAACCGATATTAAGACTGGTTATAACAACATTCTTATATTCTCCCTGATCCAAATACTTAATGAAATCTTGTTGTTCAAATGGATCTTTAACTAATGCTCGGGTTGCCTTGTTAATTCCGGAATATATTTTATATAGATTACTCACATCATCAAATTCTACCCATGAGCTGTCGTGTTCGTTCATGGCAATCGTCTGGGCATACCGGATATCTGCCATGATCTGCTTTGCGGCAGCCATAACCTTGATATTGTGATAATGGTCATATAATCTGGGGACTGCAAAAACGGAAATTATCCCAATAATAACTAATACTATGATAATTTCGGTTAATGTAAATCCTTTCTGCTTACTCATGTCTTAAACCTCCCAAAAATTTACTCATAACAATACTGAAAAGAAAGTATCACCTATAAAATTTCAGAACTATGTGATTCATTTCACAAATCCTTTTTGGCTCCCCACTCCTTTGTCTGCGTTACATAAACTTGATTGACCTCCAAGCATAATCATGTGTAATAGGAAACTGCCTTATCAGACATTATACTCCTCTTTTTTAACGCTACTGTCCATTTCCATCTGAACTAAAACATGGACATTTAACCGATGAAAAAATATGTGCATCTTTTAAATATAACTGATAGTTTTGAGCAAGAATCCGGTAAACTCGTTAATGTTATGAAAAAATCAGTGGCTTAATGATGGAGACCAGGACTTGCGGAATATGTAAATGAATAAACTATATTAAATACATGCTATTAGTAGTTACCTTATTATTGGGATGTCATTTAATTAAAACTTTTTGCAATGTGACAACTCGTCACAAGTTAACATGATTGGGTATGATAAGTCATAAAAACGTAACCAACCATTATTCAATCGACCGATTGATATTACTCTTTGCAACAGCGCTCGTGGTTGTAGTGCCTCTAACTTATTCATCAAATGTAACTGAAATTACACTGTTTCCGAAGTTCATGGCACTTACCATAATTGTTTTAATTCTTACTATTTTATGGGTTATCAAAGTTATTAGTTCAAAAAAAGCCCCCTCCTTTTCTACCCCTCTGACACTCCCTATTCTATTTTTTCTTATAATCAACATTGCATCTTTGAATGCAGCCATAAACGTATATGCCAGTCTGTTTCCCCTATCTCAACTTTTTACATTAAATATTTTATTTTTTATTCTATACAATAACCTAACATCAAAAGGAATTCATCTCATCCTAAAAGCCTGGGCACTGACAGGTGCCATAGTGGCAATTATTGGTATTGGACAGTACCTTGGCTGGGGCTTTTATTGGATTCCTTCCGCCGGGAATCCCAGTTCCACGTTTGCATACCGGAATATGGCGGCTATGTTTCTGATCTTGACTCTACCCATTGCTGGATACTTGTTCTCCAAAAGTCGCAGGATCAGAGAAGAGATTATATGGGGTCTTGTGACAACCCTATTGACCATTTACCTCATTTATACACGAACCAGAGGCGCCTGGGTGGGACTTATAGGAGCCATATTCATTTCATTCATCAGCATATTGTGGCTACGAAGAACCAAGGGGAAACTATTCGCAGACATAGGAAAACTCGTTCGAACGAGAAGCAAGTGGATCACAACTCTGGCTTGTATTGTGGTTATTGCTTTTATGGCATCACTGGAACCTAATATTAAATACGTTAGTTCGTTTCCTGGGCAGAAATCAGAAATGCTGACTACAGCCATCTCAATTCTCAAGGAAGGCGGCGACTCGGGACGTCTTGGTATCTGGAGAGTATCCTGGCGTATGTTTACGGATGGATTCAATTGGCTCTCCGGCGTGGGACTCAATAACTGGCAGTTTCTTTATCCTGCTTACTCCAAGGGCCATATTATCAGTTTTACAACAATTGTGGGTCGACCCCACAACGACTTTCTGTGGATTTTAACAGAAACAGGTATTGTCGGTTTTGCCCTCTACATCTGGCTTCTCCTCACGGTTGCATACATGGTGTTCCGAATCTTGAAATACTCGTCGGACGCAAATACTGTTCTTCTAACAATCTGCCTGACCATCAGCATCCTCGCCATTATGGGGCACGCCATGTTTAGCTTTCCCAAAGAGCGCATTGCTTCATCCATGCTGTTCTGGATGATTCTGGCGTTTTTGACGTACATCTATAAACTATTGCCCTCAATTACCAACAGAAATAGTTTGAATCCATTTCATTTTAATTTTATAGGTTCGGAAGAGGTTACTTTTCGCCTTGGAGTTTCTACTCTTATTGGTTTCGCGATTATCTCCACCCTATCCGTAGAACTGGGGCGCCGCCACCTGGTCTCCGATTATCACTTTAAACAAGCATATTTTTATTTTGAACGTGAAGTTTATCCAGGCGCGATTCAGGAATTAAACCGGGCGGAAGAATTCTGGTTCAACAGTTGGAAGACGTCCTATTTACTTGGACTGACCTATTTGCAATCTCAAAACCATCCTGGGGCTGTCAATGCTTTTAAACGCTGTTTGACTTATAGTCCTTATTTTTTTAATGCTCATTATAATCTGGGGGTCACTTATTTCAAGAGCAACAATTTCCGGGAAGCCATAAAACATTTCGCATTCACCATTCTCATTAATCCAGATTTTGCAAAAGGTTATTATAATTTAGGTATCTCCTGGCATAGGGTTGGCAATGTGTCTGAAGCTGAAAAAAACTATAGATTAAGTATAGCCCTTGACTCAACCCAGGCAAGGTCCCATAATAATCTGGGCTCAATTCTGATGGAAAAAAAAGATTACGGAGAGGCACTCAGTCACTTTCAAAAAGCGCTGAAAATTGATCCTGATTTCCCGGAAGCCTTGCGGAATCTTGACAGCACCCTGGTAAAAATGAATCATCCATAAAGAAACGTGGAAGAAATAGGATTCCTACACTAAATTAAAATTTATTTTTAAGGTTCATCGATATAACCCGCACCGGAGTCTTTCCAAAAATCCTCTTTGGGATGAACATGAATAACAACCGGCCCACCTGCTGCTCTCCTCCCCTTACCACTGTCATTGCGAGGGAGTTTACGACCGAAGCCTGTCTGCTGCCAGGCAGGCAATCCCTTTTTAACGCCAATCGTACAATATTACGAGATTACTCTAAAAACACAATAAAAGCAGGTTTAGGATTTGTATAATCTAAGGCTGGAATTTTACAAAATTTTTAATATCGGGGTCTTTTAAGATAAAACCGCCTACCCGGCCGCCAGCATCATCTAAAAACGAATACTCATAAGAATTCCCCATGGGATTTGTGGGAATCTTTCCTTCCGAAAAAAGAGAAGCCGGGGCACCTCCATCGAAAAGGGTTGTGGTATCTGCCCAGGTTGAGGTCATTAAACCATCTGCTGGCGGTTCCGGGAATCCCGGTTGGCCGAACAGCATACTATTGTAGTAGTGATTCACGAAGGCCGTTCGAATGGATTCAAGATCTGCCTCTGACTTTGCGATTTTTGCATTGGCACTTAACTCTGTGAATATGGGAACGGCTACCACGGCTAACATACCGATGATGGCCACAGTAACGATGAGTTCTACCAGGCTAAATCCGGTCCTGGACTTTATTTCCCAAAAGAAAAGCGCCCCCACCGTATGCTGAGAACGCTTTTTCCCATTTTTGGCAGTTGTCATACTATTTATTTCATAGCATCCTAATTTGCTTCCGATGCCTGTCTCACAATAGTATAACTACCTCTTCCGGCCCCACCAGCGTCTGAAGGTGTGTAAATCCAGCTAATGGTGCTATCTTCCCGCGCATAAGTAATCGTACCTGTGGCGGTTGCATAGGTCCAGCTGCTGGGCACATCGTCCATAACTGTCGTAAGAATGTTGGTGGATCGGGCAAGATAATCCCATTGACCAGTTGTAATCAGGCCTTCGGAAGCCTCTTGCTCAAGACCTGTTTTTATCTGGTTAATCACCGCATTTTCCGTACTTATGCGGGCCTGATGTAACAGACCAGACATTTTCGGTATCGCTACCGCAGCCAAAATACCGAGGATCACAATCACCAGGATCAGCTCGATGAGCGTGAAACCCTTGTTTTCCCGCGTTATTGTTTTCATCATTTTTATTTTCTCCTGTTTATTTTGTTTAATAGCTGAATTTAGCTAAGATTGACGTATCTTCTTGATCTCGATACGTTACTATTGCGGGTATCACACTGGTAACAACATTACCATCTACCGTTGTGTAAGCAACTTCTGCTTGCTGTTCGACTGTTGCTGTATAAGGATTATCACCAAATGGAGATACCGGTACAATGGCAATAACTTCTCCAAGTGTTAACGTTTTAGATGAAGTACCAGGATAGTCTCCACCACCAGCCCAAGCTTTTAAAGCGATTGTAGATGTTGATAGGTTAAACGCGGCCGTACCCGAATCCGGAAAAACTTCGATTGATCCAAAGTTAGTAGCAAGCTCGTTGAATTTCTGACCGACAGCCGAACCGATATCAGACAAGTTCGCTATCGTTTTATCTGCTTTAGCTTTCAGGTTTGTTTCAATGAAGGAAGGAACAGCCACAGCGGCCAGTATTCCCATGATGGCCGTGGTGACCACCAGTTCCATTAATGTAAAGCCTTTTTTATTTTTTCTAATCATTTTCTTTCTCCTTTTAAATTGAAGCATTTATTAACGCTTTTATCATTGCAAAATGAGTGCCAAACTGTTAATACATTAGTAATCAAACAGTTATAGTTTTTTGTATTTTTATTCTGTCTTAAATAAATACAGTCACTGTTCGGAATCGTAACACTCTAATATTCAATTAAGGACTTATCTTTGCCATTAACAAAACGTAAACAATAATGGCTGCAAGACCCACAATTATCGTATAAACCCAGACAGGATACTTTTTTTAAAAAGAAAATATTTCCAATTCTTTGTTTCGGTTTCGTTAAAGATACTCACTCCTTCTTACCTAACTCGGACAAAGCCGTGCCGCAGGCATCCCTACGGGAAACACAAAAAAGCTGCCTGTCCCATAGGGAGGGACGGCCGTATCGGGGAAAGCTGAAAGTTGAAACCATTGATTTACCGACAAGAAATGAGAATTTTCTGCCAAAAAAAGCAAGAATTTCACAACTAAGCGCCTAATTATAATATCATTACCTTTTATTTTATATAAAAGATAGTCTGCAAATATGTAAATATCAAGAAAAAACCCGGGGTGCTAGAAATCCCTCAGTGATGGGGAGGTTCAACAATTAAACGTATCTCAATATAAGTCACCAACTACATGTTTTATATATAAATCAGTCATGTTTTCTCTCACTTTATCCATTTGAACATGTTGTAAATTAGTGTTATGACTAACCTAAAAAACAAACGAGTCTTGGTCTCGCTTACTTTCTTAATTTTCATGCTCCTGACAAATATTACATTCGCTCAACGGTATGATATTAGATTCAAAAGAACACTCCTTCAAGATGTTGAGCTCAATGCCGTTAAAAATGACAGCTTGGTAATAAATCTGACTGAATATGATTTGGTAGTGAAATTACCAGTCTCTGATATTCACACAGTTCACTTTATTGGAGAAAGAAAGAGTGGAATAAAAGGTTTAATCATTGGGATGGTGATCGGCGGCATGTTTGGCATCGTAATTAGTCTTGTATTAAAGGGCGGTTTCAATACAGCTCTACCTTCTAAATTCTTACTAATATCATTTGTGATAACTTTTGCCATTATAGGAGGTGGAGTCGGTTTGCTAATGAGCGGTGTTCCTGAGTTAGAGGTAATTTACGAACTCTATCACATGTCCACAAAAGAGAAAATAAAGACAATTCAAGAAATCATAGCAAAGCATAAGAAATGACTTTTGCATTCGGATATAGCATACCAGTGATTCGGGGGACTATTCCGTTTTTGTACCATTTAGTTGAATAATTCACTACCCTGCCTGATAGCGTCACGCAGGCAGGGAAGGCATTTACCCCGTGAAATAACAATAAATAAATAGACAAAATGGTTACGTATTTCATGGGGCAGGGACACAAAGATAACTGGTAATAAAGGTATTATGATTTTTGCTATGAAAATAATAGAGTTCGCTGCGAAAAGGGGTTAAAACCCCTAAATTTTGTTTTTTTGAACTTTATCCCCGCCCTGAATGACGCCCGCCCGGCGGTCGCCAAGTCGGGCAGGGTGTATTTGTAGCTGATGAATAAATGAGGTTAGTTGAATCCAAGGTAGTATCTATTTTTGTAACATTTTTAGGATATGGTTTGTCTTTTACTAGCACATTGTGATATAATGGGATTTCGATGGTAGGAGATTTGGAAGAAAATCACTCAAAACAAGATTTAGAGTATGTAGGATTTTGGCTGCGGGTATGGGCAGCAATTATAGATTCTATATTGATTATGATGATAATTATCCCAATTCTCATTCACCTGTATGGATGGTCTTATTTCACGACACCAGAACTTGTTTCAGGTCCGGTTAACTTCATAATCGCCTGGGTTTTACCTGTTATCGCAATAATTGCGTCTTGGGTGTCAAAATCCGCTACCCCTGGTAAAATGGCAATATCAGCAAAAATCGTTAATGCGCGCACCGGACAAAAGCCATCAACTGCTCAATTTATTGGAAGATATTTTGCGTATTATATATCAATAATTCCCTTTTGCCTTGGATTAATATGGGTGGCTTTTGATAAAAAAAACAGGGTTGGCACGACAAACTGGTGGGAACTGTTGTTGTCCGACCAAGAGTTAGAGGTAAAAAGCCTGTTGAGTTTAATCAGGTTAAATCTATAAGTTAGAATTGATAGTATCTTTAATACAGATCTTATTCTGACTTGATACTACTATCCTATGCTTGAGCGGAACCAAACATAAAGCAATGAAACAAATACTATTAAAACAATCGTATAGACCCATAGAGGATACTTTTTTTTAAAAAGAAAATATTTCCAATCATTTTTTATAGTGTCATCACCCATAAAAAGCCTCCTACTTTATTCTTTATCTTTGTTAGAACTATATATTAGTATTTAAAATATAAATAAAAATAATATACTAACAAAGTTTTGTTTATATTGTCGTATCATGACTCAGTTTCTGTTGGATACACACCATTTATTCATATCATTGCCTGCCTTGTAGTCAGACAGGCGAGGTTCCGCCAGCAATTAGAGATGTGGCAATCCCTTACCTGAATAAATTCTTGAATAACAGACCCATTAACCACGTTAAATATGCGCTCGCTAACTAGCACAACGGGTAGTTAATAATGTGATTGGTCCTATTTAGTTGACTCTTTTCGATACATTTCAGCCCACTTTGAGTCTGGATATTCCCGTATCAACTCTTCACGTAATTCCGCAGCTTTTTCCTCATCATTTAACTGCAAATAGCACTGGATAATGTAATGTTTCATCTCCATTAATTTATCATTGGCTGGTTCATTTGCTATCGTGTTCTCAAGCATATTGATTGCTTCTTTCAATTCTGCTCTACTGGGGACACGCATACTTCCTCTATAATAGAGATTTTTAGTCGCCTCAGCTTCTGCTTCCGCACCCCTTACTCCAGCCACAGTAGTTACTTTTTCTACCTCAAATGATTTCTTTGTAGTCGTTATTTCGTCAATACTTTTCCACACCGTGTTTAGCCAGATATCTGAAACATCTACATAATTGGGTGAAGATGAATTATCCTCTTTTTTTTTGGTTTTTTTTTGTGTGGTTTGTAAAAACCCAGCCTCAATTGAGGTGGAGAATAAAAGTGCTATTAACACAACCCCTACCACTTTTACAGTAATCATACGACCTCCTAGCCATTATTTTCTTTAAAAATATGGCTTTCGCAATAGTCCCATAATTGGAACAAATCTAAATTAAGTCTAACATAAGTTGAGCGATTTGCGTAGGATAAGTTGTTAACTTGTCCTCGTGACGAGACGTAATATCTTTAGTATTGATAACAACCCAATAAGTATATACATGTTCTTTAATATTTGGCATAAAATTACTCAATTTAGGTCTAACTAAGTTTACGCCTCCAAATAGTTAGATTCAAGTTATATGGTTGTCGCGAATATGAGATAAAAAAAGATTAGAAGTAGATTCTTTTTTCTGTTCGGCACCTGTCACAATTACTCGAATCGCCTTATTTTAGGCTGTTCTACACCTCGACTTTTGATAAATCTCAACTGGAGGGTTAATTCCGGATTCTGACGGACAATCTCATCGTATTCTTCTAAGGCTTGATCATATTGACCTAACATGTAGTGGGCAACAGCAAGATTTACCAGATATTCTGTTTCATCCGGGTTGAACTCGTAAGCTCTGCGAAAAGAAACCACTGCCTTCTCTAAATTTCCCTTTCGAACATAAATCAATCCAAGCCCGTTGATGCTTTTGGCCCTCCTGACGCTTTTGACCGGTTTTTTCTTTAACCTCTGGAGAAGCTCTAACTTTTTCTTCGACGGTGTTACCTTTTCTTTTCCAATCTCTTTTATTCGACCTATCTTTGGCAATTTTTCCGTACCTGCGACTAATTGTTCCATTGTTTGTATCTGCTTGCGCTCACGAAGTCCCAAAAGTATATCCAGTTCACCAGCAAAATTTGGATCCAGTTTAACCACCTCATTATATTCTTGTAGGGCAAGAATTTTGTTCCCCTGAATATAGTGGGTAAGAGCGATGTTCAACTTAAACCCAGGGTGGTTCGGAAAAAGCTCTAGCGACCGATTATAAAAATCCATTGCTTGTTCATACTCTCCTTTCCGAGTGCGAATCACCCCAAGAGAATTAAGCGCATCGGGAAAATCCGGTTTCAATTTTAGAGCTGTATTGAACATTTCCATTGCCTCTGTAAATCGACTGAAATTTAGATAAATGGCTCCAGCATCGTAGTAGTCTTCAGCACTAGCGAGCTCACCTGTCTGTTTCAATACTATCTGTTGCAACCATAACCCATATTGCTTTAGATCTGTTTTGAGAAGATTGTTTATCTGATTCTCCTTGGGTAGAGGAATTTCAACGGTATCAATGCTTCCAGGTCTGTAAATTTGTTGAGCTTCATGAATACTAATTTCGTTTATCGTCCCTTCACTTTTCCGCTTTCGGTACTCAAAAATGCCCTGCTGCCAAGCCGTGAAAAATGGTTCCCCCACAAGTGTGGTTTCAACAGGGATCCAAACACGATCGTTTACAACTGCGACCTCATTCTTGTCCAGGAAAACATGAGAAACATCTTCTGGAGACACACCGCTATCAAACATCAGGAAAATGTGACCCTCACCGGGAGCAAAGACATCCAGAAACCTTGTACTAATACCCATGTTTTCAAGCAAAGACCCATAAAGGACAGTCAGGTCATCACAATCCCCAATTTTCGACTTAAGCAATTCACTAGGATACTTGACCGTGTCAAACGCACTTCGATCTTTCGATATTTGCAAGAATGGCGTCTGTAAATCGGGACTATAGGTTAGACCATAAGATCCCAAAGCGTCAAAGAGAATCATGGCCTTTCCAAGATTGGAGCGATTCAAGTCGTTTCTGATGATGGGGTCATATAATTGAATGATAGTTCTGGCAAACTGGTCAACCACAGGGTCTTCTGGTGTGACAAAAGAAGCGATCCTGTCTGGATTATCCCAGCTTATCTTTCCCCTCCCCAAAACATACGTGCGATCAATCTTCTGTACAACCACCTTTTCCCGACCCTCCTGACTGTAAATTACCTTAACCACTGGTTGAATCAGATTATCAAAGGATGCCCGGGACGAGGTTAATATGTTTTGGTCAAAAGTTACCCCCAGAGGATAGTCATCCGTACTTTTTGCTGGGAGTATAATTTTTTCTTCGTGAGGAGTTTCCATCATAGTGGGGACAAATAGGGAAACTTTGACGGGTAAATCTCTGTCTGAAGAATTCCTGATAGTGACATCAGCAAAGCCCCGATCTTCATAGTAAGGGTACAGAGATCGGAACAAAACTGGATGGCGAATACTGGCTGATTTTATTGTTACCAGAGCAGGACGAAACAAGAATGAAATGGATACCCGATGTGTGGAAAAGAGTAGTGGGTGGTGCTCATAACCATAATCTATGTTGATAACCTTATATCTCAAACTGAGGCCAAATGAAGGGATAAGTGGGGACGAGGTTTTGTCAATAATCTTGCGATCCCGCTGGAGACCCGCGCGTAGCCCAAGGACTCCCGATATCCAGTACTCTGCTCCCAGATGCCACCGATCATCAACATCCACCGCAACGGTAGCACCCTCAACGGGCATCCAGGCCAAACCTCCTTTGATTTTCTGGGGGAGAATCTCTTCACTCACATTATTGTCGTAAGTCACTGATGTCCCTGTCATGTCATACCCTACGATGCCCATTCTATAACTCGGTAATGGCGAGAATAACAATCCAAAATCCCACCCTATCCCCGAGCTCTTGCCGTAAGAGGTACCGTCGAGAGTCATATCATTGATGATGTACTTTACATTAGTGCCCACGGAAAACCAGCGGAAAGGCTGAAAGCCAAACGAAAAATTCATCTTGTTACTCGAATACCCGAGTTCATCGTCGTTGAAGCCAAGATAGTACCAATCAACTCCGACGGAAAACTCGTCTCTGAACGGAAAAACGTAGCCAAGGTAACTATTGATAATCCCCAGACCGTAGAGATTGCTGTAGGTCATCATAATTTCATGTCTCCGAAGCCCTGGGAGTCCCGCGGGGTTCCAGTAGATCGTATTCCCATCGTCAGCCACAGCAACAAACGTCTCTCCCATCCCCATGGGTCTGGTACCAATAAAAACTTGTTCATTCCCCTGACCACTGATGAAACTGGGTAAGAGGAACAGAATCGCCAGAGCAGCTATCCTCAACCTCGAACTTAGCCAATTTGTTCTCAGACTGTTCATTGGAGAATCTATTTGTTCAGTACACCCACGGTGGTTGCTTTTGATGTTTTTGCCGCTTCAACGGTTACAATATACAAACCACTCACAACGATATTATTTCGATCATCCCTCCCATCCCAGGATACAGTGTTCTTACCTGGATTCATGATTTGACCCTCAACCAAGGTTCGCTTCAAGCGGCCAGCGGGATTGAAAATCCGGACCGTTACTTTTTCACTTTCTTGCAGGTCGAAGATAATACTTGTCTTGGTGGCAAATGTACTGCCACGCGGTGAGAAAATGCGCGGCTGGCAGGTTAGATTGCCAAGTCTGCGAAAACCACCAACTGGGAATCCAATATTTTCGAAGACGGCATAGTGTCCCAGCGTGTCGATAGAGGTGCTGATCCTACGGGAACCACGCGTTGTATCAATGGTTCCGCCTATCCACGTCAAGCTTGAATCGGTGTTAATGCGTCCAATGAATAGAGAATTAGGATTGAATCCCAGCAAAGCAGTGGGTGCACTGGAGGTGTCATAAAGAATGCTCAATATTGTTGGCTTTTCCAAAACTAAGGACTCTGGAGTGATCTCATAAACTGATTCTATCAAACTTGCGGTGGTGTCCACAGAAGCCAGGACAAATGATTCTACGGGATGAATCCTTATAACGACGTCTTCCGTTACTGCGTTAGGGGATAACTGTAAGGTGACCCGTCCATCTTCACTGATGACCGTCCCTCCTTGGGATGATATTACCTTTGATGGCGTACGAAATACCGTGAAGGGAGCCATCTCATATCCCCCTAAATCTTTCGCTCCCTGGATTGAAATCTTAATCACTTGTCCCGGAAAATCTTCTGGCAAAGTTATGACACCCGTCCACACATTACCGGAATAACTTTGCTGCATAGCGGTGTCTGCAACGATTCCATCTGGATAGAAAATTATCACCTCGGGGCTTACACTGTTGTTCATCCCATTGGCTTCCCGGAACGTGATAACAAGATTTATCTGGTTTCCGGAACCGTAGTTTGCTTCGACAGTGTCAATTTCCGGTGGAGCGATGTCGAAATAGAATGATTTTGTAATGGACCACTCTGATCGGGCAAAACCGTTATCCACAGCCTGAACCCGCCAATAGTAGATACCATCCTTGAGATTCTTCAAGATTGCCTTCTCAAGACTCCCCAGAGCGCCAAAACCATATGAAACGTTGCCAGAAACAATCTCGTGACTTCCATCATTATATCCCAATTGCAAATTATACGTGATTGCGCTCGATGGTGTAGATCCCCCATTAGGATTAATTCTATCCTCTGATTCAACCCAGTTTAAAATGACCTTGGAAGTATCTACGATTTCCATAATTCCTGAAGGGGTATATGGAGGAAGATTTTCATTATTAATGGATTCGAGATTGTCATAGACCAACGAAAAATCATCCTCAGAAACAGAGGTACCAGCCACCAACAAATCCAGATCTCCATCTGAGTTATAGTCTCCCCATAAGACTGTGCTCGTCCCAGCCCCCAATATAAAGAGAGAATCGTCTTTCATAAAACTCCCACTACCAGTATTACGATATACACGGGTAATGGGGTCAGTTCCAACATCACCTGAAATTGTGGAATTCCCCGACATCACCAAATCCAGATCACCGTCGTTATCATAATCACCCCAATTAAGGTTACCGTAATAGATCCCTGGAAATTCTTCAATAAAATTCAGGGTCATACCGCTACTATTTTTAAATATCTTGAGTTTGAGACCAATATTTTCATAAAAGCCTGTGATAGCCAAATCTGGATAACCATCGCTATTATAATCACCCCACTCAGCTGACCCGGCAGCTACTCCCTCACCTGATAAAGAAAGTGAATCAATCAACAATCCAGAATTATTATTAAGATAAATTTTTAGATGGAACTCTCCAAGAGAGTCTACACCTGATGTAAACAGATCTATGTAACCATCCTGATTAAAATCTACCCAAATAATGATACAGGGCCACATGGGTGTAATGAATTGTAAGGTGTCTTCAATAAATATATTCTGTCCATTGTTTTTATAAATTTTCAGCTCTCGTTCCCCAAGAACGTTAATACCCCCAATTACAAGGTCTAAATCTCCATCATTATCATAATCACCCCAATCTGCGGCTTGACTTCCCCCCCAAACCTGAACCAATGCTTGATCATCATCTAATTCAAACTTTTCAGTAGTCACATTCCAACGATATAAATAAGTTACATAGGTTAATGGATCTACACTTTTAACACCTGATAGAATAAAATCGAGATAACCATCGTTGTTGTAATCACCCCAAATCATGGAGCCTCCAACCACCGATTCGATGTTCTGTTCAAGATCTTGGGTCAACAGTCCCAATGGTTTATTCTTAAATATCCGGGTCACAGTATCACCAAGAGCAAAAGAAATGCCTGTCAAGGCGAGATCAAGAGTGCCATCATTGTTGTAGTCATTCCAGACTGCTGTATTGAATCGTACTCCAGACAGGGACTGGATAGATTCCACCAAACGGGGGATAATGAGTGTATCTTCTTTCGACCATTCTGATGCAATCAACCCTTGATCAATCGTTTGAACTCTCCAGACGTACGTCCCGGGGGATATATCTTGAAAAACCTTAATAAGACTCTGTCCATTGTTACCGACCCCAAGGGGGACAACCCCAGAGAGAATCTGGTTTTTATTTCCCTCCGTGCCCATTTGCAAGTTATAGATAAGAGCTGGGTTAGATGTCTCAATATCAGAACCCTCACTCCAGGTAAGTATTACCTGATTCCCCACTGCAAAAGAGGATAACGAATTGGATGCCAATGGTGGATTATTACTTACAGTACCTGTATTCTTGAACACTTTTGTATACACCGAACCTAAATCCTGAGGATTGCTATTACTATACCCATTCAAAAATAGGTCGAGATCACCGTCACCATCATAATCGCTAAAAGATGCACTAATACCTCCAGGGATAGTCTGTATCAAGTGAAATACACCTGAACCATTGTTACTAAAAATCTTTGCGTTGGATTCCAACAAAATTTCGGCATCTGCACTAACGAATTCGGCGCCAGCTATAACCATATCCAAGTCACCGTCATTATCAAAATCTCCGAAATCGATTGAACCGTAACTGACTCCAAAAGAGATATGAGTTGTATCGGATAATGTGCCCACAGGTTCATTCTTGTAAATGATAGTTAAAGATATTCCAGTTGTATCCCCATTCCACCCGGTGGTAATCAGGTCTAGATCCCCATCGTTATCATAATCTTTCCAGGCAACACTAGCTGCCTTTAATCCTTCGAGTTGTTGGTTCGTATCTTCTATCAATCGACCGGTGGGCTCGTTCTTATATACCTTGGTTACGTGAGACTCTGTCTCCGCACTTTGTCCCGATACCACTAAGTCCAAATCACCATCATTGTCGTAATCACCCCAAGCTGCATCACCATTTGCAATGTTGGCAAGGATCTGGGTTTCATCAAAAGTCAGGGTACCCAGCGGATCGTTGATGTAGATGCGCGTAATCAATCGAAATTCAGGGACTTGCAGTCCCATCAGAAAGAGATCCAAATCGCCATCATTATCCAAATCCCCCCACGCGGCTTTGCTGTACAAGAGGGCAGGGAAAGTGTTCTCTGTGTCCATCTCAAATTCACTATCGGAATACTTGAAAATAACTGATATACCTCCACCCGTAACAAATATGTCTAAATCTCCATCATTATCATAGTCACCTAATGCAATCCCACCATAGGCACCATATGGACCATATAGGAAACCACCGTCAAGTATTTGTACTTGATGCAGTTTGCCCTCTCCATCATTATCATAAATACTTATAAAATTACTTCCAATTGTAGGGGAGTATCCGCTGAGTACCAGATCTATATCCCCATCATCGTCGATATCACCCCATACACTCTCACCACCGGCAAATTGAATAAGACTTTCCGTTAATGTACTGTCTTCGACAAAGATGTTGTCTTGAGAAAACCTAATCGGTAACGACCATACCAAACTACACAATACTCCTTGGAGCAGAATAATATACTTGATCATAACTATGAGTGAAATGACTGAATATGGTGAAAATCTTGCCAAGGTTTTCCTATCGATCAAAAAAGGATAAATCTATTGAAAAACAACGATCACTTTACACTGATATGCCCTGTTATCCATTGAACCAGGTAGCTTGTCTCCCGTAAATGTTTACGCTTCTGAGCCACAAACTTCTATTTTGAGGTGGCTGTGTACACACCATCCCAATCATCACCAGGAGGAGAGATTAAATACTTTTCACACCTATTCACAAATACACTTGAAGGTGTGGTCTTAACAAAAACGTGGTTGCCATAGGGTTCCAAAAGGATAGATTTTTTAAATAATTTGAGGGCTCGGTTCCAATTCCCTTTGAAATAAAAATCTTGAGCTTCGTTAAAAATATCCTGGAGTTGAATATATTTAGAGTCAAGTTCCCCTTCAAACCCCAGAAGCTCGTACATGTTTACAGGCTCCGTTTTCCCAACTACTCTGATACTATCGATAAGTCTTGTCTTAATTGTATTATCCCCAATAAGCTCTAAAGTTTCCCCGCTGCAAACCGTAAAAACACCATATTGTTTAGCAATAGATTCCAACCTTGATGCCACATTCACCGCATCACCCATCATGGTATAATTCATTCTCGTTGCAGATCCCATATTCCCCGTCACTATAGGACCGGAGTTGATTCCTATCCGCATGAGCATGTCCGTCACAATCAGGGGCCACTTCTCTCCCTCAGATTTCCATTTATTACGAAGTTCCACTAACTTTTTTTGCATAGCTAATCCTGTATGACAGGCCTGGTCTGCATGGTTTTCCTGAGGCATGGGGGCTCCGAAGAATGCGATAATAGCATCCCCCTCATATTTATCAAGAGTACCTCGATATTCAAGTAAAATGTCGGTCATAGCTGTCAAATATTCATTCAACAATTCAACTAATTTTGAGGGGTTCCCAAGTTTTTCGGCAATTGTGGAAAAACCCTGAATATCTGTGAAAAACGCTGTACGAACTCCTTCCTCCCCTCCCAGTTGTGGGGTCTGTTTTTTCTCATACATTTCATCAATTAATTCCGGAGATAGATAAGTTTTAAAAGTTTCGTGGAGGAATTTCTTGTCTTTTTCTTGTGTGATATAATTATAGACGGTAATACTGATATACCCAATTAGGAAGATCAGTGAGGGCCCGATCATGTCTACCCACATCCCCATCCTCGTAAAGCTGAAAAAGTTTGCCACTCCATAAACGCCCCATAGTCCTAAACTCAGACCCGCCCCTAAAACTGGATGAAAGCGCGGAATAAGTAATCCCAAGACGATTCCAAAGCCTAACATGATAATGATTTCGAAAACTTTTGGTATTCGCTTAATGTAAATCTGAGAGAGAATCGTATTCAAGACATTGGCGTGAAGACCTAACATAGGGTAGCGTGGACTAAAAGGCATGGGATTCAGATCGTGGGTACCTGCCGCGGTCAGACCGTAGAAAAGCATCTTGTTACGGAACTCGAAAGGTACAATGTCTCTCCCTTTAAGAGTGAACTCTGATTGAGATGGATAAAAGTAAAGGGGATGTTGGGTTTCTACGGTACCCTCAGTTTTCAAAAGATTTTTGATGATGATAAAATTTCTCTTATGCTTTGGGCTGTCATTCAAGTCTAATTGGACATTCAGCATATCATAGCTAATCTCTGGGTGTTCCATTAGACCCCGTTCAATGGCTACATTATCCCTAATTTCTAAGAAAAACTCAATCATCCCCGGTGGCACTTTTTCAAATGGGAGCCCTTGTGACTTGAAAAATGCTTCGGGTCCCTTTTGGAAATCTTGCATTACAAATGACTCAACCTGGTAAGCCAGTAGTACTTTGGAGAACGCGTCCTGAACAATTTCCACCGGCTCCAACCCGAGGGAAATGACCTTGTGTTGAAAAGTACGAACATCCCCGATCAGGTCAGGTTCTTCGTGGAAGAGTGCCTTTATTTCGGATAGAATGTAATTCGGGTGTTCATTTTCATAGAATTCTTTTACTAAACTATAGGGGTAATGTTCGAAATTCTCTTCCCAATCGCCGGCCCAATTGACCATCATATAACCTTCCTTGGAGATAGGAATACGGATGACTTGGTCGCGACTGGCTATGTCCGCTCCAAAAGGAATAATAACGTGCTCACCAGGGATAACCTTCACATTCTTAAAAGGAACACCAAAATAATCACAAGCCATCAACAGCGCTATGGAAGGAAACAACCGCCCATCGTATACCGCTACAAGAGGATACCGACGGATTACCCCGTCACCATCCGCCACGGCCTGGGCATAGGCAACCCCCCTGCTAGCGGTGATAAGATCCTTGATTGGTGGTTCAATATCGTAGAACAAATACAAGGAAGTGGAACGCAAGTCCGGGGCCTCCTGATAGAATCGTTTAGAAAGTTTTAACGCCTCTTCTTGAAGTGGGGACCGTTTCTTCACTGCTGTTTCTGATTCGTCCATTGGCTTGAAGCTCTCAGCCAGATAGACGTTCCCTGCTTCAACCATCGCCTCCCTCATGGTCCGATCGTAGTCCCGAATGAGAGCTTGAACGGATTCGCTATTGATATCCTGCTCAGGCAGAAATTCCAAATCACTGACAAGAATGTGAGGAACACTTGGCTCTGGAAAGTAAATATCAAAGGCAAGCATTCTCACGCCATGCTCATGCCCAAATCTGATGATTCGCTCGTGCTTGTCCCGGGTCCAATCCTGGAATCGACCTTCCTCCTGTAGAGCTCGTACGTCAATATCAATGGTGCCAATATCAGCTCTGATGGGAATGGGGCCTCTGATCCTGAACCTCGCATCCAATAGTTTTAACTCAATATTCTTATAGAACGGGAAAAACGATAGGACAATAGTGATAATCGAAATACTAGTAGAAATCAACAAATAGAAGATGAAGTTTTGTCTGTTCTTAGCCAACGTTATTTCATTAGATTATTTTGAGAATTAATATCTATATTAGTAATTGCTAATATTTCATTCTCAATATTATTTGCTGGATTCAAGTAGTAAGTGCAACAGTTAATTCTTCTTCAAAAAATACTTGGTTAAGTGTTTTGAATCCAAGTCTTTTTATAGGTCGGTTGTTAAGTCGTTTCATAGTACGGATTAATTCTTCAACGGATACTGTTCTAAAGTCTCTGCTTTTTGGAAAGTATTGGCGGATTAGGCCATTGGTATTTTCATTGGTTCTTCTTTCCCAAGCGGAATACGCGTGAGCAAAATAAAAGACACAATCCAATGCTTTTGAGATTGGCTCGTTATTTGCAAATTCTTTTCCATTATCAGACGTAATTGTATGTACTTTATCTTTGATGAGATACAGCAACTTTCGAATTGCCTTTTCTGTCTCATCTTTAGTTTTCCGCTCCAATTTAAAAAGAAGTGCAAATCCGGATTTTCTCTCTGTAAGAGACACAATAACCTGTTTATGCCATTTACCAATAATGGTATCCGCTTCCCGGTCTCCAATTCTACTTCGCGTTTCTACTATGGAAGGACGTTCATCAATACTGACCCTATTCTTGATCTGTCCCCATCGGTCATTCGATCCATTCCGTTTCTTACGGTTCCGTTTATAGCGTAAAGGAGTATAAAGGTCTCCACCTGTGTGTTTATCCTGAAGGATATAGTGGTAAATCCATTCATGGTTCACAGAAACACCCAGGTTCTCTTTCATCCAACCATGTATCTGTTCGGGAGACCAGTCGTTCCAGATCGACGTCTCAATAAAAGCCCAGGTACTTCCATCTATAGGTGGTTTGATTTTGCCTTTTCTTCTATCCAAGGCTAATACATGTGCTTGCTTATATCGATAGCCACGTTTTCCATGGTTCCACCTCAATTCCCGGCCTATCGTCGATTTATGAACCCCAATCGTTAAAGCAATTTCTGATTGATCATGACCGGTTTTAAGCAATGTATTTATTCCGTACCTTTGTTCCAGCGTGAGCTGGCTGTAGTTTCTCATTTGTGCTCCTCATTTTTGTATGAAAGAGAGGAAGAGATGCTACAACTGCTCCGCTTTCTCTACAAATAGTGTTTGAGTTGCAATTAAGAGTTGAATTCAAGGTATTGTTATTACAGAATTTTAACATAATTAACAGGAAACTTTAAGGAAATACAAGACAATCTGCAACCTGAATTTGTTCCTGACTCAGACCTGAAACTCATGTATCTGGTACGTCAAGTATTAAGGTATCATCATTACTCTTATCGCACCGAACAAGCCTACTGCATTTGACAGTAAGATTCATTAAGTACCTTACTTCTACCCTCCGATTATAGTAATATCTGAAAATTGAGGTCAGTTGTCATGTTGAGAACCTCACCCCTTTATTCTAAGTGAGCCTCTAATTCCGTAATTATACCCCCTAATTGACACGTGGAGCCGTTTTCTTTCCTACATTGATTATGACACCCACTCGTATATTTAAAAAAGGGTGGCTTAATTAACACCTTTTTATTCCGTATCCGTCAAAAGCGTACCGTTGTACCGTATTAAAACGGTCAAATATGGTAATCTGATTGTTGTTAGTGAGGTAGGAAATCTCAAAACTCTATCTTCCTAGGGGGCCTGGAGCATCGATTTTTGGAGGTCTGTCAAGATGCTGATACTTTGAACGAATGGAATCCTGTGAAAAAAAGAATTCTCAGAAATGCTCTATCCTATATGGTAGCCATAAAGCAGATAGCGCCTGATACACTTGCTTAAACCCAATCTGTGTAATATCCTGCAGAGTCCCATCATGAAGCACACGACTGATATACCAGAGGACAAAACTCTCATTCTCAAAATCTTCCTCCGTACAATTGTAGTCCCAGATCAGCCTTGGGTTGACATCTTTTAGTTTGAGCTTTACCATGATGACTGAAATTTAGACTTTGACGCCTCGGCAGACGACAACAAATTGATTTTCAAGGCTAAGTCCCAAAGATTCGGGGCTCAATTTAGGTGGAAGTAAATAAGAGGGAGAACAAAGATGAAAAGGCAGTCATAACCACGATTTTTAAAGCAAATAACCGTGTATCATAAATAGCGTAAGTTATAAATTCTCCGAAATCTCTATCGCAAGCATTTCAGAATAAATTTTAAACATCTCTTTTGTCCAATAAACAAATTCCTCCAGGTCGAAGGTTCCAGGTTTTGCGGTAATTGATTCATAGGAAACCACGGCTTTATCAAGTAAGAAAGAACAATGACCTTTATATTTATAGAAATGTTCTTCATCATAAGACGTCATATATTTCTCACCCAAAATAGAAATTCTTGAATAGCCTATAAAAATATCTACTTTTGTTGAGGAGGAAATATCTTTTAGAGAAGGAACAATAACTACGCGTCCAGTTTCTCCTTTCCGAATATAATTAATAATAGTATGAACTTTCAGCGCTGCTGCTGCAGAAATATCTTCAAGAAGGGCGGGTTCTTGAAATCTCCTATCAAAACCATTATATAAAATGCTTTGTATTTCCTGTTCTGTTGGGGAAAAAATTCCTAATCCTGAGGTAGGGTATGTAATGGAAGCTGTTTTATCCTTACCCTTTCCAGCTACGTTTCTCTTAATTAAATTTTTCCTCAAGTCACTAAAAACACTACTTTTGATTACTTCGTTTTTGCCAATAACATTCCAATCTGTGCTGGTTCGTATAGAATTCACGAATATTTTATACAGTTCATCTGTCACTTTAATGTAAAGGGAATCTGGCATATTAACCAAATATTCTACGTTGAACTCAATTATAGCCACTTTTTTGAAATCATACGCATTGAGATTTTCAACTCCTTTTGACAAAATATATTTAGATGCTACTTTGCTGGGAACGGTCTCATAACTATTAATATTAAACGGTTTTGTCTTCCCGCCACATCCATGGAAGATAAGTAGTCCTAAATACAGGAAAAGCAGTAATAGATTAGAGCTCTTCACCCCTTTCTCCTTTTCTATCATATTTAAAAACACAGTCTTTAGAACTTCAACAATATTTGAAAAAACCTCTACCTTCTAATTACGTAACGAGAAATGAAAAGGTAGGACTGTTGGTCATTTCATTATACACTCTCCCTAAAAAACCTCATACATTCTCCACATGGGTAGGAATATGCCCAATGCTATTAATAAGATAAATGCTCCCATAATTACCGTCATCATCGGTTCGATCATAGTGGAAAGTCTTTTTATGAGGTGGTCAACTTCAATATCATACTGCTTAGCGATATTACTCAACATTTCGTCCAAAGCACCTGATTGTTCACCCACGCTAATCATTTTTAGTGTCATTGGTGGAAAATGTTTACTGGTTCCCAACGCTTCTGCCAATGACATCCCTTCCGCGACTTTTTCTCGAGCTGCAGCAATTTCGTTTCCAATAACCTGATTTCCAACCGTTTTTTCAACTGTCTCCAATGCAGAGATTATTTGAATACCCCCATGACTCAGAGTTTCAAGCATGTGAGCAAAGCGGGCAATAGTACTTTTCAACACTATTAATTTGAAAATTGGAAATTTCAATTTTATCACATCAGAAACGTATTTTCCTCTTGGCGTACGGAGAAACATTATTAAAGAAGTAACTACAACAATAACGGCGACCAACGTGTAAGCCCAATATTGTGTAACAGCTGTATTTATTCCAATTAAAATTCTAGTGGGCATGGGTAATTCGATACCTTGTGATTTAAACATGGTAGCAAACTTTGGTATGACAAAGAGAATGGCACCGGTAAAAGCAAGGATAAGTGCACAAAATATAATTATGGGATACCGCATAGCAGATTTAACACTTGCTCTTACCTGGATATCATGACCGATGAATTGGGACAGCCGTTTTAAAATTACATCCATGACACCCGCCTTTTCACCCGCTTCTATCATATTTGTATACATAAGGGTAAAGATCTGAGGATATTTTCTCATTGCTTGAGATAAGGACGAGCCACTATTCAAATGTTCAGCCAATGATTTAACTACATTCTTCATTTTTTCAGTCTCTGACTGTTCTGTTATTGCTTCAAGAGCTGAAAGGAGAGGTACTCCTGCATCTAACATAATTCCCAATTGTGTCGTGAAATGTTCGATCTCTTGAGGTTTAACTTTTTGAAGGTTATCAAACCAGGCTTGAAAATCAAACCGTTCTTTATGTTCTTTAACAGATAGAATCAGCTCATTTCTCTGTTCCACCTGTTCATAGACTTCATATTTTGACGAGGCTTCTATAGTAGTCTCAAGAACATTCCCCTCTTCTGTAACTAATTTGCAAATAAATTCTGGCATTGCTTCACCTATTAGTAGCAGCCTGCCCCGTAGCGACGAAGGAGTGTATTGAGGTGGCAGTCACACTATCCATTATTCGAAATCGTCTCCATAACTATTTATTGTATCCGAAATTTTGTATGTTTTTGGAATGAAACATTCCAGGTGATCAGCCATACTTCCCAACATTCACCCAACTTCCTTGTATCTTTCCGAAAATGATTTATAATTATCCTCGTTAATATATCCACAATCTTTAGCGAAATCCAACCAAACTTGTGTTTCACTAGCCTCCCCATCAGCGTCAGTAATCTTGGAGGTAAAATGCCTAGGTTATCTTCGTTTTCTATATGCCTCAGCCTCGACTTGTCGGGGAACACACGGATCTCGAGGAGTCCCTAATCTGACTGATCTGCTCTTTTAAATAATAAACACACTCGCTAATATCTGCTATTCTATTTTTATCTTTACCATTTAACTCAAATAGCCATAATAGATTTTCAACTATTTAACAGGGTAAAAGTATTTTCTTCTTGCAGAAAAGATTTAGAAAGGAGATAAATCTCCATAGTCAGTTTATATGCCATCCTGTAAACCTTTAAATCTTTTCCCGAAAGGATCCCTCTGGAAAAAGCTTACACTCATTCTGAAATCCTATTTTATGATGCTCCTGCTAATGCAACTGCTACTTAGTGTCTGAACGAAAAGTCCAGTTTGGGAAAAAGATGTCATCTTTCCTGCCTGTCGGCAGACAATTGTTCGACGAATATCTTATAAACTTTCAAACTATCCAAAGGATCCCTCGGAAAAGATGACATCTTTCTTCATTCGGTTTTTTGTTTTTCGGTCAAGCACTACTTAGCCTGATTAATTCACCAGCCCAACAATTTGATTCAAATTTACATTTTTTAGTCATATTGGCAGGAATAAATGACCTGTTACAGTTTGAGTTGTAGCGGTTGTAACAATTCAAGCCTCTATACAGGTATAAACAATATGATTTTGGTGTCTATTTCCATGAGGAATGAGGCAAAATATTTGTTCTGAGCACACCTCTCTCCTTCAGTAGATAATCACCGTGTTGATTTTTCGAATAACCGGATTGTGGAAGAAATCCTGTCAGCATAATAAAACAGGTGAAACAGGGTGGCTATTTGACTGATAGAGATATTTTAGTATATCCAGACACTTTTTCAGTAGACGCTTCAAGGGATAGGCAGTGGGTAAATGTATCTTTATTTTGGTCTTCATCTCCACAACCCTGGCACCAATCTTCAATAGTTTCAGACGAAGAGTATCCAAGGTAGCATTCGCAAGTTCCGTCCCTTTCAACAGTTGAGTCCTCAGAGCATGTAAAAGGACATACGCCGCAGAATGAAGAAATAGACGGAATTGATTGGCTTTGAAACTGTGACAGGATGTGCGATCACTTTTCGTGTAGGTTTTATGATCTTTGATACGCAGTTCCATACTTCCCCGTCCGCAATAAATCATCTCATACAGTGCCTTGGTTTTTGCATAGACCATATCCGTACTGATAAACCGAACATTCAACCCATAGTCGCTCATCTCTACCTTTACCACAACCTTTCTGGCGTGAGACCAACTGCCAGCCTGATAGTAAAAAGAATGATACAGTTTCACTTTAGCTTGACGGTGATCATATAATTTTTTGGCGCTGTTAATGGTGGTCTGTGCTTGATTAAGCAGTTTTTTGTTGCTGGTGAGTCCAGCTATGGAATACATATTTTCCTGAGTCGCAATATAATCAAACACCTCCGGCGATGAAAAGTGACCATCTCCCCGAAATACAATGATGGTGTTTTCCCAGTGTGTACGGATTCGCTCCACGATAGACTTGAGATATCCCACTGTTTCTTTTCCACTGGAACGCTTCCCGGGACGTAATATGGCTGTAATGAAGTTTCCACTCATCCCCTCATAGACATGCAGAGGCATATAACAGGTCTCGTGATAATAACTGTTGAATAAAGCCATCTGCTGATGTCCGTGAACTACATGATGCGTATCATCAAAATCGAGAACGATTACTTCAGGTTCCTCATCATATGAAGCAATAAAATGATCCATAAAGACATCCTTCATCTTTTCCAGTTCCGAATCAGTAATCCGGTTCTCCAAACGACTGATAGTCGGTTGTGATGCTAAATCATCCCCCTGAATGGGTAGATGCCCTACAGCCATCTTTATCGCAGGGTCTTTTCGTAAACTGTCACTGTCATTGGCATCCTCATATCCGCAGGAAATCTGATATACACGCTGTGCCAATATCTCCTCTGTGGAATGATCAATCGAATACGTTCGACGCGTATCATCAATACAGGATGAAAGAGACTTGATTATACCACAATTCCTTTCTATTTCACTTAATATAAGTACACCTGCATCACTGGTCATACTTCCGCCGTTAAAATCAAGGTCAACCTTTTTCCCACACACAGGAGATGTATTCATAGGCGTTGAGATAAGTTCTGAATTCGGTGAGGAAAATAGTTGGTGTTTGTCATTATGGCAGTCTAAATTTTGCTCGAATGTTTGCATGGGTTCTCCTGGCTATCTTGGGTTTTTAATTACCTTAATATAAGATAGTTACGGGGAACTCTGCGAACATTTATTGGGTTACTGATGAATTATTCAGGTTAGAAAGAGAATCACGAATTTCTCTCATCATCCAATTCATACTTCTTAATTTTCCGGTACAATGCTGTTCTCGATATTTCAAGGGAATTGGCTGCTTTACTGATATTGCCTTCAACTATTTTTAGAGCATCCTGTATAGCCATCTTTTCTGTATACCATAGAGGTGCTATACCATCTTCTTGCAAGGATCCTTCGTCAGAAGGACCCTGTGGGGAAAATCCAGACGATTCTTTTTTCTTAGGAATTACATCAGATGATTGTATAACACCACGAAGCATTTTCTTATTTAGAACTGAAGCGTCTGAATTGAACAACATACGAGTTAATAAATTCTCCAATTCCCTGACATTTCCTGACAATTCAAGTTGCTTAAGTTCTTCGATCAAAGTCCAATCGATAAATCGAGATGACTTTCGATCCTTTCCTGTAAGTTTTCCGAGAACATGCAGAGTGAGAAGCAAAATATCCTCACTTCTATTTCTTAATGGTGATAAATTAATAGGAATAACGTTAAGTCTATAAAGAAGATCAGATCTGAATTTTCTTTCGGAAATAAGCTCTTGGAGATTCTGATTCGTGGCTGAAATCAACCTAACGTCAATTTTCTTGTATGTGGTACTCCCCAAGCGTTCAATGATATGATCCTCTAATACACGTAACAATTTTGCTTGAAGGCTAACCGGCATATCCCCGATTTCATCTAAGAACAGGTTTCCCTTGTCTGCCAGTTCAAATTTCCCTGGTTTGGGTTTATCCGCTCCTGTGAACGCCCCTTTTTCGAATCCGAATAACTCACTCTCCAACAAATTTTCGGGTATTGCTGCACAGTTCAGGGAAATAAACCGGTGATTTTTTCTGAAAGAAAGTTCGTGAATGGTTCTTGCGACCAATTCCTTCCCGCTACCACTCTCCCCAAAAATCAAAACCGTGAAATCCGTCTGAGCAACCTTAATGATTTGCTTATATATTTCCAGCATGCCTATCGAATTCCCAATAAAAGGACCTAATCCATTTGGCCTTAAATGGTGTTTTGTTTTTTCAGGCATACTAGCCATAAGATCTTCAAAGAGTTTTAACTGTTTCAAAAGGTTTCCCACTTTCTTTGGAATCTCTTTATACCAAACAATCGAGAAAAGAAGCTGCATACTAATACTTATTTGACAGTCAATTTTAGAATCAGATGTAAATATGATCAAAGGAATCTGTTTTCTTAACTTGTATAATCTCCTGTGAAAATCGGAATAGTTTCTTTTAATTAAACTCCAATCCATCCAGATGGCAGAATAATTGTCTATGGCAACATAGCTTAATGTGGAGATCCAGTCATAAACTACTAAAATATCTTTTGACGTATCTTTAACACCAGCTTGCAGCTCATTTAAAAGAAGCTTTTTGCCTTCTTTATTGGAAGAATCTACGCCTATTAAAAATTTCATAAATTTTTCAATCTATCGTTATCCTGACCATTTCATCTACAGATGTTCTACCGGAAACCACATAATCAAGTGCTGCTTCTTTCAAAGTAGTCATACCGTTTTTGACAGCAATTTCTTTTATATCATTGACGGTAGAGTGTTTGTTGACCAACTCAACAATATCATCATTAGGTAATAATAGCTCATAAACTCCAGCTCGTCCGAAATAACCGGAATTTTTACAATGAATACATCCAACAGGAGAAAATAAAGTTCCGGAAAATTCTCCGTCGATTCTCAGTGAATTTAATACACTTTCATTCGGTTCTATTTCTACTTTACAGCGAGGACAAAGCAAACGAATTAAACGTTGAGCCAGGATTGCACGAACCGTAGAACTTACAAGGTAAGCATCTAATCCCATGTCAAGCATTCTGGTAAAACTTGAAGCGGCATCATTCGTATGGATAGTACTAAACACTAAGTGTCCCGTTAAGGCAGCTCGAATGGCAAGTTCTATGGTATCTACATCTCTCATCTCACCCACCATTATAATGTCCGGGTCTTGGCGCATCATTGATCGTAAAGCCGTGGAAAACGAAAGACCTGCTTTTTCATTTACTTGTCCTTGAACAATATTACCCAACTTATACTCGATAGGATCCTCAATGGTCATAATATTGACTTCTACTGTATTGATAATATTCAATGTTGCGTACAAAGTTGTTGTTTTTCCGCTTCCGGTTGGACCCGAAACAAGGACGATTCCATTGGGATAATGGATGACTTTTCGCCATATTTCCAATGTCTTTTCCGCAAATCCCAATTTATATAACTCTATCTTACTTTTTCTCTCGTCTAAAATACGTAAAACAGCTTTTTCACCATGGGATGCTGGAAAAGTTGAGGCACGCATATCTACTTTAACTTTCCCATTTTCATAACTGAATCGTCCATCTTGTGGCCTTCGAGTTTCAGCAATATCCATATCGGCAAGAATTTTTACACGGGAAATCAGAGGTGCGGTAGATGATTTCGGTATTGTATAATATTGTTGTAATACTCCATCCACTCGAAACCGTATTCGCAGATCATGTTCGCGAGGTTCTATGTGAATATCACTGGCACCAATCTTTATTGCCTCGTCAAAAAGCATATTAACTGCAGAAATTATTTCAGTATCTTCTGCTATTTCTTTGGATATCACCCGGGCTTCAGGTTTCCCCCCTTTATCTTTGATGGATTTTTCATATTTTGCTGCACCATAAAAGAGATCAATTGCTTGCTCGATGTCATACTCTGTTGCTAAAACCAGGTCGATATCTTTCCCAGTTTTCTGGTTTAAATTGTCGATTACTTCAACACTATATGGATCGGATATGGCAACGGTGAGTGAATTACCAATAATAAACAGCGGCATTATTTTCTTTTCTTTCGCAAATTTTTCGTCAACCAAACTGAGCGCTTCTTTTTGGACTTCATACCTCAGAAGACGTAAATATGGAATCTCCATTTGACCACTTAAGGACTCCATGAGTTCATCTTCCGTAAGAAGACCCATAGCCACAACCGCTCTACCCAAATAAGTATCGTGCATACGACCATATTGTAGAGCATCTTCTAACTGTTTCTGATCAATTTTCCCAGAATCAATTAGAATTTCACCAAGTCTCTTTTTTTGAGTAGCCACGTTTTTAACCTTCTAATTCAAAAACTTCGAATACCAATCAATGATATTTGACCCCCATAAAATAGATACAAACACCCCTAGGCTCAAAAAAGGACCAAAAGGAATTCTCTGACCCATGGATACTTTACCCAAAAGTAAAAATAGAATTAATAAAATTGCCGCCGAAAAAAAAGCGATTGCAGATGCTACCAGTCCTTCCTGCCACCCGAGGATAAGTCCTATTAATGCCGCATATTTCACATCACCCATTCCCATACTTTCTTTTTTAAAAATAAATTCACCAAAAAGGCCGATAAATAGAAAACCTAAACCCAATCCTAAAGCGCCCCAAATGTGGCTCAATATTCCTGAAAAAATACCAGGTCCCTTTAAACTATCCAATATCAGAATATAAGCTGTAGGAATCAGACAAACGAGGAGCAGTTTATTTGGGATTATCTGGTGATCTAAATCGATAAAAGTTATAATCACTATCAGAGATAATAAGAAAACTGAAACTACAAACTCCCCAGTCAATCCAAATCGGTCATACATGAGTATAAAGATCAGAGCTGTTAAAACTTCTACAATTATATACCGATAGGAGATTCTTGTATTACAGGAATTGCATCGACCTCCAAGAAGTATAAAACTTAACACGGGAATATTTTCCCATGCCTTGATTTGATGATTACATTTTGGACAATGAGAACGTGGAAAAACGATAGATTCTCCACGAGGTATCCGGTAAATACAGACATTAAGAAAACTACCTACCATCAATCCAAAACCAATTATAAAGACGAGACCCATTGATAGAGTCCTATAGCTCAGTTCTAAATACTGACTGATCCGTCAGTTGACGGATGATCATTATGAGGAGTTAAGACGTGAAACATAATGCGCCTGCCCTGTAGCGAAGCGTATCGGGGTGATCCGTAATTAGTGCCTGTCCCGCCAGTCTGCCCCACTCCGTGGGTGGCTGGCAGGCGGAGTGGGCAGGGCAGGCATTCTTCATTCTTAATTCTGCATTCTTCATTCTATTTCCCTTCGCCCTTACTCTGTGGAATTCCTAATCCCGAAACTTCGGGATATTCCACAGGGTAAACCTTAGCCTAAGTTATACAAATCCTCTATCTTACGCCAATATAGCATTGATTTTTTCTACCAATGTCTTCGGATTTACCGGTTTGGTAATATACATATCAGAGCCACTAATTTTACCAAGTTCTTTATCTTTATCAGTATCTTTTGCAGATACAATAATTATGGGAATATGTTTGTATTTATCATCAAATTTCAGTAAACGACATACCTGAAACCCATTTAACTTGGGTAACATTAAATCAAGGATAATCAAATCTGGCATTTCTTTTCTGGCGGAAATTATACCACTAAATCCATCATTGGCTGTTATTGTTTCAAAATCATTCTTGTCCAGAAACCGTTTTATTGGTTCAATAAAAAATTCCTCATCATCTACTATCAGTATTTTCTTTTTTGCCATTCTTAATCCTTTTTCAAGTTTCTCCCGACCCCCCCGACCCCCCCGACAAGTCGGGGTCGGGGGGGTCGGGGGGACAAGTTTCTTGCAGAGTCTCCAACGGAGTCGGTGACCTGTCCGTAGGACACTGTGTGCGGACAAGATTTATTCTTCAAAGGACAATTCAATCTTTTGAGTAAAAATCTGTTCTTCTTTCGACCTGATTTCCAATTTTAAATCAGTCGGTCTGTCCGAACATCGTATCGCTGTCTCCTGATCAATTATTCCCTCTTTAAAAAGTTTATATAAAGACTGGTCAAATAACTGCATTCCCTCGACAGTTGAGGATTCAATAGTATGTCGTAACAGTTCGATTTCACCCTTATGTATCAAATCTCTTACTCGTGCGGAAGCGAGTAAAATTTCAAGAGCAGCGATTCTCTTTCCATCCATTGTAGGTACCAATCGTTGTGCGATTACTGCACGAAGATTTTGACTTAATTGAAGTTTTATCATTTCATGCTGAGATGATTCATAAAAACTCATAATTCTTTCAATCGTCTGATAAGCATTATTGGCATGCAAGGTACTCAGGACAAGATGCCCAGTTTCAGAAAAACCTAAGGCAGCACTCATGGTAATCTGATCTCTAATCTCCCCAATCAATAACATTGATGGCGCTTCTCGTAGTGCGCTCCTTAAAGCTGCATGGAAAGTCTTGGTATCCTCTCCAATTTCCCGTTGATTAACAATTCCCTTTTTATGGTTGTGTAAGAACTCAACAGGATCTTCCAATGTTAAAATATGACCTGAAATAGATGAGTTACGATGATCCACCATTGCAGCCAAGGTGGTTGATTTACCTGATCCGGTGGCGCCAACAACCAATACCAATCCTATCTCATTTAACGCTAAATCCCCGAGTATCTGTGGCAGATTCAAATCTTCTAATGTTTGAATATTTGAAAGAATTCTCCGAATTACAAATGCATCGGAATTTCTTTGCCTGAAAAAATTGACTCTAAAACGACCCACACCTGGGAGACTGTACGTAAAATCAAGTTCATATTCCTCCATGAAGATTTTTAATTGCTTTTTGGTCAACAAGTTCTCCTTTAAACCTTTGATAATTTCTGGTGTAATCTTTTCCTTTTCCAGGGGGAGTATGTTTCCAGAAATCTTTAACATGGGATATGTTCCAATACTTATGAACAAGTCAGAAGCATCAGCTTCTATCATAACGTTTAGTAGGTCTTTAATTGTATACATTGTTAATCGTCTTGTAATTTCTTCACCGGAGTTCCTTGGGAACAATTTTTACCGACGGTATTCGTGATGCGTGATAATTGGTAACTGGTAACTGGTTATTGGTACTACCACTCCACCTCTCACTACTCTACCACTCACCAGTTACCACTCACTACTCAACATTTCCTCAGCCTTTACCTTAATCTCAGCCTTTTTCCGAGGATCCTTTGGATAATTAATTCGCTCCAAAAGAGACCCTCTAGGTTGTAGCTATGTTCTTTAATTGAATTTTTTCATGAATTCATCGGGATTTGGTACGGCAGACAAAGCCTCGTCTTTCTCTATTAATCCTTGATCGTAGATTTTCATCAACGATTGTTCCATAGTGACCATTCCGATATTACTACTCGTTTGAAGAATAGAAGGCAATTGAAAAGTCTTATTCTCACGAATAAGATTCGAAACAGCTGGGGTTCCGATCATAATTTCAAATACCGCTATTCTGCCTCCACCTTTTTTCTTTAAAAGGTTTTGAGAGACCACCCCTATAATCGATTCACTTAGCATCACCCGGATTTGACTCTGCCTCTCTGCAGGAAATTGATCTATAATACGGTCTACTGTTTTTGTGGCATTTACGGTGTGTAAAGTGCCAAATACAAGATGTCCCGTCTCAGCTGCTGTGATTGCTAAAGCGGTTGTTTCCAAATCCCGCATCTCACCTACCACAATCACATCCGGGTCTTCCCTGAGTGCACTTCTCAATGCCCTGGCAAAAGAATGTGTATTGGTACCAACTTCTCGATGGTTAATCAAAGATTTTTTACTCATATGGATGAACTCAACCGGGTCTTCAATCGTGATAATATGTCTTCGCTGGTGGCTGTTGATATAGTCAATAATTGTGTTTAAGGTGGTGGATTTCCCACTTCCGGTTGGACCTGTAACCAGAATCAATCCTTTTTCACGCATAGCGAGATCTTTTAAAACCTCAGGTAAACCCAATTCTTCAAAAGTAAAAGAACGTTCGGAAATGGCTCTCAATACTGCTGTATCCCCATGTAACCCTTTGAATACATTGACACGAAACCTACCAATTCCATGGAAATCACAGGAAAAATCAATCTCAAATTCCTCTTCGTATACCCGTCGCTGTTCATCATTCATGATATCATACACCATAATATGTACTTCTTCAGGTTGCAATGGATTGAGTTTTGCCCGGTGAATCTCACCATTTATACGCACAATAGGTGGAGAATAAGGACTCAGATGAAGGTCTGAAGCATCTTCTCCACGCATAAAATTCAATAACTCATGTATTTCCACAATCATACTCAGTTTACATCAATCTAACAATATTTGGAGTAATAAATATGAGTAATTCCCGCTGTTCAGACGTGGTAACTTTATGGGTAAATAATTTTTTAATTAATGGAATACTCCCCAAAATTGGTACTTTAGATATAGTCTCAAAATTTTGATCAAAAATCATCCCGCCAATAATAAGAGTTTCTCCATTTGCAACCATAACTTGTGTTTGTGTAAACTGCTGTGAGACGATAGGTCTATCAGCCTGTGGCCCTGTAAATCCCACCAAAGACTGGACAATTGCCGTGACCGTCATTGAAATAAACCGATCTTCATTAATTCGAGGCAGAACATTCAAGGTAACGTTTATTTCTTGATCTTCGAATGTTAATGGTTGAGCGACCAACCCTCCTTCAGCTTGGGGTACAGCAACAGGGATTGTTGTACCTACAGTAATAGTAGCAAGTGTATTATCAAATGTGGTAATCTGGGGCTCTTGTATTAGACGTGTATCAGTGTCTGTTGTAAGGATATTTATTATTGTTGTAAATAGAGGTAAACTCAAAGTCGCTATTCGAAGACTATTCCATCTACCTAAACCAATCCCAATCAAAGTATCAATTGCAGTTTCAAATGTAGGCCCACTTAAATTAGCTCTTAAGTTCCAATCAATTCCCATCCTTTCATCAACACCAAGTTTTGTCTCTATAAATTTAACAGCAATATTAATCTGAGGAATCCGTTTATCTAACTTAAAAATAACTTCTTCAATCCGGTCAAAATTATAGTGTATATCCGTCACTAAGAGATGGTCAATGGCCCCACCTGCGCCAACGCCACCAACTCCACCAACCCCACCTACACCTGCCGCTCCGCCGACAGCGCCCAATAGACCACCACCCGCGCCAGCGCCTCCAACCCGGGCACCACGTATTCCAACACCACCTACTCCGCCACCTATACCGCCAAGACCTCCTGTCTGTACCGGAGAAAAAACCTGAACTTTACCTTTATCAGTTAAAACGTTCGTCAATGCAATGCTTAATGCAGTTGCATCTACATATTCCAATTTGTATACCCGCGTCTCCAATTCACCGGTCATCTCTTCTTCGGAAGGTTTTATCACAACAATGTTATCTTGAATAAACCAATCAAAACCATTTACTTTTAATATGGCATCTAATGCAGTGCCCAGGTTTACATCATTTAAAGATACGGTAACTTTACCTTCGATATCCTGCCCCGTTATAATGTTTATATTATTCTGAATAGCTAAGAGTCGAAGCATATCAATTAATGGAGCATTTTTAAAATGTAAGGAAACAGTGGTCTGGAACATTGAAATACGCCTTGCTCTCTTTCTCTTTTCAATATCTTCAACACTGGGTCTCCATGAAATTCTAATAATATTACCCCCCTCTGTTTCAAAATGATATTGAGGTAACGTAGAAAAGTGCAAAATCACTTCAGTAAAATTCTTTTTCATCCTCTTTTCGAGCGCATCAATTCGATATAAAGGAGGTAAACTAATCTGTTTTGAGTACGTTTTTTGAAGAAACTTTGTCTTTGGAAATATTAATCTTACCATTGGGGGTGACTGAGTGACAACTTCTTCAAACTCAACCATCTCAGAGAGTACGATGGAAACACCCATCTCATTTTCAGTCTCGAAAGTGGAAATTAATTTCACCTCCTGTCCGTTTATCCTGTGGCATCCTATGATAATTAGTACAAATAATATGAATACTTTTAGCAAATGAACTTTATTCATTTATAGACAACCTTATTGCTTGCGCACCCTTTTTCAAGATTACATAATTGGATGCAATTTTATCTACCTTAAAACCTCCAATAGCGTCACCCTCTTTTACGATGCTTTCATTAATTAAAGCATACCCGGCATTACCATGCCATGATATACCGGTTAGACTTAAACCTTTCGCTTTGCCACCTCCTGAACGACCGAATATTCCGTCGATTATTCCTTCTTTTGATGAGCCTTCAATGGTATCTACAGAGACATAGAAAAATGGATCAGAATTCCATGAACCGGACCAATTCAATTCAGGTATAGGATTCAAATATGCTAAAAAGACATCATCCTCAGTATCTGACAAGCTTAAAATTTCATCTTGAATACCGGCTTTTATTCCCTTTGCTATTTCTTTTCCGGTTGTTAATAAACCTCTATCTATCACGGCGTAAATAATTAGAATACCAATTATTCCAATTAAGATCTTTTGTCGCTTGTTTAATTTATTCATATTTCAATTTTCCCCAACGACCCCGACTTGTCGGGGGGGGGGGTCGGGACTACGAGGCAGGAAAGTTTCATCCCGAAACCTCGGGACAAGTATCAAGATTATGTGCTCTCTTCATCGAAAAATATGTACGCATATAAAACTAATTCACAAGCTAATACACCTTCAGTGTCTAATTCTGTACCGAGACTAATCCTACCAATATTCAGGATGGTAGGTAAAGATAGAATTTCTTCCAAAAAAATCCCTATCGTCAGGAATTCTCCTTGAATCTGAATTTGAACAGGATACCTTTCAATATGCTTTTTCGTAAGTTTAAGTTTATGTTTAATACCCGGGTATGAATCTTCAAGATTAGGCGAAAGTGACTTTATTATGATATTTTGTCTCTTTGCAATCCGCCTAATCTCTTCAAATACTTTCAAAAACGAATCTCTATTAGGAATCTCACTTTTTAAAGAATCTAATTTCGCTAATTCATTATGATACCGTTCTAGTATCATTGGAAAGCTTTCATTTATCTCTAACATTTGATTATACTTTGTCTCTAGTTTCTTCAATTCCGATTTTTTTTCTCGAATCTTTCCCCCATTATTCCAAATACCTGTCCATAACCACCATCCGGTAGCTACCAATAAAATTGAAATAAGTGCAGAAAATATTAACTTATTTCTCATTCTCTGTTAAAGCCTTAATGTAAGAGTAAAAAATAGTTTGCCTTCTTGGAGGTCACTATGTTCTTCAAGATTGTAGTCAACTTTTGTAAATACATTACTCTCTTGCAGTCGGATTAAAAAATTTGTGAAATGAATATCTGCTACAGAGGCGACAGCTTGAACAAACCCGTTTACCAATATTGCATCTTTTATTTCCTGAGGTCCATTTTCTGATTCTTCCTTTTTTATTTTAACAACCTCTTTCTTAAAAGTTATAGAAGTGAATTTAACGTCGGATGGTACAACTGAAGAAAATAGTTTAAGTATTTTAATTTGATTTTTTGAATGAATGCGATCATTTGATAAAAATTTTCGAAATCCAGAAACCATCTCTATTTCGTCTAAAATGATAAAATATTCCTGCGCCGTAGATGAAAGTTTTCCCCATTCATCTGTTTTAACCTTAATCTGCCCTCCCAATTCATCAACTTTTTGATTTGAAAAAAATGTGTTTATAACAAAAAACGGGATTAAAAAAATCCCCACTAATACAGCTATTTTAGTAAGTAATAAGTATTTATAGTTGGATCGAATCTTATTAGGAAGAATGTTGATTTTCCCAGCTTCATCATCAGCAAGTGCAAAATTTATTGTGTAATAGGGAAGCATTTTTTCCGGAAGAATCTTTCCATCTGAAAAACTGAAAGATCCATTTCGGAGTGGATTCAAGATACCTACTTTTAAATCTAAATTCTGTCCAATGGTTTTGAGAAGATTCGGAAAAGTGGCTCCAATTCCGTCAAATAAAAGCCACTTCCATTCTAATTCAGGATTCTGTTTTTTAAAATAGCTGAGAGAACGGCTTAACTCACTTGTCAATCTTTCTAACACTGGACGAAGGAAAATAGAGATTTTGTATAAGCTGATCTTTATTCCTTGAATCACACCATTAGTTTCTTTTGGAAATCCGTAATCTCCCAATATCTGTCTTGCTTGCAAATGATCAATTTTAACCGTCTCATTCCCTACAACAATACGTTGCATAATTGCAGTATAAAAATCTTCAGCACCCACAGATACTTCCCTGGAAAACAATAACTTATGCTCTTCCACAACTACAATAGTAGTACTTGTTTCCCCAATATGTACCAATATATAACACCCTTCCTTCATGTCAGGATAATTTTTAATAAATAGCTTCCATAACAGTATAGGAAGCGTAGTAAATAATCTGAGTTTAAGGTTGTGGTTATTAAATTGAGTAATTATCTCCTCAATGGAGTTTCTTTCAACGATTCCGATTACAATATTCTGCTTGTTTGGATTTCCTACTGCATCCGTAGTTTCCCAGTTGGTTTCAGCATTTTCCGCATTAAAAGGTAAATTCTTTTTTGCATTCCACTGTATTAAATCGACCAACTCCTTCTGTTTCAGTTTAGGTGTCTGGATAATATGCGTTTTTGTTAACAATTTGGAATCATAGTAACTCCCAAATGCAGTTTTTTTCTCTTTACTTTTTAATTCATTTTCTAAAACAAAGGACAACAACTGATCCATATTTGAAATAGTTTGTCCATTTGTTTTATAGGGTAATGTGTAGGTCCCAAATTTTTCAATGGTTGTTCCTTTAATCCCTTTTACCACTTGAAGAAGTCTTAAAAAATTTTTCCCCCTATGGATACATACTTGTCTTTGAGACTCATTCAATCGATTTACAACTGCACCTATATAATTACTAATGTCAATTTTGTGGTTCTGCTCAATCATAGTTGATAAAAGAGTCGAATCAAATTCTTCCGGCTTAACAACGTTTTCCTTTTCTTCGGTTTTAGAAATATCTTTCTGAATCTGTTGCAGTATATCTGTTGTCGATCTTTCGTCAGGTTTCTTTTCATCTAAGATAGTCTCGATTCTATCATCAGGAACTTTAGATACAACAGCTTCTTCAACAACAGGAATTTCCTCCTTTACTTCATCATGAGATATGGTTTTTTTTAGACTCTCAAGAAGAGATTTTCCGGATTCTTTAGTCTTTTGCTCTATTTCAGAGTCAATTTCTTCTTCAGTCATTTCTTGTCCTAAGGATCCTACAGATGTTTCCGGCACGGGTTTTCCGGGATCAGGCACCAATATAGAAGCTCCCTTTTCACTTATCTCCTTAACAGTTTCCGGTTTCTTTTCTACCGGTTCATCCTTTGCCTGTTGCGCACGTAAAAGATCTAAGAGCCGGTTTGTGGCTAAGTCTTGTCTTTCTTTACCTTCTTCAGACATAAAATGGATCCGATTTTCTTAATCGAGTTAGCGCGATGTCGCTGTCTATCTTCTTTTTATCAAATGTTAACATATCGATGATTAAATTATGACAAGTCACAACAACTTTCCTCGGGTATCCCTGGGTCATCTCATATACCAGTTCTTTCGCGTGAGAGGTAAAAATTGCCTCCCCATCTTGCATACCTGCAATCTTTAATCTGTGATCAATAAAACGTTTTGTATCATCAATATCCATGGGACTTAAAGAATATCCAAAGGAGATTCTATCTTTAAAATTTGGATGTTTGTCTAATAGCTCTTTAAACTCCGGTTGGGCAAATATAATTACCTGAATCAACTTTGTATCGTTTGTTTCAAAATTTAAAAGAGTTCTAATAATTTCTACCTGTTCAGAACCCATCTTCTGTCCTTCATCAATAATCAAAACAATTCTCTTTTTTAATTTTATAGCAGTATCGATTAAATAATGTTCTATCTGATTCATCATGTCTATTAGCAAACTAACTTTGTCTGAAATTCCAAACATTCTTTTCAGGTAAATGAGAAATTCAACATTATCTTTCCATGTGGGATCTAATATCAAATGAAAATTATAATCTCTGCCAAATTCAACAAAACGACCCAATAAAAGTCGTGACATAATTGTCTTCCCAGTTCCAATTCCCCCGATCACTACATTTAATCCTCGATTAAGGCGTAATGAAATTTCTAATCTATTAAGACATTCCCCATGACCCTTGGATTGATAAAAAAATTCGGGATCAGGCGCCATTGAAAATGGTTCCTTGACAAGCCCTGCTAATTCAAAATATTCCATTTTTACATCTCAAATCATTGTTGCAAGGTAACTGTTCAACGTATTTTTGGAACAAGACTAAGTCCCGAAGTTTCGGAATAAGGATAAGATTCCGTTGCTATACCGGTATTCCTTTCCGTTAGTTAACGGATAGCCCATCTCACTTTTCCTTCACCAGCACCTTTGCCTAAATAATTACATCGCATTTTCAAAATATGGGTCACATTTCTCTTTAAGATCACTTTTATTCAGCGGTCTGAATAATACTCCATCAACACCAATTTCATTTAACTCCTCTAAAACACCATCTTCAAGATAATCTGAAATGACCAATACTTTCGTATATAATGTCTCTTTATGAGATCGAAGTACCTTTAAAAGTTCCAGCCCAGTCAATCTTGGCAATCTAAGGTCAAGGATCACTAATTTGGGTTTATGTTGACTAATCTTTAAATATCCTTCAAACCCGTCTGGAACCATCTCGATCCGGACATCCTTATAGAGATCATTGATCAAATAAGTCAATGTTTCTGCTTGATCCCGGTTATTTTCAATAATCAGAAAGTCGGTTAATTGATCATTTTCTCCAAAATAAGCAGGTTCATATGTAAATCCTTGTTTTTTAATAAAAGAAATGAAATCACTCCTTGCGACACGATAGTGACCGGATGGGGTCGTAAATGCTTGGATGTCGTTATTTCGTATCCAGCTTTTAACCGTATTGATATCAACTTCGCAATAACGAGCAATGTCACCCGTGGTAAAAAACCTTTTCACTTTATTCCCAATCATTACACAGTTAGTAGAAATCAATGTAATTCACGATATTCATGATATTATTAGTCTCTATAATAATAACAATTTTTATAAATAATGTCAATGATTATTTAGTATCACTTTGTAAGGTAAAAATATAATACACAAATAGGGTTACATGACCTTATAACTACAGATGCTTTCTCAGAAATATTGTAACTCACTATTTATTGGCAGTTACGGAGATATTGACCTATCGACTTTATGCAACATCTTTAATAATTGAAAGTTATGTTTCGTTTTAAGACAAAATCTATGTAAACATTCAGTGAACCCGTTTCGGTAAGATTGAATATTGTGACTTGGAACAGATCTATTTGAATATAGCCTGATTAATTCATGAGTCCATGAATTATTCAGGTTAGAAATACGAAAGAAAAACTACTGTATAGAAATAAATTCTTAGCGATTCTCAATTGGAATAAAAAGGGATCCTCCACGACGTTTAATCAATAATAATACTGTATCATTTACAGATTCGTTATCTAATGCTATTCTAAACTCGTTTACCCCATCTATTTTTATGCTTCCGATACGTTTAATAATGTCCCCTGTCTGGATACCAGCTTTGGCTGCTTTGCTTTTGCGGTGAACTTCAACAACCACAACGCCCATCTCGTCTCTATCAATACCTAACCGCCTGGCAATTTTAGAATCTGTGGATTCTACTCGTAGTCCGAGTTTAGGTGTTGCCTTACGAGGAACGAAAGCGATTTTATCATCTTCCGGTAATTCGGACAGGTGAACTCTCAATGTCTTCTTCTTCTTACCGCGAACTACATCGACTGTTGTCCTGGTGCCGGGCCTCATGCTGGAAACCATATTCTTTAGATTTGCGGTATCCCTGACCTTTTTGTCATTAAACATTACAATAACGTCCTGTATTTTGATGCTGGCTTTATCAGCCGGACTTCCATCGACGACTTGTGTGACTACCGCCCCTTCACGATCCTCAAGACCTAAAGATTTAGCAAGCAGATCATCCACATCCTGAATATATACACCCAGCCAGGCACGAATAACCCGCCCTTCGTTTATCAGGTCTTCCATGATTTGTTTTGCCAGATTGATGGGAATAGCAAATCCCACACCAACATTTCCGCGATTGAACCCTCCAGTCGCAATTGCTGTATTAATCCCCACCAATTTTCCATCAAGATTGATCAATGCACCGCCACTGTTCCCTGGATTTATGGCAGCATCGGTCTGGATAAAATCTTCGTACCCAATCCCACCAATGATATGGCTGCGCCCTTTCGCACTGACAATTCCAGCAGTAACCGTGTGACTTAAATTTTTACGAAATGGACTTCCTATTGCCAGAACCCATTCTCCCACCTCTAATTCATCTGAATCCCCCAATTTTGCTGCTGTGAGGTCGTCCGCATCAATTTTTAAAACAGCCAAATCACTTTTGGCATCTCTCCCTACAACCTCCGCTTTATATTCGCGCTTATCCATTAATAAAACAGTAATCTCGTCAGCATTTTCAACAACATGATTATTGGTGAGGATATATCCTTTCTCAGCATCTATGATAACTCCCGAACCTAAAGCTGTACTTTTTAAATCCTGTTCCGGAAAATCAAAATACCGCCAGAAGAACTCATCTCCAAATGGATGTCTAAAAGGGGCATCTTCCATACTGATAAGCTTCTCACTGGTAATCGTTACAACTGAGGAGTTAACTATCTTGACAGCTTTGATAAATGTGTCGCTTAACTCTTTGGCTCCCGGCAATTTTGCTTGTACTATTACCGCAAACAGTGGAATTAAAACCATTAGAATATATTTTTTCATTTTTCCTCCATTTAAATCACATTCTTCTATGTCTTCAATCCTCTAAATGTTTCAAAATAAATTAGCCTTTTCCTGTGAATTAAAAATCACTTTAGATAAAGTAGTTTCCCTTTCCAAGTTTTTGACTAGACCCAGATCGTCATCACAATTCAAGTCAGCAAAAGCAGGTGCCATATTACTTCCAAGGAGTCCCGAAATTTCGGGACAATTGTTTAATCGTTGAAGGTTATCCTGGAATTTCGGAATTACCTTAAACACTCCGTCAGAAGTCCCTGCGGGAAAAGACAAAAACATCTCACTACTCTTTGAATTCTCTCCACAGATAAGAGGACTTCATAGCCCCGTATCAAACCCGATCACAAATCTTGAAAAATCCAATCGAGACATACTTCCTGGGGTATAACTTAAATACCATGGAAAATCCAATCGAAGTTTTACATTCGCTCCAAATAATTTTTTCTGAAAACTGAGCCCAAAACCTAAGTCCATCAACCATTTTCCCTCCAGATCATCAGCCTCGCTCCAAATAAACCCTCCATCGATAAAAGTACGAAAGGCTACCCTGGCAAATTCAACGGGTAGCTTTTTCATTCCTTCAACGGTAGTAGTAAAAACACTTTCAGCTCCTTCAAGTCCATGGTTGTAATATCCACGCAGATTGGCGTCCCCATAAAGATGTATCTGGTTGCGGAAGTATTTATCTCCAACTTTCACATTATAAAAAGATGATTCATGCCGCAAGTATGGCTTGGAAAAATAATCTCCGGCTCCTGCTGATTGGATCGTAAACTTTTCCTGAACAGGAACTCCTAAAATGTCACTCTCCATGTGTCCTCCGATTAACCGTAGAGCCATATCAATCCCTTTAAGCGGCATATTTAGTTTTACTTCTCCAATCAATCGAGTGAAACTCCAATCACTAAATCCACCAGGCGAAGTGGAAAGCTCAAGGTTAAGTCCACCACCTTTACCTTCCATGTTAGCGCTGACGCCATACTTCCCATAAAACACCACAACCTTCCCCGGTTCATATAGATCGGTATATCCTGAGCTATCAGCGTCTGTAACATAGAACCCTACATTTAAAGCTTGCGTTGGAGGAAAATTATAATAATTGTACCAACGATAATTAAGATTGACCCCTGTTCCCTCTACCCCTTCAAGAGAGTAATACCAGGTTGATGTCTTTAATAATGGAGATAGAGATTGGAAAGTGGTGTTGTAATAAGCTTCCCCAAATACTTTTTCAGATACTGATCCCATCGTAACGGAGACACTAAGTTTACTCAGTGATCCATAGGTACGACTCAGAGAAATTCCAGGCTTGATTCCATCTTTTACATGATACCAAAGGATTGGATTCCACTTTACCACATATGCACCTCTCGGCTGATAATTCATTCCAGGCAAGTTAAAAACAAATTTATGAGGGAAAATACCGGATGTATTATTTCGCAAGTCAACATCGTGAGTCCAATTGTCTGGATCAAGTACAATCTTTTTGGGTTCACTTGGAACGGTAAAAGTAAACTCGTCTTTCCATCGGTACAGATGATTTGTCCATCGAACCCTCGAAGTATCTCCATTAGTAAGATATACATCAATGTCCAACGGGGAAAAGATATTACTCTTATTTACTATATTCAAGGTGACTTCAAAACCACCATCATCGTTACGCTTCTTTTCCCACCTCTTCAGAGCATAATCCACATAGGAGGAAGAATGTAACCATTGATCAAAAAACCAGTCCAGCTCCTGACCACTTATCTCTTCTATTACCGAGCGAAAACGATCTTCATTAGGATGTTTCAGCATCCATCGTTGGTAATAGGTTTTCATCGCACGATCAAATACGTCATCTCCTAAAAGGTATCTCAATGAATAAAGCATGAGTGCAGGTTTACTGTAGGCATTCATGCGATAACTGCCATACCCACCAAATGATGATGAAGGCTTGGCTATGGGCTCATTGTATTTGCTGGTTATATATCGGTTGATCTGCCACTGCGTACTTTCAAACCTTGATGTAAACTTCCACCATTTTTTCTCAAAATCTCCGTAACGTGTTGAATTTTCGAAATCAATGCCAAAGGGAGGATACCGGGTATTCATGTACCATGCTGTCTGGAATGTAGTAAAACCTTCATCCAACCAAGCCTCGTCCACCTCGTTATTTCCAAGAATCCCGAAAAACCAGATATGCCCTATCTCATGAACGATGAGTCCCTCACTCTCTCTTGCGTTCATCACCAACATAGGATATTCCATCCCTCCTCCCAAAAGACCATGCGTGACTGTTACTTGAGGATATGGATAAGAACCGAATTGTGTACTTAGCCATTCTACCGCCCGTTCTGATCTTTCCCGCACAACCTTTGTCCATTTTTCGCCAACAGATTTGTTGTAGAGGACATGGACATCAATGCCATTCCATGATCCATATTCATAAACAAATGTAGGGGATGTAATCCATGCAAAGTCGTGAACGTTCTCTGCGTGAAAAGACACAATCCGTCTGGCAGCAGAATCGACTACGGTAGAATCTAATCCATCAACCCACTTAGAAAAATCCAAACTGGTGTCAACCGTCACTGCTTCCCAGCCAGGGTCTCCTTCAACCACCACACCGGTAGCTCCTACGATGAAATGCTCAGGGATATCAATAGTAACGTCAAAAGTACCGAACTCACCATAAAATTCTCCCATGGCATGAAAGGGTACATTATGCCATCCCTTTTCATCGTAAACTACCAGCTTTGGATACCACTGAGCAAAATCGTATTGATCACCCTTGTAACCTGCCCTGCCTTCATGTTCCCTAACCTTGTGTTCCCAATTCAGATGAAAAAACAGTGTATCCTCCGGTAGTAAAGGCGATAATAAATCCGCAGATAAGATGGTGTCATCCACCTTGAATTCCAGTGAATCTTTTATATCACTCTTGCCAACATAAAAATCCTTAACTTTTATATAACTTGGATTATCTTCAGATATCCCACCTGAATAATAAACCGTTTCATATTCTCTATGTTTCACCGATCCCTCTTGGAACGCATTGGGATAAAGATGCATGTAAATTCGATCCAATGTATCTGGGGAGTTATTCACATAGGTTATAGATGTCTTGCCTGAAAGAAGATGTTCTTCTGGGTCTAGTGAAACGTTCATTTGATAGTGAACCCACTGCTGCCAGTAGTCATTGTCACCAGCAAAAAGGAAGAGTGAAGCTAAGATAGTGGTTATAAATATGGATTTATAGGATAAATTGGATTTATTATACATAACTGTCATCACCCTCATAATCATGTTCCCACAGATAATCCTGTTATATTAGCTAAGGAATTAGAGAGTACACATTCGCCTGGATGTGAAACCCGTTATATGAATTCTTCTATGTCTTTCTTAAACAATTCATCTGAACGGTACCCTATATATTTCCTTTGAATAACCAAATTTCGATCAATCACAAATGTGGTTGGAATACCCTGGATTCCCCCATAATCCCGTATCACTTTCGAATCACCGTACAATATTGGATAGTTGATACCAAATCTCTCTATAAACGGAAGTACCACATTTTCTCCCCGTTGGTCAAGCGAAATACCAATAATGACGAGGTCATCTTTATATTTTTTTTGAAGTTTAACAAATCCCGGAATCTCCATTTTGCAGGGTCCGCACCAGGTTGCCCAGAAGTTGAGGATGATGACTTTCCCCTTAAAATCAGAAAGGTTTACCAACTCCTCTTCAGTATTCAACAGGGAAAAGTCAGGTGCCGTAGGCGCATTTTCTTCAGTAGTGGATGGATAATTTGATTTGGATTTGGTAGATGAAACTACATTACTAAAAATAGTACCTGCGATAAGCAATATCACCACACCAAAAGCAATAAATAAGGTACGTTTTGTCAACACAATATTCTTTCCATATTATTTATTCATTGAAAAACTTGGTAAGTCAGTCAAACCTCTGTCCAAAAATTTAGTAAATTTTTCTGTATTTCGACTCAGCCCAGGGAATCTGGCAATTTCCTGGTCAATCGGTGATAAAATGACATAAAAAGGTAATTCAGCCGTACTAAACCGGTCAATTTCCATCTGCTGATTTGCATCTTTATTTGGACCTCCATCCATAAACAATTCAATAAGGATATATTGATTCCGACGAGAAACTACTTCCGGAATAGGGAAAATATTGGCTTCCATCTTCGGGTTAAAGAGATGATACTTCGATAAGAGGTTTCATCCGTTCCAGGAATTCCTCTGGCGGAAGATATCCCACCACCCGAGTCCCGAGTACTTCATTTCCGTCGGGTCCCAAAAAAACAATTGTGGGTACACCGGAAATGTTAAATTTTTTCCGAAGCTCTTCCACAGCGGGCGCATCATAGTGAGTGAGGTCCACCTTCAGTTTTACAAAATCTTCCGTCGCCTTAAGGACTTTGGAATCGGTAAAGGTTAGCCGGTCGAGCTCGAGACACGGTATACACCAATCTGCATAAAAGTCCATGATCAAAGGCTTACTTGCTATTCGCGCTTCCTCAAGTTTTTGGGGACTATATGGCTCCCAATCCATACCCTCTTTTTGAAGTCCACGGAGAGAAATGAGACCGAACACTAATGCAACAATTCCAACGGTCCACTGGACTCTTCTAAATGTTCGTCTCTCTTTAGCAGATTGCTGTAAAATCCCAAGATAGATTCCACCCAAGATGAGGGTGATTGGCACAACGTAGGCGGTGAGTTTAGGGAAGAAAGCAAGTCCGACATAAAACAATGCCACCCCGATCAACACCACCCCGAAAACCTTTTTTACCCACACCATCCAAATGCCCGATTTCGGAACTTTTTTCAAAAGGCCTGCAAAAGTTCCTAAAATAAGGTAGGGTGAACCGAGACCCAAGGAAAGTATAAAAAAGGCCCAGAACCCAAAAACCGGATCTCCTTTTGTTCCAACGTATGCAAGCAAGGCAATGATTGGGGGGCCTATACAAGGAGCAGCAAATACTCCCACAATTAAACCTGAAAGATAGATCCCTATTATTCCCGTTGTATTTGTACCACCTATTTTACTCGTCAGCCAGTAAGGCATTCGCAATTCATAAAGACCAAACATACTGAGGGCAAGCCCAAACAGGAGCAACCCAATTCCTGACAAAACCCACGGGCTTTGCATAATTCCTCCAAACAGCCCGCCGCCCAAGGCCGCGGCTACACCAAGAACACTGTACATGGACGCAATGCCCAAGACGTAGATGACTGCTTTAAGGAACACTCGAAACGTGTTTGTGTCTGTTTGCCCACCAAACAACGAGACTGTTACTGAAAGCATGGGATAAACACAAGGGGTCAGATTTAGCGCTAGTCCTATAAAGAAAATCCCAAGGAATGCAAGCAGTGCCCCTTCTCTCTCAAATACAGCCGCTATCTCATTATCCTGCGTCAACTGGGTTGAGCTACCAGAAATACCGCCGGTTTGTCCACTTACACTTGAAAAGAGTTGAGTATTTATTGGAAAAACGGACTGGTTCAATCCAACAACTTCAAACGGAATCACAACATCGATGGTAGATGGGGCAAGACAAACTTGGTCGTCACATGCTTGAACACGTAGTTTCCCTTTAATCAGACCTTCACCCATCGATATACCTTTTGTGATCTTCAAGACGATAAAGATGGGTGAATGCCCTTCATACACGTCTAAAGCATCTTCAGCAAAATCAAACTTCACCTTTTTCGATTCAGGGTAACGAATGTCAATAACCCGAACGCCTTTTGGTAAGATAAGATTCAACTCCGTTCCAATCAGGTAATCGAATGACGGAACATGTGCGTTGACGTGCCAGCGATCTCTGATATCAAGTACGACAGCAGACTGGAATTGGGTTCCCGGATGGACTTTATCCACAGAAAGTAAAGTGGAAATATTCACCTTGGATGCACTGGTGTTCGTTGAAGGGAACACATCACTAAACTGATTTTCAATCTCCTTTAGTTGAACTTGGCTCCCTTCCACAACAAAAGATAGGGGTAATGTCACCGTTTTGGGTGGGTAACATATGGAGGGATCACATGCCTGGTACAACAAGCCGACTTGGATAGAGTAATTCCCAGGTTGAAGTGTCGAAGCGAGTTTTACCGGCGTTTCAAATGTGACCCTTCCCTCATGGAAATGAGTTTCGGTCTGAAATCCCTCATCAAACTTTGTGATGGGATTGGGCTCCCACGTTATACCGACGGACTCTATTACATCTCCCCCATCGATAATTACTTTTGAAGCAATGGGACCTTCACTTTTTTTATTAATAGCATATATGTGAAATTTAGGGGTAATAGAGGCGGTGGTTTTAACAGTGAGAACTTCACCAGCCCTCAATACCTTTGGTTCAACTTCAGCTGAAACGGTAACGACGGATTCGATCTGTCCGGAAGCATTTACTGTGAATAGAAAAATTCCCAGAAGAACTTTTATCAACAGATGAATGTTATTTTTAATCAGTTTTATAGTGATTTCCATATCCATTGTTTCAAACGGTATCCTATTTTTTTACGATCGGATAATTCTTTCTTGATTTCTACGATATTATTTTCAGCTGCCTTTATTCCGTTTTCTAAAAATTCCTGAACTCGATTAAATTCAGACCAGTGTGCACCTCCAACATCAGGAGAAATTACAAAATCTGCTTTTTTTGCCAGTTCATCCGTCAATTTGACAATTGTCAAATGTTCAGACCTTGTAAGAAGTTCCATAATATTATAGTCATCAAGAATCTCCATATCCCGTCTGGCAATGTCGACAGCTATTGTAAAATTAATCTCAGAATTTGACAAGCAATTTATCGGAAGGGGTGAAGTTACCGACCCATCCACAACAATTTGTCCATTATTATCATAGGGTGCCACATATCCTGGAATTGAAGAACTTAGAGTAACTGCTTCCACAAGATCACCCGAATCATAACTCATTTCCTCGCCTGAATTCAAGTCCGACGCTATTACCTTTAGAGGAATTTTGAGCTCAGAAAAATCTCTCACCGGAAGAAGGTATTTCACAGCTCGAATCAACTTTCCCCTATCAATTACACCCTTTCGACTTAATGCTATATTTATCACAATCCTGTCCTTGACCAATCGACCGAGCTGACCTATGACTGAACTTGAGACCTGTTTTTCTCTATTGATATGCTTAACTCCAATCGCTCTGAAAAGATCACTTTTTAAAAAGTCAAAATACCGCTTTTCTATCCATTGAGGATCAAGTGTGGCAGCATACATAGCACCTATGATCGCACCTGCTGATGTCCCCGATATAACGTGGATGGGTATTTTTTCCCTATGAAGCACCTGGAGCACACCAATATGCGCCGTTCCTCGCGCACCACCCCCTCCTAAGGCTAATCCTATTTTCAACTTTCCTTTCATTATTCAGGAAGTGTAATGTTTAATTCCTTTGCTGTGGTCAACCAGACTTTCATCTTTACCGGATTATTCGGATTGTCGGCGTCATTCCCCATATACTTTGGATTCAACTTTTTTGGTGTGTCAAGATTAACAATCTTATCGGCCACATCTAACCCTTCAACGACTTCACCAAAGATAGAATATTTTCTATCCAATCGAAAGGCGTTCTCAACACAGATAAAAAACTGACTGCTGGCGCTGTTTGGATCTTGAGATCGTGCCATAGAGACAGCGCCTCGTTTATGAGTTAACTCGTTGAATTCAGCGGGCAATAACCAGCTATCTGGGTTAGACTGTGCAGATTTCCACGTGTCGGTAACTTTCACATCCCAGACACCATAAAATTTGCCTGCTCGCCCTCCGTTCCCATCGTTAGACCGGTCATCATCCTTCGAATTGGGGTCGCCACCTTGAATCACAAAGCCAGGAACTACACGGTGAAAGGTAGTGCCATCAAAGTATCCATCCTTTGCAAGAATCTTAAAACTTTCTACATGCTTGGGGGCTTCTTCTGCAAAAAATCGAATTACAATTCTACCAAATTCAGTTTCAATCACTGCTAATTCTTCCGACTCCTGGCCACATCCAAAAAATAACGTCATGGTAATCGCAATAAATGGTATTATGTGTTTTCTAATTAGTGTCTGTACGAAAAGTCCAGTTTTGGAAAAAGATGTCATCTTTATCGCCAATTTTCCAATTGTTCGACGAAGATCTTATGAACATTCAAACTAAAAGATGACATCTTTCTTCATCCGGTTTTTTGTTTTCCGGTCAAGCACTAATTAACGTCTCGCCTGCCTGCCGTCAGGCAGGGAATTTCTACAATTCACCGACGTGAAAGGAATGATGGATGTTGCCTGTATGTCCATTCTTCGTAGTACTACGAAAGGTGAATCAGCAGACAGAGAATATTGCATATGCAATCGACCCACTGTTCCTCCGAAGGAGTGCCTCTGGCACAATAACCCAAAACCCATTATTCCATTATTCCAAATACGTAGCGCAGCGGAGCTATGTTCTTTCATACCTTTCCTGTCCTCCCTCTCGACATTAACTTTTTCCCACTTTTACATAAGGGGCAATCCTCCGGATTCCATGAAACAGATGGTAATCTGGTAAGCGCTACCGTCTTTTCACCGAAATCGACTCCTGATTTACTTCTATCTACGATGCAAACAACTCCAGCTGATTCAGCGCCTGCATTTTTCACAATTCCTAATAGCTCACTAACGGAACCACCCGTTGTGACAATATCTTCCACAACGACGACCCTCTCATGACTCTTTAATGAAAATCCCCGTCGAAGCTCCAATGTGCCGTCGACTCTTTCGGCAAAAATACCGGGAGTACCTAATACTTTTGCCGTTGCAGAACTCAATAATATACCGCCTATTGCTGCCCCAAGCACCACATTAACATTGGATTCCGCAAACGGTTCAGCCATTAACTCTCCCAACCTCGACAAAACTTCAGGGTCTTCCAGGAGCCGAAACTTTTCCACATAAACATCGCTATGAAGTCCGGAAGTCAACTGGAAATGTCCCTCAAGTACAGCGCCGGTCGAGGTTAATAATTGTCGCACTTCATCCATCAACAGTCATATCCATATTTTGCAATATACTTTTGATTTTATGTAATTATTCAGCCTATTGGGTAGAATAAGGCTAAGGCTCCCCCTCGATCGGAGACCCTTCGAGTCACAGGTCACGAAGGACTCCCACGGAGAGTCTCTTTGGGACAACGAATGAATAAGAGAATTTCCAAAGGATCCTGCGGACAGGACGTTGTGTGTGGATATATCTTCAATAAGATTTCTTCCAAATTCAACCAAAATATCTTTTGTTTTTTCGTACGTATTCCATTCAACCTTGAAAAGGTTGGCAACCTTTTCAAGAATTTTCAGTCTCGAAGTTTCAGGACCAATCTCAAGATCCTTTGGATAATTCGAAGGATTGTTGCCATACGGGCATTTCTGTCCGTTAACTAACGGATAGCCCAACGCTCTTTTCCTTCGCCTTCGCCTGTGCCTTAGCCTGAATAGTAGCGATTTTATTTTGATAATCCCTTGCGGCGTCTCCAATTGATTTTTCTGTCTGATCCCCTGCATAGAGGACGCTTCTCGATACATTGATGAGGGCAATGCCTCCTTCATTTCCTTCACGAACGGATGATTCCAGATCTCCTCCCTGAGCGCCTATACCCGGAATAAGTAATGGCATATCCCCAGCAGCCTGTCGGATATGAGATAGTTCAGTAGGCTGAGTCGCCCCCACGACTAATCCACAATTGTCATATTCATTCAAATCTTTCACCATTTCTACAACTTTTTGGTACAATGGATGATCATTTACAGGTTGCAATTGTAAGTCTAATGCGCTCTTATTGGATGTCAGACAGATGACAAAAACCCCTTTTTGAGGGTTGGACAGAAATGGGAGTATGGCATCCCTTCCCATGTAGGGATTGACCGTTACCGCATCGAACCCCATCCGGTCGAAGATAGACATGGCGTAATGTTTGGCGGAATTGGAGATGTCTCCCCGCTTGGCATCTGCAATGGTAAACCGCCTTTTATCAATATATTCCACTACTTCTTCGATCCACCGAAATCCTTCCCACCCGTAATGCTCAAAAAACGCAAAATTAAGTTTATAGGCAGCTACCGAATCCATCGTGCAATCGATCACCATTCGAGTGAAATCTTTCAGTTGTTGAAAGGTTGGTGAAGAAGCTGTGGTCATTCTTGCAGCATCAATATCCAATCCGACACAAAGGAGGGAATTAGAAGAATTCACGTGGTTTAAAAGTATTTCTTTAAAGGAATTCAAGACCCGCAAAGTTACAGTGACTCATATGGAGAAACAACCAGAGAACCCTGACAATTTTAGTAAGAAATTGGTTTAGCTTCATCAAAAAGTATTGATTTTTAAATTTTAGTTACTTATTATTCATACATAAGCATGAAAAATTAAATATACTAATAAGAACGCAGAGTAGGGTAATCTTTAGTAGAGAAATATACGGAATATTGAATAAGTCTGGTTTTATACTGTTAACCACGGTAAGCTTCACTTTTTCAGCAGGAGCCCAGACTCAGTGGACCTTTATGGATGGACCCTATTTCGGGCGTGTTCGCGCGTTAACTATTGACTCTCAACATCCCGATACACTCTATGTAGGATTAGTAGATATGGGAGATGGTGGTCTGTTTAAAACGAATAACGGGGGTGAACAGTGGAACTATTTACCACCTTTTCAGAGTACCTATGCTATTGTAATCGATCCCCAGAACTCAGATAGAGTTTATGCAGGAATGTGGAGAAGTACAGACAGTGGCGTTAGTTGGGTAAATATGGAAGGTATAGGATCTGGAATAGGAATTAGATCATTTGCCGTTGATCCGATCAATACTAATTTTATCTACGCAGGTGGATCGGCTCAGGGAATCTGGAAGAGTATTGATTATGGTGAAAATTGGGAAGCAATCAATAATGGTATCCCCATTGAATCGATTCACGGTACAATCACATCGATTGCAATTAATCCTCTCAATTCCTCTACATTAATTATCGGCACCTATCGTGATGGTATGTATAAAAGTTACAATGGGGGTGAGAATTGGGACTATATTGGGTTTACCCGTGTCAAGGATGTTGTGTTTGACGGGAACGATACTACAATTGTTTATGCCGTAGAAGGAAGTTCGGGATCGATTTTAAAATCCATAGATAGTGGTGATAATTGGTTTTCTACAGGATTAAGTGGTATGGAAAAAATAAAAATTGATCCATCGAATTCCCAAATCCTTTATGCCGCAGGTTATGGTATTTACAAAAGCTCTAATGGTGGATCAAGTTGGTCAGATGTAGGAAATGGATTTTTCGGGTGGTCAAAATATATTTGGGCAATTGAAATAAATCCCAAAAATCCCAATGAGGTTTATATTGGCACAGAAGTAGGTGTTTATAAAAGTGAAGATGAAGCTAATCAATGGATACAAAGATTTAAAGGTTTGGGTAAAACCCTTAATTTTGATTTTAGCATATCCGGAGGAGAATTTTACACTGCAGCAGGTTTTGGCGTGTTTCAATATACCAATGAAGAATGGATACATCGGGGTCTTTATTACCCAATTGAAGTTGAATATTCAAATGGATCATCCAACGTTTTATTTGCTACAACAGACACACAAATAATGCAAATTTTTTTTTATCGTAGTTTTAATAATGGATTAACGTGGGAAAACACAGGATTATTTGGTATTGGTAGTTTACCTATTACAGTTTCTCCAAGTGATCCTAACACTGTGTATGTTGCCGGCTGGAGAAGTACGAATCAGGGAGATACTTGGGAACAAATGTCTACCCAATTAGATTACGGTCCTATTGCAGTGCACCCGGAACAAAGTGAAACTTTATATATGGGAAGTTATAACGGAGTGTACAAAAGTACTGATAGTGGAACTACCTGGGACACGTTAGCTTTCCTGAATAGTTCCAATCATAAAACAGTGACTGTGGATCCCTTAAATGGAGAGGTAGTCTATGTTGGCATTTATGATGAAGGAATATTCAAAAGCATAAATGGTGGCGTAGAATGGACACCTATTAATGCAGGCTTAACAAACTTCGAAATTACAGCTTTAGGTATTCATCCTGTAAATGCTCAACATCTTTACGCAGGCACTTATGGAGGAGGTATTTTCCAAAGTAAAAACGGAGGGTTAGAATGGGCAGCGATTAATGAAGGACTTCCAAGCCTTCAGGTTACTGCATTAGCCGTAGACACGCATAAAGTTTACGTTGGCTTCAGTGAATGGGAAGGTATTTATCAGAGAGATTTTGTAATTTCTGTTCAATACCATCAAGAAAACGATCAACCTAACGCATTCGTTCTATTCCCTAATTATCCAAATCCATTTAATGCTCAAACGACCCTTCAATTTCAAATCTCAAACCCAGGCCATATCACATTGAAAATCTATAACGTTTTAGGAGAAGAAATTATTACGATTGTGGATAAATATCTGAACGCCGGTTACTATACTGTCAATTGGGATGGGAAAGATAATAATTACAGTGTTGCTTCATCAGGAATGTACATATATAGTTTTACAGTAATTTCTATGGAAAATGATATGAAGTTTCAGCAAACCAGGAAGATGGTATTTCTTCGCTAAAAGATAGTTATACCAACTAATTGCAGCATCAATATCCAATCCGACGCAAAGGAGGGAATTAGATGAATTCACGTGGTTTAATAGTATTTCTTTAAAAGAATTCAAGACCCGCAAAGTTACAGTGACTCTTATGGAGAAACAACCGGAGAACCCCACTAAGGACGGTATTATCCATACCAAACTGTATACCCTTTTTTTCTCAACTCTTTTGCCAACCATGCCTCAATTTCTTCAGCATCTTTGCGAGTTGGAATGGGATTATACTTATCATATAGTTCAGGCTTTAGTGCAATTCCATATTCCTTGGCATACTTGTTACTTCTATACCCCTCCTTATGCTGCTCAAATCTAATCTCTGGTGGATAATAGCTTTGCCCAATATATACACATGGTTTATTGGACAGTCTTTGTGGATTAGCCTGACGAATCTTTCTAAACGATTTGACTTTTTTATCTAATTCAATTGCGTATACATAGTATTTCTTCTTCGCTCTGGCCATTTGCTTCTATATAATGACTTTCCCCAAAAATCACCCAAATATCAAATCAGGGTCCGCAACCTAACCCACTGCCAGTGTTTGTGTTATATGCTCAAGATTTGTTATAAAGAATATAAATCCACTATGTCAATATCTTTGTCGGGACATTACTTGTTCTTTTGCTTCACCCACCACCAATAGACTCCTTTTAAAAACCCGGAAGATTGGTTTATTTACGCTGCTAGCGTTTGGCGTCCATAGCAGCGAGTGTTAGGTAGATCATTATTCAACCATGTAGTGCTTATCATAGAGTTGTGTTATTTCTTCTTTGCTTATATCCCGAATATCTGATTTCTTCACTTCAATGTTCATGGTAAATCCAAGTGTCCCTGTGGTATTTCGTAAATCAAATTCAAAATCCTCAAGATTTTCAGGCCATGCATATTGTGCTGTTTCGGGATCTTGATTATGATATAGCTTCAAGAAGGAAATTATGTTTGATAAACTTAAGCGTATTAAACCAATTTGATACCAAATATTCTTTGGAAGCCAATTAATAGTTTTTTCGTGAAGCCTAATATTATGATTACTGTTTGTAGGAAACTCTTCAAAGAAATAAGTAGCTCCATATTCACTGCCGCCTAGTGATTTCATATCATTGGGTGTAGCTGGCTTTCCATGTGTCTTTTCAAGTCCAAATGATATAAAAACACCACCAGGTCTGGCTCGGTAACCATGCTTTATACTATTATAAATGTTTTCAAAATCCTTACTGCGATACTCACTAGATAATCGTTGCCAAAAATCTGCGAAATGCCGTTTGATTTTATTGTTTTTTTCTTGATCCTCAAGCTCAAATTGGTGAATAGTGTTCGATAATGATTCCCAATCGACATAAGACAACCTGAGTTTATTCCGGATTCTAGCACCTTTTGAGATATTGTCAATCAGAGAGTTAAGATCACTATTTCGATACTTAAATAACCACCCATAAATGCAATCTGGAGCTTGTAGGGTAGCTCCTAAAAGTGCAAAAAGACTCTCAGCAGCATGTGACAGGTATGAGCGCAATGCAAAGGAGATATATTGCTTTTGTTTCTTTGTTGTTTTTTCATCTTCTAAGTGATGATGCAACATGCTTGCTATAGTGTCGAAGTATAATGGGTCATATTCTGAAATAAATTCTTCGTTCTTCTTCTTAATATTCCAATCCCAGAAGCAAAACGGTTTATTGTTGATCATAATAATAACGAATTGCATTTTTTACTTATTTATTTTTAGGTCAATCTAACGAAAATAACCTGCGTGAAACTTTCTACCACAGGACTTTCCCGATACAAATTTACGTTTGTTAAACCACAAAACCTGAAATTCACCGCAAAGCTTTTCACTTCAGGTTGATTTGGAGTTAGATATAGTTTGATTATCAAATAGATTATAGTTCTTCTCAAACTCGTTAATCAAAAAACGAATATTTGTGCACTTTAGATAATTTGCATTATCCGATGCAGTTAGTATTGCAATTACCTTTGCATTTCCAGTATGCCATAATTTTTCTAATTCAAATCCGTGAACTTTAAAAATAAATGAGCCGCTTAGACCCCCAGATTCAGGAAGTTGACCAGAAGGATGAGTGGTTATTATTTCATTGATTTTTTTTGGATATGAGCAATAGAGGTATTTATCGTTACTTATTTTATCTTGATATAAAGTTGTTAGAATACTCAAAGGTTGTATTGTTCTTTTTTTAGGTTTTACTTCAACATACTCAGCTACTACACCGCATAAATAAAAATCTTCCTTTTCAAATGGATAAATAGAAAAATCATTTATTACTTCAAAATCTTCGATAAGAAATGTGCTTTCACTGCAATATTGTGTTATTTCAATCAAAGCTAAATCAATTGCATTATTGGAATTCCATACATATTTCAAATCATTCTTAAATAATTTTTCTTTATTTACTGTCACTAATACTGCCTCTTTTGAATCAAAGAATTTTTCGGCTACGTGTTTACAGGTAACTACATAGGACTTTCCATTTACATTAAGAAAGTTTCCCGTAGCCACAATTTCATTTCTCAAGGATTTATAAAAAAACGCACAAATATTTTTACTATATCTTTCTTTAAGAATATTCTGAACTATAGCTGATAATTCATTCACTTTTAACTACACCTAACGATATCTATGTTCCCCTTTGCTAGGAAGAGTAATTTATGATGAAAAACCTGATGGGGTATCAGGTTTAATCCTTTTACCAACAAAGAGTAACTATGATGAATAAACATATACAATCATTAATTGAAAAGCGTCAATTTATACAGGGGAAAATAATCATAGGGATCGATCCTGCCAAGGATAAACACCAGGCAAGGTAACCCCACTAATTTGTCTAACAAATTGGTTGCTTATTAACCACCCCACGTCTTATTCTAAACAGACAGTTTTCAGCAATTTTTCATCATTAACACACTGAAAGATACATTGAACAAGACTAATAAGTTTAGAACCAAGCCGGAACAATTGACCTTAGAGATCGCTGAGACAACAAGGTCAAGAGTGATCGCATCCACAAATATGAACTTTTCTATTGAGTTGATTGAACGTGTAGGCGAAGAGGATATTTCCAAGCTTATTTTAATTTCCGAACACTTAGTTGAAGAATTCACGGAATTAGTCAGGCTCAATAAATCTTCCATCAGGAAATATTTTAACTATCCCCAAACCCTACCCTTTGTAGCCCGCCATCATGGTGAAATCATTGGGTATATCATTGGCGTCCCATTGGAGTATTTCTCCAACGATCCTTCTTTTCAATGTGATGAAAATATCGGAAAAAAGAACACCCTGTATACCTATGCCTTTGTTGTGATGAAAAAATATAAAGGGAATGGGTACGCCAAAACGTTAAAACGTGTTTTCTTGAGCTGGGCAAAGAAAAAGGGCTTTAATTATGTTACGGGTCATGTGAGAGAGGGTATTTCACAGAGGTTTTCCGGGGAAATAAGAATATTGAAACGCTTTGAAAATTGGCACGGTACCACCAATACATTCGAATACTACCGCCGGATACTAAACCCTGATGAAAGCAGTCAATTTAGTCAAATCAATCCTCCTTTTGTTGCAAAAGTGTAAAACTCAAATTGAGCGATTCTATCCATATAATCTATGATAACATGTTAACTCAACGGGTTATTATAAAAACTAAAGATTATATGAAAAATGATGAGGACAAACTGGCAGTTTATCCTACAAGAATCGCTCAATTTAGTTAAAAGTCTTTTTAGTTATGGAAAACCGCTTAAAGAAAATTCGACAAGAAATTGATAAAGTTGATGATGAATTAATAGCTCGTCTCACCCATCGTATGCAACTTGCCAGAAAATTAGGAAAATTAAAAGCAGAAAATCACCTCCCAATTCATGATCCGGAAAGAGAAGAGTTTATTATAAACCGTCTCTCAAAAGCCGCTGGAGATTATCTGACAAAGGATCATTTAAGGAAAATCTATAAAACAATTTTCACAATTGCCCAAGATATTGAATACCAAGAAAGTAATGCTTCAGTTATAGGTGTAGAAAATAGTTCAAAAGACCCAAGACCCAAGACCCAATAACCAATCCCGACCCCGACTCATCGGGGGGATGGTAATCAGTAAGTTCCCTGCTTGCCCGCCTGTACAACAAAGTCGGGCTGGCGTGACGCATTCAGGCAGGTGTTCTTTGGTTCTTGCTCCACAGGAGTCCCTTTGGGAGAGTTTGCCTGCCTGTCGGAAGACAGGGAACTTGGTTCTTCAAATATATCCCTGTCACAAAGGGGTTACCCAAGAAAAATGGTTGCAATAGGACAAAAGGAGACCTAAATTAAAAAGACATGAGGAACGGTAACGAAAAATTCAACTGCTATTACTGGTGGTTTTTTTATGGAGGGTTGAGACGGCAACCATAAGGTAAACCTATAATGTGAACGTCTCAAACCCCGCAAATTTATGTGGGGTTTTTTGTATCCTGATGTGATGAATAAGAAAACACAGCTGCGTCCCGATGCATTGGGAATTAAAAAGGCTGGGGCTAAGAGACTTGTGAGTGGTGACTGGTAACTGGTAGAATAGTGGAGTGCCTCGCCTGTTTACTACCCTGCCTCACGAATCACGTATCACGAATCACGCATGATGACCTTTGAAGAATTCAAATATTTAGCGAAATCGCATAAAGTAGTGCCTGTCTACCAAAGAGTATTAGCTGACTTGCTGACTCCTGTTTCCGCTTTTATGCGCGTTGCTAAAGATACATCCTACAATTTCCTGATGGAATCGGTAGAAAAAGGGAATCGGTTCGGTCGGTATTCCTTCATCGGAATAAATCCTAAACTCATCCTCTCTCACTGCAATGGAAAAACGACCGTTTTAAAGGGTGATCCCAATACCTCTATTGATCAACCTTTTCCTGATATACTAAGAAATATATTAAACCAATACAAAGTCCCACATTTACCCGGTCTGCCTTCATTTTCAGGAGGTCTCGTCGGATATCTGAGCTACGAAACTGCAAGATGGACTGAAAACATTCCTATTCATTTTAATGGTGGTCTGGGAACCCCGGACGCCATTTTTATGCTCTACGATGAAGTCTTAGCTTTTGACCATTTTAAAAACCAGGTAATTGTATTCACCCATGTAGAAATCAAAAGAGACACAGATTTAAAAGAACTTTACCGTTTGGCGCAAATTCGAATAGACAAATTAGGGAAAGCGTTGCACACCGATATCGACTACCAATCCCCAAAAACAACCCATCGAAGTAAGCAAACGTGTGACATATCCCGGGAAGAATTCGAACAATCCGTTTTAAAAGCGAAAGAATATATTAAGTCAGGTGATATCTTCCAGGTGGTGCTGAGTCAAAGATTCCATAGAAGTACCCAGGTTGATTCATTTACTATTTACCGTGCTTTACGTACCATCAACCCTTCCATGTATATGTTCTACCTGAAATTGAACGATTTTGACATTATTGGTGCATCACCCGAACTCCTTGTAAAGGTTGAAAATGGTAATGTGGAAATACGACCCATCGCCGGGACACGTCCCAGAGGTAAAACAGAACTGGAAGACAATCAATTGGCAGAAGAGCTATTGTGCGACGAGAAAGAGAAGGCAGAACATCTCATGCTCCTTGACCTGGCGAGGAATGATGTGGGACGGGTCGTCGAAAAAGGATCTGTTCAGGTTAAAGATTATATGATCATCGAGAGGTATTCTCATGTCATGCACATTGTTTCTGATGTTCGAGGCAAGTTGGAGAAAAACAAAGACATTTTTGATGCACTGTTCAGCGGATTCCCGGCAGGAACCACCACCGGCGCTCCCAAAATCCGTGCCATGGAAATCATTCACGAACTTGAAACTCACCGTCGAGATATCTATTCGGGGGCTGTCGGCTATATTGATTTAACAGGAAATTTGAATACTTGCATTGCCATTCGTGTTTTGGTGATGAAAGATGGCGAAGTATATTTTCAGTCAGGAGCAGGAATCGTTTATGATTCTCAACCTGACCGTGAATACCAGGAAACCATTAACAAAGCAAAAGCCATCATGCAAGCCATAGATTTGGCGGAAGATGGTTTGGTCTCAACGTGATGTAGATTGGGTGAAAACATGGTAATTATCCTTGACAACTACGATTCATTTACCTACAATCTGGTACAATATGTCGGTTCGTTAGGATTTGAGACTCTAACAATCCGGAATGATGTAGCTACTCCTCAGGAAATAATCAAAATGGAACCGGAGGCAATCATCATTTCTCCCGGACCGGGGATTCCTAAAGATGCTGGAATTTCTGTAAGTCTTATTCAAGCAGTTACAGGAAAAATCCCCATCTTAGGGGTTTGTCTCGGTCATCAGGCAATAGCCTATGCGTTTGGGGGTAAAATTACTCAAGCACAGGAAATAGTCCATGGGAAAACATCCCCTATCTATCACGACAACTCACAAATATACAAAGAACTTCCCAACCCCTTTAATGCAACCCGATACCATTCACTTATCGTTGAAAAAGATACTTTTCCTTCCATACTTAAAATCACTGCCACGACGGATTCAGATTTAATTATGGGGATAAAGCACTTAGTACACCCAATATTTGGTGTTCAATTTCACCCGGAATCTTTTGCCACAGATAACGGAATTCAGATTATTAAGAATTTATTAGAGATAATTTCAGCAAAAACAAAGGTGACTGAAAAATGAAACAGGTACTTGAAAAATTGTTGGATAAAGAAAGTCTGACCAGAGATGAATCCTACAATGTTATGGGACAAATCATGTCCGGAGGATTTGACGATGTGCAGGTGGGAGCATTTCTTGTGGCTTTACGAGCAAAAGGTGAAACCGTAGATGAAGTTGTTGGATTTGCAGATGCCATGCGAAAAAAAATGACGCCCATTCAGATTGGAGACGGCGCCATTGATATGTGCGGAACCGGAGGTGATATGAAAATTACTTTCAATATTTCCACTGCTGCATCATTTCTGGTGGCTGGCGCTGGAGTAAAAGTAGCAAAACATGGGAATCGTGCTGCCTCATCCCGATCCGGATCCGCAGACGTATTAACAGCATTGGGGGTAGATATCTCCATGTCCCCAGAGAAAGTAGCCCTGTGTGTAGAAGAAATTGGAATTGGTTTCCTTTTCGCTCCTGCCCTCCATCCTGCCATAAAGTACGCTGTTCCTGCAAGAAAATCGTTAGCCATCAGAACCGTTTTTAACATTTTAGGACCTCTTTGTAATCCCGCCAAAGTAAAACGACAGGTGTTGGGGGTCTTTGCACCTGAACTAACCTCAAAAATGGCAAACATCTTAAAAGCTCTCGGCTCAGAAGAAGTGATGGTGATATACGGGAATGACGGTCTTGACGAACTGACAATCACCACTACCTCTTCAGTCAGCCACCTCACCAACGATGGGAATATTTCTGAAATGACAATAAATCCTCAAGATTATGGCTTTCCCCTTGGGTCCATTGAAGATCTTAGAGGAGGCTCTCCCGATGAAAATGCCCAAATTATCGAGAAAATCCTGAAAGGAGAAAAAGGTCCCCGACGAGATGTGGTAGTACTTAATGCAGCTGCAGGAATTATGGTGGGAGGTAAATCAACCACAATGGAGGAAGGAATCCAATTAGCAAAAGAGGCTATAGATTCAGGAAAAGCACTTAATGTATTACAACAATTGGCAGCAGCGTGACGTCAATAATTTCACAAATTCTTCACAATAAAAGGCAGGAAGTTGCCAATTTAGAGAAAATACTCCCTATGTCTGAGTTAATGGAAATGGAACGTGTAAACCCCTTAGTTTCCTTTCGTGAATTCCTGGCTCGTCCAGGTGTTCAAATCATCGCAGAAATAAAACCAAAATCTCCTTCCATGGGTGAGCTAAAAAAAGATTTCGATCTTATTGGGATCGTCGAGGCTTATGAAAAAAATGGAGCAGCAGCCATCTCAGTACTTACCGATGAAATGTATTTTGGGGGAAGTCTGGATATACTCAAACAAGTAAAGTCAACTACCCAATTACCTGTGCTCAGAAAAGACTTTATTATTACGGAATACCAAGTATGGGAATCCTATATGGCAGGCGCTGATGCGATACTTCTTATTGCCAATGCTCTCCCTCTCGATCGCCTAATATCCCTACATGAGTTGGCAGAAGATTTAGGATTAGCAGTTCTGGTTGAGATTTATGAACAGAACCACGCCTATCTCTTTCAATCATTTAATCCGAACATTACCGGTGTAAATGCCAGAAACCTTCAAACTCTAAAGACGGATTTGGAAAGATGTTTAACCATGGTTGACTTACTACCCAAAAAATCCGTAAAGGTCGCCGAAAGTGGGATTTCATCGAGAAAGGATATCATAAAAATTGCTCACACAGGTTTCGATGCAGCTTTGGTGGGTTCTTCACTCATGTCTGCTCCCGACCCGGGGAAAAAATTAGCAGAACTTACATCGAGGGTAGAAGCATGATTCCCGTCAAAATCTGCGGAATTACATCCCTAAAATCGGCTCAATTAGCCGTTCATGCTGGAGCTTCCGCTATTGGTTTTATCTTTTTTCCACAGAGCCCCAGATATGTGATGCCCGATATAGCTGCCTCGATCAGCCGCCAAGTACCAAACCACATCGCCCGGGTAGGTATATTTGTCAATGAAAAAACTGATACGATTCATTCGATGGTTAAAACGGTTGGATTAGATTTCCTTCAACTTTATCCCCATCAGGAAAAATTAGATGAGCTGTCCCGGAAATATTCAGTAATCAGCGCTATTCAGGTGAAAAATGATGAGGTACCATCCCTACCTGATGGAAATATTTCCGCTTATCTCCTGGATACCTATCGTGATGGAAAGTTTGGTGGGACAGGAGAATCATTCGATTGGAAAGCAGTTCAAAACCTTGCAACTGAAGTCCCCATCATCCTTTCAGGTGGATTGAATCCAGACAATATACTTAAAGCAATTCAGACAGTTAAACCTCAGGCAGTGGACGTAAATAGTGGTGTCGAAACATCACTTGGTGTTAAAGACCATCAAAAATTAATACACTTATTTGAAATACTTCAAAGCACTGGAAACTATCCAAATCTGTTTGAAAGAAACATAACTGAATCGCATTAAAATGGAAAATCCAATCAAAACCTATACCTTACCGGATGAAAAAGGACACTTTGAGATTTTTGGTGGTCAGTATGTCCCCGAAACTCTCATCCCAGCGCTATCTGAACTTAAAGAGTTATACAATACATTAAAACAGGATGGAGCATTTACAGAAGAATTATCACAAATATTAAAAAGCTATGCCGGCAGACCCACGCCACTCACTTACGCCAACCGTATTTCAGAAGAATTGGGATTTCACGTCTATTTAAAAAGGGAGGATCTTGCTCATACAGGCGCCCATAAAATCAATAATGTCCTTGGGCAGATTTTATTGGCTAAGCGGATGGGGGAAAAAAGGATTATTGCAGAAACAGGCGCTGGACAACACGGGGTAGCCACAGCCACCGCAGCAGCAAAATTTGGTTTCCCATGCACAATTTATATGGGGACAGAGGATATTGAACGGCAAAAATTAAACGTCTTCAGAATGGAACTCCTTGGAGCAGAGGTAATCCCTGTAAGCTCAGGCAGTTGCACATTAAAAGATGCCATCAACGAAGCTATTCGCGATTGGATTACCAACGTCGAAACGACATACTATCTCATTGGTTCGGTTGTTGGTCCCCACCCCTATCCCATGATTGTAAGGGATTTTCAATCTATTATCGGAAAAGAAACCAAAATACAATTCAAAGACATTACGAATGGAGATCAAGCACCCGATACTATCGTCGCTTGTGTGGGGGGTGGGAGTAATGCAATTGGGATATTTCATACATTTCTGTCAGATAACGTAAGGTTGGTAGGCGTAGAAGCAGCAGGAAAAGGATTGAAAACAGACAAACATGCAGCATCTATCACGAAAGGTTCTTTTGGCGTTCTTCACGGCTCTGCCAGCTTCATTCTCCAATCCGAGGATGGACAAATCACCCTTCCCCACTCCATTTCAGCCGGACTCGATTACCCGGGCGTGGGACCTGAGCACAGTTACTTAAAATCCATTGGTCGCGTTGAATATGCCTCAGCTACCGACGATGAATCCATCTCTGCGTACATTTGGTTATCTGAGAAAGAAGGTATTCTTCCGGCTCTGGAATCAGCTCATGCCCTCAGTTTCTTGCGATCCCCGGACAATGGAATACATTCTGGTGAAAACGTTGTCATCTGCTTGTCAGGACGGGGTGATAAAGACGTACAAACGGTTGCAGAATTTCTGGGACGAGACATATGAACCGGATTCAACAACTCTTTAAAAAACCTGGTGGAAAACTCATCCCCTATGTCACTGCGGGATATCCTTCACTCAATCTGACTACAAAACTTGTTTTGGCAATGGAAAAGGGCGGAGCAGATATGATTGAACTTGGCTTACCATTCTCTGACCCTCTTGCAGACGGTCCGGTAATTCAAGCCTCCAGTCAGGTAGCTCTTAAGAACGGTGTGAACACCCAGTGGGTACTTGAGCAAGTTGAGATCATCAGAAAATCATCACAAATTCCCATTACTCTCATGGGTTATATAAATCCGATTCTGAAATATGGTTATAATAAATTCTTTTTTGATTGCCAACAGGTTGGAGTAGATGGAATTATTGCTCCCGACCTACCGATTGAGGAGGCGAAGGACTTTGTGTTATTGAGTAAGTCAAACAACATATCACCCATTTTGCTTGTCGCACCAAACACCCCTAATGATCGAATCCGCACAATTTCTCAAATGGCGGGTGACCTTGTCTATTGTGTCGCTATCCTGGGCGTTACAGGAGAAAAACTTTCCAAGGAAGCAACTTTGGTGAAATACCTGTCTCGAGTCAGAGAGAATAGCAATACCCCATTCATTGTGGGCTTCGGGATAAAAACCCACCAAGATGTAGAAAGAATCAACAGATTGTCCGACGGCGCTGTGGTCGGAACGTCGTTTGTGGAAAAACTCCGAGATTCCAACCACCCTGAAAAAACTGTTTTGAAATATGTTAAAGAACTGAAAGGAGTGAAATGAAAACAATAGGTATTCAAGGAGGAAACGGCAGCTTTTGCCACGAAGCTTCTGCTAACTTTAGTAAAAATCATGGCATTGAGAAATACAAAATTGAGTTTTTGATCACATCAGAAAAGGTTCTCAATGCGGTAGAAAACGGCAAAGTCGATTTCGGTATTTTCGCCATGGAAAATGCCCAGGGAGGCGTCGTGTTGGAAAGTATAGTGGCACTGGCTCATTACAAGTGTGAGATTGTGGAAATGTTTTATATTCCAATCAGCCAAAATCTTCTCGCTCGGAGAGGGGTGTTTGTAGGTGATGTTACGGAAATACATTCTCATCAACAGGCATTGCGTCAATGCAGGGATTATCTATCGGAACATTTCTGGACCCGACCACTCATTGAAGAAGACGATACAGCAGAGGCAGCACGTAGACTTAAAGAAGGTAAACTACCTAAAACCGCCGCCGTTATCGCTCCAAAATCATGTGCCGACCTTTATGGATTGGTCATTCTTCAAGAAGATATTCATGATTTAAAAAATAACCTTACTTTATTTATTGGAATAAAAAAACTTGAGGACAGCAATGATGAATAGTGTTGGAATTATCGGTTTCGGTCGGTTTGGAAGAGTTTTAGGACAGATTCTATCTGATGATTTCAAAGTAAAGGCATTTGACATTAAACAACAAGAACCTCAGTTTGGGGTGGAATTTGTAAATCTCGAAACAATACTCCAGGAAAAAATTATTTTCATATCCGTACCTATTCGAGACCTGAAAAATGTAATTATGGATATTGCTCCAAACCTTCAAAAGGGAACAACAGTATTGGATGTCTGTTCCGTAAAGGTCTATCCCGTCACGGTCATGACGGAAGCATTGCCTTCTCATGTGGGCATCATCGCAACACATCCTCTTTTCGGACCTGACTCAATAACTATACCTAATGGTCATAAGATTATCATGCACAGAACACGAGATGTATACAATCAATTCGATTTCTGGAAAGATTATTTCGCATCGAAAGCCTTTGAAGCGATTGAGATGTCACCGGAAGAACACGATAAATTGGCAGCATACTCACAAGGCGTTACCCACTTCATTGGTAGAATTCTGAAAGAGACAGGGATTACATCAACAGAAATTGACACAGTAGGTTTCCGAACACTTTTAGATGTGATAGACCAGACATGTAATGACAGTTGGCAGCTTTTCTGCGATCTTGAGAATTATAATCCTTACTCTCTGCGAATGATGGAAAATCTGGAAAACTCGATTGAAAAGGTTCGAGCTCAAATTCTAAGGAGAAATTAATATGCTGATTATTATGAACGCAACTGCCACGGACCCTCAAATTGTCAGGGTTAAGGAACGAATTGAAGAATTAGGTTTCACTGCCCACGACATCCCAGGCAGAACGAGGCTCGCAATTGGAGTTACCGGCAATAAGAATGCCGATGATCGTGTTTATCTTGAAGGATTGCCCGGCGTTTTACAAGTCATTCCCGTTACCAAACCTTACAAACTTGCCAGCCGAGATATGCACCCGGAAAATTCCGTTATTTCTGTTCAGAGCGTCAAATTTGGGGATGGGAATGTGGTCATGATTGCCGGACCTTGCGCTGTGGAAAGTAGAGATCAGACATTAAGAATTGCCGAACAGGTTGCTGAGAGAGGGGCACAGATGCTCCGGGGTGGAGCCTACAAACCGAGAACATCTCCGTATTCTTTCCAGGGATTAGGCGAGGAAGCCTTAAAAATTTTGGCTGAAGCAAGAGAAAAAACCGGACTACCTATCGTTACAGAAGTTGTGGATCCAAATACCGCTGCCTTAGTAGGAAATTATGTCGATATGCTCCAAATAGGCACTCGTAATATGCAGAATTTTATACTGCTTAAGGAAGTGGGTCGGGTCGGAAAACCCGTTCTATTAAAACGAGGAATGAGCGCAACCTTAGATGAAACTCTCATGTCCGCTGAATACCTCATGGCTCATGGCTGCCATGATGTGGTCATTTGCGAACGAGGTGTCCGCACCTTCACAAGCCATGCGCGGAATACACTGGACATCAGCATAATTCCAGCGCTAAAGCGGGTCAGTCACCTTCCCATTATTATAGATCCAAGTCATTCGAGTGGACAGCGGTTCAGCGTTATCCCTCACGCTCTCGCTGGAATTGGCGCCGGAGCGGACGGACTGATTGTGGATGTCCACGACAAGCCGGAAGAAGCGCTCTGCGATGGACCTCAAGCGCTCCCACCTGTAGAGTTTTCTGAATTGATGAGGATCGCCAAGGGTGTTTGTAACGCAATGGGAAAGAGCATTGGACAATGACCGGCATGAGTGGGCAGTAAGCAGTACACACTATGCAACCGATTATCGACAACTGACAAAAACAGTAAGCTCATAACCAGCTACATACAAATGATTACAAAAAAATGAGAATATCAGGTGATCTTACATTTCCCGGGGATAAATCGATTTCCCACCGGGCTCTCATGCTGGCAGCGCTCACCAATGGCGAATGCATCATTGATAATCTGTCAACAGGAGTGGACGTGGAATCGACCCGACAGTGTTTAATGACGTGTGGTGTTCAATCCGAAAAGAACGGGAAACAGGTTGTCATCACGGGGAATACACTGAAAAATCCAGCAAGTGATCTCGACTGTGGGAATTCCGGCACCACAGCCAGACTCCTCACAGGGCTTTTAGCTGGCCAAGGAATCACTACCACACTTACGGGGGACAAGTCCCTTAGTCAGCGGCCCATGGAAAGAATCATCCAACCTTTGGGATTGATGGGAGCTTCTTTCGAGAACGAGAATGGTTACCTTCCCCTGCGCCTGAATTCTGCACCGCTTACGGGTATCGAATACTCACCCCCAGTGGCAAGCGCACAGGTAAAGTCTGCAATTCTTTTTGCAGGATTGGGCGCAGAGGGAGAAACAACCGTCATTGAAAAAACAAAAACGAGAGATCATACGGAACGGATGCTGCATGTACTTGGTGCCGATATTCGATTGGATGGGAATAGATCAACAATTAAAAAACTGGAAAATCCACTCAAACCCTTCGCAATGAAAGTCCCCAGTGACCCATCCACAGCGGCTTTCTTTGCAGCGGCGGCGGCTCTGGTCCCGGGCTCAAACTTGATCCTGAAAGGGATTCTTTCCAACCCTACTCGGACCGGATTCTTTTCAGCTTTGGAGAAAATGGGTGCAGGGATGGAATGTCTGAATCAATGGAAGGAGAACGGTGAAGACGTGGGAGACCTTAGAATTTTTCATCAATCACTGAAGGGAATCAATATCTCGGGTAACCAGATTCCTGTTGTTATTGATGAACTCCCCATTCTTGCGATCCTCGCCACACAGGCGGAAGGAGTCACTATGGTACAAGATGCACGAGAGCTTCGTGTGAAAGAATCGGACAGGATTTCAGCAATTTGTGTCAACCTTCGGCGAATGGGCGCAAACGTAGAGGAATTAGAAGATGGGTTTGTGATCACAGGACCCACACCTCTTCACTCCGCCCAGATCACTACCCACAATGATCACCGCATAGCTATGGCATTCACTATAGCTGGGCTTATTTCCGATGAACCAATTACGTTGGATAATTCGGACTGTATCGCTATTTCGTGTCCGGAATTTGATTATCTATTAAAGCAGGTGGTGCGATGAATTTTGCCGTCATCGGGAATCCCGTTGCACACAGCTTGAGTCCAGATCTGCATAATTGGATTTTTAAACAGTTGGGAATTGATGCACATTACAAAAAAATTGAAACTACAAGGGATGGTATTCCCGATATAATTTCCAGATTGAGGCGTGGCCAATTGAACGGCATCAATGTCACTCTACCTCATAAACAAGAAATTATACCCTATCTTGACTCGGTTAATCCGCGGGCACAACTCATTCATGTTGTGAACTGTGTTGCAATTCAAGATAAAAAACTCACCGGTTACAACACCGACTGGTTCGGCTTCATAACAGCATTAGAACAGAAAAAAATAGATGTTAAAGGGAAAATTTGTCTAATACTCGGCGCTGGAGGAGTGGCGAGAAGTGTCCTGTATTCACTAATACAGTATCGAGCCCAAAAAATAATTTTAGCAAGCCGGATTATCAAGAAAGGTAAAACATTAATTAAATCATTAAGCCCCTTTTTTAAGAAAACAGTTGTAATATCCATTTCATTCAACGAAATAGAACAATACATTTCTAAAGATTGTGTTATTATCAATTGTACTCCTGTAGGCATGACACCCGATAGTAGTGTATCTCCCCTGGCAAAACAGCTTCTCCAAAAAGAACAAATTCTTATCGACACCATTTATAATCCAATCAATACGAAGTTCTTGATGGACGGTCAGGCATTAGGGGTAAAAACATTAGGTGGGTTGACAATGTTCATCTATCAAGGAATTGCGTCGTTGGAGCTATGGTTAAACAATGCAGTAAGAGAAAATGTTAATATAAATGAATTGAAAGAATATCTACAGAGCCAAATAGAATCCACGCAACTAATTGAGGCTTAAGTAAGGGTGAAATCACTATGATGCAAAGACTAAAATTCCTAACCGCAGGTGAATCTCACGGGAAAGGTCTGCTGGGGATTATTGAAGGAATTCCGGCTGGGTTAGAGATCAGCGAGGATTACATTGCTTATCACCTGACTCGCCGACAGATGGGGCACGGTCGTGGTAAACGGATGCAGATTGAAAAGGATCGAGCAGAAATCTACTGTGGAGTCCGTCACGGCAAGACATTAGGTTCTCCTGTGGGTCTCATTCTGCCTAATAAAGATTGGGAGAATTGGAAAAAGAAAATGGCAATAGAACCCATAAATGAGGAAGTTACGAAAGTCACTCTCCCCCGTCCCGGCCACGCTGATTTGGCAGGTGTGCAGAAATTTGATTTCGATGACATCCGAAATGTATTGGAACGATCTTCCGCTCGGGAGACAGCTATACGAGTTGCATTGGCATCTATCTGTCGAAAATTGCTAAAAGAAGTCCATATTGAAGTAGGCAGCAAAGTAATTCAGATCCATCAAATAAAAGATACTTCACCCCTAGCGCAGGATATGTCTCCTGAAGAATTAAATAGATTGGTTGACACCTCTCCGGTACGATGTTTAAACAAGGATGCTGAAAAAAAAATGGTAGAAGCTATCGACAAGGCTAAAAACTCAGGGGATTCAGTGGGAGGTATTTTTGAGGTTATAGCAACAGGACTTCCCTACGGATTAGGAAGTCATACTCAGTGGGACCGGAAACTCCACGCAAGAATTGCTGAAGCCCTTTTATCAGTAAATGCATTTAAAGGGATTGAAATCGGTCTTGGATTCGCCCAAGCGGAAAAATACGGCAGTGAAGTTCACGATGAAATTGGGTGGGAAAATGGAAAATATATTCGGTATTCCAACAACGCAGGTGGAATCGAAGGTGGAATGAGCAATAGTCAACCGATCTTCATCAGATGTGTAATGAAACCGATTCCAACCTTGATTAAACCGTTGCGTTCTGTGGATATCAAGTCTAAAGAGGCGAAGCTCGCTCACAAGGAACGAACGGATTCCTGTGCTGTACCGGCGGCATCAATCGTAGCAGAGAGTATGCTCTGTTTCGTTTTAGCTGATGCCCTACTGGAGAAGTTTGGGGGTGACACCGTTGAACAACTGAAAGCACACATGGAGGCAAGTGCGAGGTATTAAGAATTTGTGGCATCCTGCCTCGTAGTCCCGACCCCGACTTGTCGGGGGGAGAGTGTATCGGGGTGCCAGTGGCAGTCAAAAAGATGATCCACTACTGCCACTTGTGAGATTAAGGTACGGATAATGAACATATTTATCATCGGCATGATGGGCAGTGGCAAAACGACAGTAGGCAAGCAACTGGCAAAAAAGCTCAACATGTCATTCGTCGATATAGACGAAACAGTAGAAATGGTTACTGGAATGTCAATCTCTGAAATATTTGAAATATTTGGAGAAGAAAAATTCAGGGAAATGGAAAGTGCTTTTTTTATTGAAAAATCAAAGCAGGACCATCAGATATTTTCCACCGGAGGTGGAATTGTACTCAGATCAGAAAACAGAAATATTCTGAAAACCAATGGAACAACCATATTACTCCGTAATAAACCTGAAACACTAACTGTTAGGTTAAAATCCTCTCCAGAGGATCCTTCGTCCGAAGGACCCTGTGGGGAAAACTCCAGACCTCTTTTATACAACAGTTTTAATCTTAATGATAGACTGACTAAAATTTGGAATGAACGGAAATCTTACTATGAATCTTCCGCAAAGTACATTATCGATACAGACGAATTGACGTACAATGAAGTAGTGAAAAAGATTGCTCGATACCTTCAAAATTAAAATAAAACACACATCCCAAAGCTATTTTCAGGTGAAGACAATTAAAGTAAATCTTGGCAAACGATCCTATCCCATTTGGATAGATCATGGTTTGCTCCGACGAGTTCCGGAATTGTTAGGTCCTCGAACCGGACACCAATGGGTCATCGTGACACAGGCTACAGTTCGCAATTTATATGCCCATAAGCTTACAGAACTACTGAAATCGTCTGGAATAGATGTGAGCACAATCATTATACCGGAAGGCGAAGAGGCAAAATCGTTGTCCGAGGTAGAATCCATTTACGAGCAACTGTTAGAACTAAATTGTGACCGCTCTACCCTGTTAGTAGCACTGGGTGGAGGCGTGGTTGGAGACGTGACCGGTTTCGTGGCTGCCACCTACCTCCGTGGTGTGGACTATCTTCAGGTTCCCACTACATTGCTTGCAATGGTGGACTCTGCCATTGGTGGGAAGACAGGCGTCAACCTTCCTCAAGGAAAAAACTTAGTGGGTGCCTTTTATCAGCCCATCGGTGTCGTTGTAGATCCCGAATTGCTCCAGTCACTTCCCCGTAGGGACGTAATCTCCGCTATGGGAGAAATCCTGAAATACGGCGCCATTCGGGATCGAGATTTCTTTGAGAAACTCCGGCAGAATATGGATTCACTTCTGTCTTTAGAGGATGAAGAAGTCCTTCTGAAAGCTATTGTTCGCTGTTGTGAAATCAAAGCGGATGTAGTTTCGCATGATGAACAAGAAAGTGATCTTCGACGGATTCTGAACTTTGGTCACACTATAGGTCATGCACTAGAGACGGTTGCAGGCTACGGGATTTTACAACATGGTGAGGCGGTCGCGTACGGGATGATTGCCGCAGGACAGATTTCTCATGAACTGGGATATTTGAACCAACAGGATCATGAACTCCTTGTATCGACCCTTAGGAAACTTCCACTCCCCAAGCTCCCCGATCTTAACCCGGAGGTAGTACTTGAAGCAATCGGACATGATAAGAAAGTAAAAGCCGGAAGGCTTCACTTTGTGGTGTTGGAGGGATTGGGAAATGCGATTGTTACAGACGAAGTTTCAGATGAGCGAATTATGAACGTGATTAAAGATGGTATATTTCAACATTAGAATAAAGGTAAACATTCAGCGAACCCGTTTCTGCCAGTGTACGGATTGTGAGGTGATGCACATTAATATGAATAGCCCCGTGCTTTAGCTCGGGGTAAGTTGGAAACCCCAACCGTCGGGGTTTTCCCGTAGGGATGCCTTTGGCATAACCCCACAAGGATTACCTGCCCGTCCAGCAGGCGGGAAGTCCGGTTTTCTTTCGGCAAATATTGTCCACGAGCTAAAGCACGTGGCAATTTAGGTAATAATAATAATGGGTCCACTGAACGTTTACGAATAAAGAATATCAAGTTATTGGAAATCAGAAATCGGTCCCAAAACTTCGGGATACGGAGGAGGAATAGCTAAAGCGGTTAGCTTAAAGAATAATTTCAGTTCTGACATCATTCAGAGGGACAGGCAGTCATTGGTATTTTCTGTTCTCAGAGGGTAATGTTTGGTAAAAATAAGATGCTTGAATTGGGTAAGTCCACCGGATCCTTCGGATAATTTGGATTTGCTCATTTTACGGTTTACATTTATATTAGTTACAAAATCGTGGTAATTCTTTTCTATCAATGGTATTGGGTATTTACAATAAATATGGGTTTAACTTGAAAAAAATGATATTCCTGTATTTACCACAGACATGCACAGGAATGTCGTATTTATACGGAAACGTGGCGGGTTAAAAACTGGTTAGGCGTAACCTTTAATCTCATTTTTATGAACAGATGTTTAGACTTAGATTGATGGTAGAAGAAAAATGATAACTTTCAAGTGTCGTTCAAGCCTGTTGTTAATTTTTTTGGTTTCTGTGCTGGTTCATAACTCTTGCCAGAGTCCAACGGAATCAAATCAAGATAACAAACCCAAAATTGTCTTTGTCTCAGCCAGGACTGGAATAAGCTTTGACGTTTTTGTAATGAATTATGATGGGAGTAGTCAAACAAGAATCACAAGAAACTCAAGGAACGATTACTATCCGCAGTTCTCTTCAGATGGCTCCAAGATATTCTTTGTCTCTATGTCAATTGATGACCCTGTTGGACTTTATGTCATAGGTCTCGACGATGATAATGAACACCATATAACACGCTTGGAAAGCGTGTCGAGTACAAGCTATGATCCTTTTTTCTCAACTTACGATACCATAATTGTTTTCAGTCATGACAGAGACGGGGACTGGGAAATCTACCTGATCAACGAAGACCGAACTGGTTTGATTAATTTGACAAACAATTCGGTGCGTGATCGTTATCCTCAGTTCTCACATGATGGTACGATGATCACATATGTTTCTTCTACAATATGCATAATGAATAGTGATGGCAGCAAAATATCCAATCTGCCGGATAGTTTAAGTTACTATATGCCCATCCAGTTTTCACCAGATGATTCTAAGATTTTATTCGAAGCGAGATCAACAAGGGTAGACTCCGAGATTTATATTTCCAATCTTGATGCCTCTTATGTACGGAATCTAACGAATAATGAAAACCATGACATTTCGCCAAGTTTCTCTCCCGACGGATCAAAAGTCGTTTTCATTAGACATGAAATAGGTGAGATTTTCACTGGAGACCTATACATCATGAATTCCGATGGCAGTGAACAGACTCGCCTGACTAATGACGGTAAAACAAGAATCCGAGATGGCGTTCAAATTTCACCCGATGGTTCCAAGATTCTTTTTACATCAGAGAGAGATAAAGACAATGTAGGTCAAGTATACATTATGGATATTGATGGGTCAAACCAGACTAGGCTTACTTTCTCAGTCGCTCAATCAATAAATCCAAGGTTTCAACCTATACTTTAGTTTTCAGATAATGATCATGATAAAGAAAATTCATCACGGAATTGTACAAGGTTACGCCCAACCCACGTTACACAGGATGTGGAAAGCTTTGCTGTGAATTTTAAGTTTTAACGTTTTACAAACGTAAATTTGGGTAAGGGAAATTGGGTGGTAAAATTTTTCACGCCCCTAACTTACCCCGTTAGAAGGCGCTGTGATTTAGTATAAGTTTACTGTGAAAATAATGTATTTGCAGTACTCTCTTCGTAGCAATGAAAGTCAGAAAAATTATCAAAATGCTGGAAAATGATGGCTGGTATCTTCATAGAACATTAAGGTAGCCATAGACAGTTTAAGCATCATAACAAAACAGGAACAGTGACCGTCGCTGGAAAACTAAATTTGGATTTGCCTCCGGGAACTCTTAATAGTATATTGAAACAGTCAGGCTTAAAGAAATAAATTAGGAGAAATAAATGCAATATGTAGTTATAATTGAAAAAACTGATAAAAATTATGGAGCTTATGTTCCAGACCTTCCTGGTTGTGTTGCCGTTGCAGAAACAAAATCGGAAGTAACAAAACTAATCCGGGAAGCAATTGATTTCCATTTGGAAGGTCTTCGTGAGGAAGGAAGTCCAATCCCAGAGCCAACATCCACAAGCGAATTAGTCGAAGTATAGTAGCGTCTTCTAACCCTCGTTTAACCTATCACAAAATGGTGAGAGCGATATTTTAAGAATTTTACAGTTTTGAGTCATTATTATGTTCAGTTTTCAACAGAAATTAGTCCAAGATTGCGCAGGTTAACTTTTCCGTTATATCTGTCATCTGATGTTTACGCCATTGGCATTCCTGTGACCCAGAGGATCTCTCCATAGGAGTCTGTGACCTTTGGAGGGAAACTTATAAATACTTATTACTTTTCCGCAGGATTCAGTGCACAGTCGGCTTGAAAATGAAAATTCCTAAACAATGAACATCCTCGTAATTAACGGACCCAATCTCATTCTCCTCGGTATTCGTGAACCTGAAGTGTACGGGACGGAAACTCTTACGCCGAAAGAATGGGAAGAAAAGAATTAATAGAAGACGAAATATCAAACAGAAACTGGAACGATAACCCGCGGACTGTACTGATAATTATGAAAACATTCTATACTGTATTATTTCGAGTGTTTTACTACATCACCATTGACCATTACAAAAGAGACGTTTTGCATCGCCCTGATATTCTTGTCCGGTTTTCCTTTAACAGCAATAATATCTGCTAAATATCCAGGCGCAATACGTCCCAGTTTATCCTCCATACGGATTAATTCCGCGCCTATCTCAGTGGCCGAATTCAAGGCTTCCACGGGGCTCATCCCATAGTTTACCATTGTTTCCAGTTCTGTCCAGCCATCGCCATGGGGCATGGCGCCGATGTCCGTTCCGAAGGCAATTTTTACACCTTTTTTAAATGCTTTTTTAAAGGTTTCCCGGTGACGTTTTGCGATTTCTTCATGGAAAATTTTATCCTCAGAATTCATCCCTTCCTCAGGTAGATAAACTGTCATCGTAGGACACCAGAAAGTCCCTTTTCTTACCATTAAATTCAATGTTTTTTCATCTAGAAACATCCCGTGTTCGATACTGCGCACCCCACCGGCCACAGCATCATACGCTCCCTTACCCCCGTAGGCATGGGTAGCTACGTCCATACCCCATCTTGAAGCTTCTTTTACCATGTATTCGACCTCTTCCTGGTCATACTGGGGAAGAACCTCGTAATTATCCCGATTAATATGGCGCAGGGTTCCGGTTGAATATATTTTAATGAAATCCACACCTGTCTTGTTTTGATTACGTATGGCCGCTATCATGGCATCTTTATTGTCGGCCATGATAGCATACTGTTGGACTTTTTTATCAATCACCGGGCGTAAACCTGTCAAATTCATATGACCGGATGTTATGCTGATTGCCCACCCGGAGACAATGAGGCGGGGTCCCATAAACAGGCCTTCTTTAATGGCGTCGCGAACAGCTATATCAGCCATATCTGCCCCTTCATTGTCAATATCCCGTAATGTCGTAAAACCTGCCAAGAGTGCCTTCTGTGCTGCCGCTAAACCTTCCAGTGCTCTGTAAGAATTAGTTTTATAAAGAACGGGGGGCTTCACACCATAATCCGGAGTCAGGCAAATATGTGTATGAGAATCAATTAATCCCGGAAGGACCGTTTCCTTTTTTAAACTAATTATTCGTGCCGAACGATCGTGCTTTAAACCTTTCCCAATATTTATTATCGTATTCCCTTCTATCAAAATCTCTACATTCTCCAAGACTTTTCCGTCTCCAGGATTTAATAGTCTTCCCGCGTATATCAGGGTCTGTTGGCCTAGCAGACACGCAGTAAGGATTAAGAATAGAATAGAATATTGGGTAAATAATTTAATTCGCTGGGCATTCGCATATTTTTTGATCATTTCGTCCTCATTCTTTCATGTAATATAAAAAAACACAATCATGAACCCCACTAATATTACGTCCATGTTTGATTTGAGGGTGGAAATATTAATTTGTATATTATAGGGAGGCATTCCTCGCCTGATAACCTGGCAGGGCAGGAGAAATTCTACTTCGTTATCGGTTGGGGAATCCTCAATACCCCAGCGTACACGAGTCCGGAAGTTTCAACACATTGCATTCGTGACAGGACATGCTTTCTTCAAAGAAAAGACTGCTATCAGAGAGTAATGTTTGGTAAAAATAAGATGCTTGAATTGGGTAAGTCCATCGGATTCTTCGGATAATTTGGATTTGCTCATATTACAGTTTACATTTATATTAGTTAACAAATCGTGGTAATTCTTCTCCATCGATAGTATTGGGGAATTACAAAGAAAATATAGCTAATTGAAAAAAATGATATTCCTGTATTTTCCACAGACATACAGAGACACCCCGTATTTATACGGAAATGTGGCGGGTTAAAAATAAGTTAGGCAGTCACGGATGGCCTGTAATTATTACTATTGTTTTCTTATCTTTCCTACCAAGTTATGCCAACTGTTTTACGACATAAAGGTTACCGCTTTTTCTTTTTCAGTGGGGAGTCACAAGAACCACGACATACTCACGTGTAATATGCCGAAAAATATGCGAAATTTTGGCTTAATCCTTTATCTTTGGCACGTTCAAGAAATTTCCGGATGCACGAATTATCTGCTGTTCGAAAGATAATCGAAGAAAACAAATCATTATTAGAGGAGAAATGGGATGAATATTTTGGTTGAAAGATTTGAGCCGCTTGCTGTAGATGTCGTTTGCACAAAAGATTCTCTCCGTGTAGTTCTTGCGGATGGACGCGAAATCTCTGTTCCGTTGGTCTGGTTTCCAACTTGAATTCAACTATTAAGTGCAACTCAAACACTGTTTGTAAAGAAAGCGGAGCTGCTGTAGGCTCTCCTCTTTTCTTTAAGACAAAAATGAGGAGCACAAATGAGACACTACAGCCAGGTCACGCTGGAACAAAGATACGGAATATATTCTTTGCTTAAAACAGGTCATAATCAATCAGAAATTGCTGAAGTGATTGGCGTCCATAAATCGACAATTAGCCGAGAAGTGAAGCGGAACCGTGGCCAACGCGGCTATCGACATAAACAGGCTCATGCCAAGGCGCTAGATCA
>SCKK01000010.1 GCA_004124475.1 Fidelibacterota bacterium
CGAGAAGACTCCTTTTGAGGTTCAAAGACCTAGAATAAAATTGTCTCTACTGTCCCTCAGCCCTTTCAAACTTTTTATTCAATTATCAAAACTTACAAACAAACCTATAACCAATTATTAGTAGGAGTGAAAAATGCTTAATTCCTTCAAATCTATAACATTAATTATCATTTTTCTATGCAGTTTTATTTTTGCTCATCATGGGAAAGATTATTTTGTGACCACATCATATACCAATCCCCATAAAGGGGATTTTCTCGGACTGTTCTCAATCGACAATGGCAGCGGGGATTCTCATCACCATGAATCCGAAAATCAATCCGCTTCTGAAAATGATGGGTTTAGTGGCTGTTTTACGACTTTACCCAATTAAAATGCTCACTTATTCACGGTCAATAGTGACGGCTCTGGCTGTTCTTGTTTTCTCTCAAGTCAGAGCAGATAATAGATACCCCATTGTGCTGGTTCACGGATTTATGGGTTGGGGACGTGAGGAAATGAGTGGTTATAAATATTGGGGGGGGTTCTTCGATTTGGAGGCTTATCTGGAGTTCCGGGGTTACACGGTGTATACGGTATCTATCGGGCCTGTTTCTTCAAATTGGGAGCGGGCCGTCGAGGTCTATTATCAAGTGAGGGGCGGACAGGTTGATTATGGTAGGAGTCATGCTGAGAGATGGGGTGTGGATCAAAAGCCGAAAGGGAAAGTCTACAGAGGGCTCTATCCCGAGTGGGATGCAGAGCATCCAATTCATATCATTGCCCACAGCATGGGAGGGCAAACCGCTCGAATGATTCAACATCTATTGTTCACTGCATTATATTCCGATGTGGCAGCAACAATTCCTGAAGAAAGTAGCTTTCTTGGACAATCCCATGAAGGATGGATTAAGTCTATCACCACGATTGCTACCCCTCATAACGGAACAACACTACTGGATATACGATCGAGAATCCTTCCTTTTTTACAATATTTGATAGGTATCGCTGATGTAGTCGGGACGGATTTTTATGATTTTGATCTCCAGCAATGGGGGTTTAAGAGGGAAAATGGGGAATCGTGGGTGGATTATTATCGTCGGATGCAAGAGCACCCGGCCTGGGAAACGAAAAATATCAGTGCGTGGGATTTAAGTCTTGAGGGAGCCCGCAAGCTTAATACCATTTTAAAAGCAGATCCCAATATATACTACTTTTCATTCGTCACCAGTGCTACTATTCTGGACTCTACTTTAGGTAGATATATTCCTGATGAGAATATCAATTTTATCCTTCGCGGTAAGGCTAGATCCATGGGTACAAAAACGGCTTATTGGGCTGATGGTACGGCGACCGATTCGACCTGGTACGAAAACGACGGTGTCGTAAATACAATCAGCCAGTATGGTCCCACCACGGGATTAAAGGGGCCTGATCTCATTGTGGAATACACACCGAATGAAGTCCTCATCCCTGGTCGGTGGTACACTTTCGGACCGTACCGAATGGACCACTGGTATATTTTAGGCCATTTTATTCTCGATGATAAAAAATCTAATCCTATTTTTGAATTGTTTGAGAATCATTGCAAACTGTTGTGGTCCCTGCCAGAGTGAAATCATGATATGATTCATGCAACTTCAACTACCATCTTCTCCCTTGCTCATTTGCAAGAAAAGTCTTGTGTTCCCTGCTCTTGATCTTATCAAGGATGGATGCGAATTGTATGCTGTTTCGTATGCATCAGGTGGAACAAGCGTTGATGCTCATGAGCGTAGGATGCACCAGATAATACAAGCAGCAGCTGTGCCAGTCACATGGGAGACTGAAATGGCTGACTGAGTATGCTGAGAATAAATAAAAAATAAAAAATAAAATATAAGAATCACCTGTAAATAAGATGCTTTTCTTAGAGTCAGCACCAATAAGTATTGGAATGCTTTCCACATTTTTATTTCAAGTTATTGATACATACTTTGTTGGTCAACTTGGTTCGCAAGAATTAGCGGCACTAAGTTTTTCTTCAATAATATTTTTCCTGCTCATTGCTCTTTTTATAGGAATGTCTGTTGGTGTCTCTTCAGTTGTTACCAAATCAATAGGGGAGAATAAACCAGAAAAAGACAAAAGTTTTTCAATCCTAGCTTTATTTTTTGTTCTGACATTCTCTGTAGTTTTGTCTCTTATTGGTTATCTTACTATTAATCCTTTATTTAGTCTTCTTGGAGTAGAAGCTGACATTCTCGCATTGATATCCGACAATATATGATTATTACTTATCTGAGCATGCCATTACTTACATTAGGGTTTGTAGGGAGCGGTATCCTAAGATCAACAGGAACTATAAAATTTCCTGAGATTATTTTTGGTATTGCAGGCGTGATTAATCTTGTGTTTGATTATTTGTTAGGATAAAGTCCCAAAACAGCCACTAAATGCGTAGCTCTTCTAATTGTTTTATAATGAGTTTTTTCCCTGCCTGCGGCAGGCAGGTGGGTTTCAATGTCATTATTCCTATGATTATAACGCCAAACATATTCAGCCAGGTAAAGGGGCAATCTTATTAATATCCCATTCAATAGAACATACGACCTATATCATAAAATTTCAAATAATCTGTAAAAATTATAAACCACTAACACTAACATTTTTTGCTTTAACGATGTAAATTTATCAGATGAAAAATTTTCTGAGAAGGGCAATAAGGAATCCTTTTTTTCAGGTAATCTCCGGTATAGTCATTGTAATGATTATTGGTGGCTGGATTATCAGTCAACTGGAGGGCGCCGAAGATATCACAAAAGGGAGTAATCCGTTCTGGTGGGCTATTGTCACTATGACGACAGTAGGATATGGAGATTTAACCCCAAAAAGTTCGACAGGTCGTCTTCTTGCAGTCGTAGTAATGTTTGGAGGAATTTCTTTGACGGCATTACTTACAGCGACTATTTCATCTATTTTTGTGGCAAAACGTTTACGGGAGGATAAAGGATTGGAAAAAATAAAATCAACCGGTCATATTCTTTTATGTGGTTGGAATAAAAATATTGACAGGATTCTCGATTCCCTGCAAAACTTGAGCGTGGACAGGAAAACAATTATTGTCTTGATAAACACCGAAAGCGAGGATACGGTCACAGCAATTCGTAGTAAATTCAGGCAATTAAAATTCAAGTTTGTCCGAGGTGACTTTACCCGGGAATCGGTTTTGGAACAGGCTAATCTGAAAGAGGCGTCTACAGCTATAATAGTACCCTACGATGCACTGGATACAGGGAGTCATCCTGATGAAAAAACCATTTTTGCTACGCTTACCATTAAAACTATGGCGCCAAAGGTTCAAGTAGTAGCCTACCTCACAGAACGGGAAAACCTGACCCATATCAAGCGAGCGAATGTAGATGAGGTCATTCTACAAGATGATTTTGGTGCCTATATGGTGGCTTCTCATGTACTGATGCCTGGAGTGCCACAGACAGTGGATAGACTTCTCAACACTCAAAAATCCCCTAGTTTTGAAAGAGTGAAGATACCCAGTGAATATGTGGGTAAACCCTATACGGTATTGTTTGATTATTTCCGGGAGGAACACAATTGGCTACTTATCTCTGTATTCTCTCAAGAGGAACAGATCGGTATTGGGGAAGTACTGTCCTCAGACACATCCGCCTTGGATGCATTCATTGAACGTAAGCTGAAAGAAGCAGGTCATTCATTAAAAGAGGAGAGTAAAATGTCTGTAGTTATAAACCCTGACAATTCTTATATCATTCAAGAAAACGAAAAGGCTATTGTTATTCAATAGGGAGAATTATGATAGATATAAACAATCTCACCACTTACCGAATTTTTAAGGGACTCACAGAGTCACAGGTCGATGAATTTCATGATGTAATCAAAGAGCGGCATTATTCCGAAGATGAAATCATATTCAATGAAGGAGATGTGGGTGATTCCATTTATCTCCTTCTCGAAGGTAAAGTAGAAATTAATCAAGCTTTAACCCTTCGCCTGAACAAAGGAGGCTACGATACTCGGGAAAAAGCTATAATAAACCTCTCCAGTGAGAACAAGCCATCTTTTGGTGAAATATCTCTACTTGGCAATGATGATAAACGGACTGCCACAGTAAAATCGTTGACGGACTGTAAGATGGCAGTCATCATGCGTGACGACTTTTTTACCATTTGCGAATCTGATACTGAGATGGGTTATAAGGTGATGAAAAATATTGCTGCAATCGTATCGGATCACCTTATTAAAGCGAATGAGAACGTTTTGAAACTAACAACTGCCTTTAGCCTCGTATTGGAGAAATAGCTGTGACCAATCTTCATCTCCCTAAGGTTTACGATCCAAAGACCGTTGAAAAAAAGTGGTACGCTCACTGGTTAAAAAGAAACTATTTCCACGCCTCTGTTAATCCCGATAAACAACCGTTTACCATTATTATTCCACCGCCCAATGTAACGGGAAGTCTCACAATTGGGCATGTTTTGAATAATACGATTCAGGATATCCTCATCAGGCGTGCAAGGATGCGTGGAATGGAGGCTTGTTGGATTCCCGGCACTGATCATGCCTCCATTGCAACTGAAGTGAAAGTGGAAACCATGCTGAGGGAAATGGGGACGAGTAAACATAAAATTGGTAGAGAAGAGTTTTTAAAACATGCATGGGAATGGAAAGAGAAATACGGTGCCCTGATCATTGAGCAACTGAAGCGGCTGGGATGCTCCTGCGACTGGGAAAGAGAGAAGTTCACCATGGATGAAGGATACTACCGAGCTGTTATTTCAGCATTTGTGAGGCTCTACAAAAAGGGACTGATCTATCGAGGTGTCCGACTGGTGAACTGGGATCCAAAGACACAATCCGCCATTTCTGATGAGGAGGTTGTTTACAAAGAAGTCAAGGGATATCTCTGGTACTTCCGTTATCCGATTAAAGGGACAGACGGATATGTTGTGGTCGCTACTACACGTCCGGAGACGATGTTAGGGGATACGGGGGTTGCAGTCAATCCTAAGGATGATCGATATCGACACTTAATTGGGAGGACAGTCATTCTTCCGTTGGTGGGTAGGGAGTTGCCGATTATTGCAGATGAATATGTTGATCCGGAATTTGGTACGGGATGTCTTAAAGTGACACCAGCCCACGACCCCAATGATTTTGAAATGGGGAAAAGACATGATCTTGAAATGGTCAATATTCTAAATGAAGATGCTTCACTCAACAATAACGTTCCTGAGGAATTCCGCGGACTTGACAGATTTGAAGCCAGAGAAAAAGTTGCTCAGCGGTTACAAGATTTGGGATTAATAGAAAAAATAGAGGAGTACACCACCAAAATAGGGTATTCCCAGCGAGGAGGGGTACCCATAGAACCGTATCTCTCTGAGCAATGGTTTATGAAGATGAACGACCTGGCAAGACCGGCATTGGAGGTAGTGAAAAATGGTGGAATTAAGTTTTATCCGGAACACTGGGTAAAAACCTACGAACATTGGATGGGGAACATTCGAGATTGGTGTATCAGCCGGCAGCTTTGGTGGGGTCACCGTATCCCAGTATGGACGCACAAGGATAACGGAGAGATATACTGTGAAGTGGTACCTCCGGAGGATTCCGGCAATTGGACGCAAGATCCGGACGTTTTGGATACCTGGGCGAGTTCCTGGCTGTGGCCAATTGGTGTTCATCACTGGCCAGTGGAGAGTGAGGATCTTCGCTACTTCCATCCAACAAATGATCTGGTGACGGGTCCTGATATAATTTTTTTCTGGGTGGCTCGCATGATTATGTCAAGCTTGGAATTTATGGGTGAAATACCATTTCAAAATGTCTACTTCACTGGGATGGTCCGAGATTTACAGGGGAGGAAAATGAGTAAATCCTTAGGGAATTCTCCGGATCCACTCTCAATTATTGACAAATTCGGCGCAGATGCCCTGCGATTTGGGATTATGCTGATTGCTCCCCAGGGTCAAGACATTTTGTTCTCGGAAGATCGGATTGTTGTGGGGAGGAATTTCATGAATAAGCTGTGGAATGCCTCCCGGTTCCTCCTGTTGAATGGAGACACCATGATTCCAATACCTTTGAGTAAGTTGGATCAAGAAAAATTTGAGCTTGCCGATTTGTGGATTTTAAGCCGATTGAATCGAATGATTATGCAGGTGGACAAATTGTTTGAAGCCTATCGGTTCAACGGTATTTCGAAAAAAATTTACGATTTTACATGGTCTGATTTCTGTGATTGGTACGTGGAAGTTATCAAATCACGATTGTATGGAGATGATGATTCCTCCAAACAGATTGCTTTCAGTATCGCTATACATGTGGTTCGCAACATTTTAAAGGTTCTTCACCCTTTTGCACCCTTTATTACTGAAGAAATCTGGCAAAAATTCAAAGGGATTCAAATTGATCGTGAGGGGGAAACCGACCTTGTGGTTTCAAATTGGCCAAATGTGAATGATGTCATGATCAATTCAGATGTCGAAAGTGAATTTAGGGAACTTCAAGAGGTAATTACAGGTGTTCGTACCATTCGGAGTGTAATGAATGTGCCACCCGGGAGAAGATCTGATCTATTAATACGCGGTGATGATGGGGAGTTTGTCCGTACTCATATGAAAATAATTCATGATCTGGCAAAAGTAAATAATTTATCCATTGGGTCGGACCTGGATAAACCACCCCATGCTGCTACAGTTGTAGTAGGTGATATGGAGCTTTTTATCCCCTTAGAAGGGCTGATAGACGTGAATAAAGAAAGAGAACGGCTGGCAAAAGAAATTGAGCAGATGGAAATAAGGCGACAACGAGCAGCGGAAAAATTAAACAACGAAAATTTCGTTTCCAGAGCTCCTGGTCAGGTGGTGGAAAAAGAGAGAAAAAGGCTTTTGGATATGTCCGAAAATCTGATAAAACTAAAACAGAATTTTGATGTTCTTATTCAATAAAATCTGTTCTTTGAGAGCAAGAATTAATCTTAATCGAAAATAATCCACAGTAGCCGCAACATTTAATCGATTGAATTGTATAGTGAGTGAGAAGTTAACATGAAAAAAGTATTTATATTTTTTATCCTGATCAATTTGGTTTCGAGCCAATCCGAGTGGGCAATGATTACTTTATATCGGGATGGATTTGGTTTGGTGAAGCAACCCATTTCGATTAAGCTTTCGAAAGGACGGAAAACCTTTTCCTATCCAAATATACCCGATAAAATGGAAGTGGATTCACCATTCTTATCTTTAAGTAAGGGTAAGGTAATATACCAAAGCTATAATCGCGATATTTTTGATACGTTTAATTATCTGAGGGATCACCTTGGGGAGCCTGTGACTATCACTCCTGTCAATGGGAAAACCTTTAAAGGAAATCTCCTTGATGTTGATGATGGGTGGATCACAGTGAAAGGGAGAAAATCGATCAGGATATTTAATACCAGAGAAGTTGTGCAGATTTCAATCAGTGATAATAACACAAGTATAAACGTGAGGACAAAACTTTCCTGGGAAGTAAGCTCTAATCGGGATGGATTGGTTGTGGGTGAACTTGTTTACATTTCCCGGGGATTTGACTGGGATGCAGGATACAGGCTTATTGTATCAGAGAAAGGAACACGGGCTGTACTCATATCACAAGCTGTGCTTAAAAATGAAACGGATCTTGATTTCACCTTCGCCTCTATCAAGTTGGTGGAAGGTAAACTTCACCGTGTGACCCCATCAATTCCCGGAAGGAGAGCCATGGCTAGATCTGCCCTCACCGTTGTTACGGAAAAAGGTTTTGATGTACCTCTTCCACCATCCAGAGAAGAATTGGGTGATTATCACATTTATACAATTTCGGAAAGGTTAACCTTCCCTAAGAATGAATCGATTACGGTTACTTTGCAGCCGGATAGGGAGTTAGAAATTTCCCGACTTTATCTATTTGAGAACAATGAGCGATCATCTAAAGAGGAACCGCTGGTTATTCAAATCTCATTTCGTAACGAGGAAAAAAATAAGCTCGGTATTCCCCTGCCCGCAGGTAAGCTACAGATTTATAGAAATTTGGCTGATAGGTCAATAGAATTTGCAGGTGAGGATAGATTGAAACAGGTTCCTGTCGGAGAAGTGGCGGAAATCATTGCCGGGAGGGCGTTTGATGTTATCGGAAAAAGAACTGTTGTGAATTATGATCGAAAAAGGAATAGCGAAGAAGCGGTTATCAGGCTGGAAATAAAAAATAAACGTGGCAACAGTATTAATGTTCAATTAACGGAACATATTTATGGAGATTGGGTGATCAAAAAACCATCTCACAATTATAAAAAAACAGATGCACAAACCATTCAGTTTGACCTGACACTACCTGCAAATAGCACCGAAATTGTCAGCTATACTTATCGTAAGGAGTGGAAGTAATCATTGAAAGGTTTCTCTATATCCTAAATTGGGCAAGCCATCCGTTAGCTGACGGATCCTGTGGAGAACCAGAGATCCCGAAGGTTCGGGACGAAACTTCTGGATTAGTAATTTTGGATTTCTAGGAGCCAATATATTTTACTTTTGCTACTTTTCTGTTTATTATATTTTGCCCCACCTTTGATTGTAATTTAAATATCGAGACTGTTGGAAAAAGAAATATTAAATACCTCTGTCCAATTTGTTAAAGGGATAGGACCCAAGCGGGCTGAAGTCCTGAACAAGGAAGGAGTAAAGACAGTAAAAGACCTTCTTTACTATTTTCCTCGACGCTATCTCGATAGAACCACTATCACGGATATACGGGATATTAAAAAGGATCTGGTGACTACAATCGTAGGGAAGATTGAAGCGAGAGGCGTCAGAAAATCAAGAAGAAAACAATATTATCAAGTGATTGTTGCTGACGGAACGGGGTTTTTAAACTGTACCTGGTTTAATGGTGTGGAATATATAAAAAATATTTTTACCGTGGGAGATGTCGTTGCGTTTCATGGGAAAGTGGAATTTTATAATGGGTACCAGATTATTCACCCGGAATATGATAAATTAGGTGAGGAAGAAAAAGATCCCCTCAATACCGGCGCTGTGATACCTCTGTACCCTTCTACACAATCTCTAAAAAATATAGGATTAGACAGCCGAGGGTTCAGACGAATATTGAAAAACGCACTTGAATTTCTTAATCATAAAATCCCTGATTTTTTTACTGATGAAATCAAAGAAAGCGAGAAACTATTACCTCTTGAAGATGCGTTAAGACATATCCATTTTCCACCCGATACTGAGATCCTAGGAAAAGCATCTTCCCGGTTAAAGTTTGATGAACATTTTTTTCTTCAACTGTTAATGGCATTGAGGAAAATGAGTATCACTCAAATAAAGGGACGTGCTTATGATAAAACCGGACCTTATGTCAAGCTTTTGTACGATTCCCTCGAATTTGAATTGACTGGTGCACAGAAACGTGTGCTTCGGGAAATCCGGGAAGACTTAGCTTCACCCCACGTGATGAACAGATTGTTGCAGGGTGATGTGGGAGCGGGGAAGACCATTGTGGCATTATTAGCTTCGGCAATTGCCATAGGTAATGGAGTTCAGGTCGCTATCATGGCACCCACTGAAATCCTCGCCTACCAGCATTATGGCACATTCAAGTCTTGTTTTGATAAGATACATATTACAACTGCTATGCTTGTGGGAAAACAGAAGGCGAGCGAACGAAAAAAAATTCTTGCAGGCATTTCTGATGGTCTAATTAAGATGGTAATAGGAACACATGCATTGATACAGGAAGAAGTGCATTTTAAAGATTTGGGGTTTGTTATCATTGATGAACAACAAAGGTTTGGTGTCGTTCAACGAGGCAATTTGTTGGAAAAGGGGTATAATCCGGATGTTCTCATCATGACGGCAACTCCGATCCCGCGCACTCTTGCTATCACCTATCATGGTGACATGGACCTATCCATTATTGATGAAATGCCGAAAGATCGAAAACCGGTTATTACCCGTGTCATCAATGAACAGACATTACCCAAAGTTTTTAAATTCATCACCGATCAAGTAGAAAAAGGACAACAGTGTATTGTTGTTTATCCCCTGGTTGAGGAATCGGAGAAACTTGACCTGAAAGCTGCGGAAGAAGGGTATAAATTTTTGTCAGAGTCAATATTCCCCAACTATTCAGTGGCTTTGATTCATGGACGAATGAAAATGGATGAGAAGGATGTCATCATGGACAAATTCTCTGCCAATGAGGTTCAGATTCTGGTTTCCACGACAGTCGTTGAAGTTGGCATTGATGTTCCGAATGCAACGGTTATGCTCATTGAGAATGCAGAACGGTTTGGGTTGACTCAACTACATCAACTGCGTGGTAGGATTGGACGCGGCACAGAAAAGGGGTACTGTATTCTTGTTCAGCGGAAAGTTACCGATACCTCCCGACGCAGGTTAAATATCATTTCTCGCACTACGAACGGATTTGAAATCTCTGACGAAGACCTTAAATTACGAGGCCCTGGTGAGTTTTATGGGACAAGGCAACACGGGTATTTGAAGTGGAAAATAGCAGATCTGGTAAACGATGGTCCAATCATTCACCAGGCGCGAAAAACTGCATTTGATATCGTCAGGTCGGATCCCCGACTTAGAAAACCGGAACATGAAGCTATTAGAAAACGTTTTCTGGAAGATTATCAACACATGTTGGAATTTGTAAATATTGGGTAAAAGGAGTTGAGTATGTCAGGAGAAAAACTGGATCAAGATGAGCAAATGTTCATTCACTTAATTTCATCATTTTCAAGTACAGCATGGATAGGATTGGGGAAGATAAAGAACCCGGTTACTGACAAAATCGAAAGGGATCTTAAACAGGCATCTTATGCAATAGATATGCTTGATATGCTTTCTCGACGGATGGGTGACAATTTATCAGACGCTGAAAAGAGATTTTTGAATTCCACAATCGGGGACTTGAAGATCAATTATGTTGATGAAGTAAAAAAATCTGAAGAAGCGAAAGACAAGGCGGATGCAGAGAAAGTAGATGAAGAGGAGAAAGATTCATTAGAGACTGGTGCTGTCTCAGATTTGGAAAATGATGATGAGAATGGAAAAAAAAAGACGGATGAAAACACAGAAGATAAATAATTTATTAGCGTTACTCCTATTTTTTGCCAGTTTTGGCGTTTACTTTGATACTATGGCGCCTACAGTCTCTTATTGGGATTGTGGTGAGTTTATTGCCACTTCTTATATTTTGGGTGTACCTCATCCCCCGGGGAGTCCTTTATACCTTATCATTGGGCGCATTTTTTCTATGCTCCCTATCAGTAATGATGTTGCCTTCAGGGTAAACATAATTTCCCCCATAGTAAGCGCTCTCGCTGTGATGCTTCTTTATCTAATCATTGTAATGTTTGTGAAGCAGTTGAGAGGAGGCATAAAATCCCTCGATGACAGAATTGTCATATTTGGATCAGGGGTTGTCGGTTCGCTTATATTTGCCTTTACAGACAGCCATTGGTTTAATGCTGTGGAAGCAGAAGTGTATTCCATAAGCACGTTTCTTACCGCACTTGTAGTTTGGCTTATCCTTCGTTGGGCGGAGCGATCTGAGAAAAGTGGAAATGAAAGATATTTCCTAATAATTGCTTATGTATTGGGGCTTTCTTCGGGGATACATCTATTAAACTTATTAGCCCTGCCATTTATGGGGCTCATCATCTACTTTAAAAAATGGAAATTCTCCTGGGCTTCTTTTCTGGGATTAATGGGTGTTGTTGCTGTTACCTTTTTAATTATCTATAAAGGGATTATCAAAGGTCTGCCACAAATGGCTTTGAAGATTGGCATTGTTGGTATTGCAGGTTTAGTGATTCTCATCTTTGGTATAACCATATACGTTATTGTACATCGCCGACAACTTTTGTCAGTCATTTTTTCTTCTCTTGTTCTTATTATTATTGGCTATTCCACTTATAGCATCCTGTTCATTCGATCAAACCAAAACCCTTCCATTGATGAGAATGATCCGGAGACGATTGAACGAGCAATCTCGTACCTGGAGCGTGAACAATATGGAAATGTGGGTGTATTTCCAAGGCGGTATGGAAAAATCCCGCCTATACATGAGGTAGTTGGAGCACCAATATCAAGAACACAGGAATACTCGAGCCGGCAAAATTTTCGATATATGAAATATGAATTTGGTAAACAGATGGAATTTTTGTGGGATTACCAAATTATGAAAATGTATATACGATATTTTCTCTGGCAGTTTGCAGGACGAGGCCCGGCAAATGAAACAGGTGTTTCAAATTTTGGAGCGAACCCAAATCGATCAGAGGACGGTGTGAATTGGTTTCAGTTTGGCCTTCCGTTCCCACTTTTTCTAGGACTATTTGGGATGTACTTCCAGTTTCGGAAAGACTATCATCAAGCTTTCTCAGTCATGACCTTATTTTTTATTACAGGCTTAGCAATTATTTTTTATCTCAACCAGGATAATCCACAACCGAGGGAACGGGATTATTCTTATGTAGGCAGTTTCCTTGCCTTTTCCATTTGGATCGGAATTGGGGTTGCAGCACTACTCGATAAGTTATTCCAACTGTTATCATCCAGGAATTATCGGTTTAAAACTTCTTATCTGGCAATCGTCGGTTTGCTTGTACTGATTCCTGGAATTATGGTGAGCTCAAACTACTACCAACATGACCGAAGCGGGAATTATGTGGCTTGGGATTATTCGTATAATATTTTACAAACGTGCGAACCGAACGGGATTATTTTTACCAATGGTGACAACGATACATTTCCCCTTTGGTATTTACAGGAAGTGGAAGGAATCAGAAAGGATGTGACGGTTGCGAATCTAAGTCTGCTAAATACTGAATGGTATATCAGACAATTGAGGGATTCCAGACCTAAGGGTTCCAGGTACATTAATCTAACAGATGAGCAGATTCGCGGTGAGGTCCCCATTGGCAGGAATCCTACAATCGGCGAATCTCTCTATCTACGGCCAAGTAGATGGCGCAAATACACGTTCTCAATTCCAGTGGTAGGAGATGAAAAAAATAAAGAAGGTAAAATTTCCTGGAATGTAAAACCGACATTCGGTAACAACGCGATTCGTGTGCAAGACCTGATGATTATGCACATTATAAATGAAAATAAATGGCGGATTCCAATTTATTTTGCTGTGACTGTTTCGAATAAAAACAAGATTGGGCTTGGGAAATATCTGCAAATGGAAGGACTTGCTTTTCGCCTGATTTCTCACAAAGCGCCCTTGATAGAGTATGATAAATTAAGTGAAAATATGTCAACCATAGTGACTGATACAACCTGGAGCACCGGTTACCAGCCAGGATACATGTACCGCAATCTGAATAACCCCGATGTTTATCTAAACCCCAATGTAAAAAAACTGCTGCAAAACTACCGGTCGGCATTACTCCAGTTAGCGGATAGAGATGTTCGGGAATTTGAGAAAATTACAAAACTTCCTTCACCGAATGATGATGAGATAGAACGGCAGAGGCAGAAAGCTTTGAAACATCTTGAATTAGCAACGACTGTAATTTCCGAAGAAACCATTCCTTTTACAAATGTAGGACTACAATTTCATATAGGCAGGCTCTATAAAAATTTAGGGGAGTTCGATCGTGCCATCCCCATTTTTGAATCGTTGTATCAGTTAAATCCAAGTGAGGGTATCATAATCAGGGAACTTGCAGATAGTTATTCCTCACTTGAGGAATGGGATAAAGCGATATGGGTTGTCAGTTCCTGGTTAGACTACAACCGTCAAAGGCGTTCCCCTGCAGATTCGATTCAGTTTAAATCTCTATTAGAACTGTACAAACAAAAAAGGAGCCAGTCTGCAGAATCTTAAATCCGGAGATTATCCTCCGGTCTCCATTATTATTCCCCATTGGAATGGAATAGACATTTTATCCGAGTGTATTGACTCACTGGCGAATTGTACCTATCCGAATCTTGAGATTATCATTGTGGATAATGCCTCCACCGATGGCAGTCCTGATTGGGTAGAGACACATCATTCCAAATTAAAACTAATCCGGTGTGATAAAAACTACGGTTATGCCGGTGGATGTAATCGAGGTGCAATAGAAGCGAAAGGAAAGTATCTGCTTTTTCTCAATAATGATACGTCTCATGAGTCAGATTGGATCGAACCTTTGGTTGCAACTATGGAAGAAGATCCTTCGATTGCCGCTGTGCAACCCAAAATTCTTAATTATTATGAAAAAGATATGTTCGACTATGCGGGTGGTTCAGGAGGAGCCATGGATGTGTTATGTTTCCCATTTGCACGGGGACGCCTTTTCCTCACAAGGGAAAAAGACAGAGGACAATACGACAATTCTGTTCAAATCTTTTGGGCATCAGGAACAGCATTTTTGATGAGAAAATCAATATTCGAACAATCGGGTGGATTTGATGAGGTATTTTTTGCGCACCAGGAAGAGATTGATCTACAGTGGAGATTACAACTGATGGGATATAAAATATATGTAAATCCGCAGTCGACTATTTACCACAAAAATGCTCTGACTCTTCCCATGCATTCTCCCATGAAAAAGTATTTAAACCACAGGAACAGTCTGATGATGCTGTTAACAAATTATTCCCTCCCTGTTTCAATTTATCTGTTCCCAATCCGGATCGCACTTGAATTTGTAGCTGTATTTTATGCCATTGCATTATTTGACTTTCCCCATGTCACAGCAATTTTCCGATCCCTGTTCTGGATACTATTTCATCCCCATATTATTATCAGGCGTCGTCGTAAGGTAAAGAAACTGAGAAAAATTAAAGATCGAAACTTATTGAAAATTTTTTATAAGGGAAGCGTAATATTAGACTATTATTTGCTTAGAAAGAAATGCTATTCCGATTTGATTCCCAAACCTGCCTTATAAATATCCTCATTATCTGGATCAATCCGTATCAATTCAGTTAGTATTTTCTTACGCTGTTGAAACCGTTTAGGAAGATTTGCCAATTCCTGAGCATGCGCATCTAAAAATATGGAGGTGTACCTTTCCCTGGGAAATTTGGTTGAAACCCAATTAAAATTTTCGATCATTTTAAGAAAAGACTCAGTTGAGCCGATGATGTTACCCTCCTGTAAAAGGGCAAAGCCTTCGTAGAAATAGACTTTTGCAAGGCGCAGACCTCGGTTATTTGTAAGTTGGTCTACGAGATCAACCCTGTCGCCCCATCCTCTTGGATATTGGGATGATTTCCCACGAAATGTAAGTTCCCGTGCCATCTCATAAAACCGGGTTCCTGCAAATTGTTCATAAGTGTCCGCCTCTCCAGCCAAGATAATATATCCGTAATACTGGAGGGTGCTTGCCAATGCCTCAAACAAAACAGGGGAATAGATTACCCCTTGTCCGGAAGAATAAGGGAAATGGACTATTTTTGCGAAGTACCTTTGGTCAAGCCCACTCGAAAAGAGGCATTGAGCGGAATAGATATTGATTCCTCCCTTGTCTGAAACGGTATCAAAGATTAAATGGATGGATAGTGGAATTTGCAGGTCGCCATATTCCTGATCCCAGGGAGTCGTTTCAAAAAACATTTTAATCTGGTTTTTCAAACCACCTGTAATTCGGCGGTGATTTTCCTTTAGCCGAGTATCATCGATGGTGACCTGGACATCAACAAATTGAGCGAATAGGATTGAACTCCCGATTATGTACCAGAATAGAATTCGAAGTAAGATCATACCAAGCGGAAAGTAGAAACATTCCACACCAGCTTCAAGGAGAATTGTGATGATCACCCATTAAAAAATTCAACAGGAATCTATCATCACTCTTTGTAAATTTTTCATCATGGCAAATATACAATCTCTCATATCTACAGACAGAAAATTTCACCCAATTTGCGAAGTGGCAGGTATCCTTGGTGACAAATTGGGAATAGAGGTTTATGTTGTTGGGGGATATGTACGGGATCTGATCATCGGAAGGAAGTTGCATGATCTTGACATCATGGTGGTTGGTGATGGTATTGAATTTGCCCGGCAATTGGCAAAAGTATTGTCTGCAGGATCCTTTGGAAGGATAAAAAATGTTATTCCATTTGAGCGATTTGGTACGGCTGCAATTCCCTATCAAGATGGACAGATCGAAGTCGCATCTGCCCGGAAGGAAGTATACCAATTCGATTCTCGAAAACCTGCCGTTTCAAAAACCGATCTTGAAGGGGATCTTTCCCGGCGTGATTTTAATATTAATGCAATGGCGGTAAGTATAAACCGGAAAAACTTTGGTGATCTGTTTGATCCCTATGGTGGTATTCGGGATCTTAAAGCGAAAATCATTCGAACTCCCCTTGATCCTGATTCAACTTTTTCCGACGATCCGCTCAGAATGATGAGAGCCGTAAGATTTGCGGCACAACTCCAATTTAATTTAGATCAAGTAGTGATCGAGAGTATTGAAAGAAATGTGAGGAGAATCGAAATTGTATCTTCCGAGCGTATTACTGCTGAGTTTTATAAAATTTTAGGTACTGATCAGCCTTCGATTGGATTAGAACTGTTGCAGCATGCAGGTCTCATGAAGATCATCTTTCCTGAGATTTCGGAAATGTTTGGGCTCGAGCAACCACTTGAGTGGCACCATAAAGATATATTCTATCATACGTTGCAGGTTGTGGATAATATCGCTGAGGTTTCCGATAATCTCGATTTGCGTTTTGCAGGGTTGGTTCACGACATTGGGAAACCAAGAACCCGGAGGTTGGAATCAAAAAAAGGATGGACATTTCACGGACACGACTTTTTGGGTGCAAAGATGCTGGAAACGATAGCCCAGCGTATGCATCTATCGAATAAGACCAAAGATTACTTACAAAAGTTAGTTAACCTCCATCTACGTCCCATTGCTCTTGCGAAAGAGGGTGTGACTGATGCCGCTATTCGTCGATTAATGGTAGACGGAGGGGACGAAACAGATGATCTCATGATTCTATGTCGTGCAGACATCACTTCAAAAAATCCAAATTTAGTGAGAAAATACCTGGGAAACTTTGAACGGGTAGATCTTATGATGCACGATGTTCAGGAAAGGGACGCCATGCGAGCCTTTCAATCCCCTGTGCGGGGAGATGTAATTATGAAAGAGTGTGGATTAAAACCTGGTCCCGTGATTGGGAGAATTAAAAAGAGAATTGAAAATGCCATCTTAGAAGGAGAAATTGAAAACAGTTATGAAGCGGCATTTGACTATTTAAATAAGATAAAGGATGAATACGTAAGTAAGTAGAAATTGTATAACTATTCAGGTTAAGTCCCGAAGTTTCGGGACACTATTTTTTGTCGATAAAATTAGTTATTGGTTAATTGGTTACTCAAGTTTCGCACCTAGTAAGTGTTTTATATTTCAGAAGATGTTCATAAATAATGCCAATAAGTATCGTAATAAAAAAGACGAATTTCTTATTACCGTTATTATTTGTACTTTTCTTATCGTAAGAAAAGTACCAAAAGAAACTGTCGCTGGAGTCCCGACATATCGGGATTATCCGTCTTCACCGTTAGTTCGGGAATGAATTAAACTCATCCCTATCCCACCATTGCGGGATCGGTCGTCAAACAGTAATTCATTCTAATCCTCACCCATGGCTTGACGTTTCCGAAGCATGCTTCGGAATTGACAAAATTTTTCTAAGGCGACATGATTATTATTTGATCCATCCAAAATTAGAAAGATGTTTAGTCATTATCATAGGTGCGAAATAGGAGTAAAAAAATAGTTAACTCTGTGGAATTGCTTGCCCTGCATGTCCCGTAGTGAGGAACGAACGTATCGGGGTGTAATCCACGAAGTGGTGCAAAGCAATTATACAGTGCGGGCAGTATTCAACAGGGTAAATTCCCTCTGCCTTAACCTTTCAATAGTATTTCCCGTAGCTGTTCCGCATACCTTCGACTATCTTCATCGTCCGTTACTATCTCGATCTCCTCCGGACGTGTTACGCCGAGACCAAGTTCAACAGCTCTTACTATCTGTCCCTGCTCGAAGATTCCTGTTTTCATGATTTTTTTGTTGCTGCCCAGCTCTTTTAAAACAGCCAGACCAACGGCGTCGATAGCAATCCTATCGGTTCCCGCCAATAGGACATTTCCTCGCTTCTTCGTTCCTTTCGCCGGACCTCCGTCAACGAAAGCCTCTATCCCGTCCAGCAGAATCAGGGAGGGGGCGTAGACTTGATTGATTTCAGCGATCATCTTCCTCATGTCGAAAAAGGATGCGTGGAGTTCCCTCATATCTCCCTTGTGGGTAATTCCAACAGACAGTTTGAGAGACATGGTAAACGCCCCTCCGAATCCGTGGGTTTTTAAACAACAGGTAGTAACAATGCACTCGGAATCAAGTATCGGTTTCGCAACACGGAAACCGTTTCTCCAGTGACTTCCCTCGGGTTTTACCCGGATCCATTCCTTGGGAGGAAGTTCCTCGAAGTTTATGAGTCCAACGTCAAGCGCCTTACAGAGATCGTATATTCCCTTTTCCTTGAGAACGTCTGATGTGTCCGGGGGACCACTCCTTTCTCCGATGGTGATATTTTTAGCGCCCATGGTTTTAAGGTGTAATATCAAATGGGTAAGGGTGTCGTTGTGGGTGGAACCCGGGAAAGGGTCTGCGGTGTTGAAGTTTGGTTTAAGCAATACATCTTTTCCCTTTACAGGATTTATATCAAGGAGATCGATTACTCGCTGAATGCCTGAAGCTCTATGGGAGGTTTTGACAAGTGAGACCTTTGTTTTCTTACTTTTGGGGTTCTGTTTCAATAACTTCGCCACGAATGGGCTATTGATTTCACGGTCTGTCAGAGCCCACAGAACGCCTCCAGTTAATGCTGACATGAATTCTCGACGGTTGATCATTTTACAATATTAGTCATTTGGACCTCTACTTAATCGGACGAAAAATATAGCATTTTTCAATGTCCTTCACTCTCGCTAATGTTTAATATATTTCAAAACAGTAAGTTGGATAAAATTAAAATGAGTTTTAAAAACCGCTTTCTTTATGAATTTGGGTGTAAGGTTATAATAACAAATAAGAAATACATTTTTCATTTAATCTTTATCACCTCCGGCTCTTTCTTGGCGCAGCTAAAGGTGAGGGAAAGGACGACCGCTGCTAAAATACATAGTATCGACCATTGGTTAATAATAAGATTTCTAAGGATCCTCATTTAAGCTTACTCCTTATTGTATACACTGGAAATGTTGAAAATAATCTTAGGAATTTCCAATGTTCTTTATACATATTTATCCTAAGATTTAATAATCTAACAGAATATAAGTTTTATCATTTTTTAAACTTCAAAAGTGCTTCTTGTAATTTCATACCAGAGTTCCAGTCTAATGAGTCACCTTCGTAATAACACAGATATAGACCCTGCAAATTAGAAGGAAGAGTTATCCTTTTATCTACAACTAGAATGACCTTCTTCTTGTACAACACAAAAGCAGCTCCAATCTCTATTAAAACATTTTCGTTTATCTTGTATTGTTCTTCACCTTCTTCCGTCTTTATAACTTCATCTGCTGATACGTTTATAATACCAGCATGACACTTATGCATAGCTTCAAGAATTTTTTCAGAAACAGGAATTGCGGTTGTTTCTTCGTGAACAACAATTACAGGCTCAAGATTGCCATACTCAACTGTAGTCTTTATTTGATCCAGAATGTTCTTATTTTTACCGTGGGATATAAAAACTTTGAGTTTTTCTAACATCGCAGAGGGGCGAGTTGGTGTAATCAATTCACCTGCTAGGGCTCCTTCACCTTGCTTTACAATGTCTTCCTCTCCAGTAACTTCTATTTCCTCCATCTCAGGAGCCTGCAATCCAATCCGTGAAAGGTTGATATACTGTTTACCTTTTATTTGCTGAATGGCACCAATGAATTGCGTATCATCGAGAAAAAGCCGCCATAGACTCTCTGTTTTATTATCTGGAACCTGAAAACTGCGTTTTAGAATATTTTGGGCTATATCATTTGTCGGAAGCTGATTATTGTCAAAGTGTTTGTACAAACGGGATAGCAAGGGAAGATTCTGAGCAGCTGCTAGAATAGCTTGTTTTGGTTCATCATCCGATTGAGGATAAAAATATGATTGGCCAATCTTATCTAGGGCAATCTTGTCTTCATCGTAACAAGTAATCCCATAAAGATTAGATGAAACCACCAACAGTATAAAGCCACTACTCTTAGGCGAATACCCAAGCACCTCTGCTAGAGTTAGTCTATCGATAGGTTTTCCCGCATTGTTCTCAACGATTGCCTGACCAATTTTGATAGCCTTCCTTAAACACTGTGAAGGAATAGCTTCTTGTTTTTTTTGACGTGGCATAATAATTACTCCACTATTAATTATTAAAGTTTAAAATATCTATTTAATTTTAACTATCAAAATTTATTCTATAATCGATACCCCATATTTTTAGTGAATGAAACTCAGAAACTATCTCAATAGAATTAATACAGCTTCGCATCCACTCAAAGCTCAATCTACAAAAATCCCCATAGAACAATATTAATTATTGCCTTCAACAATTTTGATCTCTTCCTCGTTTAAGTCATACAAATCGTACACTACCTGATCAATTTGTCTATCTGTGGATTTTATTTCAAGCTCAATCGCTTCTCTTTCATCAGCCATTTCCACATTGGGGAGTTTTTTATGTAAGTCCAGCATTCGGTCTACTAACTCAACCAATTTGTCATGGCGTGATTTATCAGAGGGATTATGAAAATCCATTGTATAAATGGGAAGTCTTTCGATGTACTTTTTTGTATACATGTAAGCAGTTTGATATGCTCTAATTGAAATCTTTTTCAAATACCAATCTAATAATTGGCTGTTTAATAAACCTAATAAATACCTTATGTTGTATTCCTTTTTAACTATAATTCCGTAGCCACCTGCTCCTCCTCCACAAAAATAGAATTCACCATTGGGGTCAAGACTATATGAAGCGCCAGCATAATAATCAGGTGTAATTATTTTAGGTTGCCACATAATATCAAGCGCCTGGTTTCGAGTATATTCGTACCAGTGCTCACCTTTCATTTTACCGCTCTCTCTTTTTTCCAGATAAGATTTGTGATTTAGTAAATATTCAATAGTTTTGGGGAAGTCCTGACGTAATTGATTAATTGGAATTTGTTTTCCATTTTCGTACGGGAAAATGATACATTTATCTGGTTTAATTATACTGTAGCGTTTCATCTGACCACCTTTAATAAGCGGTTTGAGAAGATTTTTTTCTATTTTATAAGATTTTCCATTTAGGTAGCTACGTACAACAAAATCTCTATTTATTTTTTCAATTATTTCTACTATATAAATCTTATCAGATCCTGTTTTTAAACCTTGAAATATTCGTTCACTTATATCACTAAGTCTTACGGGAATTGCTTCTAACTTTCTCCAAATTGAATTCTCCCAAGGCCAAATGAAAATCCATGGCGATGTGGTAATTAGGGAAGAAGAAATAATGCCTGACATTATTTTACTATTACTATCACCGATGTCACCTATCTCTCTTAGAATATCAGAAACTATAGATTGGGAATTTTTTATGAATTTTGCTTGACCATAGAGAAATCGATCATTTTTATGTCCGTCTAATATCATAATACAAGTATTTATATTTGAATTTTTAAAAACCATAAAACCATCAAAGTTTATTATACGTTCAATATTCTTACGGTTAAATATTAGTTTTCTCAATCCTTTGCCATAATTTGTTTTAAAAAATCTATGTGGCAATATAAATCCAAGTTTGCCGGTTGAATTAAATAATTTTAGTCCTTTTTCAACGAAAATACAGTAAACATCATAGTTGCCTACAGCTGATGTATAAAATGTGTTATAATAGTCGATCTCATGCCGCCCAGATGTTTGAATACGTATATATGGTGGATTTCCAATCACAGCATCAAAACCAGCGTTTTTTCTGGAGGAACCATCTTCACTAAAAAACACTTCAGGAAATTCGAGTTCCCAATGGAATGGACGCTTCGCTTTTGCAATCGTTAAATATTCAAGGTATGATGATAATTCCTTTTTTAGCTCTTTACCCTCTTTGGTTCGTGGTTTGGGATTTTTAGCAAGTTGTTTTGCTAAATGTTGGTAATCAAAGTCACTAATTTCCAACCCAAAGAAAGTACTTGTCCATAAATCCGCAACTGTTCGATAAGGTTTTAAGCGGTCGTGAACTTTCTTTTTCCATAACATCTCTTTATCCTTAACCGTCAGGACATCGACAGTTTCCATCTGTTCAATTTCCGTTAAAGCCATAATGGAGTCACTGACCGCTTCGGTCAAATCCGGACCGAAAGAAAATGCTATTTGGTTATTTTTCTTTTTATCCGGTAATCTTCCCAACTCAGATAGATTCGCCCCAATTAATGAATTTCCCGGACGTAAATGGTGATCTAAAAAACTCAATGGTTGTTTCACTGCTATACAGGTAAGCCATAAAGATAGTTTGGCTAATTCGACAGCCAACGGGTTCAGGTCTACTCCGTAAATGCATGATTCTACGACTCTCCTACGCCAATAGGAAATTTCCGCCTCTTCATGCGATAATCCCCGGGGAACATCTTCAATCTGTAACTCTGTTGTGGGATGGTATACAATTTGATCGGCTAAAAACTCAGTCACTCGAACTAAGAAATGGCCACTCCCCATGGCTGGGTCAAGAACATTCAATTTCATTATTTCGTTGGCAAATGAGTTGTCCTCTGCTCCCTTTCCTTTAGCTTTCTGTACGTTAGTTAATTTTTCTGTTTTTTCACAAAGCGGTTGGAGGGTTTTCTCTACAATATATTTAACGATATAATCCGGAGTGTAGTATGTACCTGTTGCCTTGCGGTCGGATCTATCACCAACCAATACCAGGTGATTACCTTCCAATTCCAGACGATTTTCCAACAACCCTTCATAAATGGAACCGAGCTGGCGTACCTCCAAATCAGCATAGTCTATTGTTTCACCAAAATCAAATTTTAAAGTTTCGCCGGGAGCAACCGGTATATTACTGAATATTAGCCCTCTTAAAACATCTGACAGAGTGCGTTCTCCAACTTGCCATTTTTCTATCAACGTATGTTGTTTATGGTCAAATAGACCACCATTATATTGAGGTACCTGGCAGGCTTTATTGCGTGAGGGTTGATCACCATTAATTAAATGAAATAATCCCAGCAATCTGTTATAAAGGTCAGTGAAATCATCGGAGTCATAATTCAACCTGGATTTTAATTTGGGTATTAATGCAGCGATACTATAACGATTTCTATAATGCTTATTTGAACCAACTCCTCTTGATTTTACAGGGAGAAGTCCACGTCCTTCTGCATATAAGACAAATAGTAATCTGTATAGAAAGATTAGACAATTGTCATATAATACCACCAAATCATTTTCGTTGATGTTGTTTTCTTTTCGCTTGTAGAAACCATTCGCTAAATCTGTTAGAATATTAAAGATCCGTTTTCTGAGATCATCTTCAAGCTTTGTCTGTACCTGTAATGACTCCTCCCGAAGATCGTCCAGAGCGCAACGACCGTCACCATTTTTTACAAAGGCAGCAGGTCTGAATAAGGCATAAAAGGTTGTGAAATCATTTAGGGAGAGAATAGAGTCTTCAAAATTAAATTCAAAATAGTCACCCGGATGAGCATTTCTACAATAAAGCCTCCATCTGTTTCCATTTGTTAGAATGGCCCAGTTAAAAAATGGTTTTCCGGTGTCATCGGTAGCGCTTTGTAAATAATCGCGTAACTGCTGATGTGGGAATCGACCGGGCGTTTCAGTTTTTGAAACCGCACTCAACGGATGGTTTACTTTTTTTACTTCGACTAATGAAATTGCAGTTTCATATTGTTCCAACTTCCCTTTTTCGAAGACTGAATTCTTTGTTTTTTCATCGGCAAATAAAATATAATCGGGTTCTTGTTGTTGCTTTCCAACGGGCAGTCGGGTCTTTGGCAAAAAAGCGAAACCAAATTGTTTGAGAATAGGTTCAATCAACTCTTGGCATGTCAAAGCCTCATTCCCTTTGGCTAATCCGATATATCTCCTACCCCATAAATCTTTACAAAATTTCCATGTTGGAATCACATTTTCTTCTTTTGGCCATAGTATGCTTTCTCTAACTCTTGTACGTAAATAGTGATCAGAAAATATGCCCTTCGTTTCCCAAGGGCTTTGGAATTCGATTAATGGTAGATGAGTTTGTCTATGGTCTATAGACATTATTTATAAGATTAATATTGTCGTGTGCTATGCTGATGTATTCATAGATTTCATCAGGTAATAGGTGATAAATAGTTCTTCAGATTATTATGATTGCCTTCATAAATACCACATTATCTTTTCAGCATAACGCTATTCGGATAATTCAATCCATTTGCACAGTTAGTTTGGTTTCTCATCATAGTTGCCTATGTATGAGGTTTGGATTTAAGCGTTGAGAAAATTGCCTATGTGTTCTTTTTCTCTGTTGATATCATCAAAAGCCATATGTGTTAAGTGATAGGGGGAATGGTCTGAACCATTGTGCATGATTCTTTTGAGGACCTCATTTAATTGGGATGAAGTTAATCAGTCCGAACATCCCAGTAAGGAAGTCCTGATTTTTCATCATATTTTTCGACAATATCAATCACTCTTCTTATGGATCGCCCTGAAAAATGATAACTGAATCCGGTTTCACCAAATAAGAAACGATTTACGAGTTTCTGGACGCGCTCATCTTTTAGTAGGGTACTGTGGCTATAATCACGATAAAGAAAAGAATCCGAGAGAAGAAGCGTTTGCACTTTGTCAAAGTAACAGCAGGCACTTATGAGTGGAACACGTCCATCTCCATTCCTTATGGACTGTTCCGCCACGCAAAATACTTCTCCGCACCTTCCCTTCCGCTTTGAACCAAATCCTTGATTTTTTTCCGGGATAGGTTGAAGTCGGTGGTTTTCACGCCCAGGGTATCGATGAACACGGTGCGGTTCCAGTCGTTACCGTGAAGGTGGCTCTTGTTAGCGGCTTCCATCATGAAGCCCATGAGGGCTTTGGCGTAATCGGCGATGCTGTGGATACTGCGCGGTACATTGGACCAGCCCTGTTCATTATAGGCGATCTCATCCTTGGAATCGAGACGGAAACCCAGGGTTTCGTGGTTGAAGACGTAGCCGGGACTGGTGTTGTACTTCACCGTTTCTCCGTTAGCAGGATTGACGAGGAAATCGGTGTGGTCGAAGATGTTCAGGGGGTAGTTCCGGGTAACACCGCCGTCTACCATGACGTGCCGGTTACGACGGATACTGCGGAAATACAGGGGAATGCTCATGCTCATCCGCACGGCGTAGGCGATTGTGACATCGGGTGTATCTTCATAGGAAAAAGTCTGTGCTACCTGTTTCGACAGGTTGGTGCTGATGACGTACAAGTCCCGGAAGCTCGGTTCGCCTACCCGCTCGTGGAGTTTACGAAAAGTCAGGCGCGCTTTCCCGGTTGTTTTACGGATACGGCGTCCCATCCATGATTTGAATTTGTTGCCCTTGAACCAGCCGTACTCTCTTAAAAGACGGGCCGTATCCCGGATCACGCCGGGGTCGTCGTCTTCGAAATCACGGAAATCGGTCTTGGCGATCACGTCACCGACATCGTCCGCCGAATAGCCCACCGCCAGCAGGGTGGCCGTAATGGCGCCGGCGGAGGTTCCCGCTACGCGTTGCACGCCGTTAAGGATACCTTTTTCTTCCATCACTTTCAGGGCGCCGCCGTAGGCGATGCCCTTCACTCCCCCGCCCTCGAATACCAGGTTGCGTATTTCCAGTTGCATACGATTCTCCTTTTTAATTATTCCGGATCACCGGTGTCCGTCTCGGCGTCACGGATCTCAATAAAAACCATGTCCACCGGGTTGTAGCCTTTCTGTGCCACCACCTGTACGGGGTCGAACAGGCGCGTTTCGATGTACAATTTGCTATCAAATTCCCAGGTGGATTGAATCTGTACTAGACCTGTCTTCAGGGTGGTCGTATCGGATCCGATATACACGGCTGAGTCTTTCAGCTCCCGATATTCTTCCAATTGCGCTGTGGCGACAATAGTCCAGCGATCACTGAGGTCCTGGGGATCTTTCTCACGGTGTTTGTAGATCGTTTGTCCCCCGGATTGCAGACCGGACAGGAGCGACGATATAATTAATAATGATTGGATGTATTTCATATCAGGTAGCTCCCATTTTTCTGCCCATGACAAAGCTGAAAATGTTCAGTACCGCTAGGATGAATCCGCCGAAAAATTCCACCGCGTCCCTGTTGCGTTTGAACCAGGATGGCGTTTCCCGCACGACCCATTGGGTGATGATACCGTGACTGGTGATGGGATACCATTCCATGCCTTCGGGCGGGATATCGGTGGGTTTGGCTATGTGTTCGGTGACGGGACCGGCTGAAGTTTGCCGTGCCACCCACAGCACATTTCCATCGTCGGTCTGCTGTAACTGCCATTCGTAACCGGCGGGAAGCAATTGGTCGGGGCGGGCGGGTATGCCGAAACCCTCAGGCTGGCTTAAAAGTAAAGTCGGCAGGTAAAATAAAATTGGGTATAGATAACGTTTCATAATACTCCCTGGTTTTAATTCACAAACAACGAATAATAATTATTGCTATATGCTATTAATATTATAGATGTAAATGATATTAATGTCAACACCTAAAGTTGAGCCCCGAAGATTCGGAACTGCGTGGCGGGCATTTCTCCTCCTCCAAAGGAGTCCCTCCGGGACAATACCCCACTTATCCTCCAAAGGAGCTCCTACGGAGCATTACTCCAATTTTCTTCCCTTTTCCTTGTTTGAGGAAGTACAAACTCATAAATTTGGTCTGGCACGATAATTGTATTTCGGCCTGAATTTATGGGTAGTAAGAAAAAAATTACCAAAAAGGAAGTGTTGAAAATCGCCTCGTTAGCGAAGTTATCTCTGAGCGAAGGTGAAATTGAAATGTACACAAATCAGATGAATGATATCCTGGCGTACATGGATCAATTAAATGAGCTTGATACTGATGATATTGAACCCCTTAGTCATGTTCTTGATCTGACCAATGTTACGAGAGCGGATGAGGAAAAACCGTCGTTAGATAGAGCAGATGTGTTGAAAAACGCACCTGAGACAGACGGAGAATATTTTATAGTCCCCAAAGTCATTAATAAATGATGATAGGAAAGAAATCTCATGGAAAGGTAGTCGGAGTCATTCCTGCGAGGATGGATTCCAGTCGTTTTCCTGGAAAAGTGTTGGCGCCAATGGATGGGATTCCCATGGTTGCCAGAGTATATCATCAAGTCATTCAAGCTAAATTACTCGATACTGTGATTGTTGCAACGGATAGTTTGGAAGTCTATGAGAAGATGGTTGAACTGGACATCCCGGTTGTGATGACAGCTCCTACTCATCATTCGGGAACCGATAGGATTGCCGAAATTGCCGAAACCGGAAATGGGAGCATCTATGTTAACATCCAGGGAGATGAACCGTTTATGGATCCAGGGGTGATCGATGCGGTTATTACCCCTTTCCTTGAGGAAACTAACCTGAAAATGGGAACTGCGGCTACTTCAAATCTGACGGATGATGAAATCCATAATTCAGGAGTCGTTAAGGTTATCATAAATAAAGACGGATTTGCTGAAGATTTTTTCCGGTTACTGCCGGAGGAAGAGATTTTCACAGAGGTTTACAAACACATTGGGATTTACGCTTTTACAAAAGAGTTTCTGCTAAAATTTTCTAAAATGCCCGTGTCACCCAATGAGGGAAAACTGAATCTTGAACAAATGAGAGCCCTCGATAACGGGATTCCCTTGAAAGTGGTGGTTACTGATTATAACGGGTTTGGTATTGATACGAAAGATGATCTTCGGAAAGCTGTGAAAAAAGTAACTACTCAGGCTAAGGCGCAGGCAAAGGTTAAGAGATATGGGCTATAAAGACTTCACGGAAATGCCCGTGTGGCAACAATCCTTCGAATTATTGGTAAGGATCTATAAGACCATGAAGAATTATCCCTCTGATGAAAGGTTTGGATTAATATCAGATATGCGTAGGTCTGCTCCGAAGGAACTCCTGTGGAGCAAATTCCATAGCTCATCCCGACACCAGTGTCGGGACTGAGGGATTTGGCCGCTTTGAGCCTAAGGATAAAACGCGCTTTTATAAGATTTCACGTGGCAGTACGTATGAGTTAATCAGTCAACTGCTCGTCAGTGTTGCACTGTCATACATTAATGAGAAAACGAAGTGTATTTTGGTTAAATCTGCAAGAAATATCGCAGAGGGACTAAATGCTCTTATTCATTCGTTGTCCCAAAGGGACTCCCGTGGAGGAATCTTAGCCTTATCCCGAAACTTCGGGACTTAGCCTTTTTCTTGCAAATAGATTGAACAGTTAATGGATAAATTAATAAATGCCCAAGCGTCCTGTTAAATACGTATTTGTTTTAGGGGGCGTAATGTCCGGATTGGGAAAGGGAATCGCCTCAGCCTCCATCGGGTATCTGCTTAAGAGCAGTGGACTCAGAGTCACCATCATGAAATTAGATCCTTACCTGAATGTGGACCCCGGAACAATGAACCCCTATCAGCACGGCGAGGTTTTTGTGCTGGATGATGGCTCAGAAACGGATCTTGATTTGGGGCATTACGAGAGATTTATTAATGTTCCTATGAGCAAGGCAAACAACACGACTTCGGGTCAAATCTACCAGACAGTCCTGAATAAGGAAAGGAAGGGAGACTATCTGGGGCAGACAATTCAGGTGATTCCTCATATTACCGACGCCATAAAAGAGAGAATAAAATCGATTAACAAACCAAAGAGGTTTGATGTTATCATTTGTGAAGTGGGCGGAACCGTAGGAGATATTGAAAGTCTGCCCTTTCTTGAAACCATACGTCAGATACGACTGGAAGAGGGACGTGAAAATTGTTTTATTGCACACGTAACACTTGTTCCCTATGTAAAAGCCAGTGAGGAATTAAAGACAAAACCGACCCAGCATAGTGTGATGAAACTAAGGGAAATTGGTCTGGAGCCGGATATATTGTTGTGTCGAACTTCATACACCTTGACTAAGTCTGTGAAAGATAAAATCGCTCTCTTTTGCAATGTACGTCCCAGCCATGTTATTGAGGCGAGGGATGTGAAAAACATCTATGAAGTTCCTTTGGTGTTTAATCGGCAAGGGGTGGGAGACATCATTTTGAACCAATTTAACCTCGATGGTGAATCACCCGATGTAAGTCAGTTGGAAATGTTTATTGACCGATATAAAAACCCCACCCATCAAGTATCCATTGCTTTGTGCGGGAAATATACCGAGCTACCTGATGCTTACAAAAGTGTCTTAGAAGCGTTTATCCATTCCGGTGTGGAAAATGACGCCAAAGTAAATATTAAATGGATTAATGCGGAAAAGATTGCAGAATATGATGACTGTCAAAAACAACTAAGTGATGTGGATGGAATATTGGTACTTCCGGGATTTGGGAACAGGGGAATAGAAGGAAAGATTTTGTGTGGGCGATATGCCCGTGAAGAAAAAGTACCTTATCTCGGCATCTGTCTGGGACTTCAGACAGCGATTATTGAATTTGCAAGAAACGTCTGTGGACTGGAAAAAGCAAACAGCACGGAGTTTTCCAAGCGGACCCCGCATCCGGTGATAGGTTTAATGAAAGCGCAAAAGCGAATCAGGAATAAAGGTGGTACGATGCGATTGGGAGCTTATCCGTGCGAATTGACCACGGGAACCAGAACTTTTGCCGCATACCGTCGGAAAAGAATTTCCGAAAGGCATCGTCATCGGTATGAAGTCAACAATAAATATCGTAATATTCTGGAGAAACAGGGGATGATATTCAGTGGTATCAACCCGGATCTAAACTTGGTGGAAATAATCGAATTTTCTGACCATCCCTGGTTTGTGGCGTGCCAGTTTCATCCTGAACTAAAAAGTCGTATCAATAACGCGCATCCTCTATTTCGTGAATTCGTGAAAGCAGCAATTAAGCATCAAAATTTTAAGTAATGATTACAGTTAGAAATATTGAATTTGGAGGGAAAACACTCCCGGTCATTGCAGGTCCATGTGTGATTGAGTCGAGAGATCACACATTAAAAATGGCTGAAGCTCTGAAGAAAATTTTTACAAGGCTTGAAATCCCTTTCGTCTTTAAATCTTCGTTTGATAAGGCGAACCGGACTTCCATCGACTCCTTTAGAGGTCCGGGATTTGAGGATGGATTGAGGATATTACAGGAGGTTAAGGAAATGATTGAAGTGCCAGTGCTAACCGATATTCATTCTCCTGATCAGGCAGCTTCTGCAAGTGAGGTTGTGGATATTATTCAAGTACCGGCTTTTCTTTGTCGTCAGACAGATATCCTTGTAGCAGCAGGAGAGACAGGTGAGTGCGTCAATGTGAAAAAAGGGCAGTTTATCGCCCCATGGGACGTTGGAAACATCGTAAAAAAGATCGAATCTACCGGGAACCGTAGAATTCTATTGACTGAACGAGGCACAAGTTTTGGATACAACAACCTGATTTCGGATATGCGTTCCATTCCAACATTGCAGGAAACGGGATATCCGGTTGTTTTTGATGCGACGCACAGTGCTCAACGTCCTGGTGGATTAAGTAAGGGAACGGGTGGAGATCGGGAGATGATCCCTGTTCTCGCAAAAGCAGCCGTAGCCGCAGGGTGCGATGCAATCTTTATGGAAGTCCATGATGATGTGGTAAATGCTAAGAGTGATGCGGAAACCCAGTGGCCATTAGACGAAGTGGAATCGCTGGTACGGCTACTTAAAGATATTCACCAAATAGTGCAATAATGAGTACCAAACTTCAAGATGCGATTAAAAAGGTAAAAATAATCATTATCGATATGGATGGGGTAATGACCGACGGAACCATTTATAAAGGAAATGATGGGGTTGAAATGAAACGGTTCAGTGTGCTTGATGGGACAGGAGTTGCTTTAGCCAGAGAAGCCGGACTAAAACTGGCAATCATCTCCGGTCGTTTTTCCCCTGCCACAACTGCCCGGGTGAAGGAACTCGGCTTAGAAAATGACTGTTATCAGGGGGGACTCAATAAATTAATTGCCTATGAAACTCTGCAAAAAAAATATGGTTTTTTAGATGAGGAGGCTGTCTTCGTGGGTGATGATTTGATTGATATGGTAGTGATGGAAAAAGTGGGTCTTCCCATCGCAGTTTTAAACGCTTATCCTGAGGTAAAGCGAATTTCCAAATATGTGACGGAAACTTCCGGAGGGGAAGGCGCCTTTCGTGAAGTAGTTGAATTAATTCTCAAAGGACAAGACAGGTTTGAAAGAGTGGTAAAAAGTCTTCAGAAAAAGATTTTAAATAGTGACTGAACCATGGGAAAAATGTTTTTCTCCATAGTATTCATTATCTTGATCTCATGTACCTCTAATGAGGAAAATGTCACGGAGATTTCCAGATATGATCTTCCGGATCAGCAAAGTTGGAACTCTACGATTATTTTGACCCGGGAGGGGAGGAAAAGAGCTGTTATCAAGTCCGGTCATCTGGTGAAATACAACGATCGGAAAGAAATTATTCTTGATGACAATGTAGATGCGGATTTCTTTTCGATGGAAGAAAAACATTTATCCAATTTGAAATCACGAAAAGCGCTGATCTATGAAGCGACTGATAATATGTTAGCCATAGGAAATGTGGTAGTAGTTTCCAACAGCGGAGTCACCCTGTATACCGATTCACTTCTGTGGGATAACGTTGCAGGGCAGGTGATAACGGAGGACAGTGTCATGTTAACAACGGAAGGCGGCGATACGTTGTACGGTACGGGCTTCAAGTCAAATGTGGATTTAACTCACTGGAAGATATATCATCCCTGGGGTGTTACCGGGAGGTAGTGGATGGCGGACAGTCAGATAAATGGACAAATCCTGAGGGTCGTGGACTTGGAAAAGGTTTACGGTAAACGGAAAGTGGTTGATAATGTCTCTATTGAATTGAAAAAAGGAGAAATCGTAGGATTGCTGGGACCGAATGGAGCGGGTAAGACCACTACTTTTTACATGATCACGGGCATGATAAAACCAACTGGAGGTAAAATATTTCTTGGAGATAAAAACATCACTAATCTCCCTATGTATAAGAGGGCTCGCAAAGGCATTGGGTATCTCGCCCAGGAACCGTCCATTTTCTTAAAGCTTACCGTAGAGGACAATTTAAAATTGGTTCTCGAAATGACAGAACTCTCGAAAAGTGAGCAAGTAGAAAGACTTGAAATGTTATTGGATGAACTTTCGATCATAGGAATCAGACACAACAAGGGGTATAATCTTTCCGGTGGGGAACGACGGCGAACTGAAATAAGCCGTGCCCTCGTAATGGAGCCCGATTTTATTCTCTTAGATGAACCGTTTGCAGGCATTGACCCTATTGCCGTGGAAGATATTCAAAACATCGTGATAGCGTTGAAGTCCAGGAACATTGGCGTCCTCATCACGGATCACAATGTGAGGGAAACGCTTGCAATTACTGACCGGGCTTATCTGTTATACGAGGGACGAATCATAAAATCCGGTAATTCAGAATTCTTAGCTGAAGACAAAGAAACGAGAAGGTTGTATCTCGGAGAAAAGTTCAGGTTGAATTAGATGGTAGAACTACGCCAGACTCTCGAACTGCGACAAAAACTGACACCCCAACAGGTGTTGCAAACCATACTGCTGCAACTTAATGTTATCGATCTCCAAGACCGGGTCACCGAGGAATTAGAAGAAAATCCCATGTTGGAGATGAAAGAACCGGAATCCCAGGAACCTTCCGCCGAAGATGATTCAAAGCTTGTTTCGGATCTGGAGGAAATGTATAACAGTCCGGAAGATTTCAGGATTCGTACCCGGTATGAAAAACCCAGTGAACGTCAGGACATCCCAATCCCGCAAAGGGTGGATCCCACTGAGAAATTGTTGAACCAGATTCGGTTACTGGATCTGGATGATACCAAAGTGAAAATTGCTGAAGAAATCGCCTGGAATATTGACGAACGGGGGTATCTGGCAACTGATGTGGAGATAATTGCGGACAGGATCGATGAGGATATTGAACGTGTGGAGAATATCCTGAAAATTGTCCAAAGGCTTGATCCTGTGGGTATCGGTGCCAGGGACCTTCAGGAATGTCTGAGGATTCAACTTGAGGAAAACGGTTCAAATCAATTGGCGCTTGAAATTATATCAGACTATTTTGACGATTTTGCAAACAAGCGTTTTGAGAAACTAAAAAGCGCTTTGAAGTGCAATGGAGAAGAATTGAATGAAGCGATGGAAGTGATATCCCATCTAAATCCCGTTCCGGGAGAAGGATCACCCACTACCGATGCGGAAATCATCGTTCCTGATATTATTGTGGATGAGGTGGATGGGGAGTTGGTTATTTCTGTGAATGACACAAGTATACCCGAACTTCAACTGTCGCCTGTCTATATGAATCTGCTAAGCTCCGGGAACAGCACCGAACCGGAAGTCAGGACTTTTTTAAGAAAAAAAGTCGATTCTGCCAAATGGTTTATCAACGCTGTCCAGCAGAGGCATATTACCATGATCAATGTGATGAAGGCGATCATTCAACGGCAAAAGGAATTTTTTAGTGGGAATACCTCACTGCTGTCCCCCATGATTTTAAAGGATGTGGCAGAAATTGCAGGTGTGGATGTGTCCACTGTCAGCAGAGTAACGAGGAGAAAATATGCTCAAACTCCCTATGGCTTATTCAGACTGAAACATTTTTTTTCCGAAGGATTAATAACGGAATCGGGGGAAGAAGTGTCCAGGCGATTGGTGAAAGAAGAGTTGAAGAAAGTGGTTAAGTCGGAGGACAAACACCAACCAATGGCAGATGATAAATTGGCAGAAATGATGAAAGAGCGGGGATATGCCATCGCTCGCAGAACAGTTGCAAAGTATCGGGAACAGATGAAAATTCCGGTAGCAAGATTAAGGAGAGAACTGTAACAATAAAACAAGGAGAAAAATCATGGCACGTAAAATTGTAATAGGCGACCAGGAAATCACCATTCCCGAAATAAACATCGGGTGGGTTGCAGTGGTCGTCATCGTTTTGGGAATATTGGCTGCTTGGAGCGCAATTTATGTTGTCGATCCCGATGAAGAGGGTGTAGTCAGGCGGTTCGGGAAATGGGTAAGAACAGAAGAAAGTGGACTTCACTTTAAATGGCCTGCTCCCATAGAGAAGGTTGACCGGCCAAAGGTCACCCAGGTGAAAGAAATCACCATTGGTCGGATATTGAAAGAGGCAAAAATGCTGACGGGAGATGAAAACATCATTTTAGTAGAAGTGAGTGTACAATACAAGATCAAGGATGCCGCTGCTTACCTGTTCAACATTCGGGATGTGACAGAGACGATTCGTGACGCCACTGAGTCTTCGTTACGGCAGGTGATTGGCAGTCATCCAATCGACGACCCATTGACAGAGAAAAAAGCAGAAATCATGGAAGAAATTCGCGAACTCCTCCAAGCTATGTTAGATAATTACGAGTCCGGTGTGGATATCCGGCAGGTGCAACTGAAGGATGTGAATCCACCGAGGGAGGTGGATCATGCCTTCAAGGATGTCCAGAGCGCCAAGGAAGACAAGGAGAAGTTGATAAATCAGGCGCTCGGTTATCAGAGTGAAATCATTCCTCAAGCCCGGGGTGAAGCACAGAAGATGATTCGAGAAGCGGAAGGATATAGAGAAGAGCGAATCAAACGGTCTGAGGGTGATGCAAATAAATTCCTGGCGGTGTTAGCTGAATATAAAAAAGCCAAGCATGTCACGGAGAAACGTCTTTACCTTGAAACCATGGAGAGAATTCTGCCTGGCATCGATAAATTTTTTATCGATGAAGATGCCGGGAGTCTTTTAAATATTTTGCCACTGGGTAAGATGGAAGGCGTAAAACAATTGGGAGGTAAAAAATGAAACGGACAGCGTTATTAATCGTTCTTGTACTGGCAGTTATTGTATTGTACATGTCAGTGTATACTGTTGATGAGACAAAGCAGGCAATCATCATTGAATTCGGGAAACCCGTCGGTGTAACGATTAAATCTGCAGGTCTTCACTGGAAATTTCCATGGCGGAATGTCATTCAGTTTGAGAATCGAATTCTGGAATATGATGTGGAACCCAGATCGATCATTTCTCTGGATAAAAAGAAGCTGGATGTAGACAACTACGCTCGATGGAGGATCTCCGATCCGCTTAAGTTTTACAAAGCGGTGAGGACTATCAATGGCGCCATTGGGAGGATTGATCCCATTATCTATTCAGAGCTCAGAGTGGAATTAGGTAAACATGATTTGATTGAAATTGTGGATAAGCGACGAGAGAAAATAATGGAGCTTGTGTCAGTTGTGACTGCGGAAAAACTTGAGGACTATGGGATTGAAATCATTGATGTGAGGATCAAACGGGCTGACCTTTCGAAAGAAACTGAGGCGGCAGTTTTTGACCGTATGCGTGCAGAACGGGAACGGATAGCCAAGCAATATCGGTCAGAAGGAGCGGAAGAGGCTGTAAAGATCATGGCAGAGACCGATAAGGAAAGAACCATCATTTTAGCGGAGGCTTATAAAATATCACAAATACTCAGAGGAGAGGGGGATGCCAAGGCATTGGAAATCTACGCTGGTGCATTTGAATCCGATCCAAAATTTTATGAGTTTGTGCGAACTTTAGAAGCCTATGAAATTGTGATTGATAACAAAACGACTCTGATTCTTTCTACAGACTCAGACTTCTTAAGCATTCTTAAAGGAAAGAAGTAATGAAGGTACGTTCGACTACCATATTAGGTGTACGATTGAAAAGATCAGTGGCTATGGGCGGGGACGGTCAAGTTACTTTTGGCGACATGCAGATCAAGCAGAAAGCACTTAAAGTTCGAAAGTTTGACTCAACCAAGAATGTAGTATTAGGTGGTTTTGCGGGTGCAGCAGCAGATGCCTTTACCCTGTTTGAGAGATTTGAGGAGAGGTTGGATGAATATAACGGTCAATTGCAGAGGTCTGTTGTGGAATTAGCCAAAGAGTGGCGCACGGATAAATATTTACGCCACCTGGATGCCCTGTTAGCGCTCATGGACAGGAGAACCAGCTATCTTGTATCCGGAGATGGGAATGTGGTGGAACCGGATGGTGCTGTCCTTTCCATCGGCTCTGGTTCCGGTTATGCTCTTGCGGCTGCAGAGGCGCTGTTGTCATGCAATATCACGTCTCCCAAAGAAGTCGTTCAAAGGTCACTGAAAATTGCAGCGGACATCTGCATCTATACCAATCACCATATTTCAATAATGGAGTTGCCGTGAAAGATTTAACCCCCAAACAGATTGTAGCTGAACTCGATCGCTATATTGTAGGTCAAACGAATGCCAAGAAGTCTGTGGCGATTGCCCTGCGAAATCGCTGGCGCCGTCAACAGGTTGGAAGTGAAATGAGAGATGAGATTGTTCCTAATAATATTATCCTCATCGGCACGACAGGTGTGGGAAAAACAGAGATTGCCCGGAGATTGGCGAATCTGGCAAATGCTCCATTCATAAAGGTGGAGGCATCGAAATTCACTGAAGTCGGATATGTGGGCAGGGATGTGGAATCTATAATCCGGGATCTGATGGACATCGCTGTATCCAAGGTGCAAAAAGAGAAGGAAAAAGAAGTGGCAGATAAAGCGGAAGAGCAGGCAAATGAACGAATCCTGGATATCCTTTTCCCCTTAAATGGATCCGGAGCGGAAAGAACCGAAGACCTTGAGAAGACAGAGAGACGGAAGCGTACCCGTGAGAAGTTGAAGAAAAAGCTATTGGCGGGGGAATTTGAGAAGAAGATGGTTGAAGTAAGTGTTGCGAGTGAGAATGTTCCATTTATGCAGGTCTTCGGACCTATTGGCATGGAGGAAATGGGCATCAATCTTCAGGAGATATTTGGCAGCGCTATTCCCAAACGCCAAAGGAGAAGACGTACGACTGTGGCTGAAGCAAGAGAAATTTTAACCATTGAAGAAGCGTCAAAACTGATTGATCATGAGGAAATGGTTCGGGATGCGAAAGAACGGGTGGAAAATTCCGGTATCGTATTCTTAGATGAGATAGATAAAATTGTGGGGACTACCGCCGGCGCTGGTCCCGATATATCCCGGGAAGGTGTCCAGAGAGATATCCTCCCCATCGTGGAAGGAAGTAACGTGGTCACAAAATACGGTGTTGTCAGGACAGATCATATTCTGTTCATATCCGCCGGGGCATTCCATTCGTCGAAACCGTCGGACATGATACCTGAGCTGCAGGGCAGATTCCCAATCCGGGTCGAATTGAATTCACTAAGTTCCGATGATTTCGTGAAAATACTGACCCATCCCGAGAATGCCCTAATCAAGCAGTATCAGGCGTTGTTGGTTACGGAAGGTGTGAAGCTGAAATTCACCAGGGGAGCGATTCGACAGATTGCAGAAACAGCCACAGAAGTGAATGAAGCCACAGAAAATATAGGGGCACGGCGGCTACATACTATTATGACCACTCTTCTTGAGGATATCCTGTTTGAAACTTCCGGGGAAGGTGAAAAAGCGATCACAATAACAAAAGAGGATGTGATGGATAAATTGGATGACATTGTGAAAGATCAGGACCTGAGCCGTTATATCCTCTGAAGATTGACCCATTACAGTCTCCGCCAACTGGCGGATCCCTACCTGTCCGCCGTTTCACTCCGGCAGGCGGGCGCGGGGCAGGCACTCACCAATCACCACTCTACCACTCACCAGCGACTACTCACCAGTCCGTAGGGGTCTTTAGATGAAACGTGATTTTTTACATATTACCGATTTCACCACAGACGAGATCCATGAGGTGTTTAATCTGGCAAGCAGGTTGAAGACAGAATTACGAAATGGTAATCCAACTCAATACCTTAAAGGGAAGTCATTGGTAATGATTTTCCAGAAGGCTTCCGCCCGTACACGGGTCTCTTTTGAGACGGGCATGTATCAATTGGGAGGACACGCCCTCTATCTCTCTCCTGCTGATATCGGGATGGGAAAGCGGGAAGCCACCAAAGATATTGCCAGGGTGATGTCTCGATACAATGACCTGATCATGGCGAGGGTGTTCGATCATCAACATGTATTGGACTTGGGGGAGTATGCCACCGTCCCGGTGATTAACGGGCTTACCGATTACAATCATCCCTGTCAAGTGATGGCGGACATATTTACGGTTCTGGAACATCGCGGAAACCTGGACGAATTGAAGGTCGTCTATGTGGGCGATGGAAATAATGTAGCACATTCATGGCTCAATCTGGCACAGCGTCTGCCAATGGAATTGGTCATAGTTTCTCCGGAAGGGTACGAAGTAGAGGAAGAAATTCTTGAAACAACAAATGAGGCAGGCTTAAGTAATGTGTCTATTTCTCACGAACCTATGGATGCAGTGGTCGGTGCGGACGTGATTTATACCGATGTTTGGGCAAGTATGGGACAGGAAGAAGAAGCGGCAAAACGCAAAAAAGTGTTCCAACCTTTTCAGGTGAATGCTGAATTGATGGCAGCAGCGGGCAGTCAGGCTTACTTCATGCATTGCTTACCCGCTCATCGGGGAGAGGAAGTTACAGATGAGGTGATAGATAGTGAGCAGTCTATTGTCTTCGATGAAGCGGAAAATAGACTCCATGTACAAAAAGCCATTATGGTTATGTTAACTATTACTACAGCACAAGATAGTAATTTCCTTTTCCTGCAGGGTCTTTCTGACAATTCTGCCGATGCAATGCGGTGAAATGTATCACAACCAGAATGGGTTGAAATGAATAGGCTGAAACCAGATTTGAGTGACCTTAAGCAAAATATGGAAGAATTTGAGATACCTTATCGCATTGATTACAATTACCAGAATTCTTGCGCTTCATTACGATGACTCCGCAGTCGTCAATCAAGAACGACCACATTATTCTATATGCACACCAACAACCCCAAAGGGGTTGAATATGAATAGCAATGAGTATTAAAATCACCACCAACCCTGGAGGGGTTGAACAGACAGGAGTATTAGAATGTCAACCTACACGCAATTGTTGTATCATATCATATTTTCTACCATGAATAGGAAATGTTCTCTTTTAGAAAAAAGGCAGGAGGATTTGTTCAAGTATATCTGGGGAATTATCAGGAATAAGAAATGTCATTTATACCGAATCAATGGTATGGAAGATCACATCCACATTGCCACAGATATACGACCTGCTATTGCTCTTTCTGATTTCGTGAAAGACATAAAGGTTGCATCTCACGATTGGATTAAAAGGGAGAAGATATTCCCACATTTCGAGGCATGGCAAAAAGGATACGCTACTTTCACCTTTTCATATCGTGATAAGGATGGTCTTATCAATTACATAAGGGATCAAAAGGAGCACCACAAGAAAACAACGTACAAAGAGGAACTCAAAAAACTACTTGTGGAATGGGGTGTTGAATTCGATGAAAAATATTTATTGTGATTCTTATTTGACCCCTTCAGGGTCAGACTTTCTTCTTTCCGACTTTTCTATTCACATTATTCCCCTTCAGGGAATCCATGAAAGTGCGGGAATTGTTTTTAGTTATTTAGCGCAAGATGAGGACCAGCCCGCCCTGTTGTCCCCCCGACAAGTCAGGGTCAGGACTACCTGCGGGGCTGGTCAACCAATGGGTGAAAGCTTCCGATTTGCCCCCCTCTCTGCCTATATGACGGGATATGTTCGGAATTGGTTGTGATGTACAATCATGGCTATCTTGCGCTGTAGTACTGTGTAAAGAGTATATATGGAAGTATCCTTGTTTTTGAGAAATTACTTCCCCAATTTTTTTATCTGTAAGCAACTTTTGGCTTTTATTTTGGTCCTAAGTCCAGGATTGACGGTAGGTCAGAATATTTATTCACGATCCCAATTTGAGAAACCGTTGGACACCATTACGGATGCCGTCACCGAGGCTGAAAAAAAATATAAAAAGGTAGAGAAATCGGTAAAAACATTATTCCCCAAAGAATCGAGGCAATCCCCATTTTATCTATTAATCAAACAGGATTTCAAAACTTATAGAGAATCCATGAAAGACCTCGACAGGTTTAAGGTATCTTTGACGGATAACCACAAGGAATATAAAAAACTCTTTAGCGCAGGATTGTTCAAATCTGTAGATGCGATCAGATTTGGGGACAGCAATTGGGATCGAGTGGAAGCAGTAGCGACTTTTTTGGATAATACACTTGAGGAGACGGAAAAAGGGGTGAATAGCGTTCAACCGCTTCAAAAACAATTATCATCTTTTATCGAACGAATGGATGAGGTGATGGAGTCTATTGAGGAGGTAAAAACTTCAGCCAAGGAATCAAAAAAAGCCTATGAAAAGGCTGTGAGAAAAAACAAGGAACTCCAACAAAAGTTTGCAAGTGTGGACACTGGTCTTACGAAATACAGTGCATATGGAAATGCTGATCGGGTTAATGAGGAGCTTAATAATACTATAAACACGTTTTCTGAGTTAAATGATGCCATTTCACGATTGAATGGGAATATCACACGGTTGGTTCGTGGAAAGGGACGCCCAGGGGAGGAAAAACGGGTCTGGGAGATATATCGAGAGATCGTTGTAAATCACGCAATGATGACGACAAATCTCGTCGAAATCAATCAGGAAACAGGTATTCTGCAAGAGAAATTAAAAGATGTTCTGAATCTGCTGTATGAATTTGGGGAATCTCTTGCAGAGATTGAGAATGATATATCTGAACTGATAAACCGCCAGCGTCAAAGTGAAGAGAATTTGGAAGCTGATCGAAGACGAAATTCGTCTTTGTTAAGTGCCAAGCCCAAAGGGATATCACTTCGGGATTTTCCCTATCAAGACCTGAATGATGCCTTCCAATATTCTGAACAAATTCTGTCGGGAACAGGGAATTCCATTGTGAAAGTTACCCGAATTCGGGGTCAGTTTGTTGAACTTGCAGGTAGGATGAATTTTCTGAAGGAGAATAAGCGGCAGTACGACCAGTTCCGCCAATATAAGAAAGAATTCAAAGATATTTTCAAGAAGGTGATTAAACAATATAACGAGCACCAGGATGCCCGGGAAAAGTTTGAAGCTGTTATTATAGATAATTTTTTGAACACGCAGGAATACTGGAATATCAAGTACGTGGTAGACGAAAAGAAATCATTCGGTGGGAATCTGAGGATAGAGGAAAATTATGGGTATCTCTTTGATATTAATGAATACTACGAACAGCCTTACCACGGTAAGTTGATTTCTTCCTATCAGCTTCGGCTGAAAATGGAGAAATCGAAAGGACAGCGGGATTGGACCTATACTTTTATCTTTGAAGGGTCAGAAGATTTTCCCATTGAAGGGATGGCGCTGGTTTCCGGTGGTATGGTATTATTTGAGTTTTCCCGGGATGCAGTGAATGTGATGGATGAAAAGCGAGATAAAAAAGGAAAGGTGAATTTTGTATGGGAATTGTCGGTCGGGAAGAAGAAAATAATCAAGTTAGTTGAATCGGATAATTTAGACCTGAAAATCCACCTGATGACCACGACTCACCGCGTGGCTCATATGCTCCATCTTCAAAAGATTTTCAAGAATTACACTATTCCTCCGGAGCGACTTATTAAATGGCGGGAGATGGTTTTGGAGGAGAAAGTGTAGTTAGTAGATGGAGGTTGGCAATACAGCATGAAATAGTGCAGGATGTTTCAAAAGTCGCCGGTATGATTTATCTTGATCAGCTGATTGTAAGACAAGATGCTCCCGAATCTTCGGGATCCTACATGGAAACAAAAAAATTAATTGTGCTGAAATAAAATGAAGTTTTCGTTGTTTGCTCTTGAAGAATGGTTTGACCGGTACGAATTCAAGGTAGATTATATGCTGGGCAGTAGCAGCTGTGCGGGGATGACGGTTGAGGAATTATTTGATCTGACCGGCGAATCTGTGGATTTTCATCACACGATGCTAACGGCTCCACCGGTTTTAGGTGATCCGGACTTATTAGAATCAATTTCCACCTGGTATCAAAATACGGAACAGGATGAAATCCACGTAACTTGTTCTAGTACCGAAGCAATTTTTCTACTTACACATTCGCTTTTAAAGCCTGGAGATTCAGTGGTAGCGATGTTCCCCATGTATCCATCTCTTTATCAGGCGGCAGAAGACTTGGGAGCGGAAATTCGCCGATGGTATTTGCGGCATGAAAACAATTTCCAGCCAGACTTTGATGAATTGGTATCCCTTGTTGATGATTCTACTCGGCTCATCATTCTGAATAATCCCCATAATCCTACTGGGCAAACTTTGGATGAGAAAGAATTGAAAAAAGTCATTTCAATCGCTTCCCATGTGGGTGCAAAGGTGTGGTGCGATGAGGTGTTCCGGGGGATCATAGTAAATGGCAATTCACTAACCCCTTCGATTCGTGATGTGGATGGAGAAACGATCGTCACAGGGGGCATGTCTAAAGTTTTTGGGTTAAGTGGACTGAGAATAGGATGGATTGCTGCACCGAAAGATATCCTCGATTCCCTTCGTCATATCCGGTACTTCACTACGGTTTGTGCTCCTGTTATCGAGCAGAAACTTGCTGCTATCGCCCATCGGCACAGGGATAAAGTCCTTGCACGGAATCAGGCTATCGTAGACCATAATTTTCCAGTTTTAGAGGAATGGATTCAGAATCAAGATGGTGTCTTTGATTGGGTTAAACCAGTAGGTGGCCCTATTACTTTCCCCAGATTCATTCATGAGGTCAACACGAATGAGCTGTGTCGTGTTCTCGCTGAGGAATACAGTGTACTAATCCCACCAGGGAAATATACGTTTGATTCTGAGGGATTTATCCGTATTGGCTACGGTTTGGCAGATGGATTTGAGGAGGGATTGGAAATTGTTTCATCTGTGATTCAATCTTATTAAAATGACCTGTTCGGTGGCTTTTAATGTTGGATTTTTATTTTTATAAACCGGTTCCCAAGGGATCCCCGGGAGAAACGGTTAATCTCTTATCCTCAGGACGCTGTGTATATTATATCTTTATCACCACAGTTGAAACTGTGGGTTACTCTCATCCCGAAGCTTCGGGATAACCTTATAAACAGACTTTATTTATACTCCCGCCATTTCACCGAATTCGTTCTGTAAGCTACCTTTATTCCGGGTTGCTTTTCCACGACTACATGGTATCTGGCTGTCATTTCCGGTTCAATTGAAGCATCGCTGATGACACCTGTGGCAAATTTTACAACGTTGCCGTCTACAAGTGCCGAACCGACTCCTACAGGATCCGTAGTTGCTCCCCAGAGAAAAAAGGATATTTTCACAAAATCTGCTCGCTTTAATCCAACATTCTTTACCCAACCGATGAATTCTTCTCGATCGCCATACTCCTGAACTTCATAATCTCCCTCAAATACTACCTTGGGTCCCGGAAATTCTTTCTCGTTATATTTTGCGATAAATTCCTTTTCGATGACTAATTTTCCAATGGTTGTCTGCATGATTATTATGTCCATATTTTCCGCCAATATCAAGCCAATGACAATCGTGCCGTTCTTGAGGGTTACTTTATGCCGGAGGGTAGGGAGCTTGAGAATGTTTAACACTTCTTCATCTATTATCGGTAGTCCTTTTTCAGCGATATCATAGTAACGGACTAACCCTTTTATAGAATCGATCTCTTCACGCATAAATTCCAGATTTGTGCCCACGGAAAAAAAGAGAGAATCCGATTCTGACTTTTGAGAAGAAATGCTGTCAGCTATATCGATGGCTAACTCTGAGATATTAGTTCTGATATCTTCATCCATCTGTCTTATTTGACGGCTTAACGTTTCCGTCTCCGATAAAATTCTTTTACCGAGTAGATCAAATTCTTCTCTTTGATCGGCTCGGGTGGTATCCAGTTCTGCGTAAAGTTTTTGAATTTCAGCTTGACTTTCTTCCAGTTGATCTTTTAATAACTTTTCACGATTAAGGAAAGTTTCCATCTCTCCTTTTGCCCTCCGGAATTGTTCAACCGTCATACGGAGTTCTTCCAATTCTTTGGTCATTTCTTCGATGTCTCTCACCACTTCAAAAAAGAGATCCACTGAGTCTACTTCTATAACAAATGTGGGTCCCACCAAAAGACTATCAAAAGGGAGAGGAAGATAAGATTCTATAAATTGCAGTTCGGAGATAAGGCTACGGGCATTGGATTCTATCGCTGTTTTTTCCAGGGGATCTAAGGATTGGTCTGTCAGCCCTGCATCAAATGACCTGAAATAAGATTCGTATTTTGCCACAAGACTTTCCCGTCCTTTCGTGAGGTTCTGGTCAACTTCCCCTCCTTCCGGTACAAATTGTAGAAAGGAATCTAATGTTGTTATTAAGTCTTGGTATGTGGCGATCTCCTGATTCTGAATTTCTACTAATTCTTTATTTTCTTCCCCTGATAAAACTCCGTCTTCCAAAGCGGTGAATGTTCCATCTACACGGCTATCAGAAAGTTTAATTAAGTTAATAATATTGTTCCGGGCTCTTTCGGCTAGGGGAAAAAAATCAATTTTCCCTTCCGGAAAAGCAGATATAGCGGCTTCGCCTGCTTCAGGAATAGCTATAGGAGTAATAGGTGTGGGTTTGGGTTTCTTTCCTCCACAACTGAATAGGGCTACTGCTGAGAAACAGAGTAAGATACGAGTATAGGAAGGAATTCTCATTCTTCTGACTTTTTCTGTTCGAGTGCTTTTTCCTGTGCCACCAGTGCGGCCGCTTTTATCTCATCTTTGTATTCTTCTGTAACTCCAAGGCGTTCGGCAAGATCGATAATATGAGAGTAGTATTGGTAATTATCCGGTTCTTCCAGCATGGGAATGATTTGAGCAAAAAGAGTAGGGTCTTTAAAATTTCCAAGATTTTTAATGGCTTTAATTCGCAAGTGTTGTGGAATACTTTCAGAAAGTGCCATTTCTACCAACGCAGGTTTTACAACAGGATCATCAAATTTACCCAAAGCATCCAAAAGGGTATTCAATAGTGAAAAATATGAGCTTTGTCCCAGGTTATAGGTTTCAAGCAATGCGAGAATCAAGCGTTCCTCTTTAATATCTTTCATCGTCCTGAGAGCGAAATCCCTGATTCTTGCTTCTGTTGAAGGGTCTGTCAGCATTTCAACAAACATAGCTACTACTTCTGGACTATCCTTTTTCTGGGCAAGGATGTCAATTGCTCTGTTCCGGATTTTTATTTCAAGAGACGCATCGTTGGAAATAAATACTAAAATGGGAATCACCTCATCCTTATTCATTTTCCCCAGCGTTTTAGAGACCATGAGAGCACTGTTATAATAGGCAGCTCGACTTTTTTCATAGATGTCTAACAGCGCCAAAACCTGGTCTTCCGCTCTTACATTAGCTAAACTTTTGAATACGACTGCCTGTAATCCCCTTAATTTTTCGTCAATGGTAAAGATGGATTCCATTAGCGCTTCTGAGGCTCTGGGGTCGTCCTGAAAATCCCCTAATACATCTATACTGACAAGCATCAAATCAAGATCTAAAGCTTCCGCTTCTCTCACATAATTTGATAAGGATTCCAACGCAAGAGGATGGCGGCTTTCTCCGATGGCACGGACTGCGAAAACCCGGATATCCAGAGGTTGATTCTCATCCTCATAAATAGCAATCAGCTCTTCGAGAGCGTCGATATCGCCATTTAAATATTGGAGTCGAAGTTCTTCTACCGAACTAAGTGATAATCCCACTTCTTTTTTGGGAAAGAATCTCTTGATTAATGAACAGGATGAAAATGTCCAAAGAATAATAACAGAAAAAAGTAGAGTTAATAACCAGCGGGTGGCTGGAGGTTTTATTGAATTCGACATGAATTTAACCTGATTTCCAAAGGCCGCATCCAAAAGATCCCGTGAAGACTCTCCGCCAGTTGGCGGATGAGATCCCACAGATGTTCATTGGTTTATCAAATAGAATATTTTTTTGATCGATATCACTTTTGTTAAAATATCTTTTCATCTACCTCCAATAATTTAAGGATAATTCTTCTCCATCAAAATAGCCAAAGGATCTGTATGTAATCCAGTCTCCTAATACAATTAATTTCCCGTTATCTGTGTCTACTTCTTTTGTCTGGTGATAATGACCTGTGATAAAGTAATCTATACCATTCTGAAAATGGTTGTTGGCGTATTCCGTGAGTTCCGAGATTACCGCAATATTATATTCTTCTGGATGTTCGTAATGACGACTTCGCCTTGAGAACCAATGGGCAAACTTGTACCCCCAATCGGGATGAACCCAGTGAAATAAGAATATAATAAATCTCGATGTGATAATTTTTTTAAAAATCCGGTATCCCCGATCCCATGATAGAAGTCCATCACCATGAGTAATAAAAAACTTCTTTCCCTGACATTCCAAGGTGAACCCATCACGATAAATTTGAGTGAATAACGTTTCGCTGGCAAAGTCTTTTACCCAAAAATCGTGATTTCCCGGAATGTAATAGATGTCTAATCCATTTTTCTTGGCCTCGTACAGTGTAGCCAATACATCAAAATATGCTTTTGGTATCATATAATTGTATTCAAACCAGAAATCGAAAAGATCGCCCACAATAAATAAAGAGCCGTTTTTTTCCTGAACATGATTGATAAAATTTTTAAGATGACGTCGTTTTTCCTTTTCAATTTCTGAGATGGTTAGCCTTAAATGTATATCTGAGATGAAATAAAGTGGATGCTTCACAACTTGCTAACTTACCAAAAAGTTTCTCCGATGCGCAAATAAAAATATTTCCCTGTTCGATAATAATATTTTCATTATAATTCGTGCCTATCCGAGATCTCACAAAAACACAAATAAGATCATCACTGGGATTCGTTAATCCCGAAGCTTCGGAATTCCTCCCTACCTGCTAGCCCTCATTCTTCAGGAGCAGCCTGGCGGGATAGGTACGAATCGTGTCTTTACTCCTTACTATGATCATCCGTCAGCTGACGGATCAGTCAGTATTTAGTACAGAGTCAAGAAAATTCATCCGGATTAACCTTTCTACTCAGTAATTGTCTAATGAAAAAAATGAAGAACCTGTATTGACTTAATAAGTATTTTTATCTATTTTGTCAAGCAGTATACAGATTATTAAGGAACTCTAAAGTAAAATACTTGTACTAAAAGTATGAAACAGAACTCAATATATTTTTTCATATTTATTACCCTCTTATTTGTGTCTGATACAAAAGCACAAAGTTTTGGCAAGAATAAAGTCCAATACCGTATCTTTGAATGGGAATATATTCAAACACCAAATTTTGACATTTATTTTTATGATGGCGGTAATTCTATAGCAGAATTTACCTCCAAGATAGCAGAGGATGCATATTCGCAAATATCCAGGCATTTTAACTGGACACTCCATAAGCGTATTACCATCATATTATATTCATCTCATAATGATTTTCAGCAGACAAACATAATATATCAGTATATGCCGGAAGGTGTAGGCGGTGTTACAGAATTATTTAAGAACCGGGTAGTCATCCCATTTGAGGGTTCTTATGAGCAATTCCGGCATGTCATTCACCATGAGCTTGTTCATGCCATGATCAATGATATGATTTATGGGGGATCAATTCAGAGCGCTATAGCGAATAGAGTTCAGGTCAATATTCCCTTGTGGATGAATGAAGGTCTAGCGGAATATTTATCCATTGAATGGGATACTCAGGCTGACATGATTATGCGGGATATAGCTGTTCACAACAGAATTCCCAATATCAGGGAATTGGATTATTTTATGGCATATAAGGGAGGTCAATCGGTCTGGAGATTTATTGCTGAAAAATATGGGTGGGAGAAAATCGGGGAAATAATAAGAAATATCAAGAAATCACAAAATGTTGAAAAGGGATTACAACGCTCTACGGGAATGGATTTTAAGGACTTATCCAAACAATGGAAAAAATATTTGAAAAAAGAATATTGGCCGGATATTGTTGGCAGAGATGAATTAGAAGATTTTGCTAATAAAATTACCGATCATGAGGAACTGAAGAATTACTTCAATATTTCCCCAGCTATTTCACCCGATGGCAGTAAAATCGCTATATTAACCGATAGAGATGGTTACTCTGATATTTTTCTAATATCTGCCTCGGATGGGAAGGAAATTAAGAAAGTAGTGAAAGGAAATCGAACTCCTGACTTTGAGGAGTTAAAGTGGCTACAACCAGGGATAAGTTGGTCACCCGATGGTAAACGGATCACATTCGCAGCAAAGGCAGGGAAATCAGATGCTCTTTATCTGTTGAATGTCAAATCGGGTAAAACCGATAAAATTTCACTCGATTTAGATGGAATATTTTCTGCGGTTTGGAGTCCGGATGGGGATAGAATTGCCTTTGTTGGGAATAAGGGTAAAGCAAGCGACATTTACCTTTATCATTTAAAAACCAAAGTCTTAAAAAATCTAACCGAAGACACATTTTCCGATTTCGAACCATCCTGGTCATCAGACGGGGGAAAAATAGCATTCGTATCGAATAGAGGGGCATTTGATCGTGAACCGGATGGTTTTGCCATGCAGAACCATGACTTTAAACACACTGATATTTACGTAATTGATGTCAATTCAGGCAATATAGAGCGAATCACAGCTACGCCCTATGATGAAAACTCACCTGTCTGGTCACATACAACAAATTCCATTGCCTATACAGCAGACAGGAATGGGGTCTGGAATCTTTATATCAAAGATCTTAACAGCCTAAGTGAACCGCCCAAAGCAGTCAGTAATGTTTTAACGGGAATTTTTCAGTTAAGCTGGTCTACCGATGACAAGAAACTGTATTTCTCAGGATATTCAGGCATAGGATGGGATATTTATTCCATCGTCAATCCTTTGGAATTGGAAGAAAAAGAGGTCACCAAATCAAATTTCATTAAGAACAAGGAAGTAGATCAAGAATTTGACGAACTTTCAAGTAATTCAACCGGAATAAGCACAATTGGTGAACAGTCAGATTGGGATGATGTCTCTTTTTCCAAATACGTATTTGCAGCGGAATATTCTCATTACAATCAACAGATTGATTCTTCCGCTATGAGATCCGAAATGCCTCTTGCCGATGTTGATTATAAAAATGTAGATGGGAGTTACAAAACACACGCATATAAAACACGTTTCACTCTCGACCTTGTCAATGGACAGGCAAGTTTCAGTAATACGTTTGGCTATAGAGGATACACCTTATTTGCATTTAGCGATATTTTAGGAGATCACCGATTATTTCTTGGCTCTCAATTAGAGATCAGTCTGGAGAACAGTGATTACTACATCGCCTATAATTATTTGAAAAGGCGAGAGGATTATGCGTTCTCCCTAATTCATACAGCAAACTTCTTTGCCGTAAATCAAACTGATTTCTATAGAGTTCGACACTACAATTTGGACTTTGCCGTTTCCAGGCCTTTCAATCGGTTTCAGCGACTGGAATTTGGATTGACGAATCATTTTATTAATCATCAACTCCATGTGCGGAGAGTGATTGATTACGTAATTGAGGAAGATAATACATTACGCCTGTTGACATATCGTCTTAACTGGGTCTTCGATAATAGTATCTGGGGATTTACTGCGCCTAGTGATGGGTGGAGGGCAATGCTTCAATATAACCAAAGTGTGAGTCTGTACAAGGATAAGATAGATTTTAAAACAATAATGCTAGACGGTAGACGCTACTTTAAACTTTCCCGGTATTATGACATCGCCTTCCGTTTAATGGCTGGTTACAGTTTTGGAAGTAATCCACAGAAGTTTCTGCTTGGGGGTATTGAAAACTGGATTTTTGGAAGTGGGGAGACAAATGGAAAACCAGACGAGGGAAGAAGATTTAACGAGGATGAATTTACTATTTTTGCACAAGACAGTTCTGATTTTCTACAAAATCTTTACTTCTCGATTTACGCACTCCCAGTCAGAGGTACACGATTTATTGAACGTGTGGGGACAAAATTATTATTAGCGAATTTTGAATTCCGTTTTCCGTTTGTCAACTACCTTGATATGGGATTCCCTATGAGAATTATATTCAGCAACATTCGTGGGGTTGCCTTTTTTGATATCGGAGCAGCATGGGATGAAAAACTCCACAAAACCTATCGGGGAGAGTTTGATGATATTATTGCCGGCTATGGGATCGGGATCAGAATTAACTTTGGTTATTTCCTTCTTCGCATCGATACGGCATGGGATTATCAAATGAGAGGATCATCAAAACCGCAATACTACTTCTCCCTCGGAACAGATCTTTAAAACCTCGTCTATAAAATAATTCCTTCTACAGATATTTCAGGCGAATAACATAACCTGACTGACCAGCTTTATCCTTGATTTTACTCGGGGAGTTAATGAACTTCGATTTACTTAATCATGGTTAAAAGTACAAACATTACTGTTTATCTCTGTTCTGAATGTGGGTCTGATTATCCTAAATGGCATGGTAAATGTCCGACCTGCAATGAGTGGGGCACCTTAAAGGAATTTTCCATTTCTAAAAAATACAAGCAGAAGCGAGATGTAGAAACTCGACCCACAACACCACTAGCAGATATTTTATACCATGGTGAAATTAAAAGGAATCCGACAGGAATTTCGGAAATAGACAGGGTGTTGGGTGGCGGATTTTTACCCGGAAGTGTCGTGCTGTTAGGTGGAAATCCTGGCATAGGCAAATCAACATTAGCGCTACAGATGGTGGCGAAATTAAAAGATCCGGTTCTGTATGTTTCTGCTGAAGAAAATGAAGAACAGATCGCTCTACGGTCGAAAAGATTGGGTATCAATTCCAACAATTTGAATCTAACAGGTGAAAACAGATGGGAAGGAATTATGGAGCACTTATCTCTCCTAAATCTCAAATATCTCGTGATTGACTCTATCCAGACAATATACACGGATCATGGGGAGAGTCTTCCGGGTTCTATTGGGCAGGTTCGGGAATGTGGTCAAAAGATTTTGGAGATTTGTAAGCAAAGAAGATTAACAGGGATAATCATTGGACATGTTACCAAAGAAGGGATGATTGCCGGACCAAAGATGTTGGAGCATATGGTAGACACGGTTTTATATCTTGAAGGTGATACCAAACATGATTATCGAATTCTCAGGGCGGTGAAAAATCGGTTTGGATCGACAAATGAGATAGGTGTATTTGAGATGACGCCCCGGGGGTTACAGGAAGTGAAAAATCCTTCCGAGCTGTTTTTAGCAGAACGTCATCCGGACATAGCAGGATCTGTAGTAGTACCTACAATAGAAGGGAGCCGTCCCATATTGATTGAAGTACAAGCGCTGGTTTCAAATGCCACTTTCGGAAATCCACAGCGGAATGTCACAGGTTTTGCTCTACGTCGTCTTTCCATGTTATTGGCTGTTTTAGAGAAGAGATTAGGACTCTTGATGAGCACGAAAGATGTGTTTGTTAATTTTGTAGGTGGAATGAGTGTAAATGAACCGGCTGTAGACTTAGCGGTCATCTCGGCAATTGCTTCGAGCCAAAAGGATAAACCACTCCCTTCCAGGATGGTTCTTGCCGGCGAGGTGGGATTAGGTGGAGAGCTTCGAGCAGTATCACATATTGAAAAACGTGTACAAGAAGCGAAGAGGCTTGGGTTCAAAGAGTTTATTGGGCCTACATCCAATGTGAACAAAATGAAAAGGAAGGTTTCCGGTATCACCTTGATTGGAGTAGAATCAGTTGAATCTGTATTTAAGAGACTGTTTTAATATTTCTGCCAAGTGTAAATCCGGATAAGTAAAATCTCAAATTCCGGATAGTTCAAATGTATGGGAATTTTCATTTTGACCCATTAAAAGTGACAGGTACTACGTGTTTGTGCGTTTCCCGATCCGGAGGAGCACCTCAGGAGAAGGGATGTTACTGGAAAAGTCTTTGTATCCCGAAGTTTCGGGAATTCGCGATGTCGTCTTGATGATTAACTTGATAAATGTAATTATGAAAACGAGCTTTAAGGTTAAAAAACCTGACACCCATTCTTCTGCCAGAACCGGTATTTTTTCCACTGCTCGAGGGGAAATTGATACGCCGGTTTTTATGCCTATTGGGACTTATGGGGCTGTAAAGTCGCTCTCTCCAAAAGATCTTGTAACCACAGGAACATCTATCATTCTCGGAAACACCTACCATCTTTTAATACGCCCTGGCTTGGATGTCATTAGAAATGCGGGTGGGCTCCATAAATTTATATCCTGGAAGAGAACGATTTTAACAGATAGTGGAGGTTTCCAAATATTCAGTTTGGCTCAATTAAGAAATATTAATGACAATGGTGTCATATTTAAATCGGTTTTAGATGGGAAAGAGTATTCCATGACCCCGGATAGATCCATGGAAATTCAGCTTGAATTAGGAAGCGATATCATTATGGCGTTTGATGAATGTCCGGCAGGTGATGCACCTGAAAAAGCTGTAAGGAAAGCCGTGGAAAGGACCACAAAATGGGCTTCCCAATGTGTCAAATACCTAGGAGAACAGGAAATATCCAACAGATTAAGAAGCACATTCTTCCCAATCGTTCAGGGGGGAATATATCCGGAATTGCGGCAACAGAGTGTAGAAGAACTTACAGAGTTTATTCAAACCGGAGTGGCTGTGGGTGGATTGGCGGTTGGTGAAGAGAAGCCAGCTATGTTTGAAACACTTTCACTAATGGATGAGTTGCTACCGAGAGATAAAGCAAGGTATCTTATGGGTGTGGGGAAACCGGATGATATCGTTAAGGCCGTCGCCAGAGGGATGGATATGTTTGACTGCGTAATTCCCACAAGGAATGCCAGGAACGGCCAGCTATTCACATGGAAGGGTAAGATTAATATTCAAAATGAAAGATACAAAACCGATAATTCCACCCTGGATGAGAGTTGTCCTTGTTACTGTTGCCAAACATTTTCCAGATCTTACTTGCGTCACCTGTTCAAGATGAATGAAATCCTGGGATTGAGAATGGCAACCTTACATAATGTAACATTTTATCAATCTTTGATGTCTACCGTTCGATCAGAAATTTCAAAGGGATCGTTTAAAGAATGGTCCAGGGACTTTTTGTCTAATCAGGAAATTAGTAGTAATGACTGACACAGTAACCACTCACGTCGACAGTTATGTCTTTCATTTGAAAGGAGATGAACCCGAATATCTTCTCCTTAAAAGAAAGAGGGGGAAATTTTATGGACACTTATGGCAGGGAGTAGCTGGAAGAATCGAAACAGGAGAATCGGCTATTGAAACTGTTTTACGTGAGCTAAAAGAGGAAACGGGGTTGGAGCCTGCCCGAATATTTGTGGTAGATCATGTAAGTTCATTTTATCAGAGTTATAAAGATCGAATTAATTTGATTCCGGTATTTGGAATCGAAGTAAACATTGGTGAGGTAATTCTATCGGATGAACATACGGAATATCGGTGGGTGAGCATTGATAAGGCATTGGATCTTCTAAGTTGGCGTCAACAGAAGAAGGCACTCTCGGTTTTACATGAAATGATTATGAATAAGGATGAAAGAATGAAATGGTCGGAAGTGAGATTTTAGAAGCGAATTAAAAGATGTCATCCGTAACCTAACGGATGGCATCTTTACTACTCCTATGAACAAAGCCAAGCGATATAACAATAAAAAACTTGCTCTTAACCTAACCGGTACATTTTTAGGATGGGGTTTTTTATTTGTGATTGTGTATATGGGATGGTCATATACGTTTGAATTGTGGGCATACTCGGTGAGTTCGTCCACGTATGTTTCCCTTCTCATTTTTACCGTTATAATAGGAATCATTGAATGGGTGATTTTCTTTCCCTTATCATTTTATAACGGCTACATCCTGGAACACAAATACGAACTTTCCAACCAAACCCTGAAAAAGTATTTCTGGGAAAATATCAAAGGGTTAATGGTTGGGGTAGTTATTGGAGTACCCATACTTGTTACTTTTTACTTCTTCCTTGAAACTTTTAAAGAAAACTGGTGGATTCCCGTGGGTATTTTTATGTTTGTATTAACCATCATTTTAGGAAGATTGGCACCGGTCCTTATTTTTCCACTGTTTTACAAATTTGAACCAATCGAAGATGAAGAATTAGCCTTGCTAATAAAGAAACGGTGCAAGTCTGTGGGGATGAAAGTTGAGGGTATTTATCAGTTTGATATGAGCAAAAATACCAAAAAGGCTAACGCTGCTTTCACGGGGATTGGAAAATCAAAGCGAGTGATTTTGGGTGACACACTGATTGATAATTTTATCACAGAGGAAATAGACGCAATCCTTGCACATGAGCTTGGTCACTTCAAACTGAATCACCTTTGGAAGATGATGATGTTTGGTACTTTACTCACTTTTTTAGGGCTTTGGATTGTATCCGTTATCTATTCAAAGTGGATAATATTTTTTGGTTTTTCGGATATTACACAGTTTGCAGCTTTACCACTTCTCGGTTTAATCATGGGAATATACGGGTTTGTAACAGGACCTATTCAAAATAGTGTAAGCCGACATCATGAACGAGAGGCAGACCAATTTTCGAGAGAATTATTGGGAAATTCTAAGCAGATGATTGCAGCTCTGGAGAAATTAGCAGAACAAAATCTGGCAGATCGAGATCCACATCCGGTGGTGGAGTTTCTGTTTCACAGTCATCCGTCAATTAAACATAGAATAGAAAGACTTGAAATATTTACTGAATAATGAATAGTACAACGTCATGATCACTTTTTTTTAATGACATTATTATTCGCACAATCTTTAAACTTTTCTGTAATATCCGAATATTTGTATTTCATGTTTCATCCCATTGTCCGAACCTTGAATTGCTTGATTTCCTGATTCCCAAGATTCCATTAATCGTGTTCATCCTATAATCTGGTGAATCACGGTTCAGACATTCTTCACTTTCTCCAGTCGCTTCTGCACGAGCTCACATACCAGCCATTTGCGAAGGAATAAATTCCTACGCTTAATCAAAAAAAGCCCTCTTAAGAGGACTGTTTCCGTGAACAGCGATTTATTATTTTCTTTACTAAATACCAACCTGTTGTGGGGATACTTACTTGCTGAGAGCGTCAAACACTAATTTGGGAATAGGACGACATGCGGTAGGATTAAGATAAACCTTGCTAAAATGTTTGAGAGTTTCGTCTTTCGAATCATAGTAAATCGTTCTGATGATATGCCCACTGATTTTCTTGTCTAGCACTTTCTCAATTTTTATGCGTAACCTCTGAAAGAAATGCTCATCCAGATTGTCGTATTTATGGAATTTCCACATCATATCGTGATAACGTGCAATGCAAATAATAAGCAAATTGATTTCTCCTTCTGGGAATGCTTTTAGTTTGCCTTTTCTTTTGTGATACAACTTTTTATACACATTGTTCTCTGTCTTATCAATTAGTATATTGTCATTTGGCATAGGGAATATCTCTGTTAAATACTCTTTTAAACGTATCGTGATCCAAAAATCGTAGTCTGTTGTTCCGGTTGGATAGGGGAAAGAACATGCTCCTTCTTCTCTTAATTGACTGATAATATACTCTTTGTTTGTTTCGTCACCAAAAACTGGACCAACGGAACACCGATTTTTAAGGAATTGCCGAAATTTGTTAATGTATTCTTCTCGACCATCTCGATCATATGTCCTAAATGATTGAAAGCTAATATTAATATAACAATCAGGAAGAACTTCATTTTTTATACAATTATATAATTCTTTTTTCAGTTTTCTGTGGGTTCCTCGATACCCTAATTCAGATTGGGATACTATTTCGCCATATATGATTGCGCCTACTATGACAGCCTCAAAATCAATTGTAGTGGAATTCATTTTATTGGGATCTACCTCTATTCCTCTAAGGCTACTTTTAGGGCCACCTTTTTCAACAACCCAATGCAATACATCTAACTCATTATATCTTTCCCAAAACTGGTTTTTATCTTTATTCTTAAGTTTCCACATTGATTTGTAAGTACTTCTGAAGGAAAGGCTTTTTTTCTCTGTTTCAGGTATTAGACATTCCAAGGATCCATCTAAGTTTGCAAGATATTGATAGTAAAGTCCTCCAGGATCTTCCAGGGCATCAGCCAACAATTCATCAAAAGGATTTATACTTCTTGGATCATAATCATTACTGAGTGGGAGCAATTCATGGTCGATAAGATTGGAGATTACCTGTTGTACATTTTCCGTTTTGAAAAGGTCTACTATATTGGGAAAACTTTCCTCAAACTGTTTGAAATATGTCAATACTTTTTGATCACTGGACATGTTATTATCGGGAGGTAGTTTTCACACACTCCTCGCCTTCTCCAACCGCCTCTGTACCAACTCACACACCGTCCAATATACCTTCATTTATTCCATCAAAGTTAGCAGGCATTAAATAAAATCTCATTCATCATTAGATTCATTAGTCAATACAGATTATTCATTATGCAAATCAGCTAAATCTGCGTCCGCCGGACCCTTTCGGATAATCGGTTTCCATCTTTGATCTTGACACTATTTACCCCCTTTACCCACTAATATAATAAAGTTTTTCTCCGTCTTCGGCTTGTCTAAAAATCCCGTTTTCTCCGGTCCTTAACCAGCCATTTTTAAACACTTCCTGGGTAGCCTTCTCGGCATTGAGATATCCTTTCATCACGTTGTGGCCTCTGATGACAATCTCGCCAATTTCCCCTTCTGAAAGTGGTTCGCCCTTTGAATTGTGGATATCCAATTCGTTAGAACGAAGAGGCGTACCGATACAAATGTCATGGTAATTCATGATGATTTTTTTGAATTCTTCACCATTCTTATAGATTGGAAACAATGTAGAAAAAGAAGTGGTTTCCGGTCGGCAGAATCCAGAGATGACTTGTATTTTAAACTCGTCATAAATTCGCAGAATAAGTTCTTGAGTGAGGTTTTGATGTGGACACACGATAAACCGGAGATGAGTTAAATCCTTTTTCAATTTAGGTTGGGAGAGCTTTTTAGCTTCTGTAAAGATAATATGACCCTCATTTTGTTGTATTTGTTCAAATAATTTCTCACTATTTTCAACTTGGCTTAACAAAACCGGACATCCTGTGTACAAAGCAGAAATGATGCAACCGACGATTCCGGATACTTCACTCAAAGGAATATCACAGGTCAACAAACTCCCAGTTTCCAGTTTTAACCAATCGGCCATGGCCATTGAATTAACGAGGATATTGTAATGGGTGAGGGTAACTGCTATTAATTCTTCATTCATATCTAATTTGCCCACTATTATCACTTCATCATCCAATTTTGATTTTCTTTCGAGCTGGTAATCCTCGGAATATTGGGACAACAGGGTTTCCATCTCTCTCAGATCATCCGGGAATACTTTCTCAGCCCCTGAAAATTGGTGAACAGATTGGTTGGTAATAATCAATTCCTTTTGGTTTATCACTGCGGTTGCTCCAATCATCCATGTTGAGAAGAATTGAATCAAGGTTTGAATTGTATTCTGTGGATTAATCGCAACATGATCACCAAAAGAGATTCCTGCGGATTTGAGAAAATTTGCTCCTTGTGAAGATTTATTGAATAACCGATTGAATGATAAAACACCTCGGTCGCCATTAGAATCTAATTCGATGATGAATGGTTTATCCCCGTGCCATCTCATCTGAGAATCCAAAAGGGACCGGATACTTGGATAAGGAACCATGATTTCCGAGGGGGGAATCCCCCTTAAGCACTGGGCGGGAATTACTTTATCGTATATCGGGTGCTGAATATTCAATATACGCGTACTTTTAGATCAAACAAGTCATCTTCTCAAAATTGTCCTTAAAGCATCAATGCATTGTTCATTTTCTTTGTGCAACCCGATAGATATTCTGATACAATTAGGCTTGCCAAATGGCTCCAGATGACGTAGAATGATCCCCTTTTCTAATACTTTTTGACAAACTGATTCGGCTTGGTGAATAGACTCCCAAATAGTGGTTACAAAATTGGCAGACGAGTACAGATAATGAATTCCCAGTTGATTTAAGGCTTGATAGAAATACTTTAGTTCTTCATGAACGAGTTTTACCGTCTTATCCAAATGTTTTCTATCTTCTAAAGCAGCATAACCTGCAATCTGAGCAATCGATGAAGGCTCAAAAGGTGGTTTTACTTTCATAAGGTTTGTGATTAATTGATCATGAGCAAATCCATAACCTATCCGAAGACCAGCGAGTCCGTATGCTTTTGAAAAAGTTCGTAACGTAATCACATTATCATACTTGTAGTGCATGGAATCAGGATAATCATCTAAATATTGCGCGAATTCGAAATAGGCTTCGTCAAGAATAATCAATACACGTTCAGGGACGTGGGCGTAGAATTCGTCAAATTCCTTCGTTGTGATGTATGTCCCCATGGGATTGTCCGGATTAGCAATGTAGATTATTTTTGTATATTCGTTAACACAGTCAGCCATAGCTTCAAGGTCATAACCATGGTTTTTCATGGGGATCCAATGAACCTTCCTTCTGCTTGCCCTGGCGAGTACCGTAAATCCGATAAAAGAATTTGCTGCGGTAATAATCTCATCCTCCGGCAGTAAAAAGGTCCTCATAATAGTACCCATGATCCCTTCAGACCCCGCACCTATGACGACGTTTTCTAACTTCACATTAAATTTTTCAGCCAATTTCGTTCGCAGTTCAAATCCGCTTGCATCGGGGTAACGATGAGATGATGATAGGTTTTTTTCAATAGCCTGTATCGCAAGAGAAGAAGGACCTAAGGGATTTTCGTTGGAAGCAAGCTTGTAGATTTTTTCCAGACCCAACTCTCGCTGAACTTCTTTAATGGGTTTTCCCGGTTTATAGGGGGCTAATTCTTTAATGTTTTTTGGAACCAGAGGCATTATTAATGACAGATTAATCCCTGTTTAAATTTAGATCTGATCGAGCCTGACGTGGTGAACATTTTCTTTTTTCTCATCGTAATCTTTGTTAAGATTCTCGCTGTTAATAACGTCAAATGTAGAGGATATAACTCACTATTAGACAATCTTAATTCAGTAATTTACACCAAAGAATTTATTTACACAGGCAGGAAATATGAATAAAGACAATTGTGATTTTGGTTACACTATACTTGAAACCGTTGGTAACACCCCCATTGTGAAATTTCAAAGGATTGGATCTAACTTGGATTGCCGGATGTTTGGAAAATGCGAGTTTATGAATCCAGGTGGCTCAGTGAAAGATCGTATTGGAGTTTGGATGATAGAGGAAGCTGAAAAAAGCGGTCGGATAAAACCAGGTGATACCCTGATTGAGCCCACCTCCGGCAATACGGGAATTGGTTTAGCGTTAGCGGCAGCTGTGAAAGGTTACCGACTGATCATCACAATGCCGGAAAAAATGAGTAAAGAAAAAGAAGTTGTTCTTCTGGCGCTAGGGGCAGAAATCGTCAGGACACCGACAGAAGCGCCTTCGGAGTCACCCGAGAGTCATATTGGTGTTGCCAAACAGTTGAGGGATGAATTACCCAATTCCCATATCCTGGATCAATACACAAATCCGGCAAATACTGATGCTCACTTTATTGGGACTGCAAAGGAGATCCTCGATACATTTGGAGAAAAATTAAAAATGGTGGTAATAGGTGTAGGTACAGGCGGTACGATTACAGGAGTTGCCCAGCGGCTTAAAGAGGAACTCTCTGAGATTAATATTATTGGTGTCGACCCTTATGGTTCTATTTTGGGGGGAGGGACAGAAATTTTTCCTTACAAAGTGGAGGGAATCGGTTACGACTTTTTTCCTGAGGTACTGGATAATACACTGGTTGATAGATATGTCAAAGTGAATGATAAAGATTCATTCCTGATGGCAAGGCGACTGATTCGTGAGGAGGGGTTGTTAGTAGGTGGTTCGTCCGGTTCAGCAGTATGGGCAGCGCTTCAGGTAGCATCGGAACTTGGTCAAGATGATGTTTGTCTCGTCATTCTGCCCGATTCTATCCGTAACTACTTATCAAAATTTGTGGATGATGACTGGATGAAGGAAAAAGGTTTTTTTAATTGACGCCGCTAAGACACTAAGACTCAAAATTCAATAATGAACAATGAATAAAAAAGCGAATATGTTCGGATATCTTTTCAGATCGAAATTTAATTTTCGATATTAGTTCACTATGTACCTTTGTGTCTTCGTGGCGAATAATCCAGGTTAGAAAAACAAAAGGTTATTATCTTAGTGGAAACATAGCCTGTATCTTCTTCTGATGAACTACTAAATTTAGCTACAGAGGATTATGAATGTTTGTCAAAACTACAAATTGATAAAATCGAAAAAATTCCTTAAAAAGAGATAACTTTTTCAGACTTGGAAAAAATAATGATTCACAATAATATTTTGATAGATACTGATATTCTTTCAATAATTATGCAATATAATAAGTCCACATTTTAAAATGCGCTATCTTATTTGGCTTTGCATGTTAAATTCACACCCTTAACATGAACGAAACCACAAAAAAACAAACACTTCGTATGATTGAAAATGGTGTTTTTGTGATCACAGCCAAGGCCTTTAATCGATGTTTTGGTTCTACGGTGACATGGTTGACTCAAACGTCTTTTAAACCCCCTTTAATTATAGTGGCGCTAAAAGTGGGATCAGGAATTTACAGTGCGGTAAAAGAGTCTCGATGCTTTGCTATTCATTTGCTATCTACAGAGCAAGAATCTTTTGCGGCTGATTTTTTCAAATCTTCAGAAAGTGACGACTTTCTCATCAATGGACATCCCTATAAATTGAGCGAAAAAGGTAACCCGCTTTTAGATGATCCCGTTTCAATCATTGAGTGTACGGTCAATAAAATTATCGAGGATGGAGATCATCATATTGTTGTTGGAGAGGTTGTAAATACCCAGGTTAAAGTAAAAACCTCTGTGCTCTCTTTAAGAGATACCAGCTGGACTTATGGAGGATAATGCGTTTTCAACCCTTGTATTATATGGAATGCCCCAATTTTCTGAAATATTCCCCGATATATCTCTCAACATTGATAAGCCCCTCCCGAAGCTTCGGGATAAATATGATTCTTTATAATCAAACACGTTAAATCACATTATCTAACGGGGCAAGCTATCAATCAGCTGACGGACGGGACAAGAATTTGGCGACTAAAGGGATAAGTTGAGTAAAATAGAATAAATCTGTATGAGAATTGGAAGATATCAGGTTCATTCACTTTTAACGAGTTATTTTTCGTTGGATGGCGGTTCCATGTTTGGCTCGATTCCGAAAACGCTATGGGAAAAGAAAATCCAATCTGATGAAAAAAACAGAATTCCATTATGTACCCGCTCTCTATTTTTGGTGGATGATGATCGAAGGATTATTGTAGATACTGGGAATGGAGATAAGTGGGATGACAAGTACCGTGCAATTTATAATGTGGACACTCAATCTGTAAATCTGGAATCTTCGTTAAACTCTTTAGGGTACAAAGTTGATGATATTACAGATATAATCTGTTCCCATCTCCATTTTGATCATGCCGGTGGGAACACGAAAATTGACGATCATGGTAAAGTTGTTCCAACATTTCCTTACGCGACTTATTGGATACAAAAAACAAACTTGGAATTAGCTAATCACTCATCGGAAAAAGACCGGGCAAGTTATCTTTCTCACAATTGGGAAGTATTGGTGGAAAATGGAATGATAGAGTGTGTTGACGGAACTGAATCATATCTGCCTGACATCGAAATATTTGTCTCAAACGGGCATACAACAGGTCAACAACACCTCATTTTGAGAGATGAAAAAACTACAATGTTCTTTGCAGGTGATCTATTCCCAACAATGGCTCATATTCCTATCCCGTGGGTAATGGCTTATGACCTTCGACCTCTTCAAACGATCCGGGAAAAAAAGTCTCTACTACAAAAGATTGTTAAAGAAGATTGGCTTGTCTTTTTTGAGCACGACCGGGAATGTGAAGCGGCGAATGTTAAATTTGATGGGAAATCATTTACAATAGGTCAAAAGTTCAAGATTTAGTAATAGTTCACCACCATAATGAAAAAGTAACATAAGAGTAACACCTAGCTAAAGCAGGGTGTTACTCTTATAGGAATATTTAACGTTACGAACAAAAATTATTATCAAGAATCATTGCACGGTGAACTATTACTAAATTTGAAAAGGGGAAATATGGCTGAATTTGTAGTATATGTTAAAGATTTTGAATTAGGAACAAAGATTGCTGAGGTGGGAGCAGACTTGAATCGTGAAGTAATATTCCCTGATTCATTTCATTTTACTGAGGGCATAATTGGTGGAGAAACAGAACTGGTTATTATAGACCTTGATGAAAATCAGAAAATTACTGAAGAGTTGATTTTAGAAATTCGTTCATCTCATCCTCGACTTCCGATTGTGGGATTTTTTTCAAGTGTACAAAAACGCCGACACAAAAAAGTAAAAAATTTGGGTTGTACCTGGGTACTTCCACGTTCTTCATTTGTAAAAAACCTTCCTACATTGATCGAAAGGAGAATGAAGCCGAATGATTGAGGTACAGTCTGAGACAATGGTACAAAAAAAAGAGAGGATGAAAGCCGTCATCAAACGGTTGCACATGGAATATCCCAAGGCAGAGTGCAGTCTCACTTATATAACACCTCAACAGCTTTTGGTTTCTACGATCTTATCCGCCCAGTGTACCGATGAGCGAGTTAATCAAGTGACTCCCTTTTTATTTAAGAAATATCCTTCTGTCAAAGATTTTGCTTATACAAATGTTGAGGAGCTTGCAAAAGATATCCATTCTTGTGGTTATCACAATCAAAAGGCTCGTGCTATTAAAGGTGCCAGTCTTGTGATCTGGGAGGAGTTTGGAGGAACGGTTCCAAACACGATGGAGGACCTTATTAAACTTCCCGGGGTGGGAAGAAAAACAGCGAATTGTGTTTTGGGTACAGCGTTTGGGATTCCAAGTGTTGTGATAGATACTCACATGGTAAGAATAATGGGATTATTAGGTTTTACAGATTCGAAAAATCCGGAAAAGATTGAACGGGAGATCATGGAAATTACACCTACAGAAGAGTGGATAAATCTTACTCACCTCATTATTGATCACGGAAGAGAAATTTGTATTGCACGTCGTCCAAAATGCTCTGATTGTCGCCTGAACGATATTTGTCCTTCATCTTTAGTATAATATTAGAAACAAATATTTTAAGCTTGTATAATCAGGTTACCACCCGTTGCCTCATAATAAAAGGTAACCGTAATTAAGTAATAAGAGCAGGGATTTTTTGATTAAGTTGTGGTTGTGTTTTGTTAAGAATGTTCACCACTTTTTCCTTTACTTTTTGTTGTAATAAAAAGGGGTTCAGGGTTTCAAAGATAGCTGTTAGTTCCTGTTTTGTTTTCTTTGTTATATGCGATGATTCCATCAATCTTAGATAGGGAGTTTTCGGTGGATCATACCGTTTGATGGTTTTAGAACCCAAACGTTGTTTTTGTATCAATTTGGATGAAGGGATAAAGAAATTCATAAGCAATCTCCACTCGGAAGTATACAAGTCATTGAGTTGATCTACCAGAGTAATATCATCAAAACGGTTATAACCTAAATATTGTCTTACAATGGTCCAGTTTTTCTCTTCAATATGAGCATTATCATTTTTGTGATATGGACGAGACCTAGTGTACTGCACAGGTCGTTTTCGGTTGGTAAAGTATTTAACCAAGTGCCAGTTTAGAAACTCGGAGCCATTATCACAATCGAAACCGAGAATGGGAAAGGGGAGTGATTCTTCAATGTTGTTAATGGCTTCAAAGACCCCTCTTTCCCCTTTTCCTCAGGCAGCTTTTTGTTCAGTCCAGCCTGTAGCAATATCGACGCTATTGACGGTATATACATACATACCTGCTATGGATGATCCGCAGTGAGCCACCGTATCGGCTTCCAAGAATCCAGGGTGGGTTTCATCCCACTGGTTGGTTTTAATGGGAATATGACGTTTGATAATTGAACCGGGTATCGTGGTGGCAAAACCAAACTTTATGTAGCAGGAACGTAACGGTACCATTAAGCGATCAATGGTGGCTGGTGAAACAGAAAGCAACAACCGTTTTATATGATCCGGTAGCGAGGTGCTATAGTACCTCTCATAATACGGTAACCAAAAAGGAATGGCAGCCTTGAGCCTTCTGGAACACGGCAGATTCAGAAGAGTCCATAATCGTTTGAGGACTATTAATATCTCCGGATGATGATACTTCTTGGGTCTTCACCGTTTCTTCTTTAAAGTAACCTTAACCCTAAAAATGGGACGATTGAGAATTCGAATGGCGTATTTTCTGTTATATCTGCAGGTAGAACAAAATTCATTCAGTATGATGGATTTCGTCTTTTTATCTGAGGTGCGGTACCTGTTTTTAATAGCTTTCTGATATTCACGTTTTGATTGAGTTTCCATAATATTATAACCTCCATTTTTGGGTTACATATATTATGAGGCAACGACCTTTTTTGAAACTTGCTACGGTTACATTATTTATGAGTCAATGCGACCATCAAATGAAATAATTAAACCGTTTTTATTTGAAAAAGATGGATGTAAATTTTGTTCGACAATTTACTTGCATAATACAAATATAATTGGAGGATATTTTGCCTTACATTACTAAAAAATTCAAATTTTGTGCTGCTCATCAGTACTGGAATATTGATTGGAATGCAGAAAAGAACCACGAAGTATTCGGGGAAGACTCTAGATTACATGGCCATAATTATACACTGGAAGTAACAGTGAAAGGAGTTCCTGATCCGGATACGGGATTTGTCACTGATTTGGTTGAAATTAAAAAATTAGTTAACAAGAAGATAATCAATGTCATTGACCATTCAACGATTGAGAAGGATATCCCTTGGTTTAAGGATAAACAACCTTCCACAGAAAACATGGTTATATGGATGTGGAATGAGATTGAACCGGAGATTACTTCAGGAAAATTACACCGTATACGTTTGGTCGAAACTCCAACGATATACACAGACTATTTTGGTCCGGAAAATTAATGGAATTCAAAGAAAAACTGTTTTTGTTTTTAGGTGGCATCTTCCTCACGGCACTGGTTTTGGGAAACGTTATTGGTACAACAAAATTCGTTCAGATATTTTTTCTCTCTGTTCCTGTGGGAGTATTAGCTCACCCCTTCACTTTTCTTGCAACAGATCTTATCTGTGAGTTGTATGGTAAGAAAAGAGCACAAACGATGGTCTGGGTTGTGGGTTTACTATGAACTTTTTTATGCTTGGGTGTGTGGTTATTGAAACCAAGAGTTCACGAAGACCCTGATGAAGAAATTTGGGGATATAAAGGATTTATCAAGGAGGTGTTATGAATTCAATTGATGTAAATAAGCTGGAAAAAATTACCGAAGAATTGTTGACCATTATTGGAGAAGATCCCAGTCGGGAAGGATTGATAAATACACCAAGCCGAGTTGCCCGTGCTTGGGATTACTTTATCTCAGGATACAGTCTTACTCCTGAAGAAGTTGTGGGGGATGCAATATTTAACATGCTTTGTGATGAAATAATTGTGGTTAAGGATATTGATTTTTTTTCCCTTTGCGAGCATCACCTGCTTCCCTTTAAAGGAGTGGTTCATGTGGGATATTTGCCAAACCAAAAATGTATCGGATTGTCCAAGATACCCAGAATTGTGGAAATTTTTGCACGGAGACTTCAGGTACAGGAACGAATGACAGAACAGATAGCCAATGCAATCCAAATAGTTCTGGAACCACTGGGAGTTGCGATCATGGTAGAAGCGGAGCATCTTTGCATGCAGATGCGTGGAGTGGAAAAGAAAGCATCTTTCATGGTTACTTCTGCTGTTCGGGGTGTATTTAAGGAAAACCAGAAAACCCGGGAGGAATTCCTGGCAATCGTGTCCAAGAGGAGAAGTTAATGGGGTTTTTAGGTGCCCATGTCAGTGTTGCGGGAGGTGTCCAAAATGCTCCTGAGAGAGGAATGGATATTTCTGCCAATTCCATCCAAATCTTTACTGCAAACCAGAACCAATGGTTTCCCAAACAGCCATCGAAAGAAAATTGTGCTCAATTCAAAGTAGAGATGGAAAATAGAGGAATTAATATATGTGTTTCCCATGCATCTTATCTGTTGAATTTTGGTTCTCCCGAATCAAAAAAACTGAATATGTCTCGAAGGGCGTTTACTGACGAACTGGATCGATGTGATGCCTGTGGAATCCCGTATGTGATTTTTCATCCAGGAGCCCATCTCAAAACGGGGGAGGCGGAATGTCTGAAAAGAATTTCTGAAAGTCTAAATTATGTGATGAACAAGCGCCCAGACTCTAAAGTTACTATTTTACTCGAGAATACGGCTGGACAAGGTAGCGTGGTAGGATATAGTTTTGAACATTTGATTCGGATTATGGAGGGAGTTGAAAAGAAAAATCGGTTAGGTGTTTGTTTCGACACACAGCATGCCTTTGCTGCTGGTTACGATATCAGAACAGAAAAGGGCTGGAATGATACCTTTGATCATTTTGATAAAACTGCGGGGTTGGAGTGGATTAAAGTTTTCCATATCAATGATTCCAAACGGGAACTGGGAACCCACGTTGATCGCCATGAAAAAATTGGCAAGGGGTTTTTAACCATGGAAACATTCTGGTGTCTGGTAAACGATGAAAGATTTTCGAATTTACCTATGATCTTGGAGACTCCCGTCACTGATCCGTCAGAATATGCTGTGGAACTTAAATTATTAAGGAGTTTAATCGGAGTTAAAAAGCCTGTATAACCGATCATAATGCATAATCAATTTAATTTAGTTGTTATTGGCGGAGGTCCCGGTGGATATGTGGCAGCAATCCGTGCCACCCAGTTGGGAAATAAGGTTGCCCTCATTGAAAAGGACAGGCTGGGAGGTATCTGCCTGAATTGGGGCTGTATTCCCACCAAATCCCTCTTGCGTGATTCAGAAGTACTGCATCTGGTAAAAAACGCCGCAAAGTATGGAATAAAAATATCAAACTATACAGTTGACTTTTCTGCATCGGTGAAGCGTAGCAGGGATGTATCCAAACGTCTCTCCAAGGGTGTCGAATACCTGATGAAAAAAAACAAGATTACTCACTTAAAAGGGAATGGAGTTATTAAATCTAAGAATGAAGTTGAAGTAACGGACAAAACAGATAAAAAAAGTATCTTAAAAACGAATAATATCATCATCGCCACTGGTGCCAGGAATAGTGAAATCGAAGGACTTGAAACGGATGGGGAACGAGTCATCACTTATAAAGAGGCGCTTGTTCTTAAGCAAATACCAAACCGAATGATCATCATTGGCGCTGGCGCTATTGGTGTTGAATTTGCCAGCTTTTTCCACGAATATGGAACAGAAGTTCACCTTGTTGAGATGATGCCTCAAATCTTACCTGCTGAGGAGGAGGAAATTTCAGAAATTCTAACCAAACTTTTTACGATTAGAGGGATTTACACCTATACTTCCACCGAAGTGGAAAAAATTGATCTCCTGAAAACAAAAATAAAAGTACACGTCACATCCAATGGCAAAACCAAAATTCTTGAGGGAGATTTGGCTTTAGTGGCAATTGGTGTTCAGGGAAATGTAGAAAACTTGGGTCTGGAAGTAGTAGGTGTGGAAGTAGAAAATAGCTGGATAAAAGTAAACGAGTTTTACGAAACGTCTGTAAAAGGTATTTATGCCATCGGAGATGTAATCGGGCCTCCCTGGCTGGCACATGTGGCTTCAGCAGAAGGTCAAGTGGCTGCTGTGCACATCTCAGGGAAAATTCCCAAAACCGTAAATTATAGCAATATCCCGGGGTGTACGTATTGTCGTCCACAGGTGGCGTCTATTGGCATGATTGAAAAAGAGGCGTTGGAAGCAGGGTATGAAATAAAGGTAGGGAGATTTCCTTTTAGGTCAAGTGGGAAGGCGCTTGCCATGGGAGAGCCAGAGGGACTTGTGAAAGTTATCTTCGACGCTAAATATGGAGAATTATTGGGGTGTCATATTATTGGAACAGATGCTACGGAGTTAATTGCAGAAATCGGTGCAATTAGAACGCTGGAAACCACATACGAAGAAATCCTTAATACAATCCACGCACATCCCACTATTTCTGAATGTTTCATGGAAGCTGTAGCAGATGCTTATGATAGAGCTATCCATATTTAGTTCCCTGGTCGTGAAAAATGAAACGTAAAATGTAATGCGTGAAATTATAAACTATAAACTTTGGTTCCTCTTGGTTCACCGTAGGATCCGTCAGCTGACGGATGGCTTATCTGATTTATTAACAAATAGAGTGGAGAATTTTTGAGTTCTGTTGAGTTACTGAGTAAACGAACTAAAGTGCCAGCTACGATCAAGCGGTTGGATGTATTACGTCTGGATCGTCAACCTTATGATGTAGTCTGGGATCTTCAAAAAGAGTTGGTACTGAAGCGTCAGCGACAGCAGATTCCGGATGCGCTGATTTTGGTTGAACATGATCCGGTTTACACCGTGGGAAAGAATGGGGAAGACAACCATCTTCTGCAATCACGTCGTTTTGATGTACCTGTTTACCACATTGAGCGGGGTGGTGATGTTACTTTTCATGGACCGGGTCAGATTGTGGGCTATCCCATTTTGGACCTTCGTGATCACCGCAAAAGTGTGAGTTGGTTTATGCGATGCCTGGAGGAAGTTTTAATTCGAACACTGATGCAATTCGGAATTGATGCGCATCGAATTGAAGGACTAACCGGTGTCTGGGTGGGTGAATCTAAAATTGCTGCGCTGGGAGTCCGTCTTTCTCGCTGGGTTACCATGCACGGCTTTGCACTCAATGTGAACACCGATTTGAGCTATTATGACGGGATTATTCCCTGTGGGATCTTTGAATATGGGGTTACTTCGATGAAAGAAGTTTTAGGCAATAAATTAGACATGAAAGCTGTGATTGATGAGATGGCTGACATATTCAATCGAGTATTTGGATACAACATCAATGACAAATTAAGGAGTTATGCATAGTGCCCCGCTTTCACGGATTTATTAAAAAAGACATTTTAAACATTTACCGGAATATGGTACTATCCCGGAAGTTGGATGAGAAGATGTTGATTTTACTTCGGCAGGGAAAGGGTTTTTTCCATATTGGGGGTTCGGGACATGAGGCAGCTCAACTTGCTGCGGCATATGTAATGCGTCCTGGAGAAGACTGGTCTTATCCTTATTATCGTGACGTTGCTTATTGCCTCGAGTTAGGGATGACTTCCAGGGAACAACTCTTATGCTTTTTAGCTCGAGAAGATGACCCGAATTCCGGTGGCAGGCAAATGACTGCTCATTTCGGTCACAAAAAGCTGCGGATTGTGTCCCAATCGAGCCCAACCGGAACACAATTTCTCCAAGCTGTTGGGTGTGCCATGGCAGTTATTAAAGAAGGAAACAAGGAAGTGGTTTATGTATCGGCAGGAGAAGGGACAACCAGTCAAGGGGATTTCCACGAAGCACTGAACTGGGCAAGCCGTGATAAACTTCCCGTGATCTTTCATATTCAGGATAACAAATATGCCATTTCCGTCCACATTAAAGAGCAGATATCTGGCGCATCTGTCTATTATATGGTAGCGGGGTATAAAAACCTCGCCCGTTTTCAGGTGGATGGTACTGAATTCTTTGAGTCTCACCTGGCGTTCTCAAAAGCAATAGAAAGAGCTCGTAGAGGTAAAGGTCCAACAGTCGTTATTTCTGATGTTGTTAGACTTCTACCTCATTCTTCATCGGATGATCAGAGGAAATATCGGAGTAAAAAGGAACTGGAAGATGATATAAAACGTGACCCGATTATCCATTTCAGACGTTTCTGTGTAACAGGAGAAGCTGTAAAAGAGAAAGAATTTGATAAGATTGATCAAGAGATTGTACGTCAGGTGGATAGTGATGCCGAGTGGGCAGAATCCGGATCACATCCTGAACCGGAAACCGCCACCCAATTTATTTATAGCGAAATCGATCCGGGTCTTATTCTAAAGGAGAAAGAACCGAATATAATTTCTGAAAAGGTTGTGATGGTGGATGCTATCAATCATGCTCTCAAGGAGGAGCTAAAGCATAATGAAAAATTGGTAGTATATGGGCAGGATGTAGGAGGAGAAAAAGGAGGAGTATTCACTGCTACAAAAGGGTTATCTGCTGAATTCGGGAGAGATCGTGTCTTTAATGCTCCATTGGCGGAATCTTCAATTATTGGTACAGCCGTAGGAATGGCATGCGCAGGGTGGAAACCGGTGGTGGAAATTCAATTTGGAGATTACATCTGGACAGGGATGATGCAAATTAGAAATGAAGTAGCAACCATGCGATATCGTTCTAATAATACTTGGAGTTGTCCGTTGGTGATCAGAGTGCCTGTGGGAGGATACATTCATGGGGGTCTTTGTCATAGCCAGTCAATCGAAGGATTCTTCACCCATTTACCCGGAATTCGATTGGCATATCCTTCCAATGCTGCCGATGCCAAAGGACTTTTAAAAATGGCATGCAGAATGGACGACCCTGTTATTTTTATGGAGCATAAAGGTCTTTACCGCTTTGCTCAAGCGTCAACACACGAACCGGATGAACATTATCTCATTCCTTTTGGCAAAGCAAAAATTGTTCAAGAAGGAGAAGATCTGACTATAGTTACTTATGGCATGATGGTGTATAAATCTTTAGATGCTGCCAAGAAATTGCAAAATTCCATGGGTGTATCTATTGAGATTATTGATTTGAGAACGTTGAACCCTATAGATTTTGATACAATTGAACAATCACTGACTAAGACCAATAAGGTGCTTGTAGTTTATGAAGATAACCTAACAAACGGTCCCGGCGCTGAAATCTCAGCAATCATTGCAGACAGATATTTTGAGCTGTTAGATGGACCGATAAAACGGGCTGCATCCAAAGACTGTCATATACCTTTTAGTGCAGTGCTGGAAGAAAACGTATTATTACAGACATCAGAAATAGCAGCAGTAGCCAAAGAATTATTAGAATATTGAGTAACCAATCTTGTTTAATTAAATAATGAAATTTATACGGGTTAGGAGAAAAAGGTGATTGTAGAAGTAATTATGCCGAAACTTGGAGAATCCATTACGGAGGGTATCATTATTGAGTGGCGAAAAAAAGTAGGGGATACAATTAAGAAAGATGAAATCCTTTTGGAGATAGGGACGGATAAGATCGATTCGGAAATCCCTTCTGCTGTTGCCGGTATAATTACAGAGATTCTTGCTCAGCCGAATGATGTTGTTCCTGTAGAGACTGTGATCGCAAAAATTGAAGCAGAGATAGATATAGTCTCTGTTGACGCAAAAACGAAAGCTCCTCCATTAAAGGGAGACGGTGAGGTAGAAAGAATATCATCTCAACAGCCAGAACCCAAATCAGAATTACAAATTCCCACAGAGGACATTCCAATTAAATCAATTGCTAAACCTGAGGCAAAGCGGAAATTTTACACACCTCTCGTCCGCTCCATAGCCCTCAAGGAAGCAATCACGGAGTCGCAATTGATGATGATAAACGGGACGGGGAAAGCTGGAAGGGTGACAAAGAGGGATATTCTTGCTTATCTGGATCAACTCAGAAAATTGCCGACAGAGGTTTCTATAACTGAAGAACCTTTTCCGGAACTGGTACGGGTGGGAGTTTCAACAGAGCAACCTTTCGTATTGACCGGAAAAAGAACAGAGATGGATCGAATGCGTCAAATCATTGCCACACGTATGCGGAAAAGTCTTGATACTGCTGCTCATGTTCATCTGGTTTCGGAATGTGATATGACTCGAGTAGTGAAATATTTGGATATGAAGCAGGAAGAATTTCAGAAACGGGAGGGATATAAATTAACCTATACCCCATTTTTTGTAATAGCTGCAATGAAAACTATTCAAGATTTTCCTCTTTTTAATGCCTCACTCGAGGGGAAGATAATCGTACAAAATAAGAACATAAACATTGGGTTAGCTGTTTCCCTTGATAAAGGACTCATGGTTCCTGTTATTCGTAATTGTGAAGAATTGAATTTTTTGGGTATTTGTCGTAAAGTCAGAGACTTGACAGTTCGTGTGAGATCTGGCAAATTGTCCCCAGAGGAATTACAAGGCTCTACTTTTACGATCACGAATTATGGAGTATTCGGGAACTTATACGGGACTCCAATTATTAATCAACCCAATGTGGCAATTCTGGGTATTGGAGCAATTACCAAACGACCGGTTGTGCGGGAAACCGAGCATGGAGATGCGATTATTATCCGGTCGATGTGTTTTATCACACTGGGTTTTGATCATCGGTTAATCGACGGCGCCAGTGGGGGAAAATTTCTCCAGAGACTAGTTCAACACTTGGAAAATATTGATATTGAAGCCCTATTTTGATGGGATAATGACTTCGATACTTCATACTCAAAAACCTTGTGCAGATTTGGTAAAGTTTCCATATCTTTATTTTAAATCCGGAAGATCTGGTGTATTTAATACCACTTTATCAGAAAAGGATGTGTAAGTGTCAGAATTACAAATAACAGGCACAACGAAACGAAAACCGGATTGGTTGAAAATAAGGATCGAGATAAATGAGAACTATAAAGACCTAAAAAATCTGGTACGAGATGGAAACCTTCATACTGTATGTGAAGAGGCATTATGTCCCAACATTTATGATTGCTGGGAGAGAAGATCAGCAACAATAATGATATTGGGTGATACCTGTACACGATCTTGTGGGTTTTGTAATATAAAGACGGGGCGACCTACATGGACCGATCCGGATGAGCCAAGGAGAACAGCCCTGGCAGTAAAACAAATGGAATTACGTCACTGTGTTATCACATCGGTAAATAGAGATGAACTTCCTGATGGTGGAGCGGGTATTTGGGCTGAAACAATTCAGTGGATACATGATTTTAATCCGGATTGTACCTTAGAAGTTCTTATTCCTGATTTTAAAAATGATGACTCAAATCTAACCACAGTATTTCGAGCGAAACCTGAAATATTAGGGCATAATATGGAAACTGTTTCACGGCTTTACAATAAGGTGAGACCTCAGGCTAAATATAAGTGGTCACTGGATGTGTTGAGAAAATCGAAGATATTTGGTCTTAGAACAAAAACGGCTTTCATGCTTGGATTGGGAGAATCCAGTGAAGAAGTATTTCAACTTTTAACTGATATTGCGGAGACCGGTTGTGATATTGTGGCAATTGGGCAATACTTACAACCTACTCGACAACACTTATCGGTGGAAAGATATGTTCATCCGGATGAATTTCTGGCATATAAAAAGGTCGCCTTGAAAATGGGATTAAAGAGTGTGGAAGCGGGACCGTTGGTTCGTAGCTCTTATCATGCAGATGAACAAGCTTTAATGAGCAAGGCAGGAAATTATGATTGATAAAAAGTTAATGGTATATGGGGCTATTTTGATATCGGGATTGGTACTGGTTTGGCTGGTGAAATCACTGCAACCTTCTGACCAAGTTTCACAAACGAATATAAAAAGGACTACTCCTTCCCGAACACAAGCTTTTACCCCTTCAGTGGGTGAAAACCAGGTTGTACTCGGAGAATTATTGATGGATATTCCCCCTGGGTGGAAAGTCGAACAGCCTTCAACCTCATTGCGTATCGGTCAATTCAGACTTCCCGGATCACCGGTTGGAAAGGAAGCGGGGGAATTGGCAGTATTCTCAAATATCGGAGGAAGTGTACAGGCGAATTTAGATCGTTGGTTTAATCAATTTCAGCAGCCTGATGGAACACTATCAAAGAATCGAGCTACTATTGATCAAAAATCAGTCAATGGGATAAGGATCACATTGGCTGACGTCTCTGGCACATTTATAGGGTCAGGTATGCCCATGTCCCAAAGGGTGAACAATCCGAATTATCGGTTGCTTGCTGCCATAGTACAAACACCTCAAAATATTTATTATTTCAAACTTGTTGGTCCTATAGAAACCATTACCCATTGGTATGAAAGCTTTAATAATTTTGTTGACAGTATTCAGAAACTAAACGGTGTTTAGCTGTTTAAAAATTATGGGATAACAATATGACAATATTTCAGCCAAATGGAATTGGCATGATATTTGTGTGAACTAGTGAAAAATTAGAGGGAATATGTCTGAAGATTACAAAGAACAAGAGACAGAGGAAGAAGAAATCGGTACCAACGTATCCATACCGGAGTCCTATCCGGTTATGCCCCTTCGAAATACGGTTTTATTTCCACAACAAGTAATTCCTACCTACATCGGTCGTGAGAGATCATTACACTTAATTGCAGATCTTCCTCAAGGGAAGAAGATGATTGTTGTAATCGCTCAGGAAGATGGTTCGATGGAAAATCCGGAGCCTGGTGATCTTTATGAATGGGGGACGCTTGCAATTGTTTTAAAGGTATTTGATATGCCAGACAATAGTAAGTCTGCCATCATTCAAGGATTAGAAAGAGTAAAGGTACTTAAATTTATTCAACAAAATCCTTACTTCAGAGCGGTAGTGAAGCGGATAGAAGATGAAGAAACTGATACAATTGAGGTAGAAGCTATGTCTGCGAATGTTAAAAAGACATTTCAAGAACTCATCAAAATTGCGCCTTATTTGACTGAAGAACATTCAGGAATTTTAGCAAATGTTCAAAAGCCCGGGCGGCTGGCAGACAGGGTCATATCGCTGGTGACTATTCCGACCAAAGAGAAACAGGAAATTCTTGAAGAATTGGATGTTAAAGCTCGCCTTGAAAAATCGACTGTGTTATTAAACCGGGAGATTCAAAGAATCCAATTGGGTGAAAAAATACAGTCTGAAGTTCAGGATGAAATATCAAAAACCCAACGAGAGTATTATCTGCGGGAACAGATGAAAGCAATTAAAAAAGAGTTGGGTGAGGATGAGGACGCTGTTGAAATTACAGAACTGGAAGAAAAAATTAAGGCGGCTGGTATGAGTGAAGAAGCAGAGAAAGTTGCCATGAAAGAATTAGACCGTCTTAAAAAAATTCCGCCTCAGTCACCAGAGCACTCAGTATCTCGAACTTACCTAGAGTGGCTGGTTGAACTTCCATGGAGCAACTCAACGGAAGACCGTGTTGACACCAAGGTGGCTCAAAAAATCTTGGATGAAGATCACTTCGGACTTGATGATGTGAAAGAAAGGATAATAGAATATCTGGCTGTCAGAAAGCTCAAAGAACAAATCGAAGGTGATGGAAAGGTAAAGGGACCTATTCTCTGTTTTGCGGGACCTCCGGGAGTAGGCAAGACATCTTTAGGTCAATCAATAGCGAGAGCTATGAATCGGAAATTTGTGCGTATTTCATTGGGTGGTGTTCGGGATGAAGCGGAGATCAGGGGTCATCGTCGTACCTACATTGGTGCACTGCCCGGAAGGATTATTCAAAGTTTGAAGAAAGCCGGTTCTAATAATCCTGTCTTCATGTTGGATGAAATTGATAAGGTAGGAGCCGATTTTCGAGGTGATCCATCTTCGGCTCTTCTTGAAGTCTTAGACCCAGATCAGAATTTTTCTTTCAGTGATCATTATCTTGAAGTCTCCTTTGACCTCAGCAATGTGATGTTTATCGCTACGGCTAATATAAAAGATCCGATTATTCCTGCTTTACGAGACAGGATGGAGATTTTAGATTTTACAGGTTATATTGAAGAAGAAAAAATCCAGATTGCAAGGAAATATTTGATTCCAAAGCAGATGAAAGAAAACGGATTGACAGAAAAAGATATTCAATTCACCATACCGGGAATTAAAGAATTAATCGAGTCGTACACGCGGGAGGCAGGCGTCAGAAATCTGGAACGGGAAGTTGGAAATGTGTGTCGGAAGATTGCCCGGAAAAAAGTAGAAGGTTACAAAAGTCTTGTTAAAGTAAAAAAAGCTACAGTTCAGAAATACCTGGGTGCACAACGGTTCTTCTACGAAGCGGCAGAACGTCTCAATAAGCCCGGTGTGGTAGTTGGACTGGCTTGGACATCTGCTGGCGGTGATATACTTTTCATCGAGTCAACCAAGATGCCTGGGAAAGGCAATTTAGAACTAACGGGTCATTTGGGAGATGTGATGAAGGAGTCTGCAAAGGCAGCCCTATCATATGTTCGAGCAAACGCAGAGGAACTAGGAGTTGATCCAAATTTTTCTGAAAAGTTTGATATACACATCCATGTACCCGCCGGTGCAATTCCTAAAGATGGTCCGTCAGCCGGCATTGCCATCTTCACAGCTATTTATTCGCTATTGACAGATCGTCCTATCAAAGAAACGTTGGCTATGACGGGTGAAATTACTCTACGTGGTGCAGTTCTTCCTATTGGGGGTTTAAGAGAAAAGGTCACAGCCGCACACCGGGCTGGCTTAAGGGAAGTGATTCTTCCATTTCTTAACAAAAAGGATTTGGAAAAAATTCCAAGCAAAGTTTTGAAAGACATGAAATTTCACTTTGTAAAAGAAGTCTCTGATGTTGTAGGATGCGCTTTTCCAAAGAGCTCCAATTCTAAAGCGAAGAATAAATAATTTTAACGCTTATCCCCGATTAAGTGAATATTGAGAACGATTGGTTCACCTATAGGTACGCAGGGAGCATCCCGACACTTGTGTCGGGAAGGTCACAGGTTCTCCGCTGGATTCTCAGGAGATTTTTAACAGAAGTATTTTGGACGCTTAGCTCAGCTGGTTCAGAGCATCGCCCTTACAAGGCGGGGGTCGTAGGTTCGAATCCTACAGCGTCCACCCTCCTTGGTGCTTTCCTGTCTGTGCTGTCGCTTCGGTAGACAGGTGGCGGGCAGGCAAGACAGGTTCAAAATACCTGAAAACCGATAAGCCGCTGACAACCAGCGGTTTTCTATATAACTGCCCGCTCTTTAGAGAAGGAAACAGGCGGGGAATACCTCCTCCTTGTAAGGTCTAACTTCCGGTCTAAAACAAGATACAGTGACGCTGTTGAAAAATTGAGGATTTTTGGAAAATAGAAAAATAGAACGGTTCGATGCTATCACGTTAGGACTTCCATTACGACCCTTTCTGACAATGGAAAAGTCCCTGAAATTCGGAGGCTTTAATGTATAACTATTTGAAATAATTAAGTCTAACGGATAAGCTGAGGGGCCCCGAACGATTTCGGGGTCACCTCGAGCGTGGGTTAGACTGCCGTTACCCTCATTATTTGAGTATCACACACTTCTTCGTTTCTGTGTATTCCCCAGCTTCGATTCGATAGAAATACAATCCTGAACCAACACCACTAGCATTCCACTCAACCGAATAATAACCAGAACTTTTATGTTCGTTCGATAGAGTTTCAACAAACTGACCAGTAACATTGTAAATGGAAAGATTCACAAATGCAGATTTCGGCAATTGGTATGAAATGGTTGTTACTGGATTAAATGGATTGGGATAATTTTGTTCAATGTAAAATTTTTCAGGTATCTGGATTTCGTTTTCATATTGATCATCAATGCTTGTAAAAATATCATCAATTCCTATGAAAGCGCCATTTCCTTCTGTGCTCACGTAAAGACGACTATGGTCTGATGGATCAATCGTAATTATGTTCGTATTTAAATTACTCAAACCACTATTTATTGGCGTCCAGTTGACACCGCCATTTGTGCTTTTAAAGATTCCTCTGCCAGAACTTTCATCATGGTAGTAGCGATCGAAAGTTCCTGCATAAATAATCTCTGGATTCTGAGGATTTATCGCTAATGTTCCTACGTTAAGGTTATCATTATCACCAAAACCACTACTAAGTTCTATCCAATTGTTTCCCCTGTCAGTGCTTTTATACACACCTCCACGATACATTATTTTCTGATTAACGTCGAGATGTTCTCTGACAGCAGAGTAAATTATATTAGAGTTTGTCGGATTTATTGCCAAATCCGAAACACTTATTTGAGGCGGATTTGTATCAATTCTTATCCAGTTTTGTCCGCCATCAGAGGTCTTATAAATACCACCTTGTACGGTTGTTATATTTTCACCGGAGAATACATTGTAGCTTTCAATTCCAACATACAATATATTAGAATTTGCCGGATCGATAACTATTTTACTAATATTGCGGTTTATTCCCAATCCATTATTAACCGGAAACCAGCTTACGCCACCATCAGTAGTTTTATAAATACCATTTCCGTAGCTTGCGGCATATAGTATTCTTGAATCAAGATCGCTGTTTGGATCAATAACTAAAGACAAAACTTGGGCGTTGGGTAATCCATTACTAGAGTCACCAATGACATTCCATGTTTCACCATAGTCAGTACTTTTACGTATCTCTCCCTGATATATTGTCCATATACCTGTTGCGAGATAGAGAATATTATTTTCAGCAGGGTCAACAACAACTACGTAAGCATCGATTATCCAATTATATCCAGTCTTCCCGGTACTTTTGAATGATATTCCACCGTCAGTGCTTTTAAGAAATCAAATATCCGCATAACTAATATAAACATTATTAGAATTAGCAGGGTCAACAGTAATATCTTTAACAACCGTTGTTTCAAATCCTCTCCCCTGCCAATATCCTGAACCAATTAAATCAGTGTATACCTGCACCCAGGATTCACCGGCATCTTCAGTTTTATATAGAATCATCATATTACCAAAAAAAATTCTATCCGGATTACCAGGGTCTATTGCCAGGCAAAAAGCCACCGGAGACGCCCAAAAAATCCAGCCAGACTCTATATTCATATTTGCTCCAGTATCCCTTGTAACCCACGTCCAGTTATTACCGCCATCGGTTGTTTTAAAAATACCAGGGTCGGTCCTAAAACTGGTATTGGCAACATAAAGAACCTGAGAATCCTGCGGATTAATTACTATATTTTTATAATTTGAAGTAAAATTAATACTTTCTGAAGGATCACCCATAGCTTGTGCCAATCCATCATTTTTTGCTGCCCAACTCTCACCGGCGTCAGTACTTTTATACACGCCGCCTTCCCAGGAAACGCTTCCCGGTGTTGCCCATATCGTCAAATAAAGTACATCTGAATTTGTTGGATCAATAATAATGTTTCGGGTATTCAGATGTGGCAAGCCTGTAATTTTCGACTGCCAAGTATTTCCTGCGTCAGTGCTTTTATAAACTCCATATTCAGTAGTAACGTAAAGCACCGTAGGATCATTATGATCAATCGCCATGGAGTAAACCGTAGCATTACTATTTATGCCGGTATTTTGAATCTTTGACCATGATTCACCATAATCCGTACTTTTATAAATCACGCCCTTTTCTTCTACAATTGTCCAGGGTAGTTCATTAGGTCCAAACATGATTTGAGGCATTCCAACTCCAGCGTAAACGATATTAGGATTAACAGGATCTACTAATATTTCAGCAATAAGGGAACTGAATGACCACTTTGATGTTGGAGGGAATCCATTTCTCTTTATTACCCATGTATCACCTTTATCAATGCTCTTAAATACACCACCCTGAGTTGCGGCGTACAGGGTAGCAGGGGTTTGAGGATCAATAGCAATATCCTGTACGATATAGTTAGTAAACCCGTTGTTTATAATTTGCCAGCTTTCTCCATTATTTGTGCTTTTGTAGATTCCGCCAACATCACAAGCAACATAGACAACATTGGGATTTTCGCTGCTTATTTCTATGGTTGTTAGGAAGCCTCCGCCGCCTGGACCTATGACATTCCATGAAATCTCAACTGAGGCATCTCGAAAAGACCAAGGAAAAAGAAGCAAAATAAGGACAAATGAAATTAACCTTTGTAAAGACATATTGCCTCCTTTTATCATAAGAAATATTCAGCGTCTAACGATGAAAATAACCTGCGTGAAACTTTTCACCCCAAGACTTTCCCTTTGCAAATTTATATTCATTTTTCTCTCAAACACCGAATTCTTGCCCCGACTGTTTCACGTCAGGTTAACTGGATGTTATGTGGTTTTTCAATGTTTCATTAATCCACTTATTAAGGCTTTTTCCTGATTGAACAGCTTTTAGATAAATCTGATGATGAAGTGAAGGTGAAACCCGCACA
>SCKK01000011.1 GCA_004124475.1 Fidelibacterota bacterium
AAGGCTCTTGGGATCAATATGTTCAGAACAGCAACGTATGTACGGAAAAACTCGCAGATTGCATCACTTTCCTGTCTTTTTCGGCGATTTAGGCTATATTTGGCGTCAAAATATCGCCAATGGTTGCTCATACAAAGAGTTTGTTGGACATGATGCTCGAACACTCGAATATCTTGCTCAAACAGTTTAAATAGAATGGTGTACTTTTTGCGAAGTTGTCAATAGTAACAGGTTAAGTAGATTTTTTTGAGAAATTGTTACATTATTTTAGGATGATAACTAGCTATTATAAACCACTTTGATAGCATGAGGAGGATATATTGTGGAATTATCAACAGAGAGAATAATCCAGGCTGTGAATAAAGGTTTGGAGTTGGAATATGCTGCTGGGATTCAGTATATCCATCAAAGCGCTGGAATGACAGGACTGGATTTTAGATAGACAACTGTGGTTGTGAACGCTAGATGTCACAAAGTCATCTTGCAAAGCTCTGTAAAAGAAATTGTGTCAAGCTATCCACCATTACCATATACCTTAGAACTTAATATTCTGTCAAATGATGAACGTGAAATATGATAGAAGGATAATAAAGATATGACTTATGATTTGAAACAGAGATATTACTTGCATATTATGAATATTTATTCATAATAATTAAATATTTTCTTGTTTTGTAGGATATTATTCACTACTATAATTCACTCACAAGTAAAAAAGAAAGGAAAGAATCATGAAAAAAAAGTACATCTTTGCACTTTCACTATTGCTATTGGTAATCCCGGCATGCAGTGACTTTGCTAATCCTCTTTCAAGTGAATCTTCTGAGGTATTAGAGTCGGGTGCTAATCAAAATGAATCAGGTGCTAATCAAAATGAATCAGGAGCTAACCAAAATGAATAAGGTGCTAACCAAAATGGTTAATCTTGTCGCACGAAACAAAACATTACTATCAATTATAGATAAAGGAGGACTATTGGGGATGCTGACTAATTCAGGCACAAGTGATAACTTGTAAACGTTTCTCGAAAGATATTCGAATAGAGTGACCATATTCAAGGGGCTCACTGGCGGATAAATATGTCATCCCGTATTATCCATAAATACAGTGAGATAACCAAGCTAATAGCATAGAAAAAATGTCTGTTAGTTGGATGTTGGTGTCATCTTATCTATGACGAACTCGTAAAAGGTCATTATTAAACGGTATTGCCCACAAGGTCCTTCGGACGAGGAACACCCACCTGCCACCCACGTAGTGGGGTAGGCAGGTAGCGACGAAGTAATCTTTTAATAACATCAATTGGAGATATCAGATTGCTTCTTCCGACCCGCCTGTTACCTTCTCGGAAGGGCGGGCAGGTAAATCGGGATCGCCTGTCTGATCCCGACTGGTCGGGAGCAGACAACGACGGCCTTTTTATACTTTTTACGATTCCATCATCTATAGGTAACAATGCGTAAATATCTGTCCTGATTAGGAAATAGTGTGATATCAATTATTTTACTGTATCGCCTGCCTACCGTCAGGCAGGCCTGCCCGACTGAGCACATGGTCAGGCGGGGAATTTCTCCATAAGAGTTCCTACGGAACAATGTTTATCGATGATCCCGAAACTTCGGGACTCATTCATTAATCGTTGAACTGTTACTCCACAGGATGCTGTGCAGAAGCCAGTTTCGAAATTAGGCTTTTGACTTACGGTTACGTCACCCAACAACGACATACGATACGGGCATCGTTACCCAAACCGAAAGACGAAAACATCTCACCACTCACCACTTCCTCAGCCTTAGCCTCAGCCTTTTCAATCAATTCGCGTAGCTATGTTCTAGATACGTCTATTGGGGAAAGCAGTGTATCATTTCTTTGCAAAACTGCTATAAGACTGATATAACCGGATCAAAGTCTATACTCTGTCAATTTTCTCTGGATGATCTATACCTTATTTACATAAAATTGTATTCAATCACAGGGACTGTGTCCCAAGACTTATCCTCCGAGTGATAGAAAAACGCCATCCCCAGGCGCACCCTGAACCTCTGGAAGAAGTAGTTGATCCCTGTCACTTGTACTCCAGTCGAATAGCGTGCCGTTTCACTCAATTGAAGAGTGTTTAAGCCCCTTTCCCAGCTTGTACCCCAATCGTAAAACACCGTGGCATCAATGTAATCTAAAAAAATAGGGAGAAAGGGAATCGGCTTTTCCATGTATGCGATGGGTAAGATATATGCCAGTCTTAACCGAAGTTGATTTCTTTTCTGATCATCATCGTGGCCGAGAGGTAAAGCGCCATAGAATCCGTAATCGAAATTTCCCCGTCTATTCTGAAACTTTGCCAGGAATTCAATCTGATGGTGCTGTATTGCGGTTGGCAAGAATACATTCAAACGGCTGCTAAACTGCTGTCCATTAAATTCACTTCCTAGGGATGGACTACTCCAATCTGCAAATGCAGTAATGAACCAAGCTCGATGAGGTACAATGTCCCTTAGTCCCTGTCCGGTTCGCCCAAAATCAAAACCTAACTGTACACCCCGATAATTTTGAAGCTTTGGAGTTCCGGTTGAATGGCTCTTGGTGTGGTGCTTTAGTCGAAATACGGGTTGGAAAAAGGTTTCATAGGTATTTCTTTCAAGTACAAGGGGTAGTGTTGCAGCAATTTCGATACCGCGCTTTCGCCACCAACCGGTGTTATTCACATCCGAAACCCGTACAGGCAAAGAATAAGCTCGAACATTAAATTCTGGCCACCAGCCTCTATACGTATAACTGAAATCAACTGAGGTGCGAAGAGTTTTGGGTGACAATCCGAAACTTCCCTGCCAGATATTGCGATGAAGTACATCTTGACTGACAGCAAACAACGCAACTGCACCACCGTTTTCATCCTCAAAAGGAAATGGAATCCATCCCTGAGGTACTAGAATCTGTTTCCACGGTTGAAATGCTGTTATTTTTGAAGGAATAATGGAGGGCTGATGGGAGATTAGATTGGCTGTATCTCTGGCTGAAAATTTGAGCGGATTTATGTATGGCTGAACAGCAGATTCCTCTAACCATCGGGTCGAATCTAGCGCTATGGTTACTGCTATGAAACCTATGTAAGTATAGTTCTTAAAAGCCAATTCATCACCATACGGAGAGACATCAGGAGTAAATGCTCCGAATTCTGAGTCAGATACCATCCAGCGCTTTCCGGTGGCAACTTCTACAGCCCATATATTGAAGATACCTGACAAATCCGATGTATACAGAATATATCGACTGTCTGGGGTCCAACACGGGTTGTTGTCATGGGGGATATCAGACGGATAAAGATAACGCCAACGACCCGTTCGAACCTCCACTATGGCAATGTCCTGCTGACCGGTTGAATCTTTGAGTGCAAAGGCAATCCATTCCCCATCTGGTGACCATCTAGGATTTAAAATAGTGGTATACGGAATCTCCAAAACTGAACTGACTTCTCCATTTTTCAGGGAAACTGTAACCAATCGCGTGGTTGGCAGCACTGTCTGGATAGCTACAACTCGCGTTTCATCCGGTGATAAATCAGGACTATACAGTCGTGCATTGTGAGTTAAGGCTCGGACTTTTCCGGTTCGCTGATCGTAAAATTTCAAATCAGAAAAGATCGTTGCGGAAAAGCGTGGGTGTGGATGCAATTCAGCCCATACCAGAACTTTCTTCCCTATAGTAAAGCTGTTATCTATTTTAGCCAGGCGACGTTCTCGAATTTGTTGGGATCTGCCCGAGCGATCAATCAATGTCAACTCGGGTAGATCATCGAAACTTTTTCGGTATATCATCAAATGATCCTGATCCACCCAACGGGGTGAATGTTGATTTTCAGGATTTTTTGGCATTCGCCATATCTGTTCTGGCGGAGCAAAGGAATCTCGATTGATGCCTCGAGTGTCAAATCCCTCCAACATTTCATTATATATCTGTTTAATACTTTTCCCAGTGACAGACTTGACTGCCCTACCAAACCCAAAAAGAGGAAATGCCGTATATCGGTCCAAGATTTTAGTCCAGACATCGGAACCATACTGTTCATTGACATAATACGATAGATAATATCCTGAGATATATTTCATGTGTTTTTGTGGCATGCGCATGCGACTACCATAGTTTGTGTTCTCCAGGCGCCATGGCTTGCCAACTCGAATAGGTGCGGCCATCTGCATCCAATGGAAAGGAGTTCGTCCCCTACCGCCAGAGCTGTACCGGCTTTCATTGAGAGTAGCCAACCCTTCGGAAAACCACATTGGTCCGATTAATTGCCAGAGAGTATTGAAATTGCCCAATAGGGGATAGGTAAGTGTCGAAAGTCCTTTGTGCTTCCGCAAATGCACAATGTGAGTAAATTCATGTGCGATAAGTACCCTTAACCATAAGTCACCTGAACCAATAATATTTCCTTGAGGTTCTGTCACAAACAATTCTATTCGCCATGGCAAGAAGGAGACTATACCGTCAGGGTAATCAATGCGAGTATGAACAATCACGTGTGTTCGACCTGGATGGTAATTCAAAGAACGACTGATAGGTTCATATACTTCTTCGCAGATAGTTGCTATTTTATGACCCAGCTCCTCAAATTCAGTCGGGTAATAGATCAAGAAATGCTGGGTGTGGAGGACACGCCAATTCAAATGTGGTTCATGTTGTAATGACGATAGTTGCGATTCCAACGGGTTTGTCAAAACAAAAAGCCAAACCAGTAGAATCCCGAAAAGAGAGTGTAACTGCTTAGTCATATCAGATCATCTGCTATCCATGCGACAAATGAATAAATTAGTTTACGACCATATTTGATTTATTTCAATTGCAAGGTTATATGCAGGAGCCGTCACCAACGTAGTGTAAATTATCACCATAAATTTATATATAGAGAAAAATATTTAATAAAATTAAAAATAAATCTTGATCTTTAAAGAATTATACCTTAATATGAGTTAAGAGTAAATAAGATAAATGATCACTTACATCAAATGTCTACTAAAGATTTCACAAGTTTTATTTCTGAATCTTTATTCAGTAAAGGGAAATAGGGACTTCTCACCTGTTGTGTTATCCACAAACAGAATGTATAACCATTTCGAAGATAAAGGATAAATAAAAATGGTCAATCTCATCCCACTTGACATACGAACCCTTTTTCCTACAATTGAGGTATTGCCTTCTCCTGAAGAGTTGATTGATCGGATTCAAATTAACCAGTATTTAGAAAAGACAGAGATTGTTTATCGCTTGAATCTTATTTCCGAAAAAAGTGCCATAGATGATGTATCCCATATTTTAAAACTTGAGGATCTAAATCTTCTGGGAATCGCCTGGGCATGTCTTGGTGGTATCTATACATTCAATGGGAATTACCGGAAAGCGTTTGCCGCTTTCAACATAGCATTAGATCAAGATGTCACAGATGATGTCATGTCATATACATATATGGAAATATCAAATTTGTTGCGAAAACTTGGTTATACAAAGGAATCGATATCTGTTCTGGAATCGGCATTAACCATGACGAAGAATGATCTACTCATTTGGCGAATAAAAACTTGCATTGGTTTGTGCTTTAAGTTCGACGACCCAACACATTCCTTAGCACTTCTAAATAAATCAGCAGAGCATTATAAAAAGACGCATGATGAAGTTCGCCTGGGACGTGTCCACAGACATATTGGGGAAATTTATGTCAATTTCAAAGACTATAAATCTGCAAATATATGCTATGATAAAGCTTTGTCTGTTTCTATTGAGAAATCATTGCCTCAGTATCGATTTGAAGTATTGAATGACAGAGGATGGCTGTTTATTAAAAAAGGGGAATATAGCAAAGCTAGATCCCTTTTTAAGAAGCTTATACAAAATGAATTATCTACCTACCAATTGAGCCTTGCCCTTCAAAATCTGGGTTTTTTGGAGTACGAATGTGGTAATTATCGGGAGGCAATTTCCTATCACAGTCAGTCACTGCAACTTACTACACGCTATGAGATGCGGGATATGGCTTTCGAGGATTACTACAAACTTGGTCTCTGCTACGAGAAATTGGGTGAAATGGGTCTGGCAGATCACTTCTATGGCCAGGGGTATCTTGAGCTTCAGAAAGAGTTAGATCTGGGTCTGAGGCTTATGGGATACCGAAGGAAACTCATGGATGCCTATGTGGAGTTTCTAAGAAACAATCAACGAATTCCTCAGGTGAATATTAAGGATAAAGTTTTTGGCTTTACTATGGATCGATCCCTAAAGGACATCCGAAATCTCTTTCACAATGGTCTCCTATCACTTCACCTGGGACGGTCTCGAAATGCACCTCAAATGTGCAAGAAGCTTGGGATTGAACCCCGGACCTATTTCCTATACCAGAAAAAGCTTGGACTCAAACGGGGCTTGGTCCTTGAGGGTTTACATGATAACCCCTATTTCAAGCAGTATATTGAATCCCTGGTTCCTTTAACCTGGAGGGAAGCGAACAAGAAGTTTGAGGATGACCTTTTTTCCTTTCTTCTTGTGAAATACCAACATAACAAAAAAGAAATGGCAGCAGTGCTTGGAGTATCATATGCACAGGTTGTACAGAAAACAGAACTGGCATCTCAACTATGAAGTTTTTCTCTTCCACGTTTGAGATAAAATAACAATGGCTTACAAAATGTCAATCAGTAAGATTTTGATAGTGGAAGACGATATTCCAACCAATAGATTATTCCAATTCTTCTTGAAATCTAATTTCGATGGGGAAATAATATCTGCGCATGACGGATATGAGGCCGTTGAAAAATGCATTGAGCATCAACCAGAATTAATTTTCATGGATATTAATATGCCATACAAAGATGGCATTACAGCGATACAGGAAATACGTACTAGCGGTTATACCAACCCAATTGTAGTCATAAGCTCATATAGTGACAGTACAAAGAAGAAGTGTTATGACGCAGGAGCTGACGCTGTGATTACAAAACCTATAGCAAGAGAAGACTTTCTCGGTTTAGTTAAGAAATTCAATGGGAATGCATAAAGTACCATTCCTACCATCTTTTTAGCCTTCCTCCACACCCCCGTATAATTATTAGCAAATCCAATCTCACTGATTGGTATAAGTGGATGTCAGTGTTTCAGATGGGAGAGAATGTCGTGATTGAGCACGGTGTTTTGCTCCTGCATTAGCTGGCTAAATTTAAGAAAAACGGGCTGGAAATTATGCGGTAACCTATAGAAAATAACAAGGTTAAAATTGCACTTGCTAACGACAGAATCCCGAAGGTAACGAAAACGACCGCTGATCTGGGAGGTAAACCCGAAATCCAACCTCAGTATCTGAGCGAGGTGATTCAGTATCGGAGTCTGGATAGGCATTTGTGGTTGTAATGTAAACATGACATTTTTAGGAAAAAGATGTCATGTTTTTCGTAATAATAAACTCGCGAATATAATTGTCTTTCTTTGTAATTTTTAGAGTCACTATTTAGCAAATCACTCAAGGGAAAATAGATGAAATCTTTATCCGATTTAAAAAAAGAATTCAAGTATTGGGATGTTATTGCAGACATGATCGATCAATGCATCGACATCTCCTTAAATCTCAGTCAGAGTGGTCATCCAGGAGGGTCGCGATCAAAAGTGCATGTATTGGTCTCAACCCTGCTATCGGGCGTGATGCATTGGGATATCCGTAATCCAGGGAAAACATTTGCAGATCGTTTTCTATTAATAGCGGGACATACGAATCCACTAATTTATGCTACACTGGCGATTTTTAATGAAGCTTTACGACTGAAATACAAGAAAACTGGTGATTCAAAATACTTAAATCCTATGGGTGAAAAGTACACCCTTTACTGGCAGGATCTTCTTACTCTCAGGAGGCAAGGAGGTCTCCCTGGTCATGCCGAAATGGAAGGGAAGACTTTGTTTTTTAAGTTCAATACAGGTCCCTCGGGACATGGTTCTGCTCCAGCGGCTGGAGAAGCATTTATTCTCAAATACGCCGGCGCTGAAGATGTGAAAGTTTTTGCTTTCGAAGGTGAAGGTGGATTGACTACAGGAATCTCCCATGAAACAAGGAATTCTGCATACGGACTTGGGTTGGGAAACCTCATTTATGTGGTTGACTGGAACGATTATGGGATAGATAATCGACCTTTCAGTAATATTATGGCGGGGACACCTGTCGAATGGTTTGAGCCGTATGGTTGGAGAGTTGCTGGAACAGAAAATGGTACAGATTGGGAATCCATCATTCAAGCTTATGAAGAATTATTAATAAAGGATATCGATCCAAACCAGCCTAAAATGTTATGGGTGAAAACCCGGAAAGGCAGAGGATACGGTAAATATGATAATGCAAGTCATGGTTCTCCCCACAAACGCAATTCTTTGGAATTTTGGAACACCAGAAGGGAATTCGCAGAAAAATATGGTGTTCAGTTTGAACATATGGATAAACCGGGTTTTGATGATTATGAATCGAATAAAAAGCAGATGGCTGATACATTCGAGACGGTTTTTTTTCTGTTCGATAAAATTCTCGGACTTACTGAATATTTATCCGAACGGCTGATTGAATTGGGAGAAAGTATCCCCGAGCATAAAGAAATCAGCAGTAAATTCAGGGAAAACCCGTTAAATGATCCTGTTATTTATAGTTATCGGGATTATCCTGAGGAACTGTACAAACCACCTGGCACCAAGGCGCCAAACCGTGCAGGATTTGGTAATTTTGGATCTTGGTTGAATACCTATTGTAAGGAAAAATATGGACGACCTCTTGTCTTAGTCACTTCAGCAGATCTTGCTGATTCTACCAACATATCCGGATTTGCGAAAGGGTGGAACGATTCAGATGATTTTGGGATGTTTCATCGAGAGAAAAATCAACAGGGTACGCTTTTGCCGCAAGCAATTACCGAATTTGCCAATGCGGGGATTATGGCAGGAATTACCACTGTAAATTTCGATGAAGATCCCTATGCAGAATTCAATGGATACATCACAGCATGCAGCACTTATGGATCATTCTCCTATTTGAAATATGGCGCTATGCGATTATTCAGTCAGGTTGCACAGGATTCCCAATTGAAGGTGGGAAAGATTATATGGGTAGCAGGACATTCAGGTCCGGAAACTGCTGAAGACAGCCGTACCCATTTTGGAATATTTTCCCCCGGGGTAACCCAACTATTTCCAACGGGACATATATTAAACCTCCACCCTTGGGAATACAACGAAGTTCCTGTCATGCTTGGAGCAGCTTTAGCTACGGATATCCCCATCATTGCTATTCATTTAACACGACCCCCAATCGAATTACCCGATAGAATAGCTCTCGGTATGCCTTCTCACTTTGAAGCGGCAAAAGGCGCTTATGTTATAAAGGATTATGATTTTAACAGAGAAAGAGAAGGCGTAGTCATTGTTCGTGGAACCAGTGTGATTAGTAACTTACTGACCATTTTACCCAGGATTCAGAACGGCGGTCCCAACATAAAAATCGTTGCCGCTCTTTCCTGGGGATTATTTGAAACGCAATCGGAAGAGTATAAGCAGTCTGTGATGAGAGATGATGAATGGTCTGATGCCATGATCATCACGAACACTGCCATCAATCTCATGAGTAACTGGATAAAACATTCTGTGGTTAAAGAATATTCTGTATCGGCAGATTGGGATAATCGTTGGCGTGGGGGAGGGAATTTAGAAGAAGTCATAGATGAAGCCCATCTATCCGCACGTTGGCAGTGGAGAGCGATATTGAAATTTGCCGAAAATAGACCCGACAGATTGGAAAGAATCAGAAGTTCGGTTCCCAAAATGGAAATTCCTTTAGTAGAGGATTAGAACATGGATAAAATGTTTGCTACCAGGTTAATGAATTTGGGTACTGAAACCGCTTTTGCGGTATCAGTTAGCGCCGCTGAATTTAAAGCAAAAGGGAATAAGGTTTATCCATTCCATTTGGGAGACATGGACATCAGGACTCCGCTGAATATCATCGAAGCTGCTGAAGGGGCCATGAGGGACGGAAAAACCGGGTATGTTCCTGCTGCTGGAATTCTTCCATTAAGAGAGACGATAGCAGAATATGTGGGTCTGGAGCGGGGTGTACAATTTGGTCATGAAAATGTAGCAATTCAACCGGGAGGAAAACCGGTTATTGGAAAATTTATACAAGCATTGATGAATCCTGGTGATGGGGTTCTCTACCCGAATCCAGGCTATCCTATTTATGAATCACAGATTAATTATCATGGTGGCAGAGCCTTACCTTATGGCTACATATCTTCGGGTGAGGGTTTTAAGATTGACAGAGAACAAATAGAGTTTTCCATTGATACGAATACAAAGATTTTTATTTATAACAATTATCAAAATCCGATTGGGGCAGAATCCCATATCGAAGAGATGGAATGGATCGCAGATTTTATACTTCGTCATAACCTGTGGGTTCTTTCTGACGAAGCGTATTTCAAAATTCGATATTCCGGCAAAAGCAAAAGTATTGTTTCATTTCCTGGTTTAAAGGAAAGGACAGTGATTCTGTATTCTTTTTCTAAAACCTTCGCCATGACAGGATGGAGATTAGGTGCTGCAGTTGGTCCGAAAAAAATTGTTGAGATCATTGCGAAACTCAATGTTAACCAAGAATCATGTACCAATCATTTTATCCAATATGCTGGGATCGAAGCGTTATGTGGCAATCAACGGGGTGCTGAAGAGATCGTGATTACCCTTCAGGAACGACGGGATGTATTGGTGGAAGAGCTTAAAAAAATTGATGGGGTTGTGATTTCTAAACCGAACACGACGTTTTATCTATTCCCGGATATAACAGATGTGTATCATCGGATGGGAGTGAAATCTCTCGATGAATTCCGGATCAAAACATTGGAATCTACTGGTGTTTCATTCTGCACAAGAGAACATTTTGGAACACCCCTTACTGGTGAAACTCAGAAATTCATACGATTTGCATATTCCGGTATTTCCGTAGAAGAAATACGAGAAGGAATTGGCCGATTAAAAGATTATTGGGCAATTATGAAGCCTGTGGTAACTGTATAAAAGGTTACCATTTAATACTGTAATTTTTGTACAGCGTTTTTTAGTGTTAAACTTTTATTTTCTGCTAAATTATACATAGGTTTGTGCGATGAAGTTGATTAAAACTACAATAATCCTTCTTTTAATTTTAATGGGAGCTCCTATTTTGTTTATTATTGGTTGTTTTCTCTTAGTGGAGGCACCCGATATTGTCCCTGTTCAATTTTACCCTCCTGAAATGCCGCAAATGATAGGAATACTTGCACCAAATCAAGAATTGACTAATACAAAACTATTGGCAAAAGGTCAATTAGTGGGACCGGAAGATATTGCGATAACTACTGGTGGCGTTGTCTATACTGCTAATGAAGATGGTTGGATTAAAAGCATTCAAACCGATGGTACAGTTCAGAATTTTGCTAATACTCAAGGTCGTCCTTTGGGATTGAAGTTTTCTCCGGATAGTAATTTTATCGTTGCAGATGGTGCACTTGGGCTTCTCTTTATTTCACCTGATGGATCGGTGACTTCCCTTGTTCAAAGCGGTGAAAATCACTCTTTTGGTCTTGTGGATGATTTGGATGTAACCTCCGGCGGCAATATCTATTTTTCTGATGCAACCATACCTAAACTCATGAATGATTATTATCATGATATCTTAACCATAGGACATTTGGACGGTTATTAAGGTTTGATCCTTCTTCTGGGGATTTAAAGGTGTTGCTTGATATGCTATTTTTTGCCAATGGCATTGCATTATCACCTGATGAAGATTTTGTGCTTGTGGCTGAAACAAGTCAATATCAAATCACCCGGTTCTGGTTAAAGGGGAAAAGAAAGGGAGAAAGAGAAGTGTTTGTGGAAAATCTACCCGGATTTCCAGACGGTATTATGGGGAGTGGAGAAGGAAATTATTAGGTTGCACTAGTATCTCCTCGGAAATGGGATGTGGATAATATCTATGCGACACGAGTTTGGCTTCGGAAAATTTTAATGCATCTGCCCGAATGGATTCCTCCAGTACCCACACCTTATGGTTTGGTGATTCGGTTGAACAGAGAGGGTGAAAAAATAAATACTCTTCATGATCCATCTGGAAAAACATTGTCACAAATTACAAATGTAGTGGCACCTTAAGGGCTGCATTATCTCGGAACATTGACAGGGGATGCTGTCGGGATGTATAAACTTTAGCAGAATACTTTTTCAGGTTTGTATGAAGTATTATTTTTTCTTCAATTTGTATTTTAAGCAATAATTGGGAGTACAGGTAAATACCTCAAGTGAAGGATTATATTATAAAATATTTTCCTGTATGTTTATTACTGTGGTTTGGATGTGCACCCACATTGGTTGTTAAAGAATCATGGGAGGACAATATTCGTAGGGAAATTCAATTTGAAAAGAAGATGGGAGATTCGACAATCGTGAGAGTAATGACTTATTCTGAATCTGGTGTCTTATTAGAGGAAATCAATTACAAAAAGGATAGAATCCATGGCGCTCTTACTCGGTGGCATGAAAATCGTAAAAAATTAACGGAGCAATTTTATAGCAAAGGAGTTCCTATTGGAGAGTGGAAATGGTGGGATGAGGAAGGCAGGATTGATTCTACTAAGGAATATTCGAAAGGTGTACTAAATGGATTTGTAATATTTTATGATAATGAGGAGATAAAACGATATGAAAAATCATATAAAAAAGGACTTTTACATGGGGTGTCCACATGGCGGAATGGTGAAGGTAGCATTGATTCTACAAAGGAATATTCGAAGGGTATATTGAATGGGTCAGAGGTTTTTTTCGACAAAGCCAAGAGAAAGCGATATGAAGGTTCTTACAAAAATGGAAGCCTTCATGGTGAATCAATCTGGTGGAATGAGAAAGCTCAAAAGGATTCACAAAAAGTTTATAAAAACGGGTTGCTAAATGGAGTAATAACCTACTGGTACCGCAATGGACAGGTCCGAGCGACATATAAATTCGTTAAGGGAAAGCTGCAAGGAAAGGCGTATATGTCGGATAGAGATGGGACTCTGCGCGAGTACAAAAAATATAAGGATGGTCTAAAGATCGGAAAATGGGAGACCTATAATTCTGAGGGTCGACTTGTTAGTCAATATAAATATAAGAAGGATTTATTAGATGGAGTTTCCAGACAATGGTATTCTGATGGCAATTTGTGGACAAAGGATCCTTATTCCAATGGCGGATTAGATGGGACCTCCATCACTTGGTATGCAAATGGAATGAAAAAAAGCGAAAAAAAGTATGAACATGGATATTTACAAGGGACTTCCACTTTTTGGACACAATATGGAGTTAAACGATGGGAGAAAGAATATTCAACGGGCATGTTAAATGGAAAAGTCACTAAGTGGTATTCATCTGGAAAAGTCGCTTCAGAAACCGAATATGTGGAAGATCTCCAGCATGGTGCTCAAATTGAATGGTATCCCAGTGGTGAAATGAAAAAATTCGACATTTTCATTCGTGGACTTCCACATTCAGATATTTCATGGAACCAAAATGAATTGTTTAGTAAAATTAAAGTGTTCCAAGCTGATACCATTCGGTTGACTATTACGTGGGATAAACACGGAAGAAGACCAAAACCTGATCGATTTCGTAGCGAGCGAAGTATAGAGCAAGTACGGCATACTAACGGTCGGCTTGCAGCTGAGATAGATTATTTAAGAAATGTGAAAGATGGAGCGGAATTGTATTATTATGAGAATGGAAAAATCAAACAATTAGGTTTACATATTATGGGGGATATTGTACAATTGATGAGTTGGGATGATGATGGGAATCTAATCGAAGTCCAAGCCTTTGATAAGAATGAGATTGTGTGGTCAAACAAATATTAAAGTCAATTCATTTATATATCTGAATGACTTTTTGTATATTTTAGAGTAATGTGGAGTGATTATGAGTGAATATTTTAACAAAATGATGATCTATTTAACACCACTGATTATTATTATTATGGCAGTTATTCTCGGCTGGATTTTTAAGACTTACGTACATCGTCGTTTAAAACTCTTTGCAAAAAAAACAAAATGGGAAGGAGACGATGTGTTTTTGGGAGCTATTGAATCAGCGTCTTTTCTATGGTTCATTCTTGTAGGCGTTTATATTGCTCTTAACTATACGCCCCTATCCAATGACCTGGTTGGTACAATTCGAATAATTGTTTTCGCATTCATTATACTTTCAGTGACACTCACTCTTTCCAGAATTGCCGTAGGGATGTTGGAACTGTATGCAAAGAAAACGGATGGGGCATTACCTTCCACTACTATGCTCACAAATTTGACTCGTATTATTATTGTAGTAATTGGACTACTGGTTATCTTTCAGACTTTGGGTGTTTCCATTACTCCCGTCCTTACTGCGCTTGGTATAGGTGGTCTTGCGATTTCCCTGGCTTTAAAAGATACACTATCCGATTTATTTGCCGGACTTCATATCATTCTTTCAAAGAAAATGAAACCCGGGGACTTGGTGGAACTTGATTCCGGTCAACGAGGCACGGTTGAAAATATTGCCTGGAGGAACACAACTTTAAGGGATCGAACCAATAATCTAATTATCGTGCCAAATTCAAAACTATCCAGTGCAACTATGGTTAATTACGACGTACCTGTCAAGGAATTGATTGTCCGTGTCTCCTGTGGTGTGAGTTATGACAGTGATCTGGACCATGTGGAAAGAGTTACTCTCGAAGTAGCAAAACAAATCATGGATGAGGTGGAGGGTGGTGTCCCCGAATCTCAGCCCATGGTTACTTTTATAAATTTTGGTGAATCGAGCATCGATTTCCGTATTTCAATGCGAGCAAAAGATTATTCAGGACAATATGCCGTGACGCATGCACTCATTAAACGATTACATAAACGGTACAAAAAAGAAGGAATCGAAATACCATTCCCGATTCGGACAATTTATCAGGTAAAATAAATTAATAGATTTGGCTTACCTGGTTTACCCAATCAGATTCCTCACAACGATATATTTATAACCAATCTATCGTTATTATATTCTAAATTTCTTATCGTTCATATATTTCTGAACAGATTCATTGAGATTGAAAAAACATTAATATTCCGATGCAAAATCGTCCAAAAAGAGTAATAAAAACATTTGATGCCACTGCTATGGTGACAGGTAATATGATCGGGTCTGGAATTTTTCTTTTAGCAGGTTATGCAGCAAGTCCTGTAGTTAACGGAAACTGGCTAATCCTTGCATGGGTATTTGGTGGAATTATGGCTCTTTTAGGAGCTTTGTCCATTGCAGAACTGGCAACGAAATTTCCTCATACAGGTGGAGATTTTCTGTACCTTCATAAAGTATATGGGGCGTTCCCGGCTTTTCTCTATGGGTGGATGAGTATAGTGATATTTGCAAGTGGTTCTATTGCTATCTTAGCTCTGTTTGGCGCAAAATATCTAATTCAAATCAGCCCTGTTTTAAATTCAGTTGGCTTGTCTGAGAAGGTTATTGCTTTAATCCTGGTAACGTTTTACACTTTCATTCATTTTCTACGTGTTACTGTTGGCTCAAGATTTCAATCTATCCTGACCGTCATAAAACTTTTTGGTATGTTTGTTCTTGCTTATCTTCTTTTTCAAGGTCAAGGAATTTCCCTTGAACCAGTACCTTCGCCAAAAGTAATTCAAGATCCGATTAGTGGATTTTCACGGGCACTAATCCCCATTTTTTTTGCATACAGCGGTTGGAATGTGGCGGGATATTTAGCGGGGGAAATCGACAATCCCCGGAAAACACTTCCCGTTGCGCTTATTGGTGGAACCATGATTACCACAGCAATTTATTTGATTGTGAACTATACCTTTTTGTCTTCTCTGGGTCTTGAACATATGCGTAATGAGCCGTTAGTCCCCTTGATGGCTATTCGATCAGTGGGTGCAGAGAATTGGAGTCAGTTCCTCTCGGTTCTTATTTTTGTGAGTGTGGTCAGTTCTCTTTCTATTGCAGTTCAAGCGGGGGCAAGGGTGATCCTATCCATGGGTGAGCATGGTGTTTTCTTTAAAAAGACAGCAAAGGTTCATTCCAGGTTTCATACGCCAGTTGTTGCACTTGTTATACAAGGCGTATGGACTGTGATGTTGATATTTCTTCTGGATATCGAAAGTCTTGTCGATTCGGCAACAGTCGTGATGGTATTGTTCTCAGCCTTGACCATCTCATCACTATTGAAGAAGAAAGGAAGGCAAAGGAAAAATCATTCATCAAAAAAGGATTATTTCAGAACCCCCTTGTTTCCTTTAATTCCTATCGCTTACATTGGAAGTGCTCTATTTGTTTCATGGGGCGTCATTCGTTTTTATATGGAACAGGGGAGTTATTTGCCTGCGCTTGGATTTTTATTTATTGGCATAGGCAGTGGGATTTACTGGGTTTGGAAAAAATTTGGGGTTGGAAAACCTATATAATTCTTTTCATTCTGAATTCAACAAATCGAAAATCAATTGTAAATTAGGTGCATAGAAAACTAAACTTACTAATATGTTAACGATAATTTTGCAGCGGGTTTGATACCCATAAATTGATTAATTTGTTGAACTTTTTTCATAATTCCTTACTCATCATTCCCCCGAAGGGATTTTTGGTTCTCCAATAGGATCCGTCAGCCGACGGACAGCTTATCCGATTTAGGTCTAAATCATGAAACTAAAAATTAAACCGTTTTCAGATGAAGTCGAGAAATTATATCGTAACCATGGTCATTTTCATAGGGGAGACGCCGGTTTGGATCTGTTTGTTGTAGAAGAAACAACTATTGAACCTGGTGAGACCAAACCTATCCATCACAAAATTTCTTGTGAGTCTCTTGATGATGTTCCATATTTTTTGATTCCCCGTTCGAGCATTTCAAAAACACCTTTACGAATGTCCAATTCAATTGGGTTGATTGATGGAGGATACAGGGGCGAGATCATCGCATATTGTGATAATATTAAAGGTAGTCCCTATACCGTGAAACCTGGACAACGCCTCTTTCAACTCGTTGCAATAGATGGTTCGCCAATTGAGATTGAAATTGTGGAATTTCTTAATAATTCTGCAAGGGGATCCGGAGGATTTGGAAGTACCGGAATATAAATATTTTTTACTTTCTTACCCAATCTGACCAAGACACCCGTCAACTAACGGAATTCAAATATTCACGATTTACGACTAAGAACCTAAAAAACTCTCGATAAAATATGCAGATTAGTTGTAACTTTTTACAATTAGCACTCAGAATATTAAAGTGCTAAAAAAGGTTGCCAAATATTATAATCGGAAGATAAATTAGCATGCTTTAAACTAATAGTTTATTAACCCATAACTAAATAATAGGAGTTCTCAAAAATGGCATTAAAAATCGATCCATTAGCTGATAGGGTTGTGGTAGAACCTGCACCGGCCGAGGAAGTTTCCACCGGTGGAATAATTTTACCTGATACAGCTCAAGAGAAACCCCAACAGGGGACTATTGTAGCCATTGGACCTGGAAAATATAGTGACAGTGGTACTTTAATTAAAATGACCGTAAAGAACGGTAACAAGGTTTTGTATGGAAAATACTCCGGAACCGAAGTTACCGTTGAAGGAAATGAATATGTCATCATGCGAGAAAGTGACATTCTTGCCATTTTATAAACATGGATAACTTAGAGAGGAGATATCAATAATGGCGAAACAAATTGAATTTGGTTCAAAAGCTCGAAACGCTTTAAAAGCCGGTGTTGACAAACTTGCGGATGCTGTTAAAATCACACTGGGTCCGAAAGGACGAAATGTAGTCATTGAAAAGAAATTTGGTGCACCCACGACAACCAAAGATGGTGTAACCGTAGCCAAGGAAATTGAATTAGATGACAATCTGGAAAACATGGGTGCACAGATGGTTCGTGAGGTTGCTTCAAAAACATCCGATGTGGCTGGAGATGGTACGACCACTGCAACTATCATTGCTCAATCCATTGTTAAAGAGGGAATGAGAAACGTGGCTGCAGGCGCAAATCCTATAGAAATCAAACGCGGAATTGATGCTGCTGTTGCTGTTGTGGTTAAAAGTCTGGAGGAGCAGAGTAAGGAAGTTCCCGGAAAAGATGAAATTGCTCAAGTTGCTTCAATTTCCGCAAATAACGACCCAGCTATCGGTGATCTAATTGCTGATGCTATGGAGAAAGTAGGTAAAGACGGAGTTATCACCGTTGAAGAAGCAAAATCCATGGAAACATCTCTGGAAGTTGTGGAAGGGATGCAGTTTGATCGTGGGTACTTATCGCCATATTTCGTGACGGACACTGAAGCCATGGAGACTGTTCTTGAAGATACTCGTATTCTAATCCATGATAAAAAGATCAGTACCATGAAGGATCTCCTACCGATTCTTGAAAAGGTAGCACAGTCTGGTTCAAGTCTTCTCGTAATTGCTGAAGACGTGGAAGGGGAAGCATTGGCAACTATGGTTGTAAATAAACTCAGGGGTACTCTTAAGATTGCAGCAGTTAAGGCGCCTGGGTTTGGTGACAGAAGAAAAGCCATGCTTCAGGATATTGCCGTACTGACAGGTGGTACTGTTATATCTGAGGAACAGGGTTTTAAACTCGAAAACACCACATTATCATACCTCGGATCTGTTAAGCGTGTCGTTATCGATAAAGATGACACTACCCTCATTTCTGGCGGCGGTGAAGAGAATATGATTAAGGCTCGTATTAATGAGATTAAAGTGCAAATCGATAAAAGCACATCAGATTACGATAAGGAAAAACTGCAGGAACGTCTTGCTAAGCTTTCTGGTGGTGTGGCTGTCTTGAATATTGGCGCAGCTACAGAAGTGGAAATGAAAGAAAAGAAAGCACGTGTGGAGGATGCTCTTCATGCAACGCGTGCTGCAGTTGAAGAAGGAATTGTTCCTGGTGGTGGTGTAGCGTTTATCCGGGCACTTCCAAAACTAGATGATATAAAAGTGTCGGAAGATCAAATGGTGGGTGTTAAGATTATCCGCCGTGCGATGGAGGAACCACTGCGACAGATTACTGAGAATGCAGGTTTTGAGCCTTCAATCGTTGCACAAAAGGTAATGAATGAAAAAGGTGATTACGGGTTCGATGCTTTCACAGGCAAGTATGTGCAGATGTTTAAAGCAGGGATCATCGATCCGACGAAAGTAACACGAGTGGCTCTGGAAAATGCAGCCTCAGTTGCCGGGTTACTACTCACCACGGAAGCATTGGTAGCGGATATTCCGGAAAAAGAAACTCCTCCTATGATGCCGCCTGGTGGTGATATGGGTGGAATGTATTAAACCAACCCAAATCCTACAACCTTATCCCAAAGGGATCTCTATGGGAAAAGCCCCACTAAACCTGTGGGGCTTTTTTTAATGTACCTATTCATTGAGTACCATCAACCTTGACTATACATCACGTGACAACTAAATTCAAATAAAACACAAGAGGGAAATGGGTAAGATTCGATTAAATAATATGCTTTTTTATGGATACCACGGTGCGGATGAATCCGAGCAAAAACGTGGAGGTACATTTGAGGTTGATTTAGAAATTCGAACAACTCTTCTGGAAGCTGCTTCTACGGATCAATTGCGCGATACGATAGACTATTCCGATGTTTATAAAGCTGTCCACGATTGTTTGACCAAAAAAAAGTATTATCTTCTGGAGGCACTGGCAAATCATATTGCAAAAACAATTCTAACTCAGTTTAATATTGATAGTGTTTTGGTGAGGGTAAGAAAACCTCATGCACCGGTTAAGGGAGTTCTGGGAAGCGTTGAAATTGAGATAGAAAGAGACCAGGGTGATTTCTGACTCTGTTTTTTGTCATTTCAGGGTCAATGGCTTGATAGATACTCCAACCAATTTTTATTCATAGTGGATAGATTTTTACCAGGGTTTGATGACACATTTCGATATGATAATGTGTACTTAAGCCTTGGCTCCAATATAGATGATAAACGTAAAAATCTAAATTGTGCCATAAATCAATTGAATTTACTACCAGCTATTCAAATAAAGAAAACATCTCACTTTTATATTTCAGAACCGTTGTACCTGAAGAATCAACCTGATTTTATTAACTGTACCCTTATGGTTTCCACGAATCTTGAGCCGGTTGATTTCCTTAAAGAATGCCTTCATGTTGAAGAAAAACTGGGAAGGGTAAGGAAACAAAAGTATGAACCTCGGTTAATCGATATTGACCTCATCTTTTTTGGGGAAAAAGTTGTAAAAGATCCATTGCTTCAAATTCCTCATCCAAAGTATTCTGAGAGAAAATTCGTGTTGCTTCCCATGACAGAAATAGCGCCGGAATTTCAATGTCCTGTTTCCGGATTAACTATGCTGGAGTTGTTGAAAATGTGCCCAGATGACACGACTATCACCCGAATTAATGAGGTGGATCTGGTTTGAGAAATCTATATTTTATCGCTATTGAAGGTGTGATTGGCGTGGGTAAAACTAGCCTCGCCAGGCTTCTTTCTGAACATTTGAATGCTCGGCTTGTGTTGGAAAAATTTGAAGAAAATCCATTCCTGTCGGATTTTTATAGAGACCCAGATCGATATGCATTTCAGACGCAACTTTTTTTTCTGTTAAGCCGATATCGTCAACAACAGGAAATCAAACAGACAGATATTTTCCACAAATTGGTCATTACAGACTATATGTTTGTGAAGGATAGGCTCTTTGCATCCCTGAATTTAGATGAAAAGGAAATTCCCCTTTACGACGCGGTTGCAACCCTTCTTGAAAAAAATGTGTTAACTCCTGACATGATTATTTATTTACAAGCAGACACTAACTGCCTTATGGGGAGAATTATTTCCAGAGGAAGGGATTTTGAGAAAAATATTTCACAGGAATACATTGATGCTTTAAACCAGGTGTATAACGAATATTTTTTCCGTTACCAGGATTCCCCACTCCTGATTATTAATACCAATGATCTTGATTTTGTTCACAACAAAGATGATTTAGAAGAAGTGATCCGGTATATTCAGCAACCTGTAACTGGAACTAAGTTTTTTAATCCGACAACCAATTTTTAACTATGAAGTATATTCTGTTTTTTATTGTAGCTTATTTTTTGTACCGAACTATCTTTCCTCTATTGAAAGGTTCCAAACGAAAAAAGAATATCAATATCAACAATACTAAACCCGATTCCGGGGAATCAGTAAAAATCCGAGAAGAGGACATACTGGATGCTGACTTTGAAGAACTGGATGAATAAATTTGAGAACTTTCATTTGCTGAATATTAAACGGTTTTTTTTGGGTATATACCCCTATAGGGATATGGGCTTATTAATCCTGCGTATAGGAATTGGGATCATGTTTATTCTGCACGGATATCCTAAAATAATGGGGGGTCCTGATGATTGGGCTAAACTTGGAATTAAAGGAATGGGAAGCGTTGGGATTCAAAATTTCCATATATTTTGGGGATTTATGGCGGCGATTTCCGAATTCGTTGGAGGAATATTGTTGGCATTAGGGCTACTTTTTCGCCCGGCTTTATTTTTTATGTTACTCACTATGGTTTTTGCTGCACTCTCACATATCACTACTGGGAAAGGAAGTCCATATCATGCTATTGAGTCAGGAATCCTGTTTTTTAGCTTAATGTTGATTGGACCAGGTCGATACAGTCTGGATAATAAAATATTCAAAAGGTAAATGAAGGCTATCCGTATACACAAATTCGGGAAACCTGAGGTACTACGATGGGAAACCGTACCGGATCCACTTTGTCTTCCGAACCAAGTGTTGGTTCAAATGAAAGCAATGTCAATTAATCACCTGGATATCTGGGTGCGGAATGGACTATTCAATTATCCTTTGCCAATTATTATGGGGAGCGATGGAGCCGGCGTCATAGGTGAAGTGGGACAAGAAGTTGAGGGTTGGAAAGTTGATGATGCCGTCATCATTCAGCCGGGTACCTACTGTGGAATTTGCCAGTTTTGCCAGGAAGGGAAAGAAAATTTTTGTGCCGACTATGGAATATTGGGAGAAACAGAAGATGGAACTCAATGTGAACTGATGGCGCTTAATTCCGAACAATTAGAGAGAAAGCCAGATTTTTTATCATTTGAGGAGGCTGCTGCATTTCCACTGGTTTTTTTAACTTCGTATACTATGCTTATCAGGAGAGCGAAAATACAAAAAGGGGAAACCATACTTATTCTGGGTGCTGGTTCAGGTGTAGGGAGTGCAGCCATCCAAATTGCAAAATTGTATAATTGCCGTATCATTGCCACTGGCGGAAATGAAAAAAAACTCCAATTGGCGAAATCTCTCGGAGCAGATTATGTGATTAATCATTCGGCTGAAATTATACATAAACGGGTTAAAGAAATTACGGATGGTGTAGGCGCTGATATCGTTTTTGAGCATGTTGGAGAGGCTACCTGGAATTCAAGTCTCAAGTCGCTGAGGAGGGGAGGGAGATTGGTAACTTGTGGAGCGACAACCGGAGCCAATGTGAGTATCAATCTTCGTCATCTGTTTATAAAAAACCTGTCGATATTGGGATCGACCATGGGTGATCGTAAAGCTTTTAGTGAAGTTGTAGAGTGGTTGGCACAAGGAAAAATTAAACCTGTCGTTGATCGTGTTTTTTCAATGAATGAGGCAGCAAAAGCTCACGTCCATATTGAAGACCGGCAGCAATTTGGGAAGGTAGTCTTAGTGCCGGGGTAAAGGTTGATAATGGTTACGAAGAGAGATATTGTCCAACTTTGTAAGAAACTGTATGAGAAGGGGTTTGTTGTCGCCAATGATGGTAACATCAGCGCCAGAATCCACGGTGGGTTTTATATTACCGGAACCGGTAGTTATTTCTCAGAAATAGACGAATCACAGATTGTAAAATTGGATGAAGATGGAAAGCCGGTGCTGGGCGAGTACTCACGCACCGATCCCACCTCAGAAATAGCTATGCACCTTGAAGTATACCGGCAACGTGATGATGCAACTGCTGTCATTCATGCTCATGCGCCCTATAGCACTGCTTTCTCTCTTCTGGAAGAAAATACCATAACCTGTTTACTCACAGAAATCAAATATACACTTGGGGATATCCCCGTTGCCCCTTTCGCAAAACCGGGAACGGAGGAAGTACCTGAATCCATCCGGGATCTTGTGAAAGAACACGATGCAATCATTTTATCCAATCACGGTGTACTAACTTTGGGTAAATCTTTGGACGAAGCTTATTGGAATCTCGAGCGAGTAGAACACTTTTCGAAAATTTGTTATTTCTCTCGTTCAATGGAATAAGTAAAGTTAACCATGGATTTTATAAAGGATGGTGTTGTGAACCATCTTCAATGGAACGGAGTTTCTCTCCGATTCTTGGATCAGACACTTCTCCCATGGAAAGAAGAATTCGTAGAAACCTCAGATTATAAGGTTGTTTGTGATGCGATTCGGCGTTTAGCGATTCGAGGAGCTCCAGCTATTGGTGTTGCAGGAGGGTATGCAATTTGCCTGGGATCCAGGAAAATCAAAGCCGAGGATATTGATTATTTTTTGGATGAATTGGTAAAAATCAGCGAAAAGATTACTTCAGTTCGTCCTACTGCTGTCAACCTGTCCTGGGCGCTTGACCGTATTATCAAATCCGTTCAGGAAATGAATTCTGTTGTCGATGTCAAAGATAAAATCATCTGTGAGGCAGAAGCAATACACCGGGAAGATATTGAGATGTGTCGCTCACTAAGTTTTATCGGTAAGGCGCTACTTCCCGAATCGGGAAAAGTAATGACCTATTGCAATGCCGGAGGGTTAGCCACCGGTGGTTATGGTACGGCATTGGGAATTATTTATGCAGCATATCAGGGTGGTAAAAAAATTCATGTTGTCGTCAATGAAACACGTCCACTTTTCCAGGGAGCCCGGTTGACAGCATGGGAGTTGAAGAAAGCGGGTATCCCTTTTTATCTTATAACTGATAATATGGCTGCACAGCTATTTGCAAAAGGAGAAATAAAATGTGTTGTGGTGGGCGCTGATCGAATTGCTCTGAATGGTGACACAGCGAATAAAATTGGAACCTATAATCTTGCTGTATTGGCAAGGTATCATGGTATACCTTTTTACGTTGCCGCTCCCACTTCCACTATTGATTCACAAATTCGATCAGGTGAGGATATTCCCATTGAACAAAGGAACAAGAGGGAAGTAACTCAACCCTTTGGGAAATCCATAGTTCCTTCCGATATTGAGGTGTTGACTCCTGCCTTCGATGTTACCCCCTCACACTTGATTTCTGCTATTATTACTGAAAAAGGGATTTGCAAAGCTCCATATCAGGAAAATTTTAGAAGAATTATTTGAGCAATGGCAAAAACTATCATCACGGGTGCCACTATCGTGACGATGAATGACCGGAGGGAGGTTTTTTGTCCGGGATATATCGGCATTGATGGCAGCAAAATTGTTTTTGTCAGCGATAGTTATTCTGACGATTCAAGATGGGATGATGCTTTAAGAATCGATGCTTCGGATTACATTGCTATCCCCGGACTTATCAACTGCCATACTCACTCCGGAATGACAATGATGCGAGGTGTGGCTGATGATATGCCGTTAATGAAGTGGTTGGAAACAAAAATCTGGCCTATGGAGGCTAAGCTGACACCTGAGGATTCGTACTGGGGAACGAAACTTGCAGTTTTGGAGATGATTCGTGGTGGAATCACCTGCTTCAACGATATGTACTGGCATAGCCACCAGGCTGCAAAAGCATGCGAGGAAACGGGAATTCGTGCTGTTCTTTCAGGAGTATTGATCGGAACTCAAGCTAACCCGGAAAACCAACTTCAACAAGCCGTGGACATTGTGTCGGAATGGAGTGGAAAAGACCATGATAGGATCAAATTCTATTTCGGACCCCACGCCTTGTATACATGCCCCCCAAAGTATCTCGAAAAAGTGGTCTCCCATGCTGAGGAAGTGGGTACTGGAATTCACATCCACCTGTCTGAAACCGAAGGAGAAGTGGAAAACTGCAAACTTGAGAACAATGGAATGAGTCCGGTGGAAGTCCTGGAGGAAATCGGCGTCTTTTCCCGACCTACCATCGCTGCACACTGCATTCATCTGTCAGACCGGGATATTGAAATTTTGGCTTCCCGCAATGTGGCGGCTGTGCATAACCCATCATCTAATATGAAGCTTGCGGCTGGGGTAATGGATGTTGACTATCTTCTCAGGAAGGGGGTTAATATTTCCTTGGGAACGGATAGCGCAGCGAGCAACAACAACCTTTCTATTCTCACTGAAATGCGGATGGCATCTTTATTACAGAAAATCCATAAGGGAAATCCCACCGTTCTTCCTGCCGGAAAAGTACTCGAGCTGGCTACGCGAAATGGTGCAACAGCGTTATGTATGGAGGATCGTATTGGACAGTTGGAAGCAGGATTTGATGCTGATATTGTGCTGATTCGGAATAATCAGCTTCATTCATCACCACCCACGAATCCTATCTCTCATCTCGTATATAGTTTACGACCGGACGATGTAGATACGGTTATAATTGCGGGAGAAATAATCTTAAGAAATAGCCGGTTTATAAATGCAGATGTTAAGGAAGTTATCGCTAAGTCTAAGGAGGTTATCGACAGAATTCGAGTGTAGACAACTTTTTATATGCATCATCCCAATAAGCAGGTATGCCGGTCATTTTGCATGGAATCTTATCTGACTTTCTTATTAGCATTTATGGATGTAAAAAATATGTTATATATATTCTTGGTATGAACCGAGGTAAAAATGAATAAAGCAAAACTTTTTATGAACGGCAGGAGTTAAGCGGTAAGATTGCCTGAGGCTTAACGTTTTACGTGGATGAAGTGTATATAAAAAGGCAATAGAAGGGGTGTTATTGATTTCTAAAGATAAATCTTTGTGGGATATTGGAAAGCAAAATCCGAATATCGAATTTTTAATCCCAGAAATGTAATTTGCTGCTGCATTGGTAATTGCTGAGTTAAGTCATATAGACTATTAGTGAATAATATTCTTTGCCGTCAATAATCACCTGGAACTTTGACTTTATTACCTCATTAACGAAAAGACATGTCTAACTCAGAATATGGCTGGTTTTGCCTCCTTTTATATTGATTATCCTCGGAAGACTGTCTAAACTCGCCCACCATGAAAAAGATGAAATTTTACATTACATTGCTGCTATGCAGTATTTTGTTCGGGGCTGAAGATTCCCCATTTGAGAATTTTATTATTGGCGTCTGGCCAGAATACGATCATCCTGGTATTCTTGTTATTTATACCGGTACCGTAAAACAAAACCGTCTTCCACTTCCATTTGAAATTCTTGTACCTCAACAAATCCAAATGGCAGTTGGAGTGGGACATGTGGACACATCTGAGGCTCTCATGCCTCTCGAAATAACGGAAAGAAATGAAGAAAAGTGGCTTACTACTACCCTTGTAAAAACGGAATTTCAATTACAAATCTACTATAATCCGTTTGATGATTCTGAAATCCGCCAATTTGATTTACAATTGAGATTCAGCCAACCACTAAGTGAGTTTCATATTGCCGTTCAAGAACCGTTGGTTGCAGAGGAATCCTTTCAATTTTCTGAGTTTGACAGTGAAAAGTTTACAGATGAACATGGTTTGACATACTATCGAGTCCATTTACATGAGTTAGCAGAGGGAGAGACGAAAAATATATCAGTTTCTTACCACAACCATAGTGGAAAGTTAACTGTCGATTTGCTTCGGGAAATGTTGGGTGCTGGTTCCGGGTCTTCGGTTCAATCTCAAACTTCTAACGTTAGAATGGATAGGTATCGGCTTCCGACTTATGAACCTATTGCTGTACTTGCAGTACTTACTTTCATCATTGGGTTCATCTTTTGGCGATCCAATCATGGGCAGAAATTGAAAGGCGAGGGAAGAAGTAACGGCAAATTCTGTACTAAGTGTGGAAATAAAATTAAACCGCAACATAAGTTCTGCTCAAAATGTGGGAATAAGGCAAAATGATCCCCGTACTCTTTGAGATTGGACCCATTAAGATTTATTCTTTTGGAGCAATGCTTGTTGTGGCATTTATGGTGAATTATGCTTTGTTGAAAAAGCAAATGGTTCGAACTGGCAGGTCTCCTGGGTTTGCCGGGGATATTATTTTTTGGGCGGCTTTGGGCGGTATTTTAGGTTCAAAAGTCTATTACCTTATTGAAAATTACAAAAGTGTTATTGCGGATCCGATAGGAATGATTTTTAGTGGTGCTGGTCTTGTATTTCTCGGTGGACTAATGGGAGGGATGTTGGCAGTGACGATTCTACTCAGGAAAAGGGGGGAATCATGGATTGAATTCGCCGACCTTGTTGCACCTCTACTTATCATGGGTTATGCCATCGGACGCATTGGCTGTTTTCTGGTGGGCGATGACTATGGAGTACAAACATCGTTGCCGTGGGGTTTAACATTTCCAAAGGGAATACCCATCACTTTGGTTCCGGTCCACCCGACTCAGATATATGAAACAAGCACAGGTTTTGTTATCTTCGCCATTTTGTGGAGCATAAGGGAAAAAGCAAGTCCTGTAGGTACAGTCTTTTACTTGTATTTAATTTTGGCTGGATTAGAGAGGTTCTTTATTGAATTCATTCGTACAAATAATGAGTATCTGTTTGGATTAACAGGGGCTCAATTGATTTCTATTGTCATGATTAGTATTGGCACATACTTCCTGGTGAAGACAAGGCAAGTCTCTATTCATAAGCCTGTGACAGATACTAATCCTTAGGTTCAATATCATTCAGAAAAAAATCGATGTTCTAACTCGCATTTCTCACCAAGAATCGTAACGAGACGGTGGAACTGTTTGTGAATACTAGGCTTCCGAAGAAAAATGCATGGAGGTGTATTGAACAATACGTCGAGTACATTTTTCGAGGAAAACGCAGTAGTCGTGAACAGATACGCCGTCGCAGTAGATCTGTTGGTGAGAAATGCGGGCTCATCCTGCTCATTTTATTTGCAGGTATTTCATGTCTTACATCTCAATTTCTAAAATCTCCGTGGGTTGAATATCCCCTTCACCAAATTGTCGAGTCAAAGAGAATAAAACCTAAATTTTTAGCGGTAAATCAATTTGGAGATTTATATCTCCTTGATGATGATAACTATTGGCTGATTTATCTACCGGGTGACGGCACAGAACCTCGGATTGCCGGTGGGTGGGGAGAGGCAGGAGAAAATTTTTCTCTCCCCACAGATTTGGTCGCATCGCCAGCTCTCGATATTTATGTCTGTGACAACGGTACTCATCGAATCTTGAGGTTTGATCGCAAATTAAATTTTTTGGGTTCATTGGATACACAATTGTTATTCCCTTATTCCATTCAGTTCCCCAATCATATTGTAGTAAACCAATTGGGGGAATTATTTGTGTCAAGTGATCAAGACTGGGTTATCTATTTTATCTCATCAGATCGTAAAATGATTACGAAAATTGGTCATACTTCATATGGGCGAGACAGGTTTGGAGACATATTTCATATTGCCTTGGGGAACCAAAACGCCGTTGGCATCGTGGATATTGGGAATGAGATGTTTTATCAGATTGAAAGGTCAGGAAAAATTTTAAATAAAATTGAGTTACCGGAAAATAAATGTTACATACAACCGTGGCGAGAAGGTTGGCTTCTCCTTGGGGAAAGTGGTAAACTATATTTTTATGACCCCTCTATCGATGATTATATCATTATAGAAGAACCCGATGAAAAAACCTTATCCATTTTCCCAAGTGATTTTGACATTATGGGGAATACCATGTTTTTAGTCGATAGGTTAAATGGGAAGATATTCCGGTCAACGATACAATTCATTGAATAAATTTTTTCTTATTATCTTGATCTTTTTGTTAATTGAGGGTCAAAGTTTAGGTGCACAGTCTGAAGTTAATTTTACAACGGAATGGGAACAGGATACCATCACTGTTGCTCAAGGGGATTCGGTCCTAATTTTAACCCATAGATTTGTCTTACGGAATACTGAAACAATCATCACAGAAGGCACACTCATAATAGATTACCAACTTCAATCCTTATTAGGGGCAATTATTCTAAAATTCCCGACCAAAATATCCACCGAATACATTGTCCATTATGAATATCTTAAAACCCCATTTCCTACAAAATTTGGTCCCCCATTGGCTTACTTACCCAAATTAGAGAATATGGATGAGAAGGAAAACAAACATGAATTGGAGAATTCGGAATTTGAAGCATTCTTTGATGAGAGTTTTCCCATGGTGGCAGATGGTACCATTTTCAGAGGAATAACCTTTTCTCCCTTGGGTGATCTGTCGTTAACCGGAGGGTTGAGGCTATCCCTGCAGGGACAACTTTCCGAGGATTTGATAGTCTCCGGTACACTAACAGATCAGAATTCACCCATCCAACCGGAAGGAAATACTCAGACGTTAGATGAAATAGATAAAGTATATCTTGAGGTGAAACACCCATCTGCAAAAATAGTGGCAGGTGATATTGATATGAATTTAAAATACGGGCAGTTTTTGAATATGTCAAGAAGGCTTGAAGGACTGCATGTTGAATTGTTTAACAACAGAACAAATGCATCGGGATATATTGGAAGCACGAAAGGCAAATTTCATAAAACAGATTTTATGGGAGAGGATCAAAATCAGGGTCCATATCCTCTTTCATCTGAGATTGGTTCTCGTAATATCATCGTGATGGCGGGTTCTGAGAGAATCTGGATTGATGGTGTCCGTATGGAGAGAGGAGAAAATAACGATTATACCATTGACTACTCCAGTGCGGAAATTATCTTTACTCCCAATAGAGTTATAGATTCCAACAGCAGAATTTATGTGGAATTTGAATATTCCGATTTGATTTATCCCCGGAGTATTGCATCTGCGGCTATTACACGGAAATTTTCAGATGAGCGCTTAATCACTTCCATAAGTTGGGTTCAAGAGAAAGATAACATTCAATCACAATTAACATTTGGAATTTCTGATGATGAAAGCGAATTACTAAAAAGTGCAGGAGATGACCAGGAAAACATGAGGTTTCTGTCCGCAGAAGAAGATTCCAGTGGTAATTATATACGGACAGATTCAATAGGGGAAGTGATATTTGCTTATGTTCCTGATGATGAAAAAACTGAAGGAGTAACGTATTACTGGGTAAATTTTTTCAAGATTGGTCCCTCAGGTGAGTACAGTCGTAATGTAACAGCTAATGGTGAATTATATTACGAATTTGTTATTCCAAACGAGAGAGATGGACGAGCTGACCTTTACGTTCCTTGGAAGACAATCAAATTCCCACAAAGCCACCAGATAATGAATTTAGCCACAGAAGCGAATATTTTCGATTCGACAAAAGTATCCTTTCAACTTACGGGATCTCTCCTTGATCGAAATTTATATTCAAAAATTGATGATAAGGACAATCAAACGTTTGCAGGTATCATCGATTTACGACACAATCAAAAATTGCCATTTGAACTTGGATCGGTTAGCCTTCATGCCATGACTCGACGGATCGGTAAAAAGTTCACAACTTTTCAAAGGGATCGTCAGGTGGAATTTTCCAGAGAGTGGAATCTATTGGATAATGAATCCGCAGATAATTCAGAACAGAGAATTACCAAGTTTGAAGTCAACCACAAATTGAGGAAAAATATTTCATCCACAATCAGTCTCGGTACATATAGAGACGGTATTCAAAATGCTACTCGTTTGGAAGGTAGAACTGCCTTTTCCAGTCACTGGATTCCCTCGATGGTTGTTGATGCGACTACCTCCACCCGAAAGTTGAAACAATCAGGTATGGGTATACTTTTCATCCGTGGATCTGTAAAAAATGATCCTACGGAATCCGAGTGGTTGAGGAGACGATTTTCCATTACCCTTTTTCCTGGAGATATCCACCTGTTCGCCCATTACCTTGGGGAGGAGAGGTCATCTGATTTTCGGATTAATGAATCTGGTGGAGGGATCCGGTTTGATGGGAACAGACTGAATACCAAGTTAGGGTTGACCCGGCGACTCGATTTTCTTTCAGGAAATGAGACAAATGAATGGGATAAAACCAGTAATAGTTGGTTGGGTGAAATAGAGTTTGCCGGGAGATGGAGAAGTGGTTTTAAAATGAAAACAATATTGAAAAAAAGGGTAAAGTCTTATTTCAATGGAGAGGAAGATATAGACTATTATCTTGCCCGGGGAAGTGTAGGATATACCCCGAGAGCCGGTTCAATCCGGACAAATTTTGATTTTAAATTGGAAGAGACGCTTTTTGAGAAAAAAATTGTTGTGTATGATTCCGTTGGATCCGGACTGGGGAGCTACCGTTATGATCCTAATTATGACCAATACTTTAGTGATGTGAATGGCGACTATATAGCAATATTTTTACCCTCCGGCAATAAAGTTCCCACCTCACGATTATCCACAGGATTAAAGGCATTTTTTAACTTTCGAAATACGGATATTCCTTTTATCCGGTTTTCTACCTGGAAAATATATGGGGCCACCGATTTTAACGGATCAAATTTGAATGGATTGAATGTATTTATGCCGGAATTTTTGACTGAAGGTATAAACAGGTCTAGAGTCAGCCTCAGAAATGAAGTGACTTACTCTCCAAAACCTGTCAATCGACGAATCCGATTTTCCACCAATAATCGACGTGAGGTATCTCGACAAACGGTGGGAGCATCTCTTCAAAAGAATGCTTCAGAATACGAGGTGGAAGTTGAAAATCCTTTATCGAATGATATTATATTCATCACCTCCGTAACAACAAAATTACATGAAGTTAAATCGACGGTTGCATTAAGAGAAAGGACTATCAGTGGATGGTTACTCTCGCCAGGTATTCGCTGGCAATTATCAAAAGAGTTGGAGATTGGTGGCGATTTATTTGTAGGAAAAGATAAGGGTAGTCATATGCTTGATCCTTTTACAGTGAACATAAACGGAATAGGCGTTCACGCTTTGTGGTTTGTTCGCCGGGGGGGAAGGATCGAGTCTTCAATGGAGTATTTTGATGTGGGTACCGATAGAAATATTTCAATTTCTTTGCCTCCCGAAGCAGCGGATGGGTTACAAATTGGGAATACTATGCGATTATCCGTATCAGGAATTATCACCTTAGCCAATAACATATCCCTTACTGCTAACCTTTCCTACCTGAATGATCCGTTACATGAAAATTTCATTAATTTCTCCGGAGAAGTACGTGCCACGTTTTAAGAATATAGCGGAGCAGGAAGCCCCGACACTTCGTGTACGGGATTTCCGTTACACTCCAACAGGGAGTAAAGGAGATGTGAATGATCCTGAAGTTTCGGGAAAGATGAAAATTTCCAAAGGATCCCCTAGAGAAATTCATCGCCTGACCATGTGCTCAGTCGTGCAGGCCTGTCTAATGGCTAGCAGGCGATACAGTAAAATAATCGTATTACTGTCTGTATCCATGGTACTTTGGGCGCAAGATGAACCCATATCTATCCAGTTTAATGGTGATCTGAAGTCTTTCGATGTGTCATCGGAGAAGGACCTTTCAGAGCAGTTGAAATCGATCCAGTCCCATTATGAGAAAGAGGGCTTTTTGAATATGTCCTTGGTGTGTACAAATATTGAGAGATTAAATGATAACTCCGGAAAGATTTCGGCATACTGGGACATCGTTAATATTTCTTCTCCAGCAATTATAGATAGTATATTGATAGATGGAATTGATGAAATAAATTTTACATCGTTAAATAAATTCTTTCACCCAATACTGCATCAAGTAGCTTCTAATGAAACAATGGCAAAGGTAGAAAAAATTGTTGATTTCTATCCGTATCTCAAACGGAGGGCATTACCTTATTACGTTACATATAAAGAGGAAAAGGTAGCAATAATTCTTCCATTAGAATCAAACTTCCGCAGTAATTTTTCGGGTGCTTTTGGATATGCTCCAGGTGCAAAAATGGAACCACAATTAACGGGAGAGATAATGATACATCTTGAAAATCTATTCGGAACAGCTTCGGTTGCAGAATTGTGGTGGCAGCGGAAGGATGAATTGTCTCAAATTCTTTCCTTGAGTTATGAAGAACCTTTCATCTGGAGATTTAACATCGGGGCGGGATTTACATTTTATCAAAATCTACAGGATGGTCTCTATGTGCGTCGGCGAACCAGAATTACTGGAATTAAACCATTTTCTTTATGGGGTAAATGGTATGCAGGGGGAGAACGAATATCCGTGACGGTGACTCCCGAAGGAGACAGTCTTGGACTGTCCGACCATGAAATTAATTCTCTTATTGTGGAAAATGTTTGGGAAAGAAGAAATTCCTTGTGGAATCCTACGAAAGGTTTTTATATCAAATGGACATTGGAAATAGGGAATTATTCCGGTGGCTCCATCTCAAAGGCGATACTTTACCGTGGTCAGACGGAATTAGAAATAGTAAAACCAATTCGTAAGAGGTTAAATTTTACCTTGCATGGATTGGGTGGATACGTGGGATTGTCCCGGAACCAGAACGTACCAATAAGCGAACAATTTTTAATAGGGGGCGCTTCAACATTACGAGGGTACAGAGAACAAGTATTTCAATTAAATTGGATGTTTATCACTCAATTTGAACTCAGATATCTATTGAACCGGATAAACCGTATCTATCTGTTTAGTGATATAGCGATACAAAGTGAGTTATCATCTATTCCAATCTCTTTTGGTTTTGGTATACAACAGAAAACACCGTTAGGAATCCTTCGATTGGATTATGCTATGAGTCGGGATGATACGCCCTCCGAAGGGAAAATACACATTCGGTTAATAGGAGAATTTTGATGGAAAAAAGGATTATTAAGTTTCTAAAACGCCACCAGGGTGATTATTATAATAAAATGGAATTACTTCACCACCTTGCAATTCAACAACAGCAAAAAAAGCAATTCCGGTATGCATTGCGATCACTTGTGGATGAGGGGAAAGTCTTAAGAATTAAAGGTGGCAGGTATAGTTGGGTTGGTTCACTGGAAAAGGTACAGGGTAAGTTGGTATTAAACCATAAGGGATTTGGGTTTGTATTGGTTGATGATGGTCAGGACATTTTTATAAATTTCCGAAACCTGAAAGGCGCTCTTCATGAAGACATTGTACAGGTTGTAATTTTGCCTTTTTCTGCAGGATCAGGACCAGAAGGGAGGGTCTATAATATTATTAAGCGAGCCAACAATCGGTTCATTGGAACCGTATTCAAAGAAAAAGGTGGTTACTATTTAACCATCGATCCTGTGACACCAAAACGAGGTATCCGAATTCTGAGGGAGTCACCCATCAAGCTAAAACCGGGCGATATTATCACTGTTGAAGTGGAAGATTGGGAGCATGGAAGAATTCCCGTTCAAGTCAAAGCGGTGGAAGCAATTGGCTCTATTAATGTACCTGAAGATGATATGAAAGTAATTTGTAGTAAATTTGACTTGGAAACGAAATTTCCGCAGAGAGTATTGACAGAATTGAATAAGTTCAGCATAAAGGTAATTCAGAAGGAAAAATCAAAAAGAAAAGATTTAACGGAATTGACATGTTTTACAATTGATCCGCAGGACGCCAGAGATTTTGACGATGCCATTTCACTGGAGGTAAATTCAAAAGGGAATTGGGTTCTCGGTATTCACATTGCCGATGTTAGTTATTTTGTGAGACCTGGGAGCGAACTCGACCGTGAAGCAAGGACCAGAGGAACTTCTGTCTATTTTGCAGAAGGTACTGTACATATGCTTCCTGAAATTTTATCAGCATCTATCTGTTCTTTGCTATCAGATGCAGACCGACTTACTTTATCTGTCTTAATTGAATTGGACCATAGTGGTAAGCCGTTGAGCTCTGTTTTTTATGAATCAATCATCAAGAATTCGAGAAGATTTTCCTATAGTGATGTTCAGGCTATTCTGGATAGTAAAAAATCATCACGGTATTCTGAAAAATTGAAAGAAATGAGAAAATTAAGCGAAAAACTACTTACGCATCGACAAGATTTGGGAAGCATAGATTTTGATATTCCTGAGCCGATTTTTCATTTTCGAAAGGGTGGAATTCCCCATGAAATACTACCGAGTGAAAGATTGGATAGTCACAGGATTGTTGAAGAATTTATGCTTTTGGCGAATCGAATGGTAGCGGATAAGGTGCCAGGGAATAGTGAACACTCGCTTCCATTTATTTATAGGATTCATGATAAACCTCCAAAAGAGGATATTAAAAAGTTTTTGACTATATTGAGACGATTAGGTATTTCCACAAGAATGGGAGATCACATGACGCCTAAAGAATTTCGTAAAATATTGGAAAAGGTTGAAGATTCACCCTTTAAAAATTTAATTGAAACACTTGCCCTACGTACCATGACAAAAGCGATTTACAGCACAGAAAACAGGGGACATTTCGGGTTAGCTTTTGACAGTTATACTCATTTTACATCTCCCATCAGGCGATATCCTGACTTAATTGTCCACAGATTATTAAAGAAATATTTGTTTGGCAATGAAGAAAAAAGTGAGTTCAGCAATAAAACTTTGGGGAAAATTTCTATAGAATCTACAAATGCAGAAATAAAAGCTATGGAAGCGGAAAGGGAGTACATTAAATTAAAACAAATCCGGTGGCTGTTACAGCACATTGGAGACAAATTTTCGGGCATTATTTCCGGTATTGTCACTTCAGGTATTTTTGTTGAATTAAGTGAGACATTAGTTGAAGGATTTATCCCTGTTGACAGGCTGGAAGAAGATTATTTTGAATTTGATGAGTTAACGTACTCGTTAGTTGGGAGAAAAACCGGTAAAGTATTTCAATTGGGTAAACCGGTCACGGTTGTTGTTCAGGAAGTTGTTTTGGAGAAAAGACAAGCTTATTTTAAGGTGGTCTGATGTTAGTCCCTTAATCATGTTCCGAATATTCGGGATGCGCCGACGATCATATGATATTCAAAAAGGTGAAACGTAAATATTTGAAATACGCCAGCTGGTGGACATCACGTTTCACGCTTCACACATTATTTATACACTGTTTTGGCTATGGCTTGTCCAGATTAAGGTGTAAAAAATTGGTATTTGGCTGTGGACTTTTAAGTATTTTAATCATTATTGGTTCCATAAACTGCGGTGGGTTCAAACGAAGAGCTGTCGGTATTGAGAACCAAATTTTAATTTTTGTATCTGATGAGGACAAACCTTATGTGCAGTCACTGGTAGATAGTGTATTTGGAAGAGTAGTATATACACCGCGTCCTGAACCAATCTTTGAACTCATATTTTCAGATCCGGACCAGTTTAGAGAAAAAAAATTCAACCATAATATATTGGTCATCTCAGTATTTAATCCTCCCGATTCAACGGGTGATATTTTGGTAAGGTCGTTACTTCCCAAAGATCAATATAACTCAGCAAAAAAGGGGGAAAACCATATTTTTTCTAGGAAAAATCGTTTTTCCATAGGACAGGTTGTAGCAATACTTGCAGCGGAAAATATTGAGATATTACTCGTATCGATTGAAGAAAAAGAGAGATGGCTTTTTGATCAATTTAATATCCCGTTTCTAGAACGACAGAAAAAGCACATGTTTAAAAGGTTGGAACAAAAGGAACTTAGCAAGGAATTCAGTGAAAAGTATGGGTGGCGCATGAGAATCCAACATGATTACCTTGTAATTAAGGAAGATCCTGAGCACAACTTTATCTGGCTTGGGCGGTCGTTCCCGTTTCGGTGGATATCGGTAAAATGGATTGAGAATGCTTCAGAATTAGATTTAAATACAGAAATTGCAACCGACATGATAAAGGAACTTCCCCAATATTTTACAGAGAAAATCAGATTTATAGACTACCATTATAAAATTGAGGAAACGTTTTTCAACCAGTGGCAAGCCTGGCGAGCGGAGGGATTATGGGAGCATTTGGATAAAGTGAAGGGAGGTCCTTTTGTTTCCTATGTTTTTTATGACGGAGTTTCTGACCGAATTTATCACATCAATTTTCTTATTTACAATCCGGGAAATCCAAAGATTGTCCTTTTAAGACAGATGGATATTATGGTTCATACGTTTTCCGTGATGGGGTCGTAGTAAGTAACTCATAAGAAATATTGACATTGACTTATTTTGAAAAATCTCAGGTTTGGCTATAAATTTGTAAGTTTTCAGGCTAAGGCGTAGGCAAAGGCGAAGGAAAAGAGCGTTGAGCTGTCCGTTAGCTGGCGGACAGAGGAATTTGTCTGCCTGCCGGGTAGACTGGGGGCCACTTTTCCGAAGGATCCTTTGGAAAAGAAATATCATTCCTGCCTGCCGCAGGTAGAGAGGAGCTAAATGCTCTTATTCATTCGTTGTTCCAAGGGGGCTCCCTGTGGAGGAGTCTTAGCCTCAGCCTGCGCCTTAGCCTTTTTCTGGCGAATAGCCTGAATAGTTACAAGTTATATCCATCGTCTGACTTTTGATTTATAGTCCAGATACGTTTCCCCAAACTTTTTTTCTAAGTATAGTTCTTCCCGTTTAATGACTCCATAATGCATTATTCCCAACACCAGAGGAAGAAACATAACCGGCCAGAGGGTGTTTCTCAGTAACGTGATTCCCATATAAAGCAGTGTTAATGACAGGTACATAGGATTTCTCGTAAATCGATAAGGACCAGCCATCACAATTGTTTTTGTAGGTCGATAGGGATCTACATCTGTACCTGCCTTTTTAAATGTAACGAAGGAACCAATGACTATGAATAACCCCATACCAGAAAAAATCCAGCCAATAGGAAATAGAAATGTCTCTTTACCAATATGAATGGGTAGTATGATGTTTAGGAGGAGTCCCAATAAAAGTGATGTGACATAAATGAGTGGGGGAGGAGCAATAATACCGGGTATGTCAGATGATTTATGCTTCATATTTTCATTCTTCTCCGCCTGACCTTGTGCTCAGTCTGGCAGGTTTATTCCGTTAGAATTTTTATCATATCTTTGTGGATATGCCCATTAGACGCTACTATTTCTTTATTGTAGATAGAAAAATTGTTCCCATCCATTTTCGATACTTTTCCACCCGCTTCTTCCACAAGTAGAATGCCCGCTGCCGTGTCCCAAGGATGTAGACCTACTTCCCAGAAGCCATCTATCCATCCACATGCAACGTGGGCAAGGTCAATGGCTGCTGCTCCCGCCCGGCGAACACCTTGGGTAATATCTGTGAATTTTTGCATATGCTCAAAATTCTTTGCCCATTTCTCATCATGCAAGTATGGAAATCCTGTGGCAAGAAGCGATTTGTTTAAATCAGTAGTACTTGAAACGTAAATGGGTTTCCCATTTCTGAAAGCACCTTTTCCGGCAACAGCAGAATAGAAATGATGGTGATAAACATCTGCAATCACCCCAACCACTGGAATTCCCTCTTGGTGTACAGCAATGGAAATGGCATAAAAAGGATATCCATGTACGAAATTCGTTGTTCCATCGAGGGGATCAATAATCCAGTGAATGGGGGATTCGGTAACTTGACCTTCGGATTCTTCCGTCAGAATGTTGTGGTCAGGGAAATTCTCACGAATAAGTTTGAGGATAATTTTTTCAGAGCCTCTATCCGCCTGTGTGACGAGATCGGTTGCTCCTTTAAATTCTACCTGACGGACTTTTTTCGACTCCTCTAAAATATATGTAGCGGCATTCTTGGCGGCTTTGAGTGCTACATCAAGGTATTGCTGCATTTGTGCAGGTTATCAGACAGACTGTTGATGAAGTCCCTCAGTTACAGGGACAATCAGTGAGTGGTGTGGCATGAACGACATTCGTTTGTCGGTTACGAAGCCCGTATGGAAGCCCGTCATTCGGTATTCGTAGTTCGTCATAGTGACGGAGAAAGAATGGATGCAAGAAGAGTGCTTATGCCTCGGGCTAAGCCGAAGGCCGAAAACCGGGTTTCGATTGCCGATACGGGTTTCGTTACCGTTAACCGAAGACAGATTACCTAGACTATCGGCTGATAATGAATGATGTGCCCCCGTCACTGAGACATTACCTGTTGTTGCAGATATTCCTTGTAAGTCAGGTGTTTTCGGGAAAAGTAATCATTTGTCATCTTCTTTAATACAGACATCAGAAAAATGACACCAATGAGATTGGGTATCGTCATCAAGCTTAATGCGATGTCTCCGAAGTTCCAGACAAATGCTAGAGGGAGAATTGCACCCAAAAAGTTGAAAAACACGTATACCCACCGGTAAGGACGGATTGCTTTCGGACCTAGTAAGTATTCAATTGACCGATCACCGTAATAGCTCCATGCGACCATGGTTGTATAAGCAAACAACAGGACGGAAGCATTCACGATAATACTTCCAAGTTCGGGGGCGAATGTAAATCCTAAGCGAAACGCCTCTCTTGTTAATTGTGCGCCCGTTAAATCGGTAGATTCCAACACACCTGTGGAAATGATAGTTAATCCTGTCATGGTGCAGACAATCAATGTATCGATAAATGGCCCCATGAGAGCAACGGTTCCTTCCCGTACTGATTCCTTGGTTTTGGCAGCGGCATGGGCGATAGGAGCAGATCCCTGTCCGGCTTCGTTTGAATATAGTCCACGGCGAATACCCCACATGATTACAGCAATCAATCCACCCCAACCTGCTTTTAGAGAAAACGCCTCGGTGAATACTTTTGCGAAACTGGGCAAAATTTGATCAGAATAAATGACGAGGATTACCAAAGCGCTTCCCACATAAAGGATTGCCATTGTCGGGACAAGGCGACTGGCCACCGCAGCAATTCGCTTGATTCCACCGATAATAACTAATCCAACAAGAAAAGCGATAATAACTCCTGACAGCCATACGGGAACCTGATACGTGGCGAATGTTTGGGCAATCGTGTTTGCCTGGTTCATGTTTCCCGTACAAAACGAACAGATGACCGCAAATGAGGCAAAAGCGGTAGCCAATATTTTCCACCTTGGTCCCAAACCACGCTCAATGTAATACATCGGACCACCTGAAGCAGAACCATCTTTATGAATGGTACGAAAATGGTGGGAGAGGGTACATTCTGCATATTTTAGCGCCATTCCCAGCAGAGCAGTTACCCACATCCAGAAGAGTGCGCCAGGACCCCCAAGCCTGACAGCAAGCGCTACCCCAGCGATATTCCCGATTCCAATGGTAGCCGAGAGTGCTGCTGAAAGGGCCTGGAAGTGGGTCACGTCTCCTTCATCGTCCGGATTGTCGTATTTTCCGCCTATAACCTGGAAACTGTGTTTCAACTTTCTTAACTGTATCCACCTGAGACTGAAAGAAACAAAAAATCCTGTTCCCAAAAGAATAAAGATAAGGGGGAAAGAGATCCATCCACTGATAGTTTCTGTAATCTGCGTTAGTTGGTCTGCTAAGTTATCTACCATAGTGCCTGCCGTCCTTTTTTTTTTGATGAAGGTAAGTTTTTTCTCTCAATCCGTCTTGAGGTCAAACATTTGTCGGGGAGTTTACGAAATCATTGGAATTTTGACAAACACGAAACAGGATTTTTTGTAATCCCTCGGTGATGGGTGAAAAGGAAAATTCAAAAAACCCATGAACCTAATATTCTGGATTAAGCTTTCAGCTTTTCCCTATACAGTTCCCGAAACGTCAAGATTTTTGGTTTTCCTGCACAGGTGCCCTATAGGTCTATTGGGATGTCCCATCAGGGACTCCTGTTGGAGTCTGTGGCGTGGCTTTGTCCGTGTTGGGTTGAGAGAGAAAAGATTAACATCGTGTCTTGGTGTCTATGTAACAATTATCTAAATTCTCCCGTATGAAAACGCAATTTATCAGAAATTTCTGTATTATCGCTCACATCGATCACGGGAAGTCTACATTAGCAGATCGTTTATTGGAAATCACCCATACCATTACATCCCGAAATATGAAGGAACAGGTTCTTGATGACATGGATCTGGAAAGGGAGAGGGGTATTACCATCAAGAGTCATCCCATCCAAATGCACTATACTGGGTCAGAAGGGGAAACATTTATACTGAATCTAATTGATACGCCTGGCCATGTCGATTTTTCTTATGAGGTGTCCCGGTCACTTGCAGCTTGCGAAGGGGCGATTCTCTTAGTAGATGCCTCCCAAGGAGTGGAAGCTCAGACTGTAAGCCATGCCTACCTTGCCCGGGAAAATAATCTCTTTATCATTCCTGTGTTGAATAAAATTGATTTGCCAACTGCTCAACCAGATGATGTCAAACAACAGTTGATGGATCTCATCGAGTGTAGTGAGGATGAAATTCTGTTGGTTAGCGCCAAAACAGGGGAGGGTGTAGAAGCATTGTTAAAGGTCATTGTGGAGCAAGTTCCACCTCCCTCAGACGGTTCAATAAATGAGACGAGGGCATTGATATTCGACAGTATGTTCGATTCATACAGGGGGGTTATTCCGTATGTCCGGGTATTTGACGGCGTTATCGAACCGGGAATGACAGCCAGATTCATGTCTCAAGGATGGCAAAGGGAAATTACAGAAGTTGGGCACTTTGTGTTGAAAAAGGTTCCTGCCAAGAGGCTAACGGTTGGGGATGTAGGTTACGTTATTGCCAATATTAAAGAAGTAAAGGAATTGAAAGTAGGTGATACTCTCACTACAAAGGAAAACCCGGCATCCAAGCCTCTGCCCGGATACAAAGATATCAAACCGATGATTTACGCCGGTCTTTTTCCTGTAAACAGTGATGATTTTGAAAACCTTAGGATATCAATTGAAAAACTGAAGCTGAATGACGCTTCTCTTATGTATGAGCCTGAAACATCCACAGCTCTCGGTTTTGGATTTCGCTGCGGCTTTCTCGGATTACTTCATATGGAAATTGTCCGGGAGCGGCTGGAGCGAGAGTTTGACCTTGAATTAATCGTTACAATTCCCAATGTCCGGTACGAGATTGTGAAGAAGAATGGTGAAGTGATTGAGATAGACAATCCCACCAAGTTACCCCCACCTATAGAGGTAGACGAATTCAGAGAACCGTATATTACGGCAGAAATTATTACTCCACCTGAATACATTGGTTCACTTATGAAATTGTGTCAGGATAAACGGGGAATATATCTGAATACCCACTACTATTCGAAAGACAGGGTGCAACTGAAATATGATTTGCCGTTAGGAGAGATCATATTTGACTTTTATGACAAATTAAAGTCGGTATCTCGCGGTTATGCTTCCCTGGATTATGAACCTACCGGATATCGCCCGGGAAAACTTCAAAAGTTAGATATTCTCATCAATGGGGATGTAGTCGATGCCTTATCTATTATTTCAAATCGTGAAAATGTCTACAATCGGGGGAGAGATCTGTGTAGGCGGTTGAGGGAAGTCATTCCCCGGCAGATGTTTGAAGTGGTGATCCAAGCGTCAGTCGGTTCTAAAATCATTGCCCGGGAGACGATCAAGCCTTTTCGGAAAAATGTGACCGCTAAATGCTACGGAGGTGATATCACACGGAAACGGAAACTGTGGGAAAAACAGAAAGCCGGCAAAAAACGGATGAAACAGATTGGCAGGGTAGAGGTGCCTCAGGAAGCGTTTTTAGCTTTTTTCCAAGTAGATAAAAAAAAGTGATTTCAAATCAATAGATAATGAATTATTATTTTGGTTTTTTGTTCAATTTAGTAACTATTCAGTTTTTTCATAATGTACAGCGAGTATCATTGCCTGTCGACTTCATTAATTATCTTTAGTAAAACTACTTTCGACAAGCTGGGAAGCATGTCGTACTATACCGAAATAGTTACTTAATTTATATCTTATGAAAAGGCAAAACTCTTACTGGAAACTCACGAAGTCCCCTTTTTATAGCTTTGTTTTTACACTGCCCCTCTTTGGTATTTACGAAGTAATGACCCTCTTTTTAAGCCGGGATCAACTTTTATCTCTGCGAAACGGCGCCGATGCACTCTTCAGGCAATTTTTAGGAATGTTCGGCATTTGGGGTCCCTATGTTCTCAGTATCCTGTTTATTATTGGATTCATGATTGCATTTTTGTGGCAGAAAGCAAAGTTCAGAGGCACCTCTGTAAGAGGAGATTATCTAATAAAAATGTTATTAGAAGGGTCGGCTTGGGGGATTTTACTTTATGTTACACTGAGATACGCACCCAATCTCTTAATGCTGCCATCCGGGAAAATGATTTCACAACAGATTGTCCTTGCCATCGGTGCCGGACTGTATGAAGAAATGTTGTTTCGAGTCCTCATCATTAATGGGTCATTGGGATTGATGAAAATCATTTTCCGATGGCCAAAACTGTGGAGATTGACAGTTGCCATATTGATCTCAGCATGCTTATTCTCGGCATTTCACTTTATAGGCGTTTTTGGTGAAACCTATAAACTTTCCACTTTTATTTACAGGGGATTTGCGGGAATCCTGCTAGGAACGCTCTACGTTGCAAGAGGATTTGGGATTACCGCTTATGCTCATATGTTTTATGATTTTATCGTTGTTTTTAATCTTACAACGTTATAAGGGGAGATAGAAGATGGTTGATGGTTGATGTCGGAGCGAAGCGGAGATCCCGATAATGCAGCGAAGTGGAACGTATCGGGAGAAGAATGAAGAAGGTATATGGTATGGGGTATAGGGAGATGGTTGATGGTTGATGTCGGAGCGAAGCGGAGATCCCGATAGTGCAGCGAAGTGGAACGTATCGGGAGAAGAGGGAAAATGGATCGTTTTTTATTTTCTTTTAATTCAAATAAATATTTTTCAACTACTCTTTCAATTACTGTTGTAACTTTTTCTTGGATTAACCAATTTGCAAAATGATTTACTGCAGACAAATAGGAATCAATCGTTCGCTTACTATAGTTCCGTATTGCAAGTTTTTGTTTAACAGTTTTTAATAGTTCGGTTTTACGTATGTCATTACGGTTAAAACACATTTACAACTTAAAGTGTAAACCCGCTAAACGCAATATTGGGTTTAGCGAGACGTTAGCTGTGATTTATGAAAAAAGAACTAATTACAGAATTTAAAGGTAAAGAGGGATTGTTCAATTCCTTTAGAGAAAGTGTAGTAAACCTCATTGAAGATTTACTATTAACCTCTAATGTTAATCCACATCAAATTGACAGTCGGACAAAATCATTTGAAAGTTTATTAAACAAGATTATAACCAAAGACAAATACAATGCTCTTAATGAGATAACTGATATTGTTGGGATTAGAGTCATTACATATCTTGAAAGCGAAGTGAACACTGTTAATGCACTTATTAGAAAAGAGTTTGATATTGATGAAGGAAACTCTATTGACAAACGACTTTTACAGTCAAATAAGTTTGGCTACAGATCTCTACATTTAGTTGCATCTTTAGATGAATCAAGACTAAATCTTACAGAATATCGAAGGTATAAGGGATTAAAATTTGAGATTCAAATCCGCTCAATTTTACAACATGCATGGGCAGAAATTGAGCATGATTTAGGCTATAAAGGCAGGTCATCAATTCCAGATTCTTCTGTAAGGAGTTTTAATAGAATGGCTGCGCTTCTTGAATCTGCAGATATTGAATTTGATAGATTAAAAACGGAATTAACAAAGTATGAAAATGAGGTTCCTGCATTAATTAAAAAATCACCAGAAAGCGTGACTATCAATCAAGCATCTCTTAATTCCTTAGTTAAAACCAATAAAACATTTGAAATAGTAAGAGAATATGTTAGAACTGACTGTGAGGTTAAATTTGATAGTCCTAATAGTTATTCTGATTTGATTGATAAACTCGAACTATTCAAAATTAAAAATATTAAGGAGCTTCAACAATTAATTGAGAATAATAGTGACGTTTTTATTGCATTTGTTAAAACTTTTGTCAAAAAAGGTATCACTAAAAATCTTGCAGACAATATACTACTTTACTGGTTCCAACATTTTCTTGCAGCAAAAACTGAAGAGGCAGAGTTTATAGATAAGTATCTACACCATAAAGGCAGAAACATTAGTAGTACTCCAGAAGAGTTCATCGATCGATATAAGAAAGTAAAAATCACAGCTAACAATGTATATAAAAAATAGACGGGATATTAGGTATGCCATGAGTTTTAGCTCGCTTCAATCTTTGTGTAATATGATAAGGAAGAGCTACGCAATTGCCTACTTTTCATATACTGAACGTTTGGCGACATTGCAGGCAAGGAATAAAAATTTTTATGTAAAGAACCGTCAAATTTTAATTCTGAATAAACTGCAAGACTGAAAAGGTGTAAAAATGAATGTGAACTCACAATCTGAGAAAGAAAAAGTAGCTAAAGAGAAATTCGAATTGGGAACAGGAGCATTTACTCATGATTTATTTTCGGATGCGGTGAACCTTTATCGTGAGTCCGGGAAAATATATGACGAACTGGGAATAAAGAGGGATGCCTTTATGGCCTTTTATCAAGCCCTTATGGCAAGAAGGAAACAATATCCCAGATTTCTTAAAAAGAAAGGTGAAGATTTTCTTAGACCGGAGTATCTGCAAGAACTGGAAGAGTTTGTTAGTAACTTTTCTGAATTTGAACACGGAGAAAAATCACTGTATAAAGAAAGATATTTAAAGACAAAATATGGATACCTTAAAGCAAAAGGCTTCAAATATCAACAAGAGAATAAATACGAGTCTGAATCAAGAGCTCTTTGGGAGTTGGCAAATTTTGTGGAAACACACCCAGATATATTCCCGGGTGAGCACTACCAAGTAGAAAATGTATTCAGGTGGCGTATGATGGCAGAGCAGGCAAAGGTAAGATTGTTGCGGGCAAAGGGCAGCAGTCTAGGATTCCTTGCAGAAGAATATAAACGTATTGCGGATATGAATGAACCTCCGGCAGGATCAACATCACGATTCTTAGAAGAAGTGCGAGCCCAAAAGGCTAATTTCTGTGCAACCTCATTCAAGTTCAGTGCCTTTTCTGAATTGGCAAGACGGAGACCGACTATCTCTGATGTTAAAGCAGCAATGGAGTTTATGAAGCAGGCTCTAGATCAAGCCAAGAATGCTAAGGTATTATTTGATAAAGTAGATAAAGAAAAAGGACTCTCTTATGCTGAGAATCTTCGATATCTATCGTACTGGCACAATATATTTCTGCTACGTGTCTCAGCCTATGAAAAGAAGTTTAACAAAGCAATTGAGGCATTAGAAGCTGCTTTGTCCGACGTTCGCTACTATAAAGATTCGAACAGGGAAGAGGATATCTTTCCGAATTACTATGCAGATTTCGATGATCTCCAGAATGAAACTCTGATCATCTCTGCGTCAAAGGCACTGGTCATTGATCGTGATACTCAGAAATCTGGAGACTTTTTAAAAATATGGATAGATCGAAGTAGAGAGAAACATCATGGAAGTTGGCGCTTTAACAATGTATATATAAGGTATCTAGTAATATCAATTTTTACACTATTACCAGCATTAAAGGACTATTTTCAAGAGTGCAATGATAAGCTGAAAATAATTGATGAGATTTTGAAACATGAGTTCGTTGGAAGTACAACAAGAAAACTCGCAACAATAGCTAAGGACATAGTGAAATTTGTAGATGGAGGCATCATTGAGATTAACGATGGGCTTCATGGTGCTTTCTTCTATAAGATTTGTGATCTCTTCCCAATAGAATCTACAACTTTAGATTTCAGAATAATAGAATCACACCGGGAATTGTTAGATCCTTTTCAGTTTCTTCCAGAATATTTCTCCAAGTGTTTTAAGAAGCCAGAAAACTTAAACAAACTTTCCCTTGTTCAAATGCAAAACATGTATCAAGATCTAATTGAAGGTATTAGATACTATTTTTTGATAATCACAGAGTTCCATTATAAGCGGTATCTAGCATTTAAACAACAAGGGTTGCCTATACTCGGAGCGCTTCCTGACAATTTTGAGTGCACTTTTTCTGAGATGAAAATTAACAAATTAAAAGCTGCTCTTGGAGAGATATGTAAGGCTCTACACAAAGAAGGGAGACGCTTTAAAAAATTCCAGATAGCTTTTAGTGAGGTTGAAGACCTATTACAGTACATCACCCAGTCCGTTGCAACAGTAGAAACTCTTGAGAAGTCCTTTCAAGTAATTTCAGAGAAAATTATTCCAAAGACATTCATGAGTTTCTTTCCTCACGTAGTACAGGTCACAGAGAGTTATGAAGCAGAGAAAACAAAGGTATACAAAGTCAGAAGGATCTGGGAAAAAGTCACACCAGAGGAACTAAATTTATTTGGACCTGATTTGGTATTGGAAAAGGGCGCCTACTATTATCTCACCCCTAGGTGGAAACGGTATGGCAGAGCAAGTGTAGATACAAGGGTCAGTCAGTTTGCTATATTCAAAAGTGACTGGTATTCAATAACTATAGAAAAAGCGCTGACTAACTATCAGTCCAACCTGAAGCAAAAGCTTTTGAATTGCCCCCCTGGGCCAGAAAGTTGGCAAGACTATGAAGAGATTTGCATAGAGATTCTTAAATTTTTATTTGTTCCACCACTAATGCCTCCAGATATTCAATCAAGGACTGAAACTGGTCTTCTCAGGCGTGATGCGCTTTTCCCTAACTGGGTCGAGAAGGGGTTTTGGGCCACCATAGGTGACAGGTATAACGCTAACTTTATTCATTTTGAATTTAAGAATACCGAAAAACTGAAACCGGTTCATGTTGATCAGGTTGACAAGTACTTGAGACTAGGTAAAGACACAATTGGAAGATTCGGCGTAATCTTGTCAAGAAAACAACCAACTCCTCCAGCTTTTAAAACAAGAAAAGTTTGGTTTACTACCAATCAGGCTGTAATTCTCTTTCTTGATGACCACCACTTAGTTCAAGCCTTAAATCTTAAAGAAGCTGGGCATGACCCCGTAGAAGTGTTGCGGACTGAATATGAGGAATTTCTAAAAAGCTATGAACCATAGACTGCTAACGAAATGTTAGAAATGGGATGGTTGTATTTTAAGTATGCCTGCAACGCACGGCTAACACGTTGCAAAAGACTAATGTCAAAACCTATTAGGCTTCTTTTGCAACGGGAACGTTAGCTGCCATTTAAAAAGGAAATAATGAAAAATAATAAGATCTACAAAATTATTGTTGGAACAAGTGGAGTAATATTTCTTGGGGCATTGGGGAGTGGATTATGGGAAGAATTTCTGAAACCATTATTCCATACAATAATATCTCTCGAAGTTAAAATATCTTCCAAAATCTCTGGTGGCTACCTTGATAGCTTGTATGAGTATGTTGGAAACGGAGACAAGTCTACTTTTAGCATAGTTCCCTTTTGTTGGTTCAAGGTTTAAACCTGATATCCCATCATGTTTTTCATCATAAATTACTACATAGCAAAGGGGAACATAGATATCGTTAGTGTGAAGCAGAATGATATTAATAGATAAATAAATAATTAAGATGAAAAATTTCAACTGGACTACTTTTACAAGGAAAATTGCAGTAAAAGCAAAACTTTCTGACATATATGATGCGTGGACAATACCATCCGAAATTGAAAAGTGGTTTTTGAGTAACGCAAATTATTATGACGAAAACACTAATCCCATTGAAAGAGAAAGTAATATCGAAAAAGATCATAGTTATGAATGGTCTTGGTATTTATATGATATAGTAGAAAAAGGAAAAATTACGGAAGCAAATGGAAAGGATTTTTTGCAATTTACATTTGCTGGTGAATGCATAGTAGATATCAAACTTATACAACAAAAGGAATATGTTGTGGTTGAGTTAACTCAAAAGAATATTCCTGAAGATGATGAATCAAAACGAAACATACGTTTGGGGTGTGATTCTGGGTGGTCATTTTTTCTTGTTAATTTAAAATCAGTATATGAAGGAGGACTGGATCTTAGAAATAAAAATGCTGATTTAAAAGGGATGATTAATAATTAAATAAAGTCAGCCACTAACAAAACCTAAACTGCATTCGCCATAGGCATCCCTTAGGGAAAACGCAGTTTGGCCCAAACATTAGACGACATGGGATAAATAAGTAAATATGCTGAGTGAGCCTGCGCAATTTTATTCCATTAAAACCAAAATTTAAGACCATAAAAAGGGGGTAAGAATTCAATGTCAAAAACAATTATTATCGTCGGCGGCTCATTTGGGGGCATCAAGGCAGCCTGGAGTTTACGCCATCTTCTTGATGTTAAGCATCGAATCATAATCATTTCAGACAAACCACGCACAACTTTCCGGGCCTCTTTTCCAAGAGTTCTTTTTGAGAACCTCGATCCTGAAAAGATCACGATGGATCTGTCGAATAATTTTAAAGATACTGGCATCGAGTTCGTCTGTGATCCGATGACAGCCATTAATCAGGATAACAACGAGGTAATCTGCCAAAACAACCGTTATATGTTTGACTATTTGATCCTGGCTACAGGGGTACGGCATGCATACGAACTTCTACCCGGCTCGCTCGACTTCGCCCTTTCTGTTTGTGATCCGGCGAGAATATTTGAAACAAGAGAAGCTTTGCTCAATTTCGAGAAAGGTGAATTCTTCGCCGGCGTTGGCGCAGGGTACACTCCCTGCGACGGCCCGCCGATGGAAGTTTTAATGGACCTTGATCACCTCTTGCGTGAAAAAGGGGTACGAAATAAGACGAGCCTTCACTATATCAGCGATAAGGGACACCTTTTACCTCCCGGAGGCCCTAAGGTTTGGAAATACCTGGATGACCATTTTAAGAAACGCGAAATCAACGTCCACCTTGAGGTTTTATTAGTAAAACTCGACAAGAATACGCTCTACTTTAAAGACGGTAAGACCATGCCCTATGATATGTGTCTACTGGTGCCGCCCTATCGCGGAATCCCGGCGATGCAAAACTCTGGTCTAATCGATGAACGTGGATTTGTTCTGATTCACATGAGAAATATGCTCGCAAAGGAGGCAAAGCACAGAAATATCTACGCCGTTGGAGACTGCATCGGTAACCCCGGCCCAAAACAGGGCCAATTGGCATTTATGCAGGCTACAATCGCTGCAGAGCATATTGCCTGGAGGATTAATCAGAAAGGCTTAGTGAGAATGTACCTGCCTGAATTTCGTTGTGTTATGGACCAGGGAGGCGGTAAAGGGCTATATATTTATTCGCAATACATGTCAGAAGGAGATGGGTTGAAAATTGAGCTTGGCGAAGAACCGTATAAGTCAAAAATTCGATTCGAAGAGATTTTTATGGAGAAAAAGGGTGACATTGGAGAACTCCATCATCAGATGATTAAATAAGAACTTATTGAAAGAGGTATCCCACATCGTCTAACAGCCGTTACCTGGTTTAACTCCCTTCGGTCATTCCAGCCGTATTGCTCTTTCGTTGGTCGAGCAACTTCGAGGATCGGCAAACGTTGAGAATAAGAAATGAAAGAAATACATGTAAAAAATCGTTTCACCTGACGTTTTTCCGATCCGCTCAAAAATTCAGGTGAACTCAAACTACTTATTATGAAAGCAAGGGAAAATAAAAGGTGTTTAAGATATTCAAGATCATTTCATCAAAAAGAGCCTAATTCGGGTTCATTATTAATATTTTTTAGCCTGTTTCAGGCACACTTCTCTCATAAAAGTTAATCAAAGTTTTGCAGGAAAAAATCTCTCTTATTCCGGATTACCGGAATGAAAAACTCTTCCCCACTGGAATGCCATTAGCATCGATGATTCTAACTTGGTGTTTATCCTTGGCATGATCAATCCCTATGATTATTTTTCTACTAACTAATTGACGATTATGAGCTAATGCCTCGCTATTTTTATTCATACCTGTTCCCCCTTTGTTGGTTCAAGGTTTAAACCTGATACCCCATCAAGTTTTTTTATCATAAATTAATCTACTCAGTAAAGGGGAACATAAATATCGTTAGGCAGCAAAATTCGGTGATTCTCAATTGAGAAAGCAATATTACTTTCGTCCTTCCAGGCAAGGTTATTACGCGTGGGATATTGACCGCTTAGTAGCGTTAACGAAGGACTTTGAGCGCCAACGGGTGGATCTCGATTCTATCCAAGAACTCGATGAGAATTTTTGGTTTGGTGACAAGAGCGATAAACCTACATGTCGAGCAATTGTGGAACATATGAGGTTGATAGAAGAGATGAATTTGAGCTTCCCAATAATCCTGTCATCGGACGGCCGAGTTATGGATGGCATGCACCGAGTTGCAAAAGCTTTACTGGAGGGTTCGGAAACGATCGAAGCCGTCAAATTCAACCAAGATCCTGAACCGGATTACGAGGATGTACACCCAGACGATCTACCATACTAAGTGGTTGCCTAACCAGCCGCTCGTGGGGACCCTTCGCCGCGCCCGCGGTGTGGCTCGCATCAACTTCATCTCGTGGTTATAGCGAAGAAGCCTGTAATCCACCACTACTCATACGCCAACGTTATCTGCAATTTAAGAATGAGAAAGTTCAATACATTATTGTAACAATCCAGATAAGAAGTCGCCATAGATGAGAGCAAAAAAATAAAAATGAATTCAAACAAAATGAAAGCAATTGTATACACAAAATACGGACCACCGGATGTTCTTCAGCTCAAAGAGGTAGCCAAACCTACTCTTAAGGACAGCGAGGTCCTCATAAAAATATATGCGACAACGGTAAATCGAACGGATTGTGGCTTTCTAAGAGCCAAACCATTTATTGTTAGATTTTTTAGTGGTTTGATTAAGCCAAGAAATACGATTCTTGGAAACGAATTTTCCGGTAAAATTGAAGCGGTTGGCAAAGATGTAATGTCTTTTAAAGTTGGCGATAAGGTGTTTGGATATAATGGAGACGATTTTGGTGCTCACGCCGAGTATATGACTATGCCCGAAGAGGGTTCACTGACGACAATGCCTGAAAATTTAACCTACGAGGAAGTTGTTCCCAGTACTGAAGGTGTGCACTATGCCTATAGTGATATTAAAGCAGCAAATATTCAGAAGGGACAAAAAGTCTTGATTAACGGTGCAACGGGTGCTATTGGTTCAGCCGCAGTTCAACTCGTAAAAAATATTGGTGCGGAAGTGACTGCAGTGAGCAATACTAAAAATGTGGATTTAGTGAAATCTTTGGGAGCCGACAAAGTTGTAGATTATGAAAAAGAGGACTTTACAAAAGACGACCAAACTTATGATGTAGTTTTTGACGCCGTGGGTAAAAGTTCATTCGCTAAATGCAAGTCCTTATTAAAGCCGAGAGGGATTTATCTTTCAACCGAGTTGGGTTATATGTCTCAAAATATATTTTTAGCCCTCATTACTCCACTTTTTGGCAAAAAGAAAGTTTTGTTTCCGATTCCGACAATCAATAAAAAAGATATAATCTTTTTTAAAAAGCTTATCGAGGCAGGAAATTTAAAACCAGTCATTGATAGGTGTTATCCGTTGGAACAAATTGTCGAGGCTTATAAATATGTCGAAAAAGGGCAAAAAACGGGTAATGTCGTAATAACTTTGGAACATACTAACGAAATCTAACAAAGCGTTGCAGTTGACAAAGGCACAAATAGTACCAATAAATAAGTAGGTAAGGTAAAAAGCAGATAACAAAAGATAAAAAACCATGGGGCTAATCTGCAATACGAAAGCTTAAGAGACTCTGGAAAATCCGCCAAGTATATTTAAATTACTAAATCGGTCTTGGCTTGTAGGTCAACGAAAGTAAGGAGGTACTAATTGGTTTATTACATAATTAAAATTGCTGTCACAACAGTTTTAGTTGTGGCAATATCCGAGATTTCCAAACGGAGTTCCTTTGTTGGAGCACTATTGGCTTCTGTTCCTTTAATCTCAGTGATGGCAATGTTGTGGCGCTACATAGACACTAAAGATGTCACGAAGGTAAGTGTTCTAGCAACGAGTGTCTTTTGGCTTGTCTTGCCTTCCTTGGCATTATTTGTAACATTGCCACTGCTTTTGAAGCTGGGCATGCATTTTTACCTCAGTATTAGTCTTTCAATCGGGTTTACCGTCGGGTGCTATTGGCTCATGGTGACTGTTCTTCATCATTTTGGAGTTAAACTATAAATGCCATGTAACAATAAAATGCAGCCACTAGTAAACTCGGCGGATGTTTTAGATCGTTACGCAAACTCAAATACTACTTTTTGGAGTTTGTGAGGTTGAGTGAAGTGACTGTTGAAGTTGAAATGCAGGATGGAGCGAAATGCATCCCTTTGTTGGGGATCGTCGCGAGTCTCGTTGGCTTTCCTCTTCTGTACATGGCGAACTCCCTTGCGCCCTGGTCAAGGGCGTTTTTCGGAAACCTTGATCGCACGTACTACTTCGTGTTTTTTGCTTCAGTTTTGACACTTCACTGGCTCAACGCCGGACTCGCGATCTTTCTCACGCGAAAAGCAGGGCTTACTCTCGAGGATCTTGGTCTATACCTATCATGGGGCAGAGCCTTAAGAGTCCTTAGAAACCTGATCATTCTCGGAGCAGTCTTCGTTCTGCTCCGACAGGTGGTCCCTTACTCCCTGGAGCGTCCCGATGCCCTGGCAATCTTCCCAAGGAGTGTATACGAGCAACTATTCTTCATACCGGTCGCGCTAAGTGCTGGTTTCTGCGAAGAGATAGTCTATCGTGGCTTTGGAATTACAGCTTTAGCGGCACGAGGGTTGCGTGTCTGGCAAGCTGTCGTTCTTACAACGCTGTCCTTTACCTTCATGCACGGACCTGCTGGGATATTCGCCTTCCCAATTTTTTTCGGTGGGGGACTCCTATATGCAGGTATCTACTTCGGTCGCGTCGGCGGAATAAGCTGGGGTAGGTTTATCAGACCTTCGGGAACCAAGAGCCTGTTACGGGCTATGGTTATCCACGGGATTGGAGATATGACTGCAATTTTAGTACCATGAACGATGGATGGGCCGGTTCAATAGCTGAGTTGGGTTATCGCAAGCTCAGTGAAACTGGAAATGGACGGAACTCCTTAAATCCGATCGGCTAAGTTGTGAACTTCAAATGTTAGATCTCTAGATAAAATAAAACGACTAAAAAAATGAAAGTATTTCCACGTCACCAAATTGATATCAGGCCATCGGATTTAAGCGCAGGGTTGTTATCATACTGTATCCCTTTGAATAGAGTGCAACTGGAAAAGGAAATTCTCTTACTCTGGGAAAAAGAATATGTGAGAGTAAGTTTTACAGTCAGAACCGCTTTGGACTCCATATTTACTGCGGCAAGTTTTCCCGAGGGATCAGAAGTGTTGATGAGCGCAATTAATATCAAAGATATGGTTAAAATAGCTGAAAATCATGGACTGCATGTTATAGCGGTTGATCTTCATATCGGGGATTTATCCATAACTCCTGAGAGTTTAGAAAAACTGATTTCACCTAAGACGAAAGTTTTAATATTTGCTCAACTTTTTGGAGTAATCGCAGACTTAGAACCAGTTTACGAGGTATGCCGAAAATATAACATTCTTATGATTGAGGATTGTGCGCAAGCTTTCTGCGGATCGAGATATTACGGCAGCCAGTTTGCGGATGTCAGCCTTTTCAGCTTTGGAGCGATTAAATCCTCAACCGCTCTGGGCGGGGCGATCGTCGCTGCTAAATCGGAGAGATATATAAAAGAAACGGATTCGATAGAGAAAAGTTATCCGAATAGGGGAGAATTTTGGTTTTTTAAAAGACTACTGAAATACTCGGTTTTCAAAACCTTATCGACTCCTCGTATATACGGTTTATTTATCGGAATGTTAACTCTGTTTCGCTATGATATTGAAAAAACAATTAACGGATTTTTGAAAAGTTTTCCTAACGGGGAACTTATTTCTCAAATTCGCTTTCAGCCTCCGTTACGTTTATTGTTTCTTCTTAGAAGAAGATTAAAAAGTAACAATGATAATAATTTTTTTCTTCGGGAAAAAGCAGCGAGAAGCTTTTTAAACAATTTGGACAGTTCTTTCACGATTCCGGGAAAAACGGCGAAGTATAATTCTTTTTGGGTTCTTCCCATACTTTCGGATACCCCTGAGAAATTACAAAAACTCCTGTTAAAACACGGCTTTGACTCAACACAGGGAAAAAACCTTCTAATGGCGATTTATAAGAGCCGGAACGCACGGACAATAATAGAACAAATACTATATTTACCTGACATTACCCGCATGACAAGAAAATACAGAAAAAGGCTTGTTTCAGTGTTGTGTTTCGAAAAAAATGGGTATAAATCCTGAAGGGAAATCGATGGGAAGTAAATCTCAGTTTATTAATACATTCCTGAAAGCTTCACCTATTAAGCGAGAATGAATGGAATTTTAGTTGTGAGTTAAGATTAAATATTCTATTTTTATGTATTGAAAATCTTTTGTCATTTCAAACCTATTATTCATAAAGGAGGCGAGTATGTCTAGTGAACTTATTTTAGCACCTGTATTATCAGACAAATTAGAAGAATGGAAACAGTGGCTCTCTGATCTGAATGGATCACGATCAAGTGAATATAAGGATTTTCTAGAGCGTTATGGAATAACACGAGATCGGGTTTGGCTTCAACAAAACCCAGATGGCAGTTACCTTGCTGCTATCATTCATGAAGGTGAAGGAGCAAGTACCATGATGCAGAAGTTCGCTACTTCAGATCATCCCTTTGATGTTGAGTTTAGAAATAAAGTTGCAGCGGCTCATGGAATAGATTTTACTCAACCTCCCCCACCTGGCCCAGAACTCCTAAGTGATTTTAGCCTATAGAGAATTCCTCAACCTGTTCTGGGAAACTTTGGATATTCCAGAACAGGTTTGCCATTATTTTACCTCCTAAAATCGATATTCCCACATTTACTATAATTGGTGGAGACCTGAAACTGTTGAATCGGAAATGAATTAACTAATAATAAAATGGTAGATTTTTTTTGTTCTTTTAATAATATTTTGATGAACCTTACAATGACATCAACCCGACACCGAAACTTGGGTCGTAATTTGGACATTCAGTACCCCACTCAAGATTTTGTATTAATTTACAGTTCCTATCACCGAGATTTAGGAGCTGGTTATACCTGTCCGTTATACAGGTTGTTCAATGGTACATCTTGAAAGCACACGATGACAGATATCATTTCACAAATTAAGGAAGGTATTCTTATGAAACATTTATATGACTTTCTACTTGTACTGGTTGTGATTTCAATGTCGCCACTTTACGCCCAAACATCCCAATTGCAATTTTCTTCCACAGCTGTACCGGCTGGCGACGGCCCGCGATCAGCAATTTTTATTGATATGGATCTTGATGGAAATGCTGATCTGGCTGTTGTAAATCTGTTCGGTTCAAACATTTCGTTGATCTACGGAGATGGAACTGGCTCTTTTACACTACAGGATAGTGTTGCTGTTATGCACAAGTCACCCCATAATATTAATTATGCCGATTTTAATGGTGACAATGTATTTGATGTAATTACTGTAAACCGAGATAGCAATACGATTGGAGTATTTTTTGGAGATGGAACAGGTGGTTTACTTAGCCCAACATTTTATTCCACCGGCAGCTCACCTCGCTGGATTGCTATTGCTGATTTTAATGAAGACACACTGTTCGACCTTGCGGTTACCAATCACGGAGACGACAATTTCACCATTTTTTTGGGTGACAGTAATGGCAACTTTGTGAATGCCGAAAACTTTTACACTGGTGACGGACCTGTCCCAATATCTGCAGGTGACTTTAACGGGGATGGCCACATTGACTTGGTTGTCGCACACGATATCAGTGATACTTTGGTGGTAATGGTGGGAGATGGTACGGGCGGATTTACTCTTGATACAGCTATACTGGTAGGCGATTCTCCCAAAAACATTGCTGTAGGAGATTTAAACAAGGATGGCATCGCTGATATTGCTGTAGCTTGTTTGCTGGATGGTACTGTTACAATACTTTTAGGCGATGGTCAGGGAGGGTTTACTTCCAACTCCATACTGGCAACAGAGGGTTCTATTGCTGTTGTAATTGAAGATTTTGATGGCGATGGTAATAATGACCTGGCTATTAACGATGCTCGCAATGATAACCTTGCGGTGCTACTAGGTGATGGTACAGGTGGTTTTGCTGCACCCCTGACCTTTCCGGTTGGCCTTTTGCCGAAGGGCTTGGTTTCCGGTGATTTCGATAGCGATGGCCGGCCCGATCTTGCAGTGACTAACATTGGCGACGACAATGTGACCATTCTTCATAACCAAACTCCTTTCCAAGCATCTGTTCATGTAGTATCTGTAATTCAAAAGCTCTATTCGGATTTCTATCCTGATCCTGTTATCTCACCTGCCGGTAAACCTTTGCGGCTTCTCGTAACAACGACTGGGGGAGAACACGTCAATAAGCTAAGTATTCTACCTTGGATTAATTCATCCGACTTTTTGCTCGTTGGACAAATCACCACTATTCAGTTCACCCCAACATTACAAGATACCGGAACCCATCGAATTCAAAATATCGGTCACGGTTTTACAGGCGATCTTATCATCGTTGAAGACTCGGCAGCAGTTTATACAAAGCTGATACAAATGGACCAGCAAGCAGTTTCTCTCATTCACAGTAACGCCAAAAAGCAAAATTTCCCTGATACCATTCGCGTGTTCAAAGGCATTCCCCTCACTATTTACAACATTAGCCTTGATGATACACATTGGGTCAGTATTGAACCTTGGATATCGGCTCCCTCCCCATCCGAACAGGGCAATGTAAAACCACGTGCCGTTACGACTTTTGAGTTCACACCCGATGACACCGGCAGTTTCGTCATTGAGCATACCGTGCACGGCTTCTCCGGTACAATGATTGTCGAAGATCCTTTTGCGACTGCAGTCGAAGATGTTCGATCATTACCAAAACAATATGCTCTTTACCAAAACTACCCAAACCCTTTTAATCCCGAAACAAGAATTGAGTATTTTTTGAAAAAAGGTGGTTTAGTCCAGATCACTATTTACAATCAACTTGGTCAATTCGTTAGGCGATTAGTAAATGAACAAAAACCCGCAGGTGAACATACGGTTTTGTGGGATGGACGGAACAATGAGGGAGTAGAGTTAGGCACCGGTGTGTATTTATATCAGTTAAAAACGGACAAGTTCGTCCAAACAAGGAAGCTCATTTTGCTGAAATAACTAATAACGTGAGATGCACGATGCACTTCCTCCGAAGGAGCCCTTATGGGGAAAGTGCGTCGTACATTTGTCTGTTTGTAACTCTCTGTCACAGACTGCTTCCGGTATCTGTGATGGTTTACTGGGCTAATCCTTTCTGCAAATTCTTTTAATTTTTCTTGACCAACGGTAGATTAACTTATACTTTCACTTTCGATAAGGGACAGACAAAATAATTTACTTCTTAACATCCATGTCATGAAAAAGCAACTATTAAGTTTGAGTGATCATAACAAGTCTCAAACTCAAAATAGCTATAAAATTCTCAAACGAATGTACTCGTTTCGAATATTCAGACTCATGACGACATTGATATTAATTATATACACTTTGTCAAAAATGCTAATAGCTCAGCATCATGACATCAAATTTGACCACATCTCCGTTGATCAGGGATTGTCTCAAAGCAGCGTGCGTTGCATTCTTCAGAACAAAAAGGGATTTATGTGGTTCGGCACAGATGACGGATTAAATAAATATGACGGCTACGGTTTTACCGTTTATAAACATGACCCGTCGAACTCCAATAGTTTGAGTCATAATTACATCAATTCAATCTATGAAGACGAATCAGGCATACTTTGGATCGGTACATGGGGTGGAGGACTCAATAAATATGATCCGGTAACTGAAACATTTACACGCTATCAACAAAACCCGTCAAACCCCAATAGCCTGAGTCATAATTATGTCAATGCAATCATTGAAGACAAAGCAGGAATACTCTGGGTCGCAACCCAAGTCGGGCTTAACAGATTAGATCCGGTTACGGAATCTTTCATCCATTACATGCACGATCCGTCGAACCCGAACAGCCTGAGCCATGATTATGTTAATTCAATTATCGAAGACAGAACAGGAATGCTCTGGATCGGGACAAAAGAGGGGCTGAACAGAATTGACCCGCAAACGGAGTCTTTTACACATTACAAACATAACTCCTCCGATCCGAATAGCTTGAGTCATGATAATGTTGTTATAATCTATGAAGGTGAATCAGGAACTTTGTGGATTGGAACTGGTGGCGGAATAGATAAATTCGACCGCACCAGGGAGAAATTTATACATTATAAACATGATCCATCCGATGCTACCAGTATAATACCTGGCGTGATTTATTCAATCTACGAAGACAGGATAGGAGTGCTCTGGATCGTAGGTGATGGTGTAAGCAGATTTGACCCTCAAACTGAGAAATTTACGAATTACCTGCACGATCCCGGTAATCCGTATAGTATAAGTTATAGTACGATTTTAACAATTTATGAAGACCGCTCCGGAACCCTATGGTTTGGTTCTCTTTTACAGGGGCTCAACAAATACGACCGGTATAAACACAAATTCGAACTTTACAAGCACGATCCGGACAATCCGAACAGTCTGGCATTTCATGATGTTCGGGCAATATATGAAGACCGGAACGGCATCCTCTGGATCGGAGCCGGGGGATTAAATAGACTTGACAGGGAGAAAAACAAATTCACTCATTTTAAGAATAACCCAAACGCCATTTTTGAAGACCGGTTTGGAGTGCTGTGGATTGGCGCTGGTGGGTTAAGAAAATTTGACCGCGCCACAGAAACTGTTACAACTTATCAACACGATTCTCTTAACCCCAACAGTTTTACTGAAGGAAGTGTGCTATCATTCTGTGAAGATAAATCAGGTGTACTTTGGATTGGTACCTTTAGTGGATTAGAAAAATATGATAGAGAAAGTGAGACTTTTATGCATTACAAACATAACCCTGATATTCCAAACAGCCTGAGTGATAATCGTGTCCAGGCAATCTATGAGGACAAACGGGGTAATCTCTGGATCGGGACCTGGAACGGGGGGTTGAACCGGTTTGATAGAGAAAAAGAGGAATTCATCCGTTATCAACATGACCCTTCAAATTTCAATAGCATCAGCAACAATACAATTCACTACATCTGGGAAGATGATGATGGTAATCTCTGGATTGCCACACGGGGAGGGGGATTGAACAAATTTAATCCCGAAACGGAAATATTTACCCATTACAGAGAAAAAGACGGATTCCCGGATGATTGGGTATACGGGGTATTGGGTGATGATGAGGGTAATCTCTGGTTCAGCACCAATAAAGGAATTGCCAGGTTTAATCCTGAATCGGGTGAGTTAAGAGAATATTCCGTAGAAGACGGTTTGCAAAGTAACGAATTTAACTTTGGTGTTTGTTATAAAAGTCCCAGTGGTGAAATGTTTTTCGGTGGTGTGAATGGTTTCAATACTTTTTTCCCAGATCAAGTTGAAGATAATCCCTATCCTCCCCAAATTGTTCTAACCGATTTTAAGCTATTCAATAAACCCGTTATTACCGGAGCGAATGGCTCTTCACCGCTACAAAAACCAATCTCGTATATTGATGATGTGAACCTGTCTTACAATGAGAACTTTTTCTCATTTGAATTTGTAGCTCTTCACTATGCCAATCCTGAGAGAAATCAGTATGCCTATAAATTGGAAGGTATTGACGAAGATTGGATTTATAGCGGTACCCGGCGTTTTGCGAGATATACGAATATCGGGCCCGGAGAGTATGTTTTCAGAGTAAAAGCTTCAAACAGTGATGGAGTGTGGAATGAAAAGGGGATTTCTTTGAGGTTAACAATTACACCTCCCTTTTGGAAAACATCGTGGGCATACGGTTTTTATGTACTCTTTCTCTTAAGCGCTTTATATGGAGTTGATCGCTTTCAAACTGTAAGATTAAAACGGGAAGCTAACCGGGAAGCGGAAGAAAGATTCAAAATTGAGCGGGCAAAAACGGAAGAGCGGGAAAAAATCTATAAACAAGCTGCTGCTGATTTTCACGATCAGGTGAGTGGTGAGGTGGGCATCATCAATATGTTCAGTGAACTTATTAAACTTGACCTGGAAAAGAGAGAATTCTCAACCAAAAATCTTCGGGATCATTTGAACAAAATAATCGATTCTTCCTATAATTTGGTCAATTTTAAAAACAGCTTCTTCTGGATATTGGAATCAGGAGAAGTGTCTCTTTACGAACTGGCGAACCACTTAAAAGATCGCGGTGATGAGATTTTTGAAAATACTGACACCATATTCAAAACCGAACAAATATCGGAAGCGTATAACAATGTTTTACTTCCCGTAGATTGGAAGCGAAACCTCGTTTTTATTTTTATTGAAGGTATGAACAACATTCTAAGGCATGCCGAATGTAAGAATGCACAATTAAGCATTACTGTTGATAAAGGATTTTTAGAACTATCACTTTGGGATGATGGGAAAGGATTTGACGAAAGTCAGGCAACCGGGCGTGGTACGGTTAATATGAAAAAGAGGGCGGAACAGCTAAACGGGAAACTTACTATAATTTCCGAACCGCATGGAAAGACAATCATCCATTTTAAAGGAAAAATACGTCATTGGGGGGATTGATTTTCTTTGTCAAGTCATGTATTATTGAAATACTGTAGCCGACCGCTTTAAGCGTCGGTGACAGTCTATTGCAAAAAAACTGTTTGAAATCCGGGTAAACCAGTCAGTGACCCTTTTAGGGATCACTGACGGTTTATGAGAAAAACAAAAATGGATACTATAATTCACGTCTCAATAGTAGAAGATAACAAGGGATTCCGAGAAGGATTGAATTTGATCCTGAATGAAACACCGGGTTACTCCTGCGTTAACTCATACAGGGATTGTGAAACGGCAATCAAAAAGATTGGTAAAGAAATACCGGATATACTTTTAATGGACATCGAACTGCCCGGAATGTCTGGAATCGAGGGTGTTCGGAAAATCAGGGAAAAATGTCCGGATTTAAACATCATTATGTTGACCGATTATGGCAAAGAGGAATACGTTTTCAAAGCTCTCAAAGCCGGAGCAAACGGGTATCTCATAAAAACGACCAAACCTGCAAAATTACTGGAGGATATTAAAATTGTTTGCGAAGGTGGGTCCGTGATGAGTCCGAAAATTGCCAGAATGGTAGCGGATTATTTCCAAAGTGATAATAAATCACCATCTCCGCTCACAAAGCAGGAAACTGTAATTTTACATTTATCCGGTGAGCATAAAAACAATCGGGAAATTGCCGAAAAACTTTTTATCAGTGTCGCTACAGTCCGCACACATTTTAAGAATATATACGAAAAGCTCGAAGTACACTCTAAAGTAGAAGCCTATTCCAAAGCATCAAAAGAAAAGTGGATCTGATTTCTCCCTGTCACAGACCACTTCCGGCATCTGTGACGGTTTCTTTATCCCTGTCACTGATCACTCTCAGCGTTAGTGACAGTTTTTAAGGTTTGTTTTTAATCTTATCACTCAAGTTTTGCATGTCTGATTAATTAGATCCATTATAGGATTTCTTTGTCGCATTATTCCCGATGCATCGGGATTATCTTTATCGTCAAACCATTGTTTTGGATGAGAATGAATTACTGTTTGAAGACCGACTGGAAGGAGGGATGAGTTTAATTCAATCCCAAAACAATGATGCAGACGGATAGAATTTTTCTCCAGCGACAGTTTCTTTTGGTACTTTTCTTACGCTAAGAAAAGTACAGAGAATAACGGCAATAAAAAATTCACCTTTTTTATTACGATATTTAATGACTTTATTTATGAACATCTTCTGAAATATAAAACACTTACTATGTGCGAAACTTGAGTTATCATAAACCGTTAAATTCGTTTATGGTGAGTATTTAAGATTAAACCGTCAGTGACCTAGGAAGGGATCACCGACGGAGATAGTAAGAAAGAATGCAATATTTAAAAGATCATTATTACCACGTTTTTAACAGAGGCAACAATAAACAGCGGATTTTTATGGAAGACGAAAACTATCTTTATCTTCTTGACCTTTTTCAAAAGAATAAATAACGATATTCAATCACCATTATTGCCTATTGTCTTATGCCGAATCATTACCATTTACTCCTTCGACAGGATAATGATAAGTCAATATCTCGGTTTTTAAAATCAACTTTTCAATCGTATACGCAGGCGTTCAATAAAAAATATGACAGAACCGGTAAACTACTCGAAGGAAATTCACAGGGGAAATTAATAGATGATGAAAATTATTTGTCTCACTTATGCAGATACATACACCTTAATCCAGTAGATGCTGGAATAGTTGATGATAATGAACAATGGCCCTATTCCAACTATCTTGAATTTATTGACAAGCGAAATGGAACCCTGTATGAACCTGAATTTATTAATAAATATTTTAGTGATGTAGGGTACGAACAATTTATACTGGATTATATGCAAGAAAAGCAGAAATATAGAGAGATCAGATAAGTATCTTTTTGAAGAATAAGAATCCCACCCCGTACCCCGTCACAGACCGCTACCGGCGTCTGTGACGGTTTTCCCCGTTTTAGATTAAACCATCTCTAACCCAATAAAGAACCGTCAGCAACCCAAGGGATTACTGACGGAGGTCATTCCTGTCACTGAACGCTCTAAGCGTCAGTGACAGTTCTTGGGTTTGAAAGCCGAAACACACCGGTCGGCGATCCGTCAGCTGACGGAATCGCCAATGGGAGTATGTGACAAGGCTCACCAACTATGGATTTTCCTAAAAAATACGTCATTGGGGGGATTGACGGGTTGATTTTATTCGGTTATCTTAACATCAGGCAAACATGAAAACAGCGAATAAACGAATAAAACGGAATCAACGGAATAAACCGCTGGCGACATTCATGCTCCATGAGTCGATTAATCAGTGAACAGTAGACAGTGGGCAATTGGCAGTAAGCAAAAGGCATTAGCCAATAGCCAGGAGCAAGGAGTTAAAACCTAACATACGAGGAGAAACAAACAATGAAAACTTCAACAATTACCCTGATATTCAGTGTCTTTCTACTGAACGCAAGCTTTGCGATAACTCCACCTAAGGAAGGCGTTGAAGTTCCGGACCATTTTTTTCGGAACGTACAAATTATCGGTCAAAGCTATCAATCAGGTGGGCTTTACAGGGCTGTTCAAAACAAGAAATCAGGGTTGAGAGCTCTTAAAGTTGCTGAAAATCTTCCAGTACTTCTGGGAAGATATTCGGATTCGAACGACGACTATTCACAAAGCCAGTTTCAGAATCTGCTTTTTGATAATAACCCGACAGGTACTATGAGTGACTACTTTTCGGAAGTTTCCTATGGTCAATTCAATTTGACGGGAACTGTTTATGATTGGGCTACTGCATCACAGCCTCAAAGTTTCTATGATGATGGCAACAATGGTTTGGAAGGTGGAGGCGCCCGGTTTTGTTATGAGTTAGCTGAGTTAACTGATGCTGATATTGATTACGGCCAATTCGATAACGATGGCCCTGACGGCGTTCCCAATTCAGGTGATGATGATGGCTACGTTGACGTTCTAAATGTGGTTCATACGGGTGGTGGAGCAGAAACAGGTGATACTGATAATCTCTGGTCTCATAGATGGAATTTCGGGAGTGCAAATTACTTCTATTCTGTAATTATGCCCTATGCAGAATATACCACAAACGACGCATCGGCAAACGGCGGATTCATCAAAATTGACGATTATGTGATTCAGCCTGAGACTAATAGGGATGGGACATTGGGCGAACCAATAATTGAGATTGGCGTTTTTTGCCACGAGTTTGGCCACGCTCTGGGCTTACCTGACCTCTATGATACCGATGGCAGCTCTAATGGTATAGGAGGTTGGGGACTGATGGGTTCAGGAAGTAGTGGCGGAGATGGGGGACATCCTGAAACACCATCTCATATGTCTGCGTGGTCAAAGGTGTTTTTAGGCTGGACCGCACCTACCGTCATTTCGTCCAACACTTCTTCCGTCCAAATGCCAAATGCTGCGGATAATTCAAAAGCCTATAAACTTTGGACGGATGGGAATCCCGGTTCCGAATATTTCCTGGTTGAAAATCGCTATCAAACAGGATTTGACACTTATCTTCCAGGGTCAGGACTTTGTATCTGGCATATTGATGAAGATGTTATCAATGCCAATACGAGTTCAAACACCGTTAATGCAGATGAAAATCATAAGGGCGTTGATATGGAGGAAGCCGATGGCTTAAATGATCTGGATTATAAGGTCAATGGAGGTGATGCTAGCGATGTGTTCCCCGGATCCTCCAACAATACGACATTTAATGGCGATTCCAATCCAAACAGTGATAGCTATTCCGGAAACGAGACCTATGTTGCCGTTTTGAATATTGGAGATTCCGGACCCACTATGACAGCAGATTTGTTTGTATCCGATACGACCTTTGTGAGTGGATTCATTATTGGACACGTCACATGGATCCAGGAAGAATCGCCGTATGTTGTTACTGGTAATGTTTCACAATTCTTCGATACCGATACCCTTACCATTGAACCGGGGGTTGAGGTAAGATTTACCACCGGAAAAGTCTTAACACTGAAGGGAACACTGTTTGCTATAGGAACAGCCGATGCCCCCATCATTTTTACAAGCAATAAGACTGAACCGGCGGCTGGCGATTGGGGCTATATCCTGTTCGAAAGCACGACTACCGATGCCACATACGATATCGAAGGTAACTATTTAAGTGGGAATATTATGGAGTATTGTAAAGTTGAGTATGCCGGGGGTCTGGGAGTAGAGGAAAACGGAGGAGTACGGATTGAGAATGCCTTCCCATTTATTAATCACTGTACCATACAAAATAATTCGGCATCTGGTATCAGAGCTTGGGACCTTGAACATGGAACTCTATATATTACTAATAGTGAAATCTCAAATAATACGTTTTCCGGGTATGACGCATTGGGTGGCGGAATTTATGCAGCTGCTGTTTACTATACCAGCGAAGTAAATATGATTATTGATAATTGTGATATTAGCAACAACGCTGTGTCTGGGACTAGTACAATCAATGGCGGAGGAATCTATCATAACTATCTCAGCGCCACTATAACCAATAACATGATTACTAACAACGTTAGTTCTTCAGATGGAGGTGGTATCTATTCAGATACATATGAAACAATTACTGATATAAGCAACAATACCTTTAGAAATAACACTGCCGGAGGTAGTGGTGGCGCAATTAATTTGCAAAATGGACCAAACAGTTCCATATCAAATAATTTAATAGAAAATAATACGGCGGGTAGTTATGGTGGTGGTGGAATATATATTGATTTCGGAAGCGAAACTCTTCTGATCAATGATAACGAGATTATTGGGAATACGGCGGAAGCTGGTGGTGGAATATATATTGATGGTGATTCCAAAATTATAAATAATACAATTACTGGCAATATTGCAACATCATCAGTTTACGAAGCAAAAGGAGGCGGGATATATATTTATGTTTCTGACCCGATTGTTACCAATAATACAATAGTAAATAATATTTCAGATGATCATGGTGGAGGTATCTATGTTTCTAGTTATTCACCAACAATCGACCATAATAATATTAGTCAAAACGAAGCAACTAATGGATATGGCGGAGCAATTTATATTGAGGACATTGGTGAACCAATACTTAACTATAACCAATTAACTAATAACACTGCTAATAATACCCCAGCCGTTTTTTACAATAATGATTCTAGCACACCTAGAGAGTTTACGTTTAACGATATTACTGGCAATATTGCCACGGGCTCAGGAGAAACTTATACCATCTATATTTTTGATGGGCTCCCGTTATTCAATTATAACAATATTTTTAACAATACCACCAATTATGAGTTATGGAACAATAATGAAGAGGGTACGGATAATGTGGATGCCACAAATAACTGGTGGGGAACTAAGGACTTTAATAAAGTTGCGGGAAAAATATGGGATGGTATGGATGATGCTACACTTGGAATGGTGGATTTCTTCCCCTATCTCGATGGGCCGGTAGTGTTGGGTGAGCTTACACTATCATCGCTTTCCATTGATTTCGGTGACGTCGGTACTGGAGAGACGGCTACCGAACAGGTAACCGTAACCAATACCGGAGCAGTGGACTTGAATGTAACAGCAATCGCAATTACCGGCGCTGATGCGGAGAATTTCAGTGTTGATACCACACCATTCACACTAATACCCAATGACAGCAAGAATTTGGCTGTCAGCTTTACGCCGGATGCGAGTGGTAGTTTTGCCGCTTCATTGAATTTTGAGAGTGATGGTGGCAATGCAAGTGTTGCATTGGCTGGAAACGGCGTGGTATCTGCACCTGAGATTTCAATAGCACCGCTTTCCATTGATTTTGGTGATGTGGGCATTGTAGATACGGCAACTGCGCAGGTAAAGGTTTCTAATATAGGAACAGTGGACTTGAATGTGTCTTCAATCGCAATCAGTGGTGTTGATGCAGATAATTTCAGTGTTGATACAACGCACTTCACATTAGCGGCAGGTGCAAACAAGACTTTGGATGTTAGCTTTACGCCGGATGCGAGTGGCAGTTTCAGTGCTTCATTGGATTTCGACAGCGATGGCGGTAGTGCAGGTGTTACATTGTCAGGAAATGGCTTTGAACTTGGGATTTCCATTACACCGCTTTCCATCAATTTCAGTAATGTGGACATTGGAGATACGGCAACTGCCCAGGTAACGGTTTTTAATATAGGAACAGGGGATTTGAATATTTCTTCAATAACAATCAGTGGAGTTGATTCCGTTAACTTCACTGTTGACACAACGCTATTCACAGTAGTGCCTGCGGATAGTCACAGTCTGGATATCAGCTTTACACCAGATACGAGTGGCAGTTTTCGCGCTTCGTTGGACATTGACAGCGATGGTGGAAGTGGAAGCGTTGGACTGACCGGATATGGTGGTGATAATCCAGCTCCCTCAATCATCTCAATCACAGATGTTCCTGATGACCAGGGACGCTGGGTCTACCTAAGTTGGGAGTCAAGTATGTTAGATACTGCGGGAGACATTACGCAGTATGGCGTATGGGAGCTGAACCCGGACAGTGAGTGGGTTTCCCTGGGACATGTTCCATCCATTCAGGCTGAGGATTACATCTTTCTCGCCCATACCTTCGGTGATTCCACGGCGGATAGCCTCTTTTGGAGTACATTCATGGTCACGGCTCATACCACCGTTCCAGAGGTGTTCTTCACCTCTGAGGTGGATTCGGGATATTCCATTGACAATTTGGCGCCGGCGGTACCCACAGGTTTACTAGCAGCGGTAACAGAAGAAAACACGGTTGCATTGAGATGGGATTCTCCGGTTGATGAAGATTTCAATTACTTCAGAATTTACCGTAGTCTGGAACCTGATTTCGATCCCACCGGAATGGAACCCTTCGCAGAAACCATCGACACAACCTTCATCGACAGCGATGTAGAAATCGGGGAAACTTATTACTACATCCTATCAGCTGTCGATTTCAATGGGAATGAAAGCGAATACTCTGAGGCTGTTGAAGCTACTGTTGTTTTATCTATCGATGATTTGTCAGGAATTCCGACGGAATTTGCATTACGGCAAAACTACCCCAATCCCTTCAACCCGGCCACGACTTTGCGCTACGATCTACCGGAACAGGCATTTGTGACATTAGTGGTTTATGATCTGTTAGGTCGAGAAGTGAAGAGACTGGTGAGTGGTATAGTGGTGAGTGGTTACCATGCAGTGGTTTGGGATGGGACTAATAATAATGGTCAGCTTGTGGGTGCAGGGGTCTATCTCTATCGGATCAGTACGGATAAATTTACGAAAGTGAATAAGATGATCCTCCTACGCTAACCATCTACGCACCAAAGAGTGACTTCGATGGTTAAAAAGCTATTTATCCGTCGTAGCCTGAAAGGCGTAGATGGACGGAGGACAAGTTTTTGTTGAAGTGATAAGGTGAAAAGTGCCACGCACTTCCCCCGAAGGGGCTCCTTTGGAGCAAAGTGCGTGGCACTTAGAAGGGTGCATCCCGTCGCCGAACGCTTCTGGCATCGGTGACGGTTTTATGAAATCATCGGCGATTTTGAAGTTTCGGGAATAACTGATGGAGATAACATACCGTCAGCAACCCGAAAAGGGATTGGTGACGGTATGAATAAAGGAGAAAACCATGTTAAAACAAACACTAAAAAAGACCTTAACAATTTGCGCAGTGGCGATTGTAGCAATCAGTCAAATTGCCTTTGCCAAGAACTTTGCGGTGGCTATAGGCGCGAGAGTTAGTTCGTTAGGCGTGGGAGTAGAAGTTACCTCGTCTATCCCATTTATTCCAAACCTCAACACCCGTGTGGGGCTGAATACTTTTTCGTTTAGTAGTAGCGGCGAAGAAGCTGATCTGGAAATTAAGTACGACGTGGATCTAACGCTGAAGTCGCTCTCGGGGATTCTGGATTGGTATCCCTTTGGGGGAGGTTTTCGGTTGAGCACCGGTGCGGTGCTGAATCAAAACGAATTGGGCCTGATCATTACCCCAACAGCGGAGTATACCATCGGACCGAAAACCTATACCTCCGCCGACCTCGGAATTCTGACCGGCACCATCGATTTTGACAAGCTGGCACCCTACGTCGGCATCGGCTGGGGGAACGCGGTGCGCGAAGGGAAGCGCCTGGGGATCGTGTTCGATATCGGCGGTATGTACCAGAATTCACCTCACATCGCGATGTCCGCCACGGGACTCATTGCTCCCACCGCCGAACAGGCGCCTGATATTGAAGAGAAATTAGCGGGATGGACCGGGTACCTGATTATCTCGTTAGGATTAACTTTTAAACTGTTTTAACCACTGGAGGTCAGTCATCATGCAAAAATTCCGGAACATTAATCTTAAAGCATCACTTTTTCTAATCGTGAGTTTTTCTCTTTTATGGGTGTCCAACTGCAGCATAGAAAACCCCCTCGATGATTTTACGGTGGGGGTGGACTTCAGCCCGGTTGCGATGGTTTTCGGCGGGCAGATTGTCAATGCGGCAACCAGACAGCCGCTCTCGAACACCTCCGTGAACGTGACGCTTAGCGGTGATGGGAGCAAACACGTGGTCGACCTGGCTGGCAATTCCGTCACCTCGCTCAGGATAACCAGCGGATTCCTTACTTTCGCCCTCGAAGAAGGCATCAAGCCGTCCGCTGCCTCGCCGATAAAGTTCAACATCATAGTTCATGCCGAGGGTTTTATCCCGAGCAGCAAGCCCATGGTGATAGAGGATACCAGGAACCAGCAGTTTACGATTCGCATGGTGGAGATAGGCAACACACCGGAGGGCGTGGTGGCGACGGTAGTGACTGAAGGACAGGTAGATGAATCCGGCGCAGTCACCGAGGATCTTATCGTGGAAACCAGTCCGGAACCCAACACGGGCGCTACGGCATCCATCAGCATCGAAAAGGGTACCATCATCAGGGACGCTTCCGGTAACCTCCTGTCGGGAAAGCTCACTACGTCCGTCGTTTATTATAACAACCAATCGGAGCAATCTTTGGCAGCGTTCCCGGGCGGCTTTTTTGTTACGATAACAGAAGATGCCACCGGTAGCCCTGCCGAGGGCACGTTCGTATCAGCAGGGTTTGTCGCGATTGAAATCACCGATGAGTCTGGAAACGTAGCGGCATCGTTTGACCCACCCGTAACGATTACGATGCAGGTTCCGGAGGGGACAATCAACCCGCAGACGGAGGTGGAAGTGAAGAGTGGGGACGTTATCCCTATCTGGAGTTACAACAACGAGACAGGCGAATGGAAATGGGAATACGATGCGGTCGCCGAAGTCACAGGTGGACTGTCAAAAGGTAACGGCAAATCTAGTCTATCATTTCCCGTTCGGCACATGTCATTATTTAATATGGATTGGCATTACCCGGGGAAATGCGTAACCGGAACGATATCGGTCGTGGGGAATCCAGACGAGGTATTCCTGGACTTTAAAATTAAACCACAGGCGGGTGGTAGCTACATGTACTTCAGTAACCGAGATGCATCAGATCCAAACAACATTACCGTATTTAACGCTCCCCCCAACCTGCCGATGACTCTCGAAGCCTATTGGGAAGGTTCGTTAGTGGGGTCTCTGGATATCGTTGACCTTTGTGGTTTCACGGCGCTGACATTAAACGTCGATCTCCCAGAGCCCGAACTCACTGATGTCACGTTTCAGATCATGGCCTTTTGTACGGATATCGAGGATGTGGAGATCAGGCCGACAATGCCGATTCACTATCGCCGGGAGGGCAGTACGGAGCTCTACACGACCGTGTTTATGATAGCGGGCCACCTGGAAATACTGGGCTTGCAGGTTGGCAAGACCTATGAATTCCTGGCCGAGTACGAGGGTGAAGTGGGCGATACTGTGTTGTTTATTGAGCCAGACATGGCCGACATCATCCTCGATCTCGAAATCCCGGCCTTCATCTGCGGTGATATGCCCGGGGTGAATGGGCTTGTCTACGGTCTCGCAGTGGCCGCGAATGGCGATCTCTATGCCGGCGGCGAATTCTCCGAAGCGAGCGCACTGGTTTCGGCCAACTATATTGTGTTGTGGGATGGCAGCAGCTGGCATCCTCTGGGGGCCGACACGAGTAGCATCGTCTCTGCCATAGCGGTCAGCGGGAATGATGTGTATGTGGGGGGCGGCGTTCGCACGGTAAGCGGTGCACCGGCGAACTCTATAGCCCGGTGGGATGGTAGCAGCTGGCATCCTCTGGCGGCCGGCGTGAATGGCCCTGTCTTTGCCATAGCGGTCAGCGGTGATGATGTGTATGTGGGGGCTCCTTCCGCACGGCAAGTGGTGATTCGGTGAACAACATCGCCCGGTGGGATGGCAGCAACTGGCATCCTCTGGATGGCGGCGTGAGCGGCTACGTCCGTGGCATAGCGGTCAGCGGTGATGATGTGTATGTGGCGGGCTTCTTCACCCGTGCAGACGGCGGCGAGACGGTGAACAGTAACGCCCGGTGGGATGGCAGCAGCTGGCATCCTCTGGCGGCCGGCGTGAATGGCCCTGTCTTTGCCATAGCGGTCAGCGGTGATGATGTGTATGTGGGGGGGTGGTTTCCTCAATGCCGGCGATCTGCGCGTGAACCGCATTGCCCGGTGGGATGGCAGCCAGTGGCGTGCGCTGGCGATGTCTCCGGATTAGTAAAATGAACTTGCAGGGGGACGCATGTATGCGTCCCCTACGATCGTGAGAACGAGGAATAAGATGCTGCTTCGTTAGAAGAATGACTGGCATATAACAAGGCAATCAACCCGACTTTGCCCACCGGATTAGAACCTTTCGCAGAAACCATCGATACCACCTTCATAGACAGCGATGTAGAAATCGGGAAAACTTATTACTACATCCTATCAGCCATCGACTTCAATGGGAACGAAAGCGAATACACTGATGCTGTTGAAGCTAATGTTGTTTTATCACTCGATGATTTGTCAGGAATTCCGACAGAATTTGCGTTACGGCAGAACTATCCAAATCCTTTCAACCCGGTCACAACATTGCGCTACGATCTCCCGGAACAGGCATTTGTGACATTAGTGGTTTATGATCTGTTAGGGCGTGAGGTGAAGACGCTGGTCAATCGTATTGAAGAGTCAGGTTATAAATCGGTTATATGGAGTGGCACCAATAATAATGGTCAGCTTGTGGGGGCAGGGGTCTATCTCTATCGGATTCAGGCGGGGAAGTACGCCAAAGTGAGTAAGATGATATTGTTGAAGTGATACTGATTTCCAAATGAAAAGTGCGTGGCACTTATAAGGGTTCTTAAGAATTTTTTCGTTATCTAATTTTAATTAATGATACCATCCGTCAGCGTTCGTCCGGGCTCACGCCGAAGACTGACGGATGGCATATTATTTTAACAAAGGTTTGCTGTTTAAAGGATGATATTTAATTTTCAGGTTATAGTGAATTCACGATAAACTTAGCTTTGGCAAAGGGATTTGATGATCAAGCTGTTCCGATAGGAATTACTCTGAGGAAGCTTGATCTGTATGAAGACAAGAAATTCGGTTAGGTCAATTTCTTTTCCTCCTTTACCCGTATTAATCTGTAAATTTACTTAGAGTATGAAAGGCTTATCCAAAATTCTTGAGAAGTGGGAGCCTGTCATTGGACTGGAAGTCCACGCACAGCTTTCCACGGACACGAAGATGTTCTGCGGGTGCAGGAATGTGTATGGTGATCCCCCGAATACGCATACTTGTCCTGTCTGCTTAGGGTTGCCAGGCGCTCTTCCAGTGGCGAACGAAAAAGCCATTGAATACACTTTAAAACTTGGGTTAGCTCTGGGATGTAAAATTTCGCTGAAATCCCATTTTGCCCGCAAAAACTATTTTTATCCCGATCTCCCCAAAGGATACCAGATATCCCAATACGATGAACCACTTTGCCTGGGAGGTAGTGTGACTATTCGCCAGAATGGAGAATTGAAGGAAATTCCACTGATTCGAATACACCTAGAGGAAGATGCAGGCAAGTCTATTCATAGTGCGGATGAGAAAGAAACCAAAATTGATTTCAACCGATGTGGAGTACCGCTAGTGGAGATTGTAAGCGCTCCGGATATCCGATCTCCAAAAGTGGCAAGGGAATATCTCACCCGTTTAAAACAGATATTGCAATACCTTGGTATTAGTAACTGTAATATGGAGCAGGGGAATCTTCGTTGCGATGCCAATATTTCCCTACGACGTAAGGGGGAGAAGCCATTGGGTATAAGGACGGAAATGAAAAATATGAACTCCTTCCGTGGAGTGGAACGAGCATTATTCTTTGAAATCAACCGACAAGCAGGACTCCTGGAATCAGGTAAAGAGGTGGTACAAGAGACCCGTCTTTGGAATGAGTCGGAGCGAAAAGCAGAAGTCATGCGGGGTAAAGAGGATGCTCCTGATTACCGGTATTTTCCCGAGCCGGACTTGGTGTCTATGGTTATTACCGAAAAGCAATTTGCGTCTATCCGAAGTGATCCGGTGGAATTGCCACATGAAAAGGAAGATCGAATGTTATCCGATTATGGAATTCGTCTAAATGACGCCATCATTCTTGCTTCAGACGTTCATTTGGTAGATTATTTCGAGCAGATTGTGGAGTTGGGAATAGATCCCCAAGAAGCAGTCAAGTGGATGTTAGGGGTAATGCTGAAAGTTTTAAAGGATGAAATCTACAAGATTGAATCATTTCCTGTTAAACCCAACCGGTTAGCCACTTTACTCAAAGCTGTGGGAAATGGGATTGTAAATATTAATACCGCCAAATCGGTATTTCAAAAAATGCTGACCAGTGACAAAACTGCAACTCAGATAATAAAGGAGGAGGGATTGATGCAAATGTCCGATTCTGAAAAACTGAGTTCAATTATTGAAGGTATTCTCGTACACCATCCAGTTGAAGTCAGTCGTTATCGGGATGGAAAAAAGGAATTGTTCGGTTTTTTTATGGGTCAGATTATGAGAGAGACACTAGGTCAATCTACACCTAAAATTGTAAAAGAAATACTTACAGGAATATTGGATGGGAACAAAACTTGAAAGAGAGGAGTATTTGCCGTTAAATATGTGATTATGAGATCCCTACAAGTAGCAAGCCTACTTGTGGTCTTATCCGGACTTTACTGGGGGATCCGAGAGAGTAATTTAATATTGGAGATTCAAGCATTGGTGGTAGGAGCAGCACTTTTCTTTGTTGCACATTGGGGTCTCCAAAAATGGGTGAAATAATGTATATTCAAAGCGATAAAAAAAATAGAAAGGAGAGATTATGACTGCATTGTGGGATGATCTGAAAAAAAATCTAAAAGAGTGGGGTACTTCTGCAGCTGAAAAAGCGGAGGAACTGGGAAAAGTAGCCGCAACAAAAACGGAGGAAATCACAAAAATCGGAAAGGTTAAATTGGAGATTCACCAGTTGAACAGAGACCTGGACAAGAATTATTCAAACCTGGGTAAATATGTTTTCGAAACAACAGAAAACGAAAATGTAACCAATTTTGCGGGTAATGAACAGTTTTTCTCCTACATAAAAAAAGTCCAGGAACTGCAGAAGCAGATAAAAATGAGAGAGGATAAGGTTAATAAAATTAAAACCGAATATAGAGCAGAAAAAAGTACACCCTCTGATACAGGTACAAAAGAAGAGGAAGGAAAATCTTCTGAAAATGAATCAGGAAAAAGTAAATAAGCAAGCAAACTTTATTAACCTGACCTATTCATCAGCTTTGATAATGACACCAAATGTTTATCCCGAATTTCCTGATAAGCGGTGAAAAACTGAGTGTTTGGTTTAACTTGAGACATGGAATTTTCATTCTGATCTTGTAATGGCAGGTAGATTGGTATCTGGACATGCTCATGAATTCAAGTAAAGTGGAATAGGTTTGCCCAAAAAAAAATCAGAAGGATCTTCAACACCCTCTTTAGGAATATATTTTGAAGAAATTAGTGACACAAAACTTCTGACACCTGAAGAAGAAATTGAACTGACTTCCCGGGTGAGGAAGGGCGACTCAGAAGCGTTAAATAAACTTATCAATGCCAATCTCCGGTTTGTTGTTTCTGTCGCGAAGAAATTATCTATTCCTGGAATACCTTTAGAAGATCTGATCAACGAAGGTAACATCGGTCTAATTAAGGCGGCTCATCGATTTGATGAAACAAGGGGATTTAAATTTATTTCCTACGCCGTCTGGTGGATAAGGCAATCCATTTTTCAATTTATTATTGATCAGGGGAAAATTATCCGTTTGCCTGCTAATGTATCTGGCATCTTATCCAGAATGAAAAAACGATCGATTGAGTTAGAACAAACTTTCGAGCGTGAACCTACTTTAGAAGAATTAGCAGGTGTTATGGACATGACAGAAGATGAAGCAAAAAATCTCCTTAAATTTAATTTGAAAAGCGTTTCCGTAGACCAACCTCTAGATGGCAATGAAACAACAACTTTACGAGACCTTTTGACAGGGGAAGATAGACGACCGGAAGCCAAAATGATGAAGGAATCTCTCCGTTCAGAAATCGAACGGGTTCTACATTCAATTCCCTCTCGAGAGGAAGAGATAATACGGGAATATTTTGGTTTGGGAATGGACAGGGCATTGACATTAGAAGAAATTGGAGAAAAGATGGGTTTGACACGAGAACGAGTCAGGCAATTGAAAGAGAGGGCGATAGCTAGATTGAAACATACTACCCGAGCTCAACTACTTCGGGTATACTTGGGATCATGAATTTTCAAGTTATTTGAAATCAGAAAAATGAAACTTGCCTGCCCCACCCGCCTGCCTGTCCGCCTTCTTTGTGGTGGGACTGATCCAGAAGTTTCGGGAGATAGGTAAGGAACGAAGTGCATGCCTCGTAGTCCCGATTTATCGGGATGCTTATCGGGGACTGCGCGGGAAAACTAGAAACGTCTGAAACTCACATTCATGGCGTGATGGGTAAATGAAGCATCCGTTAGCTAACGGATGCGGTTAACGGATGTTTAGATTTTGGTAAAAGTGGGCATAATAATTAAAGAAAGGAAGTTTAATCAACAATGAAACGAATACCCCAAGGAACAAGAAAAAGAGCAGGTGTAAAGGTATAAAATATCTGCTTAATCACTATAAAAACCGGCTTTTCATTTTAGTGTTGATTATTTATTCATCTAGTAAGAAATTCCTATATAGGGTTAGGTAAGGTTATTCCAGTGAAAATACCATTTCTTAGAAAGAAAAGAACACGTGATGTTCGTTTTGTCGTAATTACAGACGACCATAGTGATATTCACCAATGGTCAATATCCCGGGGAATCATTGTAAATGTTTCAATTCTTGCAATCGTACTCTGTTCTGCTCTTCTTTTCTTTACCGCAGATATCCTTACACAGGTTTTGTATGCATCAAGACTGAATAACTTGAAAGAAAACAATAGAACTTTGGTCACTTTGTTACAAGATCTTAAGTACCGTTTAGAAAATCTTGAGGTGGATGTTACTCAGTTGGGAGAGAAAGATCGAGCTTTGCGTACCTATGCAAACTTACCCTTAATCGATCAGGATATCAGGCAAGTTGGCATTGGAGGGTTTGACCTTAATAAACATGTCTATTTAGACAACCTTATTCCGGAATTTGATGCTAAGATATCTGAGTTAGAATTGGATATAGATATACTGTCCAGGCAAGTCAAGTTGGAAAAAGAAAGTTATGAAACGATCTATAAAGCTATTCAATCAAATTCAGACCTGGTATCATCCGTACCTTCCATCAGACCGTTAAATGGTGGTTACTTAAATGCGGGATACGGTTACCGCAGAGATCCATTCACAGGTGAACGAAGATTTCATTATGGACAGGATATATCAGGGCAGAAAGGGATGCCTGTATATGCCACAGCTGATGGGAAGGTAGCTTTTGTAGGTTATAAGGGAAGTTTCGGGAGAACGATAAAGATCAACCACGGACACGGATATCAAACTCTATATGCTCATCTGAACAGGATTACTGTCAGGTCCGGGCTGGAAGTAAAACGTGGGGATTTTATCGGGGAAGTAGGAAATACCGGTCGCTCTACCGCCCCGCACCTTCATTATGAGGTTCACTATTATGGAACGCCTCAAGATCCCCAAAGCTATTTCTTTACAGGTCCCCTTCGCTGACTCAAGTTATCTTTTTTATATTTGATATCACTACTGTCCGGTTAAAATAGCGCTAATTGAGGCACAGGTTCCCTTGCCTTCTTGACTGTTTTCACGTTTAAGGACAAAATATCGATTAAATTTGTCCGTTCCATCAGAATTTCTTTGATCATTC
>SCKK01000068.1 GCA_004124475.1 Fidelibacterota bacterium
TTGGGGGAACATATTATCTTCGTACTTCCCGAATGGATTTAAGTGAGCAGGAGATATGGAATTTATACCTTATGCTTACGGATTTAGAGGACAGTTTTCGTAGTCTCAAAAGTGAATTGGGATTGCGTCCGAATTTCCATCAGATGGATCACCGGATAGAAGCACATCTGTTTATTACTGTCCTTGCATCACTAATATCATCCCAGGAGAAGTATCCCTTATCAATGAAATATTGATAAACTGGCTTTGCTGCAGCACGAAATTTTTCCAGATTTTCCGGGGTTACAAAATTAGTCTCAAGTTTTTCTGTAAGTTGTTTTATGTATAAATCTTCATTCTCACGGTTCAATCGATCGCTGTATTCCATCGTTTCCACAGCAACTTGATCAAAAATCTGTTTCAGGTCTGCTGGCAGACTATTATACCAATCAAGATTGACCATAAAGGGATCCGGACCGGTGGCATAGTTTGAAATCGTGAGATATTTCTGGACTTCATATATTTTATAATCCCAGATATTGGATACAGCATTATCCTGTCCGTCGACCACACCGGTTTTTAGAGCCATGTAGACTTCACTATAGGGGAGTTGCTGGGGATTAACACCCAGAGTCCGGTAATTCACTACATAGACTTCTTGTTCCGGTACTCGCATTTTCAGCCCTCTCAAATCCTCCGGAGTCTGAATTGGCCTGACATTGTTGGTGTGTGCTCTGAATCCCTGAGAGATTCCACAGGCAGGGATGTGAAAGCCGTTGGTTTGCGCCTCTTCGTTTATTTTTTTTGTAAAGTCACAATTAATTAGTTTTAGAGCTTGATCCCAATTATCAACAAGAAATGGCAACATAAAAATATAATATTTCTTGTTGGCATGGATAAATCCTCCACCACGCGTCCCCTGCAATACACCGGTGGCAACCATATCCTGAAGTTCAAACTCTGTGCCCAATACAGCCGAAAAATAATTTTCAACCTGTATCCTGCCATTGGTACGTTTTTCAACTTTTGCTTTGAAGAAAATCATCGATTGGCTACGTGGATGTTGTTCGGGTTGTGAATTACTATATTTAAATACGTAAGTTTTTTGACCTAATAGGATATTGATAAATAACACGATAGCAATTAGTTGAATTGATACTATTAGTTTATGTCTCTTTATCACAATAGCTAGTCCATTAAAGCGTAGTAATGACCCGCCCCTATTGACGGAGCAGAGATGGTAATCCAGCCAGCTTTTGAATATATTACAATCAAAGTTTTAATAAAGTTTTTCTGTATAAACCAGCGTATACGGACCGCCCTTAGCATCATTACGATACATATCGGCAGTAATCTCATTATTCCGAACATTAATCTTAATGAATGTACTGGCAGATAAACTCCAATTTTTCCAATATGTCTGGAAGAATTCATCCCGTTTCTCACCAAGTCTCTCCGCCTCAAAATAGAATTGTTTCAATGCCTCCAGTGCAGGTTCATCGGCTAGTTCTTTATAATATACACTATCAGTCAGATCCATATAATCTAATACTTTTTTAGTCTCATACGGTTGATCCCAAAAATATTTATCAATAGCCTGATCCTTGGTCATTCCAATTTCTATGCCATTAGTAAAGATTCCGTGGATCCCTTGGTAAACCATATCAGGATAAATGTTTTCGATTCCTCGTGCATGTCCAACATCAATCTGCCAGAGACCATTTATACGGGAAATTGAAGCATTATGTGTATGACCATTAAAGTACGCGACAACACCATATTTCATCAATGTTTGATAAAATTTAAACACGTTTTGGGGATACTTATCCAAAGCGGTTCCCCGTTTGCGCATACGACCATTATGCATATCCGGAATAGCGAGTAGTGGTTCATGACCGGTAACAAAAATATGTTTCTTCGTATTCTCAGCTAAATCTAATTCCAACCATTTTAATAATTCAGGTACAACGTCACCATCAGTGATGTTATCTAATTCTCCATCGAAGTATTGATTGAGAACAACAAAATGACAATTGCCGAAATCGAAAGAATAGGTAGTTTCCTCACATCCCGGGGGTCCTTTGCGGACAATATTGGGTAATGATTTTTCTCCCTGATTCAGTTGTCGCAAATAATCCATATAGGTCGGATCATCCAATTCGTGATTTCCAACAACCGGATACCAGGGATAGTCGGCTCCCAATACTTGAGAAATCAATGTACGCGATTCCGAGGGTGGTTCCACATCACCGGGACTTAACATGAATGCTCCTTTACCCACCTCAGCTATGGCTTCAAGAGCACCTAAGAAATATTCCGTTGTATGGTAAGGCTCGGTTGTTGTATACCGCCAATCAGCAGCTACAATAAATGCCAATTCATCCCCATCCTCATGGTGTTTAGATACGCAGGCAATTAAACTAAACACCAGCGGTAGGAATATTATTAAATAACAATATTTTACCAATGAATAATTTCTTCGACTAAATATGTTATGCATTATAAGACTCCGTAGTTAATGATGATGAATTTGCATTAAATCAAAATTTAATTCCCGTTCCTAAACGGGTATCGTTCAAACTCGAATCGAACCTGTCTTTCTGAGGCAATTGTAACCTGCAATGGATCGGCAATCCCTTCCTTATCCACTTGAATTCTGATGATATTAGGTGCCAGCCAGGGATAATCGTATATCCAGTAATGGCCATCACCGAAAAAATAAGTGGTTTCCTTGTCTGCCGGATCTTTTCCAACATTACTGAGCAACCACCCCCCATAAGCAAGAGAATTCCAATTATAATCAGAACGATATATATCCTCAGCCGAGTAGCATTTTGATATTTCTTCCGATAAATCATCATCGAAATGTCATAACCCGTGTTAATCACCGTATTTTTCCCTGATCAGGCGCAACACATCGTTCAATTCACCCGTAAACGGTCCCTCTACTTCCATTTTTAAGCTAGTTAGGGCAGCAGACCAGATTATTGCTTCTTCCGGAGGACCTGAAAGTCGTTTAGCTGCATAAGCGGCAATACAAGTATCACCGCGACCGCTGCGACCAACCAAAGACCCGGGATGGAAAGTTGCTTCATAAAACTCGTCTCCGGCATATACTAGGACCCCATTACGATGAGTAAGTACAATTTCTTTTGGACCCCATCCTGCCAGCCCCTTGGCGGCTTTATGGAGGTCTCTTTCACCTGTCAGCGATTCCGCCTCAACAGCATCGGCTTTCAGGATATCAATCAGTGCCAAAATCTTCCTTTTTTCCGGCCATTCAGCATTTATTAGTATATCATTCTTACCAACAATCCGCACAAAACCTTGGACGTCGGCGACAACCAATCCATTTCTCTTGGATAGATATTTAACCACATCAAAGGGGACTTCACTACGCACGGAAGCATTAATTAGGTATGCTTTTGCTTCCAAGTGAAAAAATTGTTCTGGAGAGTAACTACCGGCTGTAATCGGAGCGCTTAGAACACGTTCATCTACATTATCAGTGGGGTACTCCAAACGCATAAGGGTTGAAGATTCTGTGTAAGTTGGATATACATCGACTCCGATGTCTTCGAGGGCTTTCACTACATGATTATCCTCACTTGCCAATCGTGTTACAGCCGCAACCTTAAGTCCGGACTTGGCAGCGGCATAGGCACCATAATTAAATCCACCTCCGTCAACATAACGGGTACCAGCAGCAGACACAATCGTATCTTTGGTATAATTTCCTAAAATAACAATATCATACTTTTTATTCACCTATGCTACTTTCTAGTGCTAATCACTCACTTTTACTTTCCATAGGGTGGCTGCTAAAATCATAGATACAACAGAAGCGCCAATCCAGAAAGAAATTGCACTACTAAAATCATAATGACGAACACCATCGACAATGGTGGTTCCTTTATCGATTAAAATGCCGCTGATCATTTCCTGTAAGCCCGCCCCTATATAACTAAATATTCCAATAAATCCCATGGCCGCACCTGCAGCCTTTTTAGGTGCAATGTCAATTGCAAATAATCCCCCCAATACTGCTAAAAGACCGTTTAACGTAAATCCATATATGGCGAATGCAATGATCAATAGAATCGGATGACCAGAAGAGCCGAAGAAAATTAATATTAGTGCTAAAACCTCAATAATACCAAATATTAGTGTCAATGGAGGACGTCTTGCTTTGAACAGCAGATCGGAAATAAATCCATATGCTACACTGCCAGCAATACCAACCGTTGAAGCGATTGTTAACAGAATACCTGCCTTAAATAAGGAATAGCCTTCAGTTTCCTGTAGGTAGAGTATTCCCGACATGTTGATCCCATAGCGCGTCATATACATAGTAGCACTTGCTAGTCCGAGAACCCAGATTGTAGGAAGTTTAAAAATGTGAAGTTGCGCTTTGCCGGTCTTAAGGGGTTGGCCATCGCTATCCGTTTCAGGAACCCCATGATCATTTTTCCAATCGGCAACGGAAGGCAAACCCAAGGTTTGTGGACGGTCTTTCAGGAAAATAAATATAGCAATAGCAACAAAGATGCAAAAAATTCCTGGTCCCCAAAATCCTGCTTGCCAACCAAAGATGCTAATCAATGCAATTACACCAGTGTAGGTCAGCGCCTCGCCTTGGTTCTGGCCCGTACTCCAAATCCCGTAATAACGACCACGTTCATGATTACTGAACCAATTCGCGAGCGCTACAGCACCTGTCGGAGCTCCAAACCCTTGAAACCAACCATTAAGACTCCACAGAATGATCCAAATAATTAACACCCCGCTCCAGCCCATTGCCAGATTCATCAGGGCCGATAGCAGCACGCCGATAGCAAAAAATCGTTTGATATTTACATGATCAGCTAAAAATCCATTGGTAAACTTGCCTAAACCATAAGCCCAGAAAAGCGCTGCACCGATAATGCCTAATTCAGTAGCCGAAAAGATACCTTCATCGATCAACGGTTTCTTAACAACTGCCAATACTAAGCGGCATGTATACGCAAATCCATACCCCACTGTAATTGCCATCATAACTGACAAACGGTATCGTCGGTAAAGCTTATCAACGGTCTGTTGATCTTCGATTACCGGTTTATCTCTTCCTGTAGCAAAAAACCTGAATGGGTTAATCATCGTCTCCCTGCCATTTTCTAGTTATTAGTATCTTGATTTATCCAATTCGAATTAGTCCTATTTACATTCCTTAATTAGACCTTACGCGTACAGGTTTTCTTTCCGTAAGCGATTGTTTTGCGGCTAATCCAACAAGTATGGATTTCAGTCCATCTAAACCATTTACCAACGGTGAAGTATTATTTCGAATTGCTTTTATAAATTCCTGAATTTCTACCCTATATGATTCCCGGTACCGTTCCAGAAAAAAATCCAATGGTTTATCTGAAATCACTCCCTCGGAAACAGTGAGAATAGTCCGGGTCGCCGTGTTATTTTCGGCTGTG
>SCKK01000069.1 GCA_004124475.1 Fidelibacterota bacterium
TATCTGCATGGGTCACTACGCCAACCCTTATTAAATCTTTATCACCTGTTATCAATGACTTACGTTATATTGCTGTGTCAATGTATCTACTTTTATACCAAAAGTGCTCAGAAATGGCAAAGTTGGGTTAAAAGTAGGGTTCGTGAGAAGGAATTATACGGTAAATATTCAATCAACCCGCTATAATTACACAAACAAAACTTTACTAAATCTCAGAGGTTTAGTAAAGTTTACCGTAATCAGTGATAATCAAGCATTTTATAATTCAGATTTTACTGTACTTATCAATTCCTTAGCAGCATTTATTGAAGTCGCTTCTGCATAAATACGCACTATGGGTTCGGTATTTGATGGACGTAAATGAATCCACCGATTATCCCAGACGAACTTGATTCCATCTGTTTTTATTGCATCGGCGTCATCAAAGGTTTTTAGGGTTTGTTTATATATCCGGTCCAGATCGACTTTCTCTTTATCGATTTTATCTTTTATCATATAGAATTGAGGTAAACCTGATACAATTCGGCTCAAATTTTTCTCAGATCTGGACATTCGATCCAAAACTAATACTACTGCCACCAAAGAATCTCTACCAAGATGAACATCTTTGAGTATTACGCCGCCATTACCTTCGCCCCCCAGTCGGGCATTTACTTGTTTCATCCTTTCAACTACATTGATCTCACCTACAGCAGTGCGTTCTACTTTACATCCATATTTATCCGCTACTTTTTCCACTGCCATTGTCGTGGAAAGATTGGTCACAAATACCTCCTGCTTTCCTGTTGATTTAAGGAAATCGTCAATAGCTAAAACCAGGGTATATTCCTCCCCGATTGGGTGACCTGTGTCATCCACAATAGCTAACCTGTCTGCATCAGGATCGGTGGCAAAACCAACATCACACCGATGTTCCTTAACCACTTCCATTAGCTCAGTCAGGTGTTGAGGGAGTGGTTCTGTTCCGCGGGTGAACTCTCCGTTCAGATCGCAATTTATTTTGATAACTTCACAATTTAATTTTTCAAGAAGTGTCGGAAGAGCATTCCCAGCGGCACCATTAACCGTATCTACTGCCACTTTAAACTTCCGTTTCCGAATCGCTTCCGTATCAATAAAGTCGATAGTTAAAATCCGATCGATATGACGCCGAATTGCCTGATCAAACCTAAAATATCGACCCGGGTTTACGCACAGCGTCCTTTGGACATTTTCAGATTCCTCTTCACATTTCATTAATTTCAGGAAATGTGCAAACTGTTCACTGTTAAGAAAACAGCCGTCTTCCCTGACGAATTTGAGACCATTCCAGTCTGATGGATTGTGACTGGCAGTGATGATAATTCCTCCGACGGCTTCCGTATCTTCAACGGCAAATTGAACTGTCGGTGTGGGGCAAATTCCACAATCCTGCACATCCCTGCCTGCTGAAATTAACTGGTTAATTACAGATGATATCAATTCACTACCAGACGGACGGGAATCCCTGCCAATGATGATGGAACCAAGGTCACACAATCGATGAAACGCAAGGGTATACTTCGCTACCAAATCAACATTTAAGCTGGAGGGTACGATACCTCTAATGCCTGAAATACTTTCAATCAACATTGAAATCATCCAAGGAAGTTATAGGAATTCATAATTGGTTTTACAGGTTTTAAAATTAAAATGATTTTAGGTGAATTTGACGATGATTTTTTTTTAAAAAAGAGAAGATCCAGTTTGCTCCGGATCTTCTCATAATTAAAGCGATTTTGCGCCAGATTGATCTTTAATAGTACCTACGGGGTTTTGTTTTGGTGACCCGTCTTGCCTCGCTTGGTTTAAGATAGTAAGATTTCCGCTTCACTTCTCTCAGAACACCTGCTTTTTCATACTTCTTTTTGAAGCGGCGAAGGGCTCTATCCAACGATTCACCTTTATGAACTGTAACCTGAATCAATAGTAAACACCTCCCTTCATACCTATCCTAAATAATTTCTCAAACTTCTGCTACGGGACTTGTGGCGCAGGCGGCGGATAGCTTTCTCTTTTATCTGTCGAACGCGCTCTCTTGTCAAGTGAAACTCCTCCCCAATTTCATTAAGAGTCAGGGCATAATCCCGATCTATTCCGAAGTACATTTTAATGACATCCTGCTCACGATCCTTCAGGGAATTAAGACTATCCCTGATCTCTTCACGGAGTGATTCCGTCATTAGTTGGTAATCCGGGGGGCGTTGTTTATCATCTTTTACCACATCCATCAGTGAGTTTTTATCTCCGTCTCTAAATGGAGCATTTAACGAATGGTGCCGCCGTGAAATTCGAATAGCATCCGTCACCTCATCCGGATTCATCTCAAGATGCCTTCCAATTTCATCCTCATTGGGTGGACGCTCATATTCTGACTCAAGGTCTTCTGCTGCTTTTGTGATCTTACTAATGGTACCTACACGGTTAAGCGGCAACCTGACGATCCGTGAATGTTCTGCTAAAGCCTGCAAAATGGACTGCCGAATCCACCAGACAGCATATGAAATAAATTTAAATCCACGGGTTTCATCAAACCGTTCTGCAGCTTTTATCAAGCCCAAATTCCCCTCGTTAATTAAATCCGTTAAGGGTAGTCCCTGACCTTGATAGTCTTTTGCTACCGATACAACAAATCGCAGATTGGCTTCGGTCAGCTCTGTCAATGCCTGTTGATCATTCTGCTTAACACGTTGTGCCAGCTCAATCTCCTTTGCTGGTTTTAATGGCTGATATTTACCTATTTCTTCTAAATACCTGCTTAGACTCCGATTTGCATCACTGGGCATTCAAATTCCCCCTCTTCTATTGATTTTTCGTTTTTGCCAAAGTATATAAATTTACACTTTATTTAAGAAAATTACAATACTTAGAACCAAAATTTATATTATAATATTTTCAGCCAGTAGAATAAACTCGTTAACCAATAATGACTCGGGTCTTCGTGTAAAATCAATCCCCAAATCGTCATTAAAATGAAATTCACTTAAAGAATTCCGTAGCATTTTCCTACGTTGACCAAATGCCGCTTTCACTACATGTTTAAGTCTATTATAAGTTTCCGGGCTTAGTTGGTATCGCTCGTGGAAGCGAAGAGAAATAAAAACCGAATTCACTATCGGTTTCGGCACAAAAACTTCCGGTGGTATTACCAATTCCTGTTTGACGTCAACCGATGTTTGAACCATGACTGATAACCGTCCATAGACTTTTGTTCCTGGCTTAGCTATCAATCGTTCTGCCACTTCTTTCTGCACCATAATATGGATATCCTGCCAAGTCTCATTGCTCTCTAAAAGCTTAAAAATAATAGGTGAAGTGATATTATAAGGTATATTGCCAATCACTCGAATTATCCCATCATCAAAAGGAAGCGCTGATAAGTCTAATTTCAAGATATCGTCATTTATAAAAGTATAATCTTTGAGAAAATCATCAGAAGTCAGTATTTGATAGAGGTCTTTGTCAATCTCCACACCCACATATTTTTTTACTTTAGGTGCAATTAATTCTGTTAAAGCCCCACTCCCGGGACCGATCTCAAGGATCTGGTCATTAGGTTGCAAATCGATGATGCGGACAAGTTTTTGAAGGAGATTTGTATCCGAGAGAAAGTGCTGCCCCCACTTTTTTCGAGCAAGATGTTTCATACCGGTAGGTTAAAGAAGTTAATTGCTGTGGTTGTGGTAACTTCTGCTACTTTTACTTTCGTAACATTTTTTATCTCTGCTACTCGCGATGCAATGTAAGGAATGTTGGCAGGCTCATTCATTTTTCCGCGATTGGGAACCGGTGTTAAAAAAGGACAATCAGTCTCCAGCATAATCGATTCTAAAGGTACCTTCTTCAATACAAATTCAGTGTTATTATTCCCAAAGGTAATATTCCCTGTGAAAGAAATATGAAACCCCAATTCCAACAATTTTTCTGCCATTTCGATGTCACTGGAAAAACAATGCCCCACTCCGTAATGGATTCCTACTTTTCTAATCACTTCAATTACTTTATCATCTGCATCTCGATTGTGGACAATTGCTGGCAATTCCAACTCTTTTGCCAATTCCAGTTGCTCAGTGAATATATCAATCTGAACATCTATGGGCGAAAAGTTCCGGTAAAAGTCGAGACCCATTTCCCCAATTGCCACCACTTTGGGATGGGAAGCCAACTCTCTAATTTGTGATAAATAGTCTGATGGGGCATCCTTGGAATCGTGGGGATGAATCCCAACTGTCGCATAAATATTTGGATAGGACTCGGCTATGGAAATAGAATTGCGGGAAGAAGACAAATCAGTTCCGATGCATACTATGGTGTTCACACCTGCTTCATCAGCCCGGCGAACTACATCATCAAGCTGAATATAAAGGTCGTTATAGTAAAGATGAGCGTGAGTGTCGATGAACATCTTTTCACATGAATAGGCACAAGTCAATTGCTCTTTTCCTCTTCAATTAATCTACGCAACTCCAAAGGTATACTCATCAAAGCTTTCGGATCACCCATGGCATCTTGTCTAACCGCAACAAACACCTCCAATACAGTCTGAGTTTCTGGCACATTTGCAAATACGTTTGTTAAAACTTTTTCCGCGCCTTCTAAATCTCTTGCTTCTTCCTCAGACATTGGCAATAATCCTTTGAGCCATACGAGAGTTCCTTCAACCAGTGACGATTTCTGCTCTTTATTTACAAATAAATCAACAACACGTTTAAGAATATTTTCACTTTTATTAAACCGATTAATCAGTCTTGAAAAAATATATGATAAATCGGAGGGAGAATCGGTGAATATATCGAATGCCTCGTTTAAGGCAACTAACGCATTGTCTACCTGTCCCAAAGCAAACAACATTTCAATATATCCTGCATGCGCTCTGGATTGGTCAGGCTTGATTCTTAGAGCTTTTTCAAAGTCTGCCAAAGCTTCCGAATAATTATTCAGAGCAGAACGAATAATTGCTGAACCGATGTGAGCACTGGAAACCCCCTCTAACAACTCAGGCTGGTCGCTCTCACCAAATCGCTCAATCACTTCATCGTAAACTGCAATCTCATCTGCTGAACGGTCCAACTGCCCGAGCGTCACTCCCTTGTTGACTAATGCCTTGGCGACACGCTCTAACAACTCAGGCTGGTCACTCTCACCAAATCGCTCAATCACTTCATCGTAAACTGCAATCTCATCTGCTGAACGGTCCAACTGCCCGAGCGTCACTCCCTTGTTGACTAATGCCTTGGCGACACGCTCTAACAACTCAGGCTGGTCACTCTCACCAAATCGCTCAATCACTTCATCGTAAACTGCAATCTCATCTTCTGAACGGTCCAACTGCCCGAGCGTCACTCCCTTGTTGACTAATGCCCTGGCGACCCGCTCTAACAACTCAGGCTGGT
>SCKK01000012.1 GCA_004124475.1 Fidelibacterota bacterium
CCCCCTCTAATAACTCAGGCTGGTCACTCTCTCCAAATCGCTCAATCACTTCATCGTAAACTGCAATCGCATCTTCTGAACGGTCCAACTGGCCAAGCATCACCCCCTTGTTGACTAATGCCCTGGCAACCCGCTCTAACAACTCAGGCCGGTCACTCTCACCAAATCGCTCAATCACTTCATCGTAAACTGCAATCGCATCTTCTTAACGGTCCAACTGCCCAAGCATTACCCCCTTGTTGACTAATGCCCTGGCGACCCGCTCTAACAACTCAGGTTTGTCACTCTTACCAAATCGCTCAATCAACTCATCGTAAACTGCAATCTCATCTTCTGAACGGTCCAACTGCCCGAGCGTCACTCCTTTGTTGACTAATGCCCTGGCAACCCCCTCTAACAACTCAGGCTGGTCACTCTTACCAAATCGCTCAATCACTTCATCGTAAACTGCAATCGAATCTTCTGAACGGTCCAACTGGCCAAGCATTACCCCCTTGTTGACTAATGCCCTGGCAACCGGCTCTAACAACTCAGGCTGATCACTCTCTCCAAATCGATCAAACACTTCATCGTAAACTGCAATCGAATCTTCTGAACGGTCCAACTTCCCAAGCGTCACTCCCTTGTAGACTAATGCCCTGGAAAACTGCTCTAATATCTCAGGCTGGTCACTCTCTACAAATCGTTTGATAAGTTTATCCAAAATCGTAATTGCTTCTAAATACTGCTCTTGTTCATGAAAAGAATAGGCTTCATCGAGTAACGTTTGCGTTTCTTTCAATTGATCATCCATTGCTCTTTCACCCACTTTAGCGCGACTTACTTCAATTGTTATTTCATCCGAAACACTTATTTGTTCTTTGAATGTAACCTCACGTTCAATCTTTTGCATTTCTCTTAACGCTTCATGGTAATACGTTTGTATATCTGCCGGAGCCTCTTTTTCCAGTTTACGGAGTTCCTTTTCCGCATACCAAAATCGGAGGAAATTAACAATTAGTGGTAAAGGACCGTCGCGACCTTCTTTCATATCCAATACGATTCGGAGAAGTGGCTCATTTAACTCATAAAATGATTCTCGACCAATTTTATTTCTTTTTATAAACAATCCATGGTAAAGATCGTGCAATTGGCGGGAAACCACCTGTGAAGCAAGAAATGTAAAATATGCTATTTCTTTTACCGCTAATGCTTTCCCATGGTGATCGGCAATAGCGCGTAAAATCTTATTTTGTTGAGGGGATAAACTACTTAAACGCTGTTGATAATAAGGCGTAAGCTCCCGGTCAACCATTTGAACAAAGGGACCCACTAATTCCGCCAATCCTGCGACATCCAGCACATTAGCAAGCATTGAAAGCAAACGGTGATTCCCACCGGTGAGATCATAGATGGCATTTACTTTCGCTTGTGCCTGCTCTTTTCTTAATTCTTTCGCTAATTCATTTTTCTTATTTGCTTCTGCCAGAGTTGCTAGAAATATTCGGGCGTTTTTCCTGTCAAGAGACTCCAACGGGTGAATGTTGAAAAATCCATAGAAAGGGTGATCGGGCCTACTACTGGATTTATAGAGGATAACCGAAGAAGCAATTAATGAGATGTTCGGATGGGTTTGGAAAAATCCTCGTAGATCTAATAAATCATTGTTTTTAAATCCCCTGAAAATATCACTCAGATTTTCCATAAAGATTTGCATTGGAATATTACCGGTTTGGTTCCTGAACAGATCTTCGGCTGCACTCAAGGCTGTAACTGCATCTCCCCTCATTACATTCCCGGCTATTTCCTCAGGACTAAGGTTACAGGCACGCAGGCAGGCAAGAAGAAAATCCAGTAAGGAGGTCAATCCGCGTTCCTCCTCTGAGAGTCTTATAACCTTTAATTTTTCACCGTCTGCAAATTCTTTTTTTATTGTTTTATAGATAAAGGATAAAATATGAGTTTTCCCGGAACCTCGTGGTCCAATAATTAGTTCATAATGAGATCCTACTTTTTGATCTCGAATACGGCGTAAAATAATATTCGCTAATTTCCTATATTCAGGTGTTAGCGTTTTATCAAGCGTCTCCAGATTACTGTTCTGGGGACTAAACAACAACTGCATCCCAAATCCATTGATCATAACTCAAGCCCTCCTCGCTGTTCATACCACCAGCGTCGAACTATTTCCAATTTGAATTGCCATTGGGAAGATTGACCGACCAGGTAATGATCATCTCGAAGTGTGCGAAGTATCTCCAGAAGCGACTCCGGATCAATTGTCAAAGTACTGGGTCTATACCGCACAAGATTTAAAAGCTCATTAAAGTGCAAGCCATTGTTATTTCTGGAGAGTATATCAAGTGCTGCACGGGCTTTCTCCACAATATCCTCCGGGTAGTATTGATCTAAACGTGTATCATAGTAAAGAAAACCGGCAGGATCTCCAGGGGTATCAAACAGTTTTTGAAGCGTACCATCAATCATCTCAGGATCAACCAAGTCGACAGAATGATCTGATAGCCAAATGATGATATGTTTAATATAATAGGGTATGCCGGAGCTAACTTTAGCAATGACAGTTGCCACGTCTTCAAGATTAGAGCACTTTATCTTTTCACTCAATAAAAGACCTGCTGCAAGATAAGTGGCGTCTTCCGTTATCAAAGGAGTAAGTTCAAGAGGTTCCATATCATTGATAGGCTGCCCTATATAACCACTATCTTTGAGTTTCTGTAGTACAATGTGCATACCCAAGGATCCGCAAAAAGCCATTTGAAATGAATTAACAGTTTGCCGTATAGCCCTAAGTTTATCCAATAACTCAGCAGCATTTCTATGCCCCTGATTTTTGTAAATTTTATCTATAAGAAAAGGCAGCTCATCAATAATAAGTACCGCCATTCTATCTCCGCTTTTTTCAACAAAATTCCTGCAGGTATCTTCAAGGAATGTGCTCCATGGATCCAAACCACTTGGTAATTCATATTCTCCTATTGATTGGCCCCGCATACGTTGTTTAATACGTCGAAACCAGTCTGTTGCTTTATCCATACCATTGTCAGACATGAATCCTTGACGGTGCATTTCCTGATTGAGTTTCCATACAAATTCTTCTACTGCGTTCACTTGCTCAGCGTCGAAAAAGATAGGATTTACCCAGGTTGGTTTTTTTGCAATTGCCAACCAGATTGCCCAGGTTTTACCCATACGCCTCTCTGAAAGTATATGAAGATTACTGCCTGCTTTTGTTTTCTTCCAAAAGCGACTTACAAAATCATTTCTACCAATAACCAAAAAGGGAGCATTCGTGGCATTAACTGATCCTGTCGCTAAAGGTATGGGTTTGAATCTTTTAGTAGATTTAACCATAATTTCTTCCTTTTAAGTTTACAACATCTATCGTACGACAAATATATCGTACGATATTTCTGGTGCATAATAATATATAATTAAACTGATGTCAAGGAGAAAAAGTAGCAATAAGAAAGAATTTTTACGCTTTTTGAAATTAATAAATCAAATCACAAACGTGATTCGGAAATATTTCATATTTACCAGTATTCATTTGGATTATAATTCAGCTTACATTTGCACCATTTCCGATATCTGCATCGTCTACAACCACTAAAGCCAATTTTTTACCTTTCTGAGCAGCCAACAACATGCCATTCGATTCCACTCCTCTGATGGTGGCGGGCTCCAGATTCATGACCACAACAATCAGCTTCCCCACCAAATCTTCGGGAGAATAATGTTCAGCAATTCCGGCAACAATCTGCCTCTCCTCATCCCCAACCTTTATCTGAATTTTCAATAGACGGTCTGCGCCTTCAATTTTTTCAGCTTTCAGCACTTTGGCTGTTTTTAATTGAACTTTTGAAAAATCCTGAAATGAAATCTTGTTGTCTATCATTGTGATTTCCTCCGTTGGTTTTTTATCAATACTTATAGGTTCTTTCTTTTTCTCAATTCTAGGAAATGGAGCTTCAAACCGACCTAATTTTGCTCCGCTTTTTAATTTTCCCCAAGTCTGATCTGCATAATCTGTCGCCTTCACACCGATCATTTCCATCATTTTTTTTGTCCTCGACGGCATTATGGGGTGAAGAAGCTGTAATCCCAATCTGAGTGATTCTGCTGCATAGTAGAGTACCGTACCGGCTTTATTTTTATCCTCTTTTACTAACTTCCAAGGCTGATTCGTTTCCATATACTTATTGATGGCTCGGATAAACTGCAATGTTTCTTCCACCACTTTATTCACCCTCATGTTCTCAATCAGATTTTTAACTACCCCGCCTATTCTTTCACCGTGACTCCTGAGGTCATCATCTCCTTCCGACACATCGCCCACCTGAGGGATTTTTCCATCGAAATGCCGAGTGATAAGCGTGCAAATCCTTCCCACAAGATTCCCCAGATCGTTGGCAAGATCACTGTTGTATCGACGGACAAACGCCTCGATTGAGAAATTGGAGTCCTGACCGAGAACCATGTCTCTCATGAGAAAATAACGTATTGGGTCGACACCATACTGATCAATCAAGTCAAGAGGTTTAACAATATTTCCAAGCGATTTAGACATTTTAAAATCACCACTCAGCCACCAGCCGTGAGCAAAGATGGTTCTTGGAAGTGGAATCCCTGATGCAAATAGCATGGTAGGCCAATAAACACAATGGGTTGTCAAAATATCTTTGCCAATGAGGTGGAATTCCGCAGGCCACCACTTATCAAATTGCTTTTTATCTTTCGTTACTCCAATGGCGCTCACATAATTAATCAAGGCGTCAAACCAGACATAGGTAACATAATCCGCATCGAATGGAAGTTCAATTCCCCATGTCAGGCGAGTTTTTGGCCTGGAAATGCAGAGATCCTCCAACGGCTGTCGAAGGAATCCCAACACTTCATTGCGACGGAAATCCGGCTGAATAAACTTGGGGTTTTCGTGAATGTAATCAATCAACTGTTGTTGGTACCGGCTCATTTTAAAGAAATAATTTTTCTCAGTAATGACGTTTAAAATTTTCTTGTGTTGAGGACATTTACCGTCCAACAATTCCTTTTCCGTATAAAACCGCTCACATCCCACACAATAGTGACCGCTGTACTCATCGAAGTAAATATCTCCCTTTTCATAAATATCATTGAGAATAGCCTTTACCACCTCTTTGTGATACTCATCTGTTGTTCGTATAAAATAGTCGTACCGAATATGTAATTTTTCCCATAATTCTTTAAACCGAACAACTGTTTCATCGCAATGTCTTTTCGGATCGATACCCCGTTCCTGGGCAGCCTGGTAAACTTTTTGTCCGTGCTCGTCCGTACCTGTCAGAAAAAAGACGTCATCCCCGGCTTCTCTATGATAGCGACTAAGCACATCTGCCAATATTGTCGTATAGGCATGACCAATATGGGGCTCGTCATTTACATAGTAGATGGGCGTTGTGATGTAAAATTTACTCATGCGTAATTTCTCAGCCTTCCATGTAATAAATTCTGTATATCTAGCAGTAGATTCATCAATACCAAATTTAAATTATAATTCCGTGAAAGTGAATCAACACATGTTTCAAGCTGATCGATAATTTCTGGATACTTCGCATTTGGAAATCGGGTGATATATTCTGCTAATTTCTCTTTCCGATCTGTGAGGATTAATTGAGCTTTGCCATTAAGTTTAGCTAAAAACATGGCGTCCCTGAACCAGTAACTCATCAATTGAAGTTGAAAGGCAAACTCCTGTGGATTCGACCGATACAGTGAAGAACCGTTAACTAAAAATCGCCTCCAACCCGATTCTGATTCCTCCGATACCGAATTGATCAACGATTCCAGGAGTTCAAATATTTCATTCATATCTTTCTTAATGAGATTAAGACCTGTGCGGATGTTACCCTGACTCAGATGTGAAATTAATAGGGCTTCATTTTCCGTTTTTTGATGTACCTCCTGAAAATATTCAGTAAGAACCTGATCCGGCAGAGGTGGAAAATAGAGTGACTGACATCGAGACCGGATTGTTTCCGGAAGTTGATCGGGGAAATCCGTGGTTAAAATAAATGTGGTATCCTCAGGAGGTTCCTCCAGGATTTTCAGCAGTGCATTCCCCGCTTCTCCCTGCTGTGAAGATAGCTTATGAGCATCAAATATGAGAATGACCTTTCTCCCCGGTTCTATCATTTTAAGGAAAATCGTTTTCCTCAAATCACGAATGCTGTTGATTAAAATTCTATTGGCTCGTGGAAGATTAATTTTGGAATATGGATTTCGTCCCTTTTTGCCCATTAATTCGGTTAAAAGTTTCAAATTCTTGTCCGACAGCGCTTTCACCACACTATCATTCTTAGTAATATCTTTATCTTTAGGTAGAGGAACAATAAGCGTCAAATTGGGGTGCTGTAACGAATAGAATTTTTTGCAGGAAAGACAATCACCACACGGTTCGGCGTCGCCTTTTCGGCAATTCAGAAGGGTTGCGAATTTGATGGCATACCCTTCTTTTCCCGTTCCGGCTGGACCATAAAAGAGGTAAGCAGAAGCAACCCGATTGCGTTTATAAGAAGAAATAATTCTTCTCCAAATTATCTCCTGTTCCACTAACCGGTCTAACATTACGATTTTTTCAACCATAATTCAGGATTGAGTTTTTGTCGATTTCCCCAAATTTCAAAATGAAGCTTGGCTCCGTCGAAGGAGCCGGAATCCCCCACATGAGCGATCACTTCTCTCACATCAACGTACATATTTTCTTCCACTTCAACGTCTACCACATGGGTATAAACCGTATAAAACCCCCCGCCGTGATCAATGATGATCGTATTACCGTATCCACGAATGTAAGTCACCGTGGTCACTATTCCATCGAAAACTGCCCTTACCTCAGTTCCGGCTTTCCCTTTAATGTCAATCCCTGAATTCTCCGTGACTGTTTTCAATGTGGGATTTCTGTGCGAACCGAATCGTGACAATATTTTCCCTTCCACAGGCCATGGCAGTTTCCCTTTAATTGCGGAAAAATTCCCACCGACTAAGAGGCGTTCTTCCTCTCTACGCCTTCGCTCAAGTTCCGCCAAACGAACAGCCTTTTCTTTTTCGAGTTTTGCCATGATTTTTTCGATTTCTTTTGCAGATGATTTTCGATCTTCAAGCCTCCTGGTAAGAGCCTGCTTGTCTTTTTTTACCTGTTCAAGCTCCCGTGCTCGAGCACGACGATTCCGTTCTAAACTTTTTTTATAGGCACTTTTTTCCTTATCAATTTTCTTGAGATCCCTGAAATCTGCCGTAAGACGGGTTTTGTCTGCATTGATTTCATTGATACTGTTATCGATCTTCCTGGCTATTGATTTATCATATTCTGAAATGATTTTCAAATACTTTGCTCGATACATCGCACGTCTCCAAGAACCTGCATCTAAAATAAGTTCAAGATCGGAAAGTCGACCTTTCATGTAGATATTCACTGCCCGTTGTGCATAGCGTTCCTGAAGGTCTTTATACTCTTCTTCATTTTTTGTAATTTTTTTCTCTGCCTGCTCAATGGCTATTCTTTTGGATTTTTCTTCTTTTCTTAGACGATAAATTAAATTCCGAACTAAGGATATTTCTTCATCCAATTCATTAACTCTTTGAAGGGTGGTTTTTTCCCGGTCAGATGTCTGCCTGATTCGTTTCTCAAAATTTTTGATTTCCCTTCTTATCCTGTCCAACTCCTTGGAATGAAATTGAATATCTTCATCGATATCTTCCGTTTGACCATAGATCCCCACGGGTATCGAAGCGACAAAAATGGAAATGATGAATAATTGTCTTAATTTCACGACGGGAAAATAGATTGACCCTTAGTGATTCGCAATTGTTTTAAAGACACAAAATCCTTCAAATATCAAATGATAATAATTTTAGTAAGAAAATGACCGATTAATTTTGTACAACATTTCCATCAGACTATTGTCAAGCAGGAAGTGTATAATTAAAGAAGATTAGTTTTACCAATATTCAAATTACCCCCTTCCCCCTTTTCTTCACAAGAGAAGGGTAGCTCTAACCACACATCGACAGATTTAGCTGGGGAGAGTTTCTGATTATTTTATTGATATTGTATAGACTTTAGCATAATATGTTAGAGAAAATATTTGTCGTAATAGATTCTTATTATATTACATCAAAGTTCGGAGAACAAAAATATGAATAAACCGTTGAAATTCACATTTAGATTCCATTTAACATATAGGCTATTGGCACTTACAATTGCCGTTTTGGTGGTGCTCTCATGTCAACAAAAAGAATCCCCCAACCCACCTTTTGGAATGGTCATACACGGAGGAGCCGGTACCATCCTGAAAAAGAATATGACATCTGAACTTGAAGAAGCGTACAGCATGAAGCTGACAGAAGCTTTGTCATACGGGTATAATATCCTCAACAACGGTGGCAGTAGTCTGGATGCAGTGGAAACAGCCATTAAGATTCTGGAAGATTCCCCCCTCTTCAATGCAGGGAAAGGGGCTGTCTTTACTCATAGCGGGACGAATGAGTTTGATGCATCGATTATGGATGGGAAAACACTTATGGCTGGAGCCGTTGGAGCAGTCAAACATGTTAAAAATCCAATCGAGCTCGCTCGATTGGTGATGGAAAAGACACCTCATGTGATGTTGATTGGAGATGGAGCAGAAGCATTTGCCAAAGAACAAGGTGTTGAATTGATGCCAGATGATTATTTTTTTACAGAGAGAAGATGGAAACAACTCCAGAAAAGAATAGAGCAGGAAAAAAAGAATACAAATCCATCAAAAGACAAAACTACTACCATTAAAGGGCTGGAGTTTGAGAGTAGTTCAATGGGAACCGTAGGAGCTGTAGCATTAGACAAGGCTGGAAATCTTGCTGCAGCTACTTCTACAGGTGGATTGACCAATAAGAGGTTCGGACGGGTTGGCGATTCCCCAATTATCGGGGCTGGAACCTACGCCAACAATCAAACATGTGCCGTCTCAGGTACAGGTCAGGGAGAATATTTTATGCGCTCCCTCGTAAGCTACGACATCTCAGTGTTGATGGAATATCGAGGCATGTCATTAAAAGAGGCGGCAGATACTGTTGTGATGGAAAAACTGGTGAAGATGGGAGGTACAGGCGGTGTCATCGCTATTGACAAAGACGGAAATGTGGCTATGCCATTCAATACGGAGGGTATGTATCGGGGCTATGTTGATAGTGATGGTAAAGTTATTGTAAAGATATACACCCTCAATAAAAGCTAATTCCTTGACAAATCATGTTACCTTCCCTATTTTGCTCCGAAATTTTTAACACCAGATCAGGAGGTTAGAGTGAAAAACGCGGTGTGGGAAAAGGAAACTTGGGTCTATTGCTTCAGATATTTTATACAATAAACTTGTACAATTAGGGATGTTTAACGTGATCGAAAGAAAACAATTGAAACTTTCTATAGACGAACTAGCCTTAGGACAATCAGGATTGATCGAGGACTCTGAATTAATTGAAGTAGGGAAATACATGGGAACTGAAATAATTATTACAGGCTTGATACCTCAATTTGGGAGTAGAATTGAAGTTAACGATTTAGTCTAGTACCAGAGTAAAAGTCAAATTGCAGAAGCAGTTGTGGGTGTAAGATTATTTGATGTCAAAACTACAATAATTATCGGAGCCTTCACTGGTAATGGTTTGGGAAACAAAACTACCAAATCCTTTATGGGGTTTGGAGAAAGAGCGGGATACGACAAAACTTTGGAAGGGGAAGCATTAAGAGCAGCTATCATTGATGTTGTTAATCAAATAGCAAGTGATGGTAGTAATTATTAGAAGGTTTAAAAACCAAATATTACTCAAGGGCGCTTTTAAAGACAAATGTGTGGGGTTTTAATTACAAATAACTCCCACACAAGAAAATGAAGAGCGTGGCAATTAGATTTTCCTTTACTGCCTACGCAATAGGGCTTCTGATATTCATGGGATGTGCCCCCCCTTCAACTTATCAGTCCCCCAGAGTGCTTGAACCAAGAGAAAAAGTTCTAGGGGTTGGATTTTCGCTCCTAAGATTCAATGAAGAGGATGGAGAAGAAGTAGCAATCGTTCCATCAGACCTCTCTGTCTACGCCCGCTTTGGTGTTTATAATAAAATGGATATTGGTTTTAAGATATTCGGTTTTCCTAATCCCGACTATTTTGACTTGGCAAGCCCTACATGGGAGGATGCTTTGCTTGGCTACAGCCTCTTTTTTGACATAAAATATAATTTTATGAAACGACCCCTATTGGTATCTGGTAACGTAGGATTTTTTAGGGCAGGGGCTTGGCCATTCGAAAGTAAACTTGATATTCGTGGCATTCATCCTACATTACTCTTTGGTAGTGAGCGCGTTTATGGGGGTATTGGGTGGAATTATCTTATTTTTCGAGAAGAGCATGGAATCATCCGTCAGTCAAGTAAAGAACCATCTATAAGAGTTTTGGTTGGGACTTCTTTGACAAAATGGAAATTTCAAATCAATCCGGAGTTGAATTTCTATTTTCGACTTCCGGCACATAATTCAGAAACTATCCTATATTCTTATCCCTTCTTTGTTGCCGGGTTTGGTTTACAATACCTTTTCGGAAGTAAGAAATAGCTATGACTGAAAAACATTCCTGCCGTATCATCGCTTCCCTGAAATGCAGGATGCTCGCTCTGATTACAATTTGTCTCATCATCTTGGCATGTGAAGACGAGTATGCTAGAGAAAACCTTTGCGACCCAATATCCTATTCTTCAATACAGAAAAAAATCAACAAAGCTCAGGAAGGAGACACGATACTGGTTGATCCCGGCACCTATGTTGGAAACATAGACTTTAAGGGAAAAGATATTGTTGTTGCCAGTCTATTTCTTACAACCGGCGACACTTCCTACATCTCCCAAACCATTCTTGATGGGAATCAGAAAGGCAGCGTGGTAAGATTTTGGAATGGGGAAGGTTCAGGAGCACTACTAAGTGGGTTTACCATTACAAACGGTTCGGCAGATTACGGAGGCGGCATTTCCTGCATTGGATCCAACCCAAGGTTGGAAAACCTGAAAGTGAGTGGGAATACATCTGAAATTTGTAGATATATTGATATTGGCGGGATGGGTTTTGGTGGTGGGATTTCCTTAAGAAATTCCAGCCCCAGTTTGGTCAATGTAATGATCAGTAGAAATACCGCTGATGAGGGTGGTGGGATTTACTGTGTTAATTCAAGCCCGAATCTAAATAATGTTACAGTGAGCGGTAATACCGCTGAATACGACGGTGGTGGGATTTCCTTAATAAATTCCAGCCCGAGTTTAGTGAATGTGATGTTGAATGGCAATACGGCTCACTTTGGAGGTGGGATTAATTGTAGTAGCTCCAGCCCGAGCCTGGAGAGCATTACAATAAGCGGGAATGGAGCTGATAATGGGGGTGGGATTTACTTCTCGGGTAATTCCAATCCGAGTTTTGAGAATGTGACAGTAAGAGGAAATACAGCTAATTTGAATGGAGGTGGGATTTACTGTTATGAATCCAACCCGAATTTGATGAATGTAACTGTCAGTGGGAATATGGCTCATCGTGGAGGCGGGATTTATTTTTATGACTCCAGCCCAAGTTTTGATAATGATAACCGCTGTAACATTTACTTAAATAACGCTGATTCGGGAAATGACCTATATACCCAAACGTCGCTCATGATTAATATAGTAGTGGATACGTTCACAGTAATGAATCCCACTGGATATTTCGCTCATCCTGTTAATAATTTTACCTTTGATATCCTTCATGCTAAACTGGGTCAGGTGGATTCTGACCTATATGTGAGTCCTAGTGGCAATAATGCCAGTAGCGGGCAATCACCCTTGGAGCCACTAAGAACTATATCCTTTGCTCTTTCGATAATTTTAACTGACAATCTCCATCCCCATACGATTTATCTTGCCACTGGTGTTTACAGTCCCTCCACGACTGGAGAGGAGTTCCCCTTAAATATGATAAGTTATGTTTCTTTATCCGGGGATTCGCAAGATGACGTGATTTTAGATGCAGAGAGCCATAGCGGTGTGATGGTATTTGATCAGACTCAGGAAATTACTATTGCGAACCTAACCGTCACCGGGGGCTCAACTTACTTCGGCGGTGGGATTTACTGCTCTAACTCCAGTCCGAGTCTGCATAATTTGTCCATCAGAGGAAATATGGCTGATCAAATGGGCGGTGGAATTTATTGTCGAGATGATTCCAGTCCAAGTTTGGTGAATGTAAAGGTGAGCTGGAATACTGCTGAATATCATGGCGGTGGGATTTACTGTCGTAATAATTCCAATCTAACTCTGGAGAATGTCACAGTGAGCGAGAATAGGGCTAATAATGGGAGTGGTATTTTCTGTGTCAATTCTAATCCAAAGTTGGTAAATGTGGCGGTAAGTAGGAACACAGCTTCTGATTTTGGCGCAGGGATTTTCTGTTTTGAGTCCAACCCAAGTTTGGTGAATACGATTTTATGGGACAATTTGCCTCAGGAAATTTATTTCGACCAGTATGGGAACCCGAATTCCATTACAATCGATTATTCGGATGTGCGGGGAGGTTCCGCGGGTATTGTGACAAACGACAACGGTACCATCAAATGGCTCGAAGGCAATATTGATGAGGACCCCCTGTTCGTCAACGCTGAGAACGGAGACTTCCACCTCCAGGACGTCTCCCCATGCATCGACGCTGGCAATCCCGACCCAGAGTACAATGACCCCGATGGCTCAAGAAATGACATGGGGGCATATGGCGGGCAGAATGGGGATTGGTAGAATGCCACCACAACCGGAAGGGACAGAATATCATGAGTAACATAGCGGTGAAATCTGTCTGTACCCTGGCTTTCTTGGTTTCAGTTCTACACAGCGGTATTGGCGATTCCCCAATTATCGGGGCTGGAACCTACGCCAATAATCGAACCTGTGCTGTTTCAGGCACCGGACAAGGAGAATACTTCATGCGCTCCCTCGTAAGCTACGACATCTCAGTGTTGATGGAATATCGAAATATGTCATTAAATGAGGCGACAGAGGAGGTTGTAATGAAAAAACTGGTGAAACTGGGAGGTTCAGGCGGTGTCATCGCTATCGACAAAGACGGAAATGTGGCTATGCCATTCAATACGGAGGGTATGTATCGGGGCTATGTTGATAGTAATGGTAAAGTTATTGTAAAGATATACAGAGAATAATTCTCAGATAAGTAATATTCCAAAGATACTATCCAGAACTTTCTGGGGGTATCTTTCTATAATTGAACTAAATTTTATTATTACAGTCTTCTTACTGGGAAACACTATATTCCTTTACTGTAAAATCAAAATATTTTTTCATGCTTCCCTCAATAAAAGCTAATTCCTTGACAAATTATGCTACCTTCCCTATTTTGCTCCGAAATTTTTAACACCAGATCAGGAGGTTAGAGTGAAAAACGCACTGTGGGAAAATATCTTTCGGGGAAAAAGTAAAGAGGTAAGCCAGGAAGTTCTGACATTAAAGAAAGTCCCCGTGTTTGAGGGTCTTGAACCCAAGGAACTGTCAGAAATTGAAAAACTCATTCACCACCGGACGTATAAACCTGACGAAGTTGTCTTTCGACGGAATGCGCCCGGAGAAGGCATGTATATCATTCTCAGAGGAAAGGTGGATATCCTCACCGAATCAGGAGAAGGCACATCAAGTGTAGTAGCGTCTCTCACAGAAGGAGATTTTTTTGGTGATCTGTCCCTTTTGGATAAGGAACCCAGATCCGCCACTGCCTTAGCCAAGGATCACACTACTCTCCTTGGTTTTTTTCGTCCGGATTTGACGGCTCTCCTTAAAAGAAAACCCCAGCTTGGTGTCAAAATCCTCATGAACCTCGCTGCTGTTATCGGGGAAAGACTGCGGAAAACCAACGACCTTCTATCACAGATGCAAAGTAAAAATATTAGTGCAACAAACACCTAAAGACTCTGTTCAAAAATTCTACCGCCTGACTCTAATGCTTTTAGGGATAGGCTTTCTCTACCTCATTTGGCAATACATTTCCGATATCATCCTGCTGATAGTTTTTGCGTTTCTTTTTACCACTATTCTCCTCCCCGCTGTGGACTGGCTGGAAGGGAAATTGAGAAGCAGAGGACTGGCAGTACTGGTTACTGTTGTATCGCTAATTGCCGGTGTCGGTATCTTTTTATCCAGCTTTGGGATGCAACTATCTAATGAAGCTATGGACACCTATCATAAATTTGAAAAAGAAGAACTCATCACTGTGATTGACAATTTACGTAGCAACTTCACTGCAATACTTCCGGAATTCGCAAAAGAAATTTTAGAAAGCAGCTCAGATGAAACTGCCAGCGCAGATAAGATCAGCGGCTATGTCAAAACGGTACTTGGTAGCCTTTCTCAACTAACCAGCGCTATCGGATCATTCCTGTTTTTTGCTACCATGATACTCATCTTTACGATTATCATTTTATACGAATATCACAATTTCAAACGGTCTCTGGTCAGTTTTATCCCAAACAAATATTTTGAATTGGGACTTCGGTTGATACGAAATATCGAGAAACAGGTCAGCAGTTATCTGCACGGACAACTATTGGCTGCCAGCAGTGTCGCCATACTTTCCATATTTGGACTTTGGCTTCTGAATGTATTTATGGATGCCAATCTATCCCTAATCATTTTCATAGGTATCATTGCCGGATTAGCCAACTTGATTCCGCTCATCGGTCCTTTTGTCGGGATGGTTCCGGCAGTTTTGGTTGCAGTGATGAATAATATCGACACTGGCGCTGTTTCCCACTATCTCTTCAATGTAACCCCAATCCCCTCACCCTTTTTCATATTCGATATCATTTTTGTCTTTCTGATCGTCCAGCAAATCGATAATAATCTGGTGACGCCAAAATTGATTGGACAGAGTGTTGGGATACACCCGATATTAGTGATCATCGCTCTATTAATTGGTGCAAACCTGATGGGGGCTATCGGTATGCTGATGGCAGTCCCGGCAGCAGGAACGATAAAAGCGGTATCGAAGGAAATTATGTGGGCGGTGAGAAACACGCATCTGCTTTAAAAAGTGTTTCCCGTCCCATAGGGATCCCTTTGGGATAGGGACTCCTCTGGAAAAAGTATTCTGGTGTTAATGTGTTTTGGTGTTAGAGTGTTCAAGTTGTTAAACTTCAATAAATCGAATTAATTAATATCCAATTCAATTTAACACGTGAATACGATTAACACTTTTACTCAATAAACTCACTTCTCTTCTATTCTAAATAAAACGTAATCCTCAAAATAGAAATATGCTTTTTTCCGGTCAGGAGTCTCATATATCCACATCTGGTAATTCAGGTTTTTCTCATCCACCCGTTCTACGACATCTTGAGGAGAACCCATGATATATTCCACCTCTGCTACAAGCATCCCAAGTCTCACCTTAGGCATATGGCGAAATGCAATTTCATCCCTTGCCACTTCCATATATTCTTCCATTTTCTGTTTGAGTCTGAATTCAGATAATAATGCAAGTTGGCGCTCGAGTTCTGAGATGATCCTGTCCATTTCTTCGTCCTTTTTCCCAAATATCTCTTTTGCATGGAGAAGGGATGATAAAGCCAGCCTTACAGAGGATTCATCACTCGCTTTATTTACATCTTCCAACATACCCACAGCCGCTTCAAGCTCCAGCCGTCTGATATCATGTTTTAAATGAGGCGCCAGAGATAGAGCTTCGGAATATTTTTCTAATGCACCCGAGAAAAATCCCCGGGTGGCGAGGTGTTTTCCATTTCTCATAAGTATCCTTGCTTCCAGTCTACTAAGAGCTAATTTCCCATTTTCAGAAACTACCGCAGCCTGTTGGGCAAACATGAGCGCTCTCTCATCATCACCGCTTTCAAACAGGCTATCAGAAATTTGCATAAATAGTTGGGCGATCTCTTCCATCTTCCAGCGGAGTACTTTTCCCAAAGAATCGTTGGCTGTCCTGGACGATTGAACATACCTCTCTAAAGCACGATCGAGCTTATCCCTTTTTTCAAACTCTCGTCCCTCTCCATAAAGTTGAAACGGGATTTTTTCATCACATATCTCCAAAAGCTTTTTGGCTCGTTCTATCCGCCCGTGGCGGGGGTAACCTTCCACAAACTGACCCAAAAGGCGTTTTGCCGAAATGTAATCTTTTTTGAGAAACCGCTTTTTCCCCTCATCGCCTACAGTGGGTTTGCCTCCATAAAAAGCGCTGAATGTAAAGTAAATCCCAAACTGCGGAAGATTGAAACCGGTTATTGGAGTTACATCCGATGGATCTTTTATTTTTTTTACCTTATGGTAAATATGGCGAAGTTCCAATCCAAATGCAAACCGGGCTGCAGTTTCCGATTCCCTGATGTATTTGACTCCTACCCCGTAGGTTACACTTGTACCAGTACCGTATGGCAGAGGGTTCAATCCTTCATCACTGTAAAATCGAATACGATTGAGCCCATAGGAATACCTCAGATGGAGCATCCATTTGGGGAACCATTGAAATATCAACGACGTCGAAATATTTCCTTCCAATACCGACGGTGTAAATTTTTTGGTCACACCCCAGGATGAAGGAACCTCGGGGGGTCCTTTCACCAATTCTCCGCTCGGAAGCGTCACATTAGGTATAGGGACGATTGAAGAATACCGAAATCCAAATCCGGTCAGAAAATCAAGGTAACTTTTTTTAAAAAACAGGTAAGACAAATTCGTTTGAAATCCTTCAACTTCCATAAACTGACCCGTTCGACCACTTAGAGGAATTTTTTCAATTCGGTCAGCAGTATCCTGTTCGTACTTAATCAATTTGGGGGAAAAGCCAAATATATTGAACCCATCCATACCGTAATAACCGATTCCATACCTCACTTCTGCCGGCATGGTGATGATGGGTTCCCTGAATTCCAATGGCCGAAATAGCCCTTCAAGGAACGGATTCTCACTTCGTCTGTAAGACCCGACGAGATGCTTGATAGAAAGAATCTTTGGCAGAAGTCTTGGTAGATTTTTCCCAGACGCCGTCTTTTCTAAATCCGTAACCCCTGCCCCGTTTATCGGGTACACAATAATTACAAGTACCCAAAAGACAATGGATGATCTTAAACTTCTACGTACCATATGTAACTCAAAATAGACGCATCAATTTAATATTCCAAGTTACAAGTTTCTCCCGAAACTTCGGGATGATACTTTAAACTTGTGACTTGTTACTTGGTACTTGATACTTGTGACTTGTCACTAAGACCTTACATCATATTTTGCTCCATTTTAAAGAAATTATCCTGGTGGAACAAATGAAGCATTGTATCTTTTTAAGGTATTAAATTCATACTATTCATGGAAATTAAAAAACACTTATTTGCCTGGATCACAATATGCAGTCTAATCACTCTACCTGTTTTTAATTTTGGATATTGTCAATCCAAGGATGAGGGGCTGACTATCTGCCGTATAAAATATTCCGGCGGTGGCGATTGGTATAGCGATCCAAGCTCACTCCCAAACCTGCTAAAATTTATTTCCGAGAACACCCATGTGAAAGTTACAAATACAGAAGCTCGAGTCTCCCTGAGTGATGAAGATTTGTTCAGTTATCCCTATCTTTATTTAACAGGGCATGGAAATATTCGGTTTTCGGAACGTGAAGTTATTCGCCTGAGAACTTACCTTTTGGGAGGTGGTTTTCTCCACGCCGATGATAATTATGGCATGGATGAATCTTTCCGCCGGGAGATGAAACGGGTGTTCCCAAATAAGGATTGGGTGGAGCTTCCTTTTGATCATCCTCTCTATAACGTATTCTACAAATTTCCCGACGGATTGCCTAAGATACACGAGCACGATGAAAAACCACCTCAAGGGTTGGGACTATTTGAAGACGACCGATTAATTTTATTCTACACCTATGAAACAGACCTTGGCGATGGTTGGGAAGACACCGAAGTCCATAATGATCCCATAGAAAAACATATAGCAGCTCTCAAAATGGGGACAAACATTTTTCTCTATGCATTCGTCCAGTAACATAAATCCGGTTATCAATGAACTTACACGATTTCGAAGCCGAAAAATCGTACACGATCTCCTAGCTTTGGCATGGGTGGGTATGTCAGTTTTTGTCACTGTCATTATACTCTTACTCGGACTTGAATCTATATTCTGGTTCTCCACCTCAATCCGCTATAACCTTTGGTGGGGAGGATTACTGGTATTCATTGCCTTGATGTTTATTTCAATCATCACTTTCTACCTGATTATAAATAACCGTATCTCCCGTTACTCCTTCTCGGCGCTTGCGAGTGAAGTTGGTAAAAAATCATCTGATAAACCCGACGAAATTCTCAACGCCTTGCAACTTGCCTCCTCAAGATTCCCAAGTACTTCACGTTCATTGGCGTTAAAATACGTATCCGGAATTACTTCTAAATTGCAGAGATTGGATACCTCTTCTATTTATCGTACTCTGGAACATAAAAGAAAAAGTATCATATTTGCAATAATCGTAATTATCTCACTTTTGATTTCCGCCGGTTTTCAACAACAATTCAGTGAAGCTTTCAAACATTGGATTCACCCTAGAACCAATTTCCCAATCCCATATCCTTTTACACTTCGTAGCGTGACAGGGGATCTTTCTCTCATGGGAGGTGACAATGCCACAATTAAATTCAATGCAAAAGGGGGCGATCCGGAAATCATCACTATTGAACTCAGTTCACCGGAAAAGGATACTTATCTGACCTTATCACGACAGGAAGGTGGAAGTTTTGTCCACGAAATGGAGGATGTGTTTCAAAATATCCACTATCGAGGATTTGTTCAGTCTAGCCATTTCTGGCAGCCTTGGGATGAAATCTCCTCCCCTACCTACACCATCGAGGTTATTGACCGACCCATTATTGAGGATTTCGTTGTAACAATAACACCCCCTGATTACACCAATCTCAAACCTGTAGTACAAAAAGGAAACATCGCTGAAATACGGGGTCTTAAAGGGTCTGAACTGTCGTTTCTTTTAAAAGTTGATAAAAAACTATCCAGAGCTTATTTTGATTTCACACCTCTCGGAGAACCCGAAGGGATAGACCAAATCGTACTCAACATTAATGGCAGGAAAGCCACCGTTTCTTTTCTTCTATTAGAAGATGGCACCCTTATCTCCCGTGTTTTTGATCGACGTAATACCAGCAACCTTGATCCTATAGAATATCATTTAATGGTCTTAGATGACATGCCTCCGGGTATGGATGTAATACAACCGGAAACGCCTTCTGAACTGGGAACAGATTTTGCTATTCCTATTCAGCTACATATCGAGGATGATTTCGGCTTTTCCAACCTTCAGATTGTTTATGAAGTCAAACATCCGGATTATCTCTCAGTTGGGAACAGTCCGTTCAATAAAGAATTAGTCAATATCCAAACCATACCTGGACTAAGTCATGAGGATATCTCTCAGGAAGTCTATTACCTCTGGACTGTAGAGGACCTCAATCTTATGCCCGAGGACGAGATTCGTTTCCATTTTGAACTGTATGACAATGATACGGTTTCAGGCCCCAAAAAAGCTGTTTCTCATACTCTCATTACTCGTTTTCCCTCAATTGCAGACCTCTTTGCCCGGACTGTGGAAAAAGAATCCGAAGTACAAACTTCAATCGAAGAGATGATCGAGGAGTTGGAATCCTTAGACCAATCCCTGGAATCCGTTGAGTTAGACCTTCTTAAAAACAGGGAACTCAATTGGGAACAGGAACAAATACTTAAGAAATCACTGGACGAAATGAGAGAAAAGGTGAAAAATATTCAAGACCTCCAGGAACAGGTAAAAGATATCATCGAGCAGTCGGAAAAACACAACCTTTTTTCTGATGAACTGTTAGAGAAATTCCGCGACCTTAATGACCTGTTATCTGAAATCATTACTCCGGAACTCATCGCGGCGATGGAGCAGCTTCAATCATCCATGGAACAACCCTCTGCTCAAGACTTGATGGATGCAATCAGGGATCTTCAATCCAATACTGCGGCTATGGAAGCACAGTTGGATCGATTTATCGAAATCTTTAAACGAATCCAGGCTGAGCAGCGGATAGATGAATTAGTGGCTCGGATGGAAAGTCTTGTAAAGCGCCAGCAGGAAATCGTGAATAAAGTGGAAAAGGATGAGTTAACTAAAAATCCTGCAAGGCTAATCGAGGATCAAGAGCGGACTCAACAGGAATTCGAAAATCTACGGGAAGCAATGGATGATGCTGCAGATATCATCTCAGAGTTTGCCAAATTACCCGGACAGGAACTCAAGGATCTCTCACAATCAGAACTAACCGAACAGACTTCTCATGACCTTTTGTCTGCTCTTGAATCTCTAGAATCACGAAACTCTTCCATGGCAAGTGAAATGACAAGTACATCTCTGCAGGACTTGCAGCAAATGGTAGATCAACTTCAAAACATTCAATCTCAATTCCAGATGCAAACCATCGCAGAAATGTCCAGGGAGTTCGACAAAATTTTTCAGAACACACTTTATTTATCTAAACACCAGGAGGCACTCTATCAAGAAACCAGCGAACTTTCCCACAACAGCCCACGTCTTGGCGATATGGCGGGAAGCCAACAGCTCCTCAAAGATCAACTTGCTCAATTGACTCAATCGGTATTGGAATTGTCCCGGAAGACTTTTTCCGTTACTCCCCAGATGGGAAAAGCCCTTGGAAGAGCATCAGCAGGTATGTCCGAAACCATAAACAAGCTTGAGAATAGGAATGGTAAAATGGCGGCAAGATCCCAGAAGGAAACGGTAGGCGCATTAAATGACCTGGCATTATCCACACTCAGCGCCATGAATGCCATGCAGCAGTCGGGAATGGCGTCCGGATTCGAGCAGTTTTTAAAACGAATGGAGCAAATGGCTGGTCAGCAACAGGGAATTAATAGCATGACATTTCAACTCGCCATGGGACAAATGGCTGCAAGCTCAAAGGAAGGAATGATGAAGCGACTCGGTCAGGAACAAGGTCAGCTGAAAAAGTCTCTTCAGCAGATGATACGGGAAATGCGTGGGTCACAAAATGCAGGAGGAAATTTAAGCGGAATCGTGCAAGATATGGAAGAAGTCATTAAAGACTTCAACCGGCGCCGGGTCACTCGAAAAACCATAGACCGCCAGCAGAGAATCCTCTCACGGATGTTAGATTCTCAAAAATCCATGAGACAGCGCGATTTATCGGAAAAACGGAGGTCATTCACGGGTGAAGATATTTTCCGAACAGGTCCTGAAGGATTGCCGGAGGATATGGGACAACGGCGAAATCTTGCCATGGAAGCGTTGAACCTGGCGCTTAAAGCCGGTTATCCCCGAGATTACCAGGATATGATTCGAAGGTACTTCAACGCCCTTGCCCAATCCCCGCAAATGGCGCCTGAAGATGAATAACTGCTATTTATCTGCTCAAGTTTCGCACATGGTAAGTGTTTTATATTTAAGAAGATGTTCATAAATAAAGTCTTTTAGTATCGTAATAAAAAAGACGAATTTCTTATTACTGTTATTCTATGTACTTTTCTTAGCGTAAGAAAAGTACCAAAAGAAACTGTCGCTGGAGAAAAATTCTATCCGTCTGCACCATTGTTTTGGGAATGAATTAAACTCATCCCTCCTTCCAGTCGGTCTTCAAACAGTAATTCATTCTCATCCAAAACAATAGTTTGATGATAATGATAATCCCGATGCATCGGGACTAATGCGACAAAGAAATCCTATAATGGATCTAATTGATCAGATGTGCGAAACATGAGTTATCTGTATCGCCTGTATGCCAATAGGCAGGCATGCCTGCTCAGTATAGCGTTTCCAAAACGGCTATCCAATTAAGGACTATCGTGTTAATGTGTTTCCCGAAGCTTCGGGATTAATGTATTATTGTCCTATCTCGACGGGAAAACCTGAACACTTAAACACTTGAACACCTGAACACTTGTCCAAAAGATGCCGCGCGAACGCTGTTTATTGCTATAATATTAAGGAAAGTCAATAATAGTCTCCCTGCAGGCAGCGGACGGACATGCAGGGAATTTCTCCGAAGGATCCTTTGGAAATTTTTGTCGTGTATAAACATGTGAATGGTCTGTTGTTTTTTGCCTACTGTCTACTGCATACTGACCAGTAACCACATTACATCAAGTACCACATTTGTGTCAAAAAGAACTTTCAAAGGTATTTTTTCTCTAAGTATCGTTTATAGTCTTTTTTATCTATTTTGCTTTCTTTGAACGCCTCTTTTAGTGATCGCACTATCGGTGTAATTTCAGAATCAGATTGTGAATACTTACCCAAAAGTATTGAAAAATAATCAGAAACTATTTGAGAAACATATTTCCCGTATTTTTCAGAAAAAAACTTCGCTTTTTCAATAAGATTTTCATCTATTCTTGATGTTAACTTTTTTTGCATTTTATTCATCCCTAGGATTTTTGTTGTAAAATTCATTTTTACATAACGCCTAGCATCATCGGCTGCCAAAAGTGGTGTGGCTGAAGCGTAGCGGAAGCCGCGCCGCTTTTGGCAGTCCGCGTGTATGCTATTGTTAGGCACTGTGTTGTTGTGCGATGTCCCTTGCAACTACCAATATGTCTAATTGATTTCTGAAACCATATCTTGCTTAGGTAGCTTGCTACATATTAAATCAAGTCTAACTTTTTCCGATTTGAAGTCTTTTAAATCCATTTCCTTAATATACCTAATGCTCTCCGCTGCCTTTTCCCATTGATGATCTGAAAGATACACTTCTGCCAAACCAAGGCAAGATCGAGCAACTTGTAATTTCTCAGTATTTCTATCAGCTTGACGCAACACACGGCGATATATGTCCTTTGCGTCGTCATTCTTTCCCTTTTTATACTCAATATCGCCCTTCATCACCAAACTCATGTTATATCTATATTCATCATTTAGTAATTCAAAACACGCTATTGCCTTATCTATATATATCGATGCGTTATCAAAATCTTTTGTGAAATAATACAATGATGCATATGCATAGTGGAGACCTGCTATTAGCACCTTTTTATCGTGCTGATCCTCAATTTTCCCTGCATGCTCCATTGACTGCTTATAATACTGCGCTGCTTCTTTATATTTTTCAGTTCTACGCGCAATAACGCCAAGATGGCGATACCCTTTAGCCTCATAAAACTCATCATTAATTCCGCGACAGATATCAATTCCATGCTCAATTGATCGTTGTGCTTCAACATACTCTCCTAACTCTACTAAAGACCATCCGATAGAATCGATAAGTGCGACTACCTGCACATCTTTACGACCTGTAAGGGCTGAAGCTTCTTCAACAATTCTCCCAATCTTTAGCCGCGTAACAAAGTTTCCTGCTTCAAATAGAGGCCTATTTAGTGCGATACCAATTCTAATCGCCTCAGCGTAATTTTTATTCTTTATAGCTGAAGCCAATGTCTTAACAAGGCTTTGGTCAAAAGCATACTCGGCTAACGTGCCATGCGCATGCTTCCTAGGAAAGATTGTTTTAATTACCACCGCGACAAGCCCAATATTTATAGACAACAATAACAAAATTACTGCCGCAAGCGTCTTAGTAGTGACTCCAGAAAACCAATTCAATTCAAAATACGCATAAGCCTCAATAGCTCCCCATAAAAAACCAAAAGCCGCAACAAATACCCCGCCAAATATAATAGGTATCGTAATGTTTTTTCTTATATCGAGGTTCATTTTATCTACCCATTTGACAACACCAAAATTCCATCTACATATGTGTGTTTTACTTCAAACTCATTATCGATAACAACGATATCGGCAGCATTGCCGGCCTTTAGCTGACCAATCTCATCTTGTCTGCCGAGATAAGTAGCTGGGTTTAGACTGACGGCATTGATTGCTTCGTTTAAACTACAATTGGTAAATGCCTTTAAATTTCTAGCGGCGACATTCAGAGTTAATGTGCTTCCAACCAGTGTTTCAGTTCCTTCTAATACGGCTCTATCTTCCCTTTTCTCAATACTACGAGAGCCAATTTTATGAATACCAACATCCATGCCAGAAACAGCTGAACCATCTGTAATACAAATCACTTTCTTCTTATCTGTTTTTGACTTCCAAAAAATGCGTACAGTAACAGGATCAACATGTATCCCATCTGCAATCAAAGAAACAAAATACTCATCTTTTTCAAGTGCAGCCCCTACAACCCCTGGCTTTCTAGAGTTCAAATCAGCCATTGCGTTAAACACATGAACTATCATCATGTTATTACTGTCGAACAAGTCAATTAACTCTTTATAGTCAATCAACGAATGTCCAACACCAACTTTTTTTCCATCTGCGATTAACCTATCGATAAATTCTTTTGATCCTTCTAGCTCGGGAGATATCGTGACTATCTCTATATGCTCAGTAGCGTACTTCTCGTATGGACAATCTATAGGATTATGCAACAATGCAGCATTTTGCGCCCCAACTTTAGATGGGTTTAAAAATGGTCCTTCTAAGTGCATCCCTATGATCTTGGCACCTAATTCTGTCCCCACTCTTTGCATAAGGGTTTCAACATGATCTTGATAAGTATCTAGAGGTCTTGTTGTCACAGTCGGACAAAACGAAGTAGTACCAAATTTTGGAAGTTTGGTGCGAATGACTTCAACAGCATCCACATCGGACTTGAATTCTTTACCAAAAGCTCCGTTTATCTGTATATCAACAAACCCCGGACAAATATATTGATCGTCAGGAACTTTTACAGTAGGCGTTAAAAAGTCTTCAGGATTGTAATGTATAGTATCAATCCGACCTTCCTTAATAACTACCTGCCCATATCTAACGTTTTCTGGAAGTACCAGTTGGCCTTCGAATATTTCAGTCATCGAATATCTCTCTATTATCTGATTGTCGTTTATCGTACAAAATGGTGTCTGGCTTGATATCCTTTCTTACGATAGTACCAGCACCGATCACACAATTGTTACCTATTGTTACCCCATCCAGAACAATGACATTTCCTCCAAGCCAGACATTGTCACCTATCGTTATGCCCTTTCGTACATCACCTTGGAGCATTATCGGAAGTTCCCTACTTCTAAAATTGTGGTTGCTCGCTATAATGTAACAATTAGCTCCAAATATGACATTACGCCCAATTGTCACCCCTCCACCACCGTGAATAATAGTGTTCTGCGCGAACGCACATTGGCCAGCAATATCAATAAATCCTCCGTAAGCATCTAAATAACAGTTTTCCTTTATGTATGTATCACCACCAAAAGTTATCCCGTGCTTGCGAATTGTTGACCGTCCGTTCAATATCGTTCTTGCATTTATTACACATCCACTTTTCATACATACTTGGCGAGGTGTTCGCAAGACACATGAGCTGTGTATCTCGAAAGGCATTTCCAACTCATCAATTAAATAATAATTAACTGAGTTGAATATGCTTTGCCTTATACGGCGGTGTATTTCTAGATATTTAGCGAGTATGTTTCCAACTAATTTATTTGGCATTTTATCGCTTCTTGCAGTTCGCTCTCGCAATGAGAGATATCAAATTCTTTTGACTTTTCGATAATTCTTAACGCGATAATCTTCTTTAACCATTTGTCTGTTTCTGTGCGAAATAGATCAATAGCATTATCCATATCCTTATTGGAAGCAATCGCCATTTCAGACAGTTTTTTTCCTCTATGCTCGTACGGGTCTATTTTTTTCATTTTTATCACACTTACATATCAATTCCTTAGTGAATTTTCAGTTACTGCGCCTCTTAAAGTGCCTAACGGAAAAACTCACCGCGCGTGAGGCTTTCACTTTCGTACTTTTGTTAAACAAATTTACTCTCATTTTTCTTTCAAACTCTAAAATCACGCTATCATTGTCTCGCGTCCGGTGCAGTGAATGTTAGACGCAAATTAAACTTTAATTAGTCTTTACCATGCATATTCAATTTCATCTCTTCTTTCTAATAAACGGTCAATTTCTCTACTGTATTCATCAATATTTTCTACATCCCCAAATTCAATTATGTACTCAATGTTCTTTTCTTCATTCTTATCAGATTCACATATCTGTTCAATAAAATCAAATAATTGACGTACTGCTTTCCTAATGATATCCGACCACCCTAACTGTAACCCGTGAAGCTGTTTTAGTTCTTCAGATGGAATTACCTTTCTAAGGGATCGCTCAAATTCAACGGTCTCCTTATAGAAACGAGAAATTGTATTTACAGTCTCAAGTATCTCAATAGGTGTGGCAGGTTTTTCTTTAGTAGACTGTAAGGCTTTTGGGAAATCAAATAATAAGAGCTGTTTTGCTACATCTAACATTTTCAATAAATTTGCAGTACTTGACCTACTCCAATTGATATAACTTTGGAAAGATTCAGGTTTCATTGCTATCAGAAATACTTTCCCATTTTCTATATCTTCTAATTCCTTTTCAATTGGGGTGAGCTTTTTTTCTAATAATACTTTTGCTAGATGAAACTGCCAAAATGGTCTTTGCAAATGTGCTATCTTCTGTGACTTACTGGATTCATTTTCAAATCCCTCAGGTACATAGGAAAGATATTTATAAACTCGCCAACAAAATGCAGTAAATAATGAGAATATGATTAGCACTAAATATGAATACCAGCCACGAGGTTTGGCTCCAGAAAACTGTATTGCAGCCTCCCCAAATGTCCATAGAATACTAAAGGTATAGATGGTCACGGACAATAACTGCGTGGGTTTAGAAAAATAATCATGTATGTGAGTAAAAATAGATTTCTTTGAAATTTCAAATTTTCCAGAAAATCCTTGTTCATCACACATATTTATTTATATGCGTCTAACTAGTATTTATACAGAATTATTTGGTAACGTGAAATCGTGATATCTAGTCAATTCCTCTGTAAGATGTAAGTATTTTGCGAGAATCAATAGTTAAAATCTGATTAATGATAATTCTTAATATCATGACCGTTGAGAATTCTAAATAACAATCCATTCTGTCCTATGTAATTTGTTTATCACAATGTTTCATTTACCCCCGCCATCGTATAAAGTTATTCATATAAGGTTATGAAATGTAACAACTTTTGTACAATAAAAACAGGCCTAACGGGATAAGTCACTAAAATGCGTTTCCATCGCTGCTGAGATGCTGTCATCGGTAAATGAGAAGATACAGAAGTATATTTAATAATCATCCGTCCCATCAAAACTCAGCGCCTTGCCTCATAGGTTAAACTATGCATATGATAAGCTTTGAAAACGATCTTTTAAAACCCTGGAGTGGGGGGGGGTGGGCCCAGACCTCGCTCACCTTCAAGTGTTACATTTTTTGTATTTAATTCAACAAATAGCATCATTAGTTTCATCCTGATGGAAATCACTAACATAATTGGTCAACGGAGAGAGAGGACCACCTTGCCTTGTGAATTGCCTCGTCATAAAAGACAAGATAAAATCACCAGGGGCAGATTGTCCCTCTCTCTGGTTAACCTGTCTGACTGCCCAACAGAACAACGCAGTCGATCGGGCGCCAGACAGGAAGGAAAGCCTTTGATCTTCAATAGTATGATGTCTCTCCAAAAATTTGGTAAGAAGACCACTATGAGGCCAGGACATGGCTTGCTTGACCACATAAAACAAAGGAGGTAATAAAATGTTCTTTTGTGGCATTGATTGGTCAGACAAGGGGTTTATTGCTGTAATCGTAGATCCCTTGGGAAAAGTAGTCAAAAAGTTTATCGTCCGGAACAGCGCGAAAGAATTTGATAAATTCATAGATAAGATACGGATAGTAACCTCTCCACAGAATCCAGCGGATAATGTGTCTGATATGTTATTTACCATAGAAACTCCCAATCTGGCTATAGTGGATTACCTGATGGAAAATGGGTATACGGTCTATGCTGTTAATCCAAAGTCCGTGGATCGCTATCGTGACCGGTATCGTATAAGTGGTGCAAAAGATGATTTCTTTCCTGCCTGTCGGCAGACAGGGATGCATTCGTACTGGCAAACATACTCCGGACTGATAAAGACCAACACCGACCTCTTTCCTCTGGAAGTGATTTGGCAAGAGAACTGAAGATTCTTACTCAGGATAGAGAGAAATTTGTCAAGACAAAGTCGAAGATGACGAGCCAACTCCGATCCTGTCTGAAAGTGTGTTACCCTGAAGTCTGCGACCTGTTTGATGATCTTTCCAGTCCCTCGGCGTTGACGTTTCTTATTACCTTCCCCACCTGGGAGGATTTGAAAAAAAAGAGCGAAAAGAAACTGATTCAATTCCTCAAAAAGCGCAAGATAACTAATCCGGTTCTGTTGAAAAAGATCATTGAACATACTCACACGCCCCCTATCCCCATAGACCCTGTGGTGAAAAGAGCCAAGGTGAGGCAGATGCTAACCCTGGTGAAACAACTGATATCGCTATGCCAGCAGATTAAAGAGTATGACCAGGAGATAAAACAGCTTCTTGACAACCATGAAGATAAGGACATATTTTTAAGCCTCCCCGGAGCTGCTGAAAATCTTGCATCTCGTTTGTTGAGCCAGTTCGGTGATGACCGTTCCCGGTTCCAATCTGTATCTGAATTGAGACCCATGGCTGGCACTGCCCCCGTAACTAAACAAAGCGGTAAGTATAAATACGTTATATTCAGGTTTAGCTGCCGTAAACCTTTTAGGAATGCTCTCCAGTTGTTTTCTTTTAGCAGCCTTACCAAATGTAAATGGGCTGCTCTTTATTATGAAAAACACAGAGAAATGGGGAAAACACATCATCACGCCTTAAGACTCTTGTCTGATAAGTGGATCAAAATCATCTTTGCTATGTGGCAGAATCACCATGAATATGATGAAAATAAGTTCCTGGCAGATAAATTTAAACACATGATGGATCAACCAGATAATAATCCTATTTTAGAATATGCTTGACATAGTATGTCTGCCCCGTTTGCTAAAATAGTAGCATTTTTAATTCTTTCATAAAATATTCATCTATCTAACGGGGCCGGCGCCCTGGGCAAATAAGATATTGGTGCTAAATGATAATATTACTAAAACGAAAGTGATAGTTATTTGTCTTTTCATAACCAACTACTACTATTTCATTTTTGAGAATATGTGCACAATCTTACTTCCTCCGTCTTTTTTTCTTGCCCTTGAGTGATATGTGGTCCTCTAACACAATGCGGAGGTAGTCCGATAAGCTGTGGCGACCGTCTTCAGCAAGCACTTCTAAGGATTTCTTGAGAGATGGGGATATACGAAGAGCGATAAATTCATCTTTGATTTCCATGGTTGTATTGTATAACGTTGTTTAACATTTCGCAAGCAGATATCCGCAGGATCCTGTGGATAAAAACCCGCGACAGTTAAACTTTGGATTATTCTTCTGTCGAAATATAGTGTCCTTTTGTGCTTCGGAGAGATAAGCGTATCCACTTAAGAAAAAGGAGCGTACAGCTGAAATATCGAAAAAGGGGAATAACATCAACAAGGTGATAAGATAACCGGGACGAAAACCTTTTTCCTTAACCATATTACTCTTTGCAGCCAACGTCCCGATAGTAAAGGGCTTAATCATATCGAAAAGCGTATCACATATTACATCCTTTTTGTCTTTTATTGTTTTAGTAATTTCGTCAAAATTATGTAAATTTGATTGTGAATTAATGAGAAATGCTCCTATTTTTGTTGTTGGTTTAACTACCTGTAATTTAACCATTTAGGAGCATTTTTCATACTGTTTTTATGGTAAATTTACTCTATTATTAATGGTGTGCGAAACTTGAGTTACTAATAATCCCGAAATTTCGGGAGGTAGACAGCAGACTTTTTAATTCAATTACTACTCAATTAAGGTGAGAAATTTTAGTGGATAACGTTAAAATAGTGATCGTTTCCGTGCTTTTTATCCTTGGATACTTATCATCTCAAACTACTCCCTTTCTATTACGCCAAGATGAAAATGCATCATTGAAAAGGGCAACTCAATTAGAAAGAATCCATTTGTACGATGAAGCAGAAGCAATTTATAAATCCCTGTTAGAGAAAAACCCCTCAAATACACGTGCATTTCTGCAACTCAAATCATTTTATCGCAGAAATAAAAACTTTTCCGCTCTTGAGACTTTGATAAAAAATCGATTGGCGCTATTCCCTAACGACCTCCAGAGCCATATCGAGCTTGGAGAAGTACTATTATTAGAAGGTGATGAGGATCGAGCATTAGAATATTGGGAGAACCTTATATTACAATATAAATACTCTCAAACAGCATATCGAATCATGTTGCAGATGTACATGAAATACCATTTAGATACTCCGCTGAAGAACCTTGTAACAGCAGGTAGAAAACAGTTTAATGACCCTTCCATGTTTTCATTTGAACTCGCAAATGCTTATCAGGCAAAACAGCAGTATAAAGAAGCAACTCATGAATATATCACATATGCACTATCACACCCGCGTAGAAGTAAAACCGCATCGCAAAAAATTCTGAGAATGTCCGATGTAGAGGAAAGTCGTACTCTAATAAAAGACGTGTTCTTCAATCGGCTCAACGAAAATGAGTCTTTGATTGGTAGACTATACAGTGATTTTCTCTTCAAAACAGGTGAATACCTCGAGGCATTTGAGCAACATGATCAGCTCGGGTTTGAAATGAACTCGGACTTTGAGCGGTGGCTAAAGTTTGCAGAAAATCTGAGAAAAGAACAACAATACTCGTTATCCCTGAAAGCTTACTCGAAAATATTGGAAACCACATCTTTACGGAAAAGTAATCTTATCAATAGTAGTCTTCCCAGATTCTCTGGGGAAGCACTATATGGGTTAGCCTTAACTTATGAACAACTGATCTTACCAGAGCTGTCGTTTAAATCTTTAGCAGAATATTATCCCAACAATATCTTTTTTGAAAATCACTTCTACTCCGTGGAATCAATAGAAACATACAGGCTTGCAGAAACTTTTACTCTTTATGATTCTATACTTACTTCCCTGCCTTCCACCATTTTTTCCCCAAAAGCCCATTTCCGCATTGGCGAAATCAAATACAGGTTAACGCAGGATTTTGACGGTGCACTGGAAGCCTTTCGCTTGGCAAGCAGCATGTTGAAAGAAGAAAATATCATAAGGAAAGCAAACGGTCGCATTGGAGACGTTTTGATAGCGAAAGGAGATTTGGCAAGCGCATTAGTTTTTTTCGACCAACTGACTTTGACAGAAAAATCAAATGAAAATACAATATTTTACCTCACAAAAAAGTGTCAGATCCAGTTTCTTATGGGCGAATTAGATTCAGCGCTTGTGTTGCTCAACGACCTTGTTTTTCGCCTTGATTTGACCAATAACAGCTATAACGATATCCTGGAACTTAGGGGTTTTATTGAGAAAAGGTATAGTCGTGCCGATGCCGAAGCCAAAGAAGCATTTTTATTATACCTTGAAGGAGAAAAATCGTTAAAGCAGGCGAACCCCTATCAGGCAACGGTCTATTTTAGTGAGGTAACGAATAAATATCCCCAATCTCCCATTAGCGTAAATGCTGCTTTCAGAAATGGAAAGATTGCTGTTCAAATGGGGAATTATGATGAAGCGGTGACAGAGTTCGAGTCCATCAAAGAATCACCTTTTGGTGATAAAGCAACGGTTATGATAGGGGAAATCTATGATCGTTACACTCATGACTCGAACCAGGCTATCCAATGGTATCTATCTGTTCTGGAACTATTTCCGGAGAGTATGCTCGTTGAACCTGTCCGATACCGAATTCGTGAACTTTCGCAGGATAGGGAGGTGAATTGACGCGATGCGTGATGCGTACAACATGTAACTAAGAGAGGGAAAACTATGGAATTTGATGAATGGGTCAAGCTGGTTCCTGATGAAATTACTCAGGATTCCCTTCATGAATATGAGACCAAGATCGTCGATCTGCTCACTGATATTCCACTTCCATAACCAAGTATTACATTTTGCGTTTTATACTAATCAGAAGGAGGTAAATTGAGAAGAGTAATTTTCATCCTTGCATTCTTTTGCCAGTTTTTGTCGGCTGACAAGATCCTCATCCCCATGGATTTGGCTCAAAAAGATCATCTGAAAGCTTATGGGATTGCTTTTTGGATATTATCGGGAGATATCAACGTGGAATGGCTTCTTAATTACCGCGGTGGCTCATTCATGATTGAAAACTATCCCGCTATTCTTCAGGAGTGCCGAATTAGAGGAGTCACGGCAGAGGTTATTACCGAAGCTGATATTGTGAATATCTACGGTGAGATTGACATGAGTAACATGGAAATAATTTTATTAGAAAAAGTACCTAAAATCGCTATATACTCCCCTCCTAACAAGCAACCATGGGATGACGCTGTAACTCTTGCTCTCACATACGCAGAAGTGGAATACACTACTTTATGGGACGAAGAAGTGTTTCTTGATTACCTCGATAAATATGATTGGCTACACCTTCACCATGAGGATTTTACAGGTCAATATGGGAAATTTTACCGAAGTTATCACAATGCCCCCTGGTATATCCAACAACAGAATGAATCCGAAGCAATGGCGATCCGGCTGGGATTCACTTCTGTATCTGAAGAAAAGAAAACAGTAGCGCAAAAAATCAAAAGCTACGTGGGCAGGGGCGGATTCATTTTTGCCATGTGTTCCGCCACCGATGCACTGGATATTGCACTCACCGCCGAAGGTGTTGATATCGTCGAAAGCGTATTTGACGGAACACCAAGTGATCCACAGGCACAGCAAAAGTTAGACTTCAACAAATCTTTCGCGTTCGAAAACTATACTCTCATCAAAGATCCGTTTATCTACGAATTTTCCAATATTGATATTCCCCCCAGTGATCGACCAACCATTAGCGGACCAGAAGCAGACTACTTCACACTCTTTGAATTCTCTGCGAAATATGATCCAGTCCCTTCCATGCTGACTCAAAATCACGTGGGTATTATTAAAGGTTTTATGGGACAAACCACCGGATTTCGGCGAAGTTTGATCAAAAAACATGTCACCATTCTTGGAGAGGTAGAAGGCGAGGAACAAATCAAGTATATTCACGGAAATTTCGGCAAAGGAACGTTCACATTCCTCGGAGGACACGACCCGGAAGATTACCAGCACTTTGTGGGTGATCCCCCTACCGACCTATCACTCCATCGAAATTCCCCGGGGTATCGACTGATTCTCAATAACATCCTTTTCCCGGCGGCACGGAAGAAAGAAAGGAAGACATAAGGTAACTATTAAAGTTAAGGCTAAGGCGCCCATCTACACTACCGTTACGACGGACAGGCAGGCGAAGGAAAAGGAAAAGAGAGATGGGCTATAAAGAATGACAAATAACGAATAAGTAATATAAAAATAGTAATTAGTAAGTCTTACATTAATGAGAAAACGAAGAGTATTCTGGTTGAATCTGTCCCAAGGATCTTTTGAACAAGAAATATCCTATAGGAACTATCCACAGGATCCATTGGAAATGCTATTATTCATTCGTTGTCCCAGGGACCCCCACGGAGGAATCTTAGCCTTCCTGTCCCGTAGGGAGCTTGTGACCGTACGGGGAACCTATGCCTTAGCCTAGTTCCGGAAAATAGGCTGAATAGTTACAACATAAGTCAAATTGGAATTACCCCTGAATTTTACCATAAAAGAACATAGGCTGAAAGATGCCATTGCTGTCTCCAGCCAGATACCGGAATTTGAAAATCCATACGGCATTGATGAATACAAAAAGCGGTTCGCCGGTGTTGCCCACCACATTCTGACCGCCTATAAAGATAATCAATCTGTTGGATTTAAAATTGGATATGATCGGTATCATGATGGATCTCTTTATAGTTGGATGGGTGGTGTAATACCAAAATTTAGACGCTTTAGAGTTGCAGAACTACTGGCTGATAAACAGGAAAGCTGGGCAAAAAGTAAGGGATATGAAGCTATTATTCTGAAAACTCGAAAAAAATACAAAGCGATGCTTCACTTTTGTGAAAAAAGAGGGTTTACAATTGTTGAGACTATCCAAAAGCTGTCCGATAGTGAAACACGAATTATTTTAAAGAAACTACTATAAAAACCATATATCATGAAAGTCTTCAATATCTATTGTGTCGCTAGAAATTATAAAGAGCACGCAAAGGAAATGAAAAGTGCAGTCCCTGAAGAGCCGATCTTTTTTCAGAAACCTTCTGTCTGTGTAACAACTGAACCTATCCTCTATATTCCTCCGGACAAGGAAATACATTATGAGCTGGAAATCGTCGTGAGGATAACCAAACCAGGCTATCAAATACCTCAAGAACTCGTATGGGATCATGTGGGAGAGTTGTGTTTAGGACTTGATTTAACCGACCGACCTCTCCAAACCAAACTTAAAAAGGCACAACTACCATGGTTTCTTGCAAAATCATTCCTAGGTTCCGCGGTCCTGACACAATTTAAACCGATTGATTTTAAATTGTGGGAAAACAATTTCTGGTTGAAGATTGACGGAACCATAGTACAATCCGCCTATATGAAGGATATGATTTTTAGTATTCCTTTCCTCATTGAATATCTCTCAGCAAGAATTCCCCTTATGGAAAACGACATTATATTTACCGGCACACCCAGCGGTGTTGTTCTCTCAATGATGAGGATAAACTTTCCATGGGAATCGGTGACACAATAGAAGGCAACTTTCTTGTCACAGTAAATAATTGACAAATTTGACTCTGTTCTAAATACCGTATGATTTATGCCGATTGAGAAAGTGGTAAAAAGGTGAGTGGTGAGTGGTAACTGGTGAGTAGTAACTGCCTGCCCCGTAAGGAGCTTTTGCGACTGTACGGGGGTGTGGAGTGCCTGCTCTGTAGGGAGTAACGACCGTACAGGGGTAATTGGTGCATTGCTCTTAATACTATTACATCCCAACTGTGGTAGAGTTGATTGCTCACAGAGTCCCGCGGACAGATTCGAGCGGAAAAACGTGAACTGCCTCCCCTATCTCCCGAAATTTCGGGATGAGCACCTGCCCGACTTTGGTCAGGCGGGGAGATAGGTTGACCATACATTATTTTTGGCATCGTTGAAAAGAAATACATCACCGTTAACCGCTAACTACTCACCAATAACCAATATCAAACCTCAGTTTAAACATAGTAGCGAGAAACAGGCGATTATTAATACAGTTCATAGAACATAGCTACAAATTTTAATATTTCTCATTTTAATATTTGTAAAATTCCCCAAGTTGGATTAACATCTTTATATGTCAATGAGTTAATTCTTGGAGGTAATATGAGTATAAAATTATCAATTGTTTTTCTTGTTACAATCTTCATTGGAAGTTTAACTATACTCCATGCGGACGGCGCTATCACCGGTAACATAAAATTTGAAGGTAAGGCGCCGACCATGAAAAAAATCAAGATGGGCGCTGACCCCATCTGTTCAGCCAAACATGATAAAGCGGTTACAACTGAATGGTTACTCACAGGTGAAAAAGGTGAATTAAAGAATGTCTTTGTCTACATCAAAGAAGGCGTCACAGGTAACTTCCCAACCCCTTCAGAACCTATTGTAATTGATCAAAATGGTTGTATTTATCAGCCTCGCGTATCAGGTGTACAGGTAGGACAATCCATTGATATTTTAAACAGTGACGGCACATTACACAATATTCATGCAAAACCAAAAATCAATCGTGAGTTTAATAAAGCTCAGCCCAAATTCAAGAAAAAACTTACGGTTTCCTTTGATAAGGTAGAAATCATGGTACCATTAAAGTGTGATGTCCATCCGTGGATGGGAGCCTGGATAGGTGTGCTTGATCATCCATTTTATGCGGTTACGGGAGATGATGGTTCCTTCACTATTTCCGGCTTAGCTGCTGGAACATATACAATCGAGGCATGGCACGAAAGACTTGGGAAACAGACGGCAACAGTAACCATCACAGCTGATGAAACAACAAGTACGGATTTCATTTTTACACCGCCAAAAAGGAAAAAATAGCAAAGAAAATATTTCCCAACGGTATAAATACCAGACCAAACTAAATCGCACATATAATAGGGTCTAGTAATTAACTTACTGCTTATTCACTTAAATCAACAAAGTAGGGGAAACTAAAATTCGAATATCGAATTTATAATCCCAGAAATGTAATTTGCTGCTGCAATGATGATTGTTGAGTTATGTCAATAGGATATTTACTTATTTCAGTTCCCCTTTGAAAATCAGCTCCCATTTGGAATAAAGCACTTAATTTATAACGATTACATGTTTACATCAATAATGTGACCTTTTTGGTCATCTATTGATTAAGGTTAAGGTAAACAGATATATAAAGAAATATTATGAGATTATCGAAGACAGGTGAATACACAATCCGCACAGTGCTTCATCTTGAATCAGAAGAATATGGGAAAATTGATCAAATCTCAGAGGTATCCTAAGATCAAAGTATTCCTGAAACACTTCTACGGAAAATAATTGTTAAGTTTGTTAAACTTGGTTTAATTCATTCTTATCTTGGGACAGGTGGTGGTATATCTTTAGCCAAACCCGCAGAATCCGTCAGTTTATTAGACGTAATTGAAGCAATTGAAGGGAAAATTTTCTTAAACAATGCCTGATTGGAACAGATTTCTGTAACCGCACCCAATATTGTTCTGTACATTTGGTATGGAAAGAAGCTCAAGAAAAATTAACAGAGATTCTGAAGAGCAATTCTATCGCTTTCTTAACAGAAAAAATAAAACTTTACTTCATGAAACCCAAATCTAACAATATTGAAATCAAACCATAATAAATACTCCCTCATCCAAAAACTTTCGGCGTATTGGGAATTAACTAAGCCTGAGATCACTTTTCTTGTGATATTAACAACAGCTATGGGGTATTACTTAGGGTTAAATACATTAGGAAAAGGATTTAATGATTTCCATGTTTGGGGAAAATTATTGCATCTATTGATCGGATCATTTTTGGCTTCCGGTGGCGTATCTGCTTTAAACGAATATCTTGAACGGAATTTTGATGAGAAAATGAAACGTACATTTCATCGTCCTCTCCCCTCTAAGCGGATTACTCCATCAGAAGCTAAATTATTCGGCATTTTTATTTCTACGACCGGGGTTGTTTACCTTGCCTTTACAACCAACCTATTAGTCAGCGGTCTAACAGCTACCACAATTATATTGTATCTGTTTGTTTATACTCCTTTGAAGCGAGTAACCACCTGGAATACCTTGATTGGGGCAATTCCGGGCGCAATGCCTCCCCTGGGTGGTTGGGCAACAGCCACAGGTAACCTGGAATGGGGAGCGTGGATACTCTTCGCTATTCTATTTTGCTGGCAAATACCTCACTTTTTATCAATCGCCATTTTATATAAGAATGATTATAAATTAGGCGGATTTAAGATGCTCCCAGTTGTCTATCCCAAATCGTACCAAACTAATCTACATATTATCTTTTTTACACTCGCACTGTTTGGAACCAGCCTTACATTATATTTTGCCAACGTGACGAGTATTATTTATGCTTTTGGAGTAACTGTCCTCAGCATCAGTTTTTTTATGATCGCGTTACAAACAGTTCGAAATAACTCAAAGGCAATAACTCGTAGACTACTTTTTGCTTCAATAGTTTATTTACCTGCTTTGTTTATTATTACCATTATCGATCAAATTTTAAAAATCTAAATGAATTGGGACTCATCAATGAAAGACATTCTTAAAACTGAATGGGTTGAAAAAATAAAGAAGAAAAACACTTCTTTACCGAATCTCGCTTGGGGTATTTGGTTTTTAGACCGCCGGAAGATATTTCTCTGAATGGATACAGAATAGACAAAGTGAATCAATACACAGACACCATCATAACTTTCTATTTTGGTCTCGTGGCAGCAGGTTTGGTTTATTTTATTTTCAAATACCGTTCAAGGCCAGGTCATAAAGCAGTATATGACAGAGGTGATACAAAAAAGCATATTGCGATTACAACTGCCGTGAGGCTGCTGGTGTTCCTTTCCATAGATGTCGTTATTGAAACAATATCTTTCAAAGATTTAAAAGAAGCATTCTGCAAATTCCCAAAAGGTAACGAAGTTATCAGAATCGAGGTGATGCCACAGAAATTTGCATGGAATTTTAGATATCCAGGTTTAGACAGGGAGTTTAATACGGATGATGATATAATTCCCGCACAAAATCAAATGCACATTTCTGTGAATACTCCCATAGTAATCCAGATTGCACCATGGGAATTAATACACTCGTTTTATCTACCGAATTTCCGCATAAAAATAGACGCGACTCCTGGAATGACCAAAACGATGTGGTTCCAGGCAGTAAAAGTTAGCAATTACGAAATTGCTTGTGCAGAACTATGTTGAAACGATCACTACCAAATGAGAGGAATTTTAAAGGAGGAAAACTATGAAAGTCAGAAGATTAAATAGAAAAATAACAGGTTTTGCAGTTCTTTTGAGTGCTACCAGTCTGTTTGCCGGAGGTAGCGTAACAGGCACGGTAAAGTTTATCGGCAAAGCTCCCCAGATGAAGGCCATCAACAGGCAGATGGCAGCCGATCCCCTTTGCGCTGCCCAGCACCAGGACGCACCCGTCCGGACTGAGTGGCTGGTAGCAGGTGAAAACGGCGAACTGAAAAACGTCTATGTGTACGTCAAGGAAGGATTAGAGGGACAGGAGTTTTCTTCCCCTGAATCTGCCGCCACTATCGACCAGAATGGGTGCATTTACATTCCGCACGTGCTGGGAATTCAGGTCGGACAGCCTATCGAAATCTTAAATAGCGACGGAACGCTCCATAACGTCCATGCCCTCCCTAAGGTAAAAGGGAACGACGCCTTTAACGTGGCCATGCCGGGCATGCGGAAAAAGATCACGAAGAAATTTGACGTGCCTGAAGTCATGATAAAGATTAAGTGTGATGTCCACCCATGGATGGGCGCCTATGTGGGTGTATTGGATCACCCATATTTTTCGGTGACAGATGACTCAGGAACTTATACTATCGAGGGGTTGCCCCCGGGAAATTACACCCTGGAAGCGTGGCACGAGCGGCTTAAAACCCTGACCGTAACGGTGACCATCAAAGGGGATGAAGCGGTCGAAGCTAATTTCAATTTTAAGCGCCCGGAAAAGAAGAAGGACGAGTAATGTAGATTACTTCATTATGTCCCTTAAAGCATTCCATATCTTTTTCATTTCTGTGTCTACTCTATTAGCCATCTGGTTTGGTGTTTGGGGTCTGAGATCCTATTTTAACAGAGCAGAAAACAGTTTGATACTGGTTCTGGCAATTATGTCTTTCATTGTTGCTGGTGTTCTTATCGTCTATGGTATCAAGGTATTTCAAAAGCTCAAAACGTTATGAGGATGATGTGATTCCAAAAGAAACACGTATGTAAGGGAATTTCTTTTTCGTAAGGGCGACAATCTTTTCTCCAGCTATTAATTCCTCCCGATTAGAAAAGTTTCCCACCGATCCCCAATAATTTGTACTGATTTTAAGGGATATGATTTTAATTATCGTTTGCAGAAAAAATGAGATTGTGGTTAATTTCCCGCACTTTTTAATTACCATTTTTCATCATTTGGAAAGGTTATTAACACACATCCGGTTAGATCTGATTTGAGGAGAAAATATTGTGAGTAGTGCATATCATGACGAAGGATTCTGGCGAAAGTATGTTTTTTCAACAGACCACAAGTGGATCGGTATCCAGTATGCTGTGACTGCTCTCTTTTTTCTTCTGATCGGGTTCTGCCTGATCCTGGTTATGCGGTGGCAGCTGGCGTATCCCGGTGAGGCTGTTCCCATTATTGGGAAACTCCTGTCAGAAGAGGGTATGTTGACCCCGGACCTTTACAACTCCTTCGGCGCCATGCATGGGACGATTATGATCTTCCTGGGCGTAGTTCCCCTGGCTGTGGGAGGATTTGGCAACTACGTTCTACCCCTGCAGATCGGCGCCCCGGATATGGCATTTCCAAAAATCAACATGGCAAGTTACTGGTCGTTTTTTGTAGGCGGAGTTGTGATGCTGGCAAGCTTCTTCATGCCCCAAGGTGCCGCCTCCTCAGGATGGACCATGTATCCCCCTCTCTCAGTTATTCAGACTACAGGAGAGACTATGTGGCTTATTGGAATGGTCTTTCTGATTACATCCTCTCTCCTAGGTGCGATTAACTTTATTACAACGGTTATTCAGCTCCGGACGAAGGGGATGACCTGGATGCGTCTTCCGTTTTTTGTCTGGACACAGTTTATTACTTCCTTTTTGTTGCTTTTGGCGTTCCCACCCTTGGAAAGTGCCGCAATCCTTCAGCTAATGGACCGGTTGGCCGGCACCAGTTTCTTTCTTCCCAGCGGTCTGTACGTAGGGGGTGAAGTTCTTAATGTGAGCGGGGGAGGAAGTCCGTTACTGTGGCAGCACCTGTTCTGGTTTTTGGCTCATCCGGAAGTGTATGTCTTGATCCTTCCTGCTATGGGGATAGTGGCGGAAATAATCACCAATAACACTAGGAAACCGCTCTGGGGATACCGATCCATGGTTTATTCGCTAATATTTCTGGGCTTTATGTCCTTTATCGTCTGGGCTCATCACATGTTTTTGACCGGAATGGGAACCACCATGGCAGCTTTTTTCCAGACGACCACCATGATTATATCGATTCCCTCGGTCATCATTCTATCTGCGATGTTTATTTCTCTTTGGGGTGGATCCATCCGGTTTTCAGTCCCCATGCTCTTTGCCCTCGCATTTCTGCCCATGTTTGGTATTGGTGGTCTCACCGGTCTTCCCCTGGGACTTGCATCTGCAGATATTCACCTCCACGACACGTACTATGTAATCGGGCACTTTCACTACATCGTGGCTCCAGGTACTTTGTTGGCACTTTTTGCAGGAATCTATTACTGGTTCCCGAAAGTGACCGGCCGGAAGATGAATGATTCCCTCGGAAGAATCCATTTCTTTGGCACTTTTATCGGGATGAATGGTGTTTTTATGCCAATGTTCATCCAGGGGCTGGCAGGTGTCTCCCGACGGCTTTATGATGGAGGAACCACTTACCTCCACGCACAACCGGTCCTTCAGTGGAATGAATTCATGACCATCTCAGCCATCCTGCTCGGTCTGTTTCAGATTCCTTTTATTGTCAACTTTTTTATGAGCATAAAAAGAGGGAAAAAGGTTTCGAGCAACCCATGGGAAGCTACCACGCTTGAATGGGCAGCAGCCCCTTCGCCACCCATCAGACACGGAAACTTCTCCTCGGTACCGGAGGTATACCACTCCCCGTATGAATACAATGTACCTGTGAATGGAACGGTGGAAGAATTCGTTCCTCAAAACAAAGTGCTGGAGGTGGAATAAACGATGGAAATACCGTACACTGTTGACGCTCATCCTGAAACCGGTTTACACAATTCCAAAATCGGGATCTGGCTTTTTCTTGCCTCAGAAGTGATGCTGTTTGGCGGACTTTTTTCCGCTTACATTTTGCTCCGGACAGGTTCTCTTCCTGGTGTATGGCCTTTGGGATCTGACATTCTCAGCGTCCCAATCGGAACGTTTAATACACTCGTACTGATCATTTCAAGTGTAACCATGGTAATGTCGTGGGCATCATTGAAAATGAATGATTTCAGTAAATACAAATTGTATATGGGAACAACAATTCTTCTCGGTAGTCTCTTTTTAGTGATTAAAATATTCTACGAATACATCCCTAAATTTTCCCATCACCACTTCCCCAGCACAGACACGTTTTACGCAATCTACTTTACACTGACGGGCTTGCACGGACTTCATGTGCTGGGCGGGATCCTGGTCAATCTGTATTTCTGGGGGCCGGGATCGAAGCTGTGGAAGACGGAACCTGAGCGGTTCAGCAACCGAATTGAAGTTGCGGGGCTTTACTGGCACTTTGTCGATCTGGTGTGGATCTTTCTCTTTCCCACTCTCTATCTGCTTTAGGAGGAACTATGGAACGGGCAGAAGATGTAAAAAAACACATCAAAGTTTATCTCTGGGTCTTTGCGGGACTGGTGATTGGAACCATCGTGACTGTGGCGGTCTCGAACCTGCAGGCCGGCGTAGCGCTTGGAATCTTCATCGCTATGGTCATCGCTACATTTAAGGGATCTCTGGTTGCAGGATTTTTTATGCACCTGAGAACCGAAAAGAAGCTCATTTATTTCGTTCTGGGGATCACAGCCCTACTGTTATTGGTTCTGATGTTTATCACCTTCTTCACGATTGGAGACCAGGTGGGAGTTCAAATTGTCCCTGAAAGCGCTGGACACAGTGTACATTAAAAAAGTTACAGCTTTTATAGTTTGTATTTTGGGGTTAGCTCCATCCATTGCCATGGCGTGTGCAACCTGTTTTGGAGCTCCTGACGCCCCCATGACCCATGGAATGAATATGGCCATTATCAGTCTGATGGGCATTACAGGAACGGTTTTAGGTGGGATTGTGATATTTTTCATTTCTCTCATCAGAAAATCTAAAAAAGTTAATTCTTTAAGTCCATTTCACAACAGAGGAAACGGGAGTACGCATGCTTGAATTGTTGACACGGTTAGGATTGCCAGCAAACCTTTCAGCTCAGGGTGGGACCATCGACGATGCCTTAGTTTGGACGCATATATTGATGGTCATCCTTTTTCTTTTCTGGGCGCCCTTTTTTATCTATACACTCATTCGGTTCCGCAAATCTAAAAATCCCAATGCGAGCTACAAGGGGATAAGGAGTCATTTTTCCAATTATATGGAGGGTGGTGTAGCCGTATTTGAGGTGGTCTTGCTGCTCGGTTTTGCCTTCCCGGCATGGGAATTACGAGTGAATGAGGTACCCCCTGCCGCTGATGCGGAGATTGTCCGTGTGGTGGCTCAGCAGTTTAAGTGGAATGTTCACTATCCCGGTCCGGATGGTGAGTTCGGGCGGACAGATGTAAGTCTGATAAATGATGAGGTCCTTAATTTTATTGGATTGGACTATGAGAGTGAAACGGCAAAGGATGATATTCTTCCCCCTCAGGGACATCTTCATCTCCCTGTTGACAAACCGGCTATAATCCAGCTGTCCACTAGGGATGTAATCCACAGCTTTTCCATCCCAGTCATGCGTGTAAAGCAGGATGTGATCCCCGGCATGCGAATCCCTGTCTGGTTTGAGCCGACACAAACAGGTTCCTGGGAAATCGCCTGCGCTCAACTCTGTGGTAACAGTCATTATGAGATGAAAGGATATATTCATATTCACACCCAGAAAGGGTATGATGCTTTTATGGATGCACTTTCCATCGTAAACGAGATTGATGATTACGATCTCACTTTCGAAGCAGATAAGAAATTGAACAAGGTTATTAAATTCCTCAGAGCCGGTGATGCTGAAACAGCAGAATCGTTTGCTGTTGAGGCGAAATCTCTGGCTAAAATTGCTCTCCAGGAAAAAGAAGAAATGGGTGAAGAAGATGAATGGGAAGATTGGGATGAATGGGAATAAAGATTTTTACCACCTAAGGAGTAATAATTATATCAATTGTGAAACTTTTGTGTGGCTAATCAACAGTTAAACACCCACTCTTTTTTTCTCCCCCCTGCCTGGCCGGCAGGCAAGCAGGGAGATGTTTCTTCCCCTGATGGAGAGGGAAAAGGTGAGGTAGAAAATCTTCATCTACAATTTCAGAATAAAAAATCCTCAAGTCATTATTAACAAAATGAGGGTTTCAAAACACCTATCAATTCAAATTACATCCCCTACTTGGCTGCCACGGTTTGCAAAGTTTACAGCCTTCGCAACCTTAATTCTTATCTTCGCTGGAGGGATGGTGACCAGTACAGGTTCCGGTCTGGCGGTGCCCGATTGGCCCAATACTTACGGTTATTTTATGTGGGCATTCCCTTTCTCCCAGATGGTGGGTGGAATTTTTTATGAACACCTACACCGGCTTGTTGCTTCCGTAGTGGGTGTTATGACCCTAATTCTGGCGGTGTGGCTATGGCAAACAGAATCACGAAGCTGGTTGAAAAAATTGGGATTTTCTGCTCTGCTGGCCGTTGCAGCTCAAGGACTTCTGGGCGGACTTACTGTTTTGTTTCTGCTTCCGACTCCTATCTCCATGTTGCACGCTATTTTAGCCCAAACGTTTTTTTGCTTAACCATCGGGATCGCTTACTTTCTGTCTCGTGAGTGTAAGGGAAATACTGTCACGATTAAATCAGATAAAAATATTTCACTTTTCCGGTGGGCATTGGGAGTAACAGTGCTGATTTACATCCAGCTCATTTTGGGGGCATGGATACGTCACACCAATTCCGGTCTAGCTATTCTCGACTTTCCATTATCGGACGGAAGGGTGTTCCCTATCTTCAACGACGATATGCTTTTTTCTATCAACAGCCAGCGCTTTAGTCTGGGTCTGGAACCCGTTGTAATGCCCCAGATTGCGATTCATTTTTTCCACAGGATTGGCGCTTTGCTGGTCACTTTCGGTATAACGGGTCTTTTAGTTCAAACGATCAGGTATTTCAGAAATCACCGGGAAATAATGAGGGTCGGTATCGGTTTAACAGTCCTTTTAATTTTACAAGTGATACTAGCGGCTTTTGTTATTTGGACAGGAAAGGTACCTCTTATTACTACTTTTCACGTCTGGACTGGCGCCCTGATGCTGGGAACATCCCTCTTCCTGACTCTACGCTGCTACAAACTGTTGACACTACCGTCAATGTCTTCTGTTCTGTGTTTTGGAAGTGAAGGGCTGAAGTTGAAAAAAACTCTACTTAAACTTACCAGCCATGTGAAATTGACAAAACTGAACATTATCGGATTGGCGAGGCAGTTTTATCTGGCTGGATTTGCAATCCTGGGTGTTGTTTTTCTGGCTGTTGGGACTCATACAACGTTTCATCAAAATAATCTGAACGCCGAACAGTTATTCCACGCGTCCGTGATTTACCTGCCAGCACTTCTTGTTATTTTGATGATTGACAGAACGATCCTCGGTTAAATGATGAAAATGAAAAATTTGATAAGAGAAAAGCGATTCTGGCTGTTCCTTGGATTTTCGGTCATTGTCATCATGACATTTTTTAAAAAACTGGAAAGAACTGGTGATGAAAACATTCCAGTCTACCACCAGCTTCCGGAATTTATACTTACGGATCAGCATGCGAACGAATTCAGCAGGGAGGATCTTCTCGGAAAAGTGTGGGTGGCAGATTTTATTTTTACGACCTGTGCAGGGCCCTGCCCTATCATGACTTCCCAGTTTACCGAACTTCAAGACCGCTTCTCAGAGAATCCTGATTTCCGGCTGCTCTCCATCTCTGTTAATCCCGAGTATGATACACCAGCGGTTTTAAAGGAATACGGGGATCGCTACAGCGCTGATTACAGCAGGTGGTCATTCCTAACCGGCACAAGAGAGGACATACACGACCTGGCGGTGAACGGATTCCATGTGGGATCTGTGGACGAGCCTGTTTTTCACAGCACACGGTTTATTCTTGTGGACAGGCAGTCTAGAATCCGCGGTTACTACATTAGTTCGGAGCAGGAAGATATGAAAAAGCTCTGGAATGACGTTTCTGTCCTGATTCATTCATCCTGATCTTTTTTACCATGACTCAAAAAGATGTGCGGAGTGAAAGTTTCTGGCTCCGGTTGATTTTAATCCTTTCTGTCGTCATCACTGTCACCATTGCATTCCTCATTTTAGGACCCAGGCCGGAAGGTATTGAAGGAAGGCTGGATGTCTCCTTTCTTCCCAGGGTCAATGCCTCTTTAAACGGGCTCACCACAATTTTGCTAATCGTTGCCTACCTTTTGATCCGGCAGAAGAAAATTCACCTCCACCGAAGATTCATGCTTACAGCTTTCGGTACATCGGCACTGTTTTTGGTGACCTATGTGATCTATCACTGGTTTAAAAGCGGTCCCGCTCATTACACTGGAGATTGGCCTGCCGTCTATTTTTTGGTTTTGATAAGTCACATTATTCTGGCAGCGATCATCCTGCCTCTTGCCATGGTCACTTTGTATCGCGGATGGAACATGCACGTAGAAAAACACAAGAAAATCGCAAAGATTACTCTCCCGTTGTGGCTCTATGTCTCTGTGACGGGGGTTATCATCTATCTCATGCTTTATGGGTAGATTAAATCGAAAAATATGGTTCGCATACCATTTGAAATTCCCAGTCGTATAAGTAATTTAAAAGACACTGTTTAAGTTATATTCAACAAATCATCGTACCCATCGCAGGACTTTTATTGGCTCCCTTTCTTGTAATTGGAATTATTGCCTTATTTATTAAAAAATATTTGGTCGATAACAATCAGTCTTAGCTTGAAGATTCTTTTGGTTATTCTGCAATAGTTCCTGACAACCCTTTTTACTATAGCAAAACATCTTGACATCAACCGGTGGTGAAGTAAATTTTCACTGGGAAGATTCGGTAATATTCATGTCACTACACCAACAAATACAGACTGAAATGCAACAAGCATTGAAAGCAGGCGAAAAGGATATGGTGCGTACACTCCGCAGTCTATTGGCTCAATTGAAAAATGGAGCCATTGCAAAGAGGTCAGATTTGTCTGATGAAGAGGAAATACAAATAATTCAAAAAGCAGCCAAACAGCGAAAGGAAGCAATCGAAATGTTCCAAAAAGGCAATCGTGATGATCTTGTGGAGACAGAGTCAAAGGAATTGGCAATTATCGAAACATATCTTCCAGATCAACTGCCCCATAAAAAAGTTGAGTCCATTATTGACAAAACTATTGAAGAATCAGATGCCACTACGATGAAAGATATGGGGAGAGTTATGTCTATTGTCATGAAACAAATAGCAGGAAGAACCAATGGCAAAATGGTGCAGAAATTGGTTCAACAAAAACTCCAGTATTGAGTCATCCATTTGATATTTTTGCTTATCTTTTTATTACTATCCTTTCCATAGTAGGATATAAAAGAGGATTTTTAGAAGAAATCAGCCGCATCATCGGAATTTGTCTATCATTTTTCATTGCAAAAAGTTTAATAAGTATCATTGTGGAAAGGTTACAACCTTTTACTTATGTTGATCCCAGACTCATCGCGTTCTTGAGCTTTCTAACACTATTTTTGATTTTTATTATTGTCATTCGATTGATTACAAATGCAATTCAGGGTTTTCTGTTAGCCACCGGCATTAGAATGGTAAATCGATTTCTTGGTCTGGCTTTCGGAACTTTGAAGGGAATTCTCGCAATTATAGTTATCGTATGGTTAGCAGACATTTTACCATATCCAAATTATTTTAATAACTTCAAGAATCACTCAACGTTTTATCAATCTTATTCAGGATATAGGAAGATGATCATACGGTCAATGGCGTTAGAAGAATTGGTTGTACAAAATGAATTTTGGATCAGAGTGAAGTTAGACAACAAGAAAGTACAATATTTTTAACCGGGAAAATGGCAAAAATCTCACCGGATATTATAGATAGAATTCGAGACTCGACAGATATTCTTGATGTAGTATCCGAATACGTAGAACTCCGCCATCGAGGGAAAAACTATTTTGGGCTGTGTCCTTTTCACACGGAAAAAACTCCCTCCTTTAGCGTGGCGCTGGATAAACAGATTTTCCACTGTTTCGGATGTGGCAGGGGTGGAAATGTCATCACATTCCTTATGGAATATGAAAAAGTAGAGTTTGTCGAAGCTATTCAAAACCTGGGGAAACGAATCGGGATTGAGGTAGAATTCAGTAAGGATGACAAAAAAAAGGAATTTTTCACCCAGCTTTATGATTTACATACAATAGCCGTTAAACTTTACAAGGAAAACCTCCAGTCGAAAACAGGGGGAAAAGTACGTAATTATCTGAAAAAACGTGGATTATCCAAAGAAACTATAGACCGGTTTAATCTCGGTTACGCCACTTCATCATGGGACCAGTTATTTTCCGTTATAGCTCCCAAAAATATTCCGGACGACGTGGTCCAAAAAAGTGGTTTATTTTCAAAGAGTGATAAAGGAGTTTTTGATCGTTTTCGGGACAGAATCATGTTCCCTATCAAAAACCGGGGGGGACGAGTTGTGGCATTTGGGGGTAGAGACCTCGGCGGTTCTAGTGATGCAAAGTACCTCAACTCGCCGGAAACACCAATTTATAACAAGAGCGAAATTCTTTACGGATTATCCATCACAAAAGATGCCATCCGAAAGGAGAAATCCATCGTTGTCGTGGAAGGATATATGGATCTCCTTCAATTATACCAGCATGGTATTCTGAATGTTGTAGCTACATCTGGGACGGCTTTGACTGAGAAGCATGTTAACGAGATTAGGAAATTTACGAATGTTGTCTATCTTGCGTACGATGGGGATGTTCCCGGTAGAAAAGCCACCATCCGGGCAGGATATAATCTGTTAAAAGGCGGCCTCACACCGGAAATTATAGAAATCCCTGAAGGATTAGATCCTGATTCATGGATAAAAAACAAGGGCACGAAGGAATTTATGAAGGCAAAAGACCGTTCTATCGGTTTGATAGACTTTCATATCAAATTTACGGAATTGGATCTTTCAAAACCTGTAGATCGATCTCAACTTGCCAGAGAGATAATCGACGAAATTGTTAATGTGAAGGATATAATTGTCCAACAGTTCACTCTGAAACAAATTACCGAATCGCTGAGTATGGATGAAAAAACCGTTAAGGGAATGTTATCGAGAAAATCCCGGTGGATTAATAAGCGAAGAGGAGATCAAATACAGGTAGTTGACGATTCGGCGCTGAACACCTCATTTGAAAAAGCTCAACGTGAGCTTATCCGCTTATTAGTAAGTAACGATAGTGACACTATATCCTTTATTAAAAAGCACGTCGATTTCGACCATTTTACCCATCCGGTGATGAAGACACTCGCTGAACGTCTTATTCAATTAGATAGCGATAATTTTATATCGCATCTTTCCGGAGTTCTTGACCAGTTTGAAGACAAATCTGAGAAAGAACTTGCTGCCCGATTGTTTTTTGAAACGACCACACAACGCAATCCCAAACAGGTTGCTATTGACTGCCTTATCACACTGGAACAAACACCCATAAAGCAAAGTATATCCGAGCATCGCATCATTCTAAGAGAAATGGAAAAGAAAGGCGAAGATACTTCCAACACTTTATCAGAAGTGGTTACACTCCAAAAAGCGTTAAAAACATTAGAGCAAAAAAGAGTACAAATGTTAAACCTTTGATAAAGATAGAATATGAGTTTCACCTGAAAAACAACTTTGAGCATGGAACAGGGAGCATTGTCCCATCCCATAGGGATCCCTTTGGGAGAGGGACTCCTGCGGAGGAGTAGTGGAGTGATGGAGTGATGGAAAAATCTTGTTTACCTTAATAGTGCAAATAATTAATACTCCCTCTACGCCGTTAACGGCGTTATATGTAAAAAATAATCTTAACGATAAGGGCATAAATGCTCTGATTTCTTTAAATCACTATATTCCTGGGCTAATGAAAACTGACTTATTAGATGAACACTAAATCATTAGTAATTCAATTTCCTTCTGAGAATTAGATGGGTATAGTACTACAAACATTAATTATAACACTTTTAACTTTTAACTTTTGTCAATTACGGGCAGCAGGTTTCCAAAATAAATCTGATGAAGTCAAACAACAGGAAACCGTAAAATATTTCAGAACTGAGTTAACCCGAATGGAAATATTGGGAGATGAAATCGGGGAAAAAGAAGCAAAAAAGATCAACCATTTCAAGACGATTTACAGTTCAACTGGCGAATTGATTACAATCGAGTTTTTTCCATCGGGGGAAAAGTCTCTGAAACGGATGAAAAAGCAAGAAATTTTCCCTAAGCCTTCAGAGCCATTTCGATTTTTCAAGTCATGGAATCCCCATACCCAAATTTTAAACAAAGAACTTGATGTGGGGGAATTAGGTGACCGTCCATTCTACCGGGCATCTTATGAAGACAGTACCCATGTTAAGACTGTGGAATATTTCCGTAAAATAAATAAACTACTCTGGATTTACTATATTCAATGGAATCGAGACAAGTCGGAGCCTACTCTATCAGTTGTTTTTTCCAGTCATCGTCCTTTGACTGCCCTTGATCCCCACCTCTTCCACCCTTCCCTTAGTGAAATGAAACCCGGTTGGATTGCCGAATTTAAACATAATCGATTAGCAAAACCATTATCGGTGAAAGTCCGGGATGCTGTAGGCAATACCTATTATTTCTATAAATTCAGATACCGATTTGAAACGGTCGGTGATACCATAAATCCAACTAAATACAGAATTACAACATCAGAATACTTTAAAGCCGATAGTTCCCTTATAGGCAGCCACACCTTGACATTTACAGAGAACAACAGGTTGTGGAAAAAAGATTATTTCGATGCTTTCGGAAAATTGTCAGAGACGATTGAATATGATTTTAACCACAAGCTCAATGAGGTGACGGTTATCATTCGTGGACCGAAAGGGAATATTCTCTACCGGCAGGTAATGCCACAATCATCAAAGTAGGACAGGACAGTATCTTCATATACCTTGATTAATAACCATGATAATTACATTTATACCTTAGCTTTTAGCCATCATCATAACATAACACCGCCTGAATAAAAGCCGCATCAGCAGAAAACATAAAGTGCCACGCACTATGCTCCAAAGGATCCCCTTCGGGAGAAGTGCGTCGTGGTACCTTACCTTCTAGAGCAGCACAGACAATGGTCTCATTCACGCTGTATAGGATGCTCCGGACAATCTGCATGCTGATTCTGTGAACTTAGAACCATCAGTTGAGTTCAAGGCAGGTGATGTCCTAAATATCCAAATCAAATATCACAAAAGGGGATCTTCAACATTTCGATGGCACATAGTTTCTGACATTTTAAAATTTCGTAGTTGAAAAAGAAAGAAAGCATAAATTAATTTGGCATTTCAAATTTAAAGTTTTAACCTTATGACATTGTTAGGGCCTAAAGAGGAAAATAGCGAATGACAGATCAAGAACTCATTCGCAGTTAAATGATAAGGAGTTAATGATGTCAAAGAGAACATTTTCATGGATTATTCCTGCCATTGTAGTATGTACTTTGGTTTTCATCGCGAGTGTGGCAAACGCCCAAAAAGGAATGATGAAAGGTAAGCACGAAAAGGGGATGATGTCACATACGTACATGAAAGGAGAAAAGCATCATGGGGGAATGGGCCACATGGGTAGGATGCGAGAAGACCATCATGGAGGACACATGTTTTTCCTCGTGATGCAGGATGATTTAGGTCTTTCGGATGAGCAGATCTCCACGCTTCGGACTTTGAAGAGCAAGACTGAAAAACAGATGATTAGAACCACAGCCGATCTTGACATTCTGCAAATAGAACTTCATGACCTTCTTCGAGAGGATAAGGTGAATGTCAAAACGGTTGATTCAAAGATTGAGAAAATCGGGAAACTTCGAACGGAAGTGCACAAAGTCCATGTCCATGCAAAATTGGATGCTCAAAAGATCCTCACTGCTGAACAACTAAAGAAAGTCCGTGAGTTAAAAGGAAAGGGAGGGCATAAGAAGTAAATGAGACGAGAACATGTGGAATGAATTAGCATAATCGAGCAATAGTTCATTTAATTGACATTTGTATATTAGGGAAACAAATGCGCTAATCTCTAGTTCTCTCTCACCTTTGCCATAGCATATCATAGGAAAATAGGCTGAATGCTTTAATGGAATTCAGCTTTAAGACGTTTTTACTCCAGATGGTGCCCCCACTGCTCGGATTTCACTTTAGCACTTTTACTTTCTTATAAAGTAGGATATTTTCAATTCTTCAAAGAATCTGACAGAAACCCTTGTATAAACTATCCAAATAGGATCCTTTGGACAATCCAAGTCTAAAATAGATCACAGCGTTTATTCGGGGTCCAAAAGACAGCATTCTCCACTAGCAGGTAATGCTGAAGTCGTTAAAGTAGGATAAGATTATATCTTGTCCAACCTTTAGCCTAATACTCTTTATATACGTTTTTACCTTGTGGAATTGTAATATCTACCTGAAGGAAAAGAACAAGATAAAATCTTGCTCTAGGGGAAAACCAAAAAGCCCCCAACCACAATCGGCAGAGGGCATTTTTTGTGTTTTTTTGTTAGCCGATTTAAAACGCGACTGAAAGACCAATATTGACTGACCTGGGCATTCCAAAGAATACCTCAGCTGCATCAGCTTTGTGGGAATTTACAATTTTTCTATCAACTCTGTACGCGTTGAAGCTGCTATTATCTACAGCATCTTGAATATATTCAGTATCCAAAAGATTGAATATATGTACGAACGCCTGCAACTTAATACCGCCTAAATCAATGGGTAAATTATAGTTGCTATGGAAATCGACCAAACTATAGTTCGGTATATACCAACTCTGAACCCGGTCACTTTCATCTGTCCGGCTGAATGGACTAAATTCAGCATAGTGGTTTGAGTATGTCTTTAAGACCAATTGAGCCATTAAGCCGGGTATGGGAAACACAGATGCAGCCAATGCAAATTGGGTCTGTGGCGCATCCCCAACTTTCAGATCTTTGATATAGAAGTTGTAGGCTATAGTTGAGTCGACGCCAGCTACCGGACGGTATTTCCCATTTGCATCTTCAGTATATACCCAGTTACCCAGTGAAAATGCAGCATCCAATCTGAACATACTCATGAGCTGAAATGCAAGTTCCGCTTCGATTCCTGAATGGTTTGCATTAACACCCGTTAAACTGATTAGTCCTTCTTCTCCATCTATATTCGTGAAGTTTTGGGTAAAGGAACGGTCTTTCCAGCCTGTGTTGTAATAGTTAGCTGTCAGGTTCAAGAAACCCATATTGTAGCGTACACCAGCTTCGATAGATGTGAATTTTTCATTTTCGAGTTCATAGTTTAATCTTCCGGATCCATCATCTATCACAAAGTCGAATATGGGTACTTTCTCTACTAAACCGAAATTACCATAAAAGCTCAGAGCATCAGACATTCTATAAGTGACACCACCTTTCAGTTGAGTAGCACTGATGGGATCATCGAGTTTATCCGTATCGGTCTTCAGTTCTTTCCCCCCACCAGCATCGGCAAAATGATCCACAAATGAATATTTTATAGTGGAATACCCAAACATACCGTATGCGGTGATAGGACCACCACTATATTCCCCCTGTCCGAAGAACCCCAGCCAATCTACAGTATTCGTATTGTGATAAGCAATTTTGTCACCTAATTTCCTTTGAAAATCTGATTCCGAGGTCCAAAAATCACTGAGTCTATTTCTACTGTAACTTCTCGGATCAAAATAATCCCCACCAAGAAGGTCTCGGACTTCTCTCCAGTGACCGATTTCAGCCGTACGCCAATCCAAACCAGCAATGACTCTTACATTCTCACTAAGATCAAAATTCAGCTTAGAGATAGCACCAATTGTCCACTGTTGATTTACGCTATTTCTTAATATCCCAACTGATTCACCAATTGCTTTGTCCCCTTTATCAAAAGAAGTTGAGTCTGCATTCCTAGAGATTGTCGCATCCCAATCGACAATTTGTGAAGGCCCTGAACGATCCCAATCCATTCTTCCATAGGTACCAGTTCCACCACCTTTACCACCCGACCAATAAAAGACAGAGGAAAGGAACAATTGATCACTAAACGTATGGTACCAGTTCAGGTTTACCTGCGGTTTGTGGAAGAAATTCTCACGCTCGTTGAGGAATCCATTATTGAACCGGCTTTCACTTTTACGAGTAGTATACATTGACCAATACTGTTGACCATTGTAGCTGGAACTGACAGTATTATAGTTTTCATTATACGCCATCTTATCATCAGTGTCTGAAAAATCATCCAGAGCTGCTTCATCGTAGCCATCCAGATCTCTGGCAAAATCACTGTTGATTGCTCCAATATTCTGTTTGTAAAGATTCTGTCCATGCCGCTGTGGAGCGCCGATTGCATAGAACTCTAACCTATCAGTTTGACTTATGTTGTAACTGGCGCCGATGAAATATGCCCAAGCATCTGTCCATGTACCATTGTAGTAACCATCACCTGTTTTCTTGACAACTGTACCACTAAAAGCATATTTATCATTGATCAACCCGGTATTGGCGCTAAACGTGGATTTCAAAAATCCCCAGTTACCGATTTCCTGCTTGAATTTGAAACCTCTATTCATAGCTGCGGCATCGGTAATGATATTCATGGTACCACCGATGGATGGAGTCGCAAGGCTAACAGTACTGAGTCCACGCTGAAGCTGAATGGATTGTGTTGCATCACCCACACCATCCCAGTTGGACCAGTAAACCCAGGCATTTTCCATGTCATTAACGGGGACCCCATTTAACATAATTGCCACATTTCGTTGGTCGAATCCACGTACATTCATACGTGCATCACCTGCACCACCACCCTGAGCGGTTGCGTAAACACTTGGAGTAGTATTTAGAACCAAGGGAATATCCCGAGACCCGAGACGTACTTCCATATCAGCCTTGGATATATTCGTGAATGCCACAGGTGTGTCACGCGTTGCTCTCCAAGCCAGCACTTCAAGTGCGGATAACTCAATTGCTGCTGATTCCAATGCAAAGTTAACAGTTACCGATCCGCTGCTAGGGACGGTAACAGTACGACTGCTTAATTCATACCCGATGACAGACGCCGTTACAGTATGTGTACCCGCAGGCACATTGCTAATACTGAAACTACCGTTTGCATCTGCGGCAGCACCGAGGGTAGTCCCCTCAACCACGACATTTGCCCCTGCCAGTACTTCACCGGTTTCTGCATCTGAGACAGACCCTGTGATCGTAGCTTGTGCCAACAGACCCAATGGGAAACAGAGCAGGAACATAGCAGCGAAAAAACTAATTGATTTTTTCATAGTCTTTTTCTCCTGATTAATTATTGATTATTTGTGATATTTATGAAATTTAAGTTTATGAGATAAGCGAAATGTTTCTCTCATAAGCCCATACAAAAATGATACGAAATTCTAATTTATGCAATAGTTTTTTACTTAATTTTATAATGATAATCAATCAACAAATAGGGTTATTTTTTTTGATTAACTTATTTACCTGATTAATAAGAATTTTTAGCAAATTTTGGCCAAAAAAATACAAAAAACTGGTTTTGGCCGTAAAGTCCTGAACGAAAAAGATCCAAGACCGTGGTAAAAATTCTTCAGATATTTAGCAAGAATTGAATTAAATTTCACTGGGGCCCATAGCTCAACGGTTAGAGCACCGCACTCATAATGCGTAGGTTCCAGGTTCGAATCCTGGTGGGCCCACTGAAAACAGCAACTAATACATTAATGATAATATTTGTGCTTTTCCACAGGGTCCGTCAGCTGACGGGCGGCATGTCCTGTTTGGGAATAAATAATTATGGAAAAACATAAACAAAGATCCCATCGAACTCGTAAAATAAAGTCTCCTCAACCGGAATTCTGGAGGCGAAACAGTCTGGAGATCGCCGTTGTAGTACTTATACTGGCGGGAATATATCTCCTAGTGGAAAAGACCGATGTCAGTGAAAATATCCTTCACTTTCTTAAAATTATCATCATATTTTTGGCCAGAATTTTCAGTTCGATAGCTTCATTCCTTCAAAAATGGATCGAAGATACTGAAGCATCAGACATTGTCGGGTATATCCTGATACTCACAGCTGTATTTTTATTAGGGTATCGTACCAGAACTAACCTGCTTAAAAACTATCGAAATACAAGATCGTACCCAAAATGTGAGAGTGGACTTAGCCGCATTCACAGAAAGTTTAGACATAAAATCATCGGCTTTTTATTCAGGATAAGAGTAAAAAATTACCGTTTTTTGGGCAGTAACTGTTCATGGCAGGGAATCCAAATTACAACGCTTTAAACCTGATTTCAATCAACGAAATAACCTCCCCCAACCGCTCTCTCACCTATCTCCTATTTCCACTTGTTTGTATTTCCATCTTATTCCCTGATAATAAACAGGATTTAGAAGTAATCTGGGGTATTAGCTTTGGTTCCAGCGAGGAAGAAGTGATTAAAACATTCCAAACTGATCACAACGAAATACCTAATAGAATGTATCAGCAAAACGGGTATCGAATTCTTGAATACCGGAATTGGGGCAAGAAGATGTGCAGTTTCGACAAACTCCGTATCATGATTCATCCATCTGAAGGCGTCTTTTCTGTAGAAGAAGAAATATATTTAATCTGGAACTTGCAAAAAAAAGATGAAGAAAATAAGGAAAGGCATCTAAAAGAATTCAATCTCATCATAAAAAGACTCAGAAAGTTATATGGAAGAGAAGTCTTTTTAGAGAAGCCAATTATCAGTAGAGCCGAAAAATTTTCCGACTTTGTTTCCGCTTCCTGGTTCTTTAAGGATCAACGTTGGATACACCTAATGTATGAACCACAAGACTGGAATGTTTTTCCCGAATTAATGAAAATTGTAATCATATATAGAGATTCAAATAGGGATAAACGGCAGAATAATTGAAAACAGAATTTTATTTTACTGTATCAACTGCCCCGATTAAATCGAGGTCAGGTAGGGAATTTCTCCATCCCGACGCGTCGGGACAAAGGTCAAAATTGACTCTCCATGGGAAGCCTTAGCCTTTTTAATTCCCTCAGACATGTCGGGGGACGTGGCTGTGTTTTTTAAGACTCTCCTTCTCCAAGGGTCTTTAAAAGTTCATACCGGTAAATTCCAGTATTATGCCCATCTCCCCAGAATGGCTGAACGGCATAATATCCAACTAGTTTCAAATTCGTGAGTTGAAAACTTACTTCCGATCTCATCGGTTGCTTTCCTTTATATACATTCCCAAATACATCACTTTCCCCAGCACAACCGGCACATGGACAATTCTCTCTCAATTTCTTTAAAGAGATATAGCTTTCCGCCTCTCCTTCCCATTTAATGATCAGGATATCATTAATGACATCATAATTTTTTATCACAAGATCAGACATTCAATCCCCCTTCTTGTTTCACGAATATTATTCTTTTAAATTTGTCCATAAATTTACGGCACTACAAGCATGAAATATAAACAGGTTCGTAGCTTCCCCCCGACGAGTCGGGGTCGGGATTCAGAGCGTCCCGACATTTCATGTCGGGAAGGTCACAGGGATTCACGCCAAGGCACTTAGCCCTTGAGCAAACTCTGAAGCGCCCCGTAATGAAGAGGAAATCGGGTTCGTAGCTCAGTTGGTCAGAGCGCTACGCTCACATCGTAGAGGTCACAGGTTCAAGTCCTGTCGAACCCACACAATGTTTTATGCATATGTCTTGAAAAGTCAGTCGAATGGGAGATTGTACAAAGGACATACTGATAACCTCGACAGAAGGTTAGAGGAACACAATTCAGGTGGGTCACCCTATACGCAGTGGCGTGGATCCAGGCAATTAATCGGATGGCTCCCTTGTAAACAAGGTCTGAAGCTATGCATCTCGAAAACAAGTTAAAAAGAATGAAACAGTCTGATAGAGTGATTGACTATCTAGAGAAGTATGGAATTCTTGCAAAGTCAAAATAGGTCAGAGCGTCCTGACACTCGTGTCGGGAAGATCACCCCAACAAATTATTGTCGGGATCGAACCCACAATGGTTAAGGAAAAATAATGACATCATTCTATTACAAATTATCCAGGGGGTATTTTGACCCAAAAATTTATTGTTGAAAAGAGAAATCAACTAAATTTGGAGCAATACCAGAGTCCAAATTTTGTAAAACAAATTAGTTATGCACCGCTTGGTGCGTTTTTTTTAACTTTATTTTAGGAGCGTTGAAATGGCAAAATTATTTCAACTTGTAAAACTACAGGAAATTGACAATCAACTGTTAGAACTGGAGCAGTTGAAAGGGGATCTTCCCCTACAAGTAAGAAAACTTACATCAAGAACTGATCAACTAGATAAATCCATTACTATAGCAGAAGCCAGATTAAAAGAAATTGCTGTGAGTATTCAACGTCTTCAAACCCTTGAACTTGAACGAAAAACAAAAACAGACAAATTACAGGAACAACTCTACCTCGTGAAAACAAATAGAGAGTATGACGCCCTCATGGCAGAAATTGACCATTTGAAGTCAGAAATTGATGAAGAAGAATTACAAGAGTTGGAATTGTTAGAAGAAAAAGAACGCCTGGAAGAGCAGTTAAAATTAGAAAAACTCCAGTTTATAGAATTTTCTAATGAGCTTAACAAACAGGAAAAAAAGCTTAAAAAGACCATTGCGGGAACTGAAAAAGAGTTTGAGGAATTAACGGAAATAAGAGAGACAATTGTTCCTGGAATTAATGCTAGGGATCTGGCCGTATACGATAGAATTCGTAAAGCTCGTGATGGTGTTGCCGTGGTTCCAATTCAGAATGGGGCTTGTAGTGGATGTTTCGCTCATTTAACCTCCAAAACCATTATGGAAGTACGAAGCGGCCAAAGATTGTTGACTTGTTCTGTCTGCCGACGTTTTTTATATTGGCTCGAGAATTAACCTGAATAATTTGTTTCATCTGAAAATAGCTTTGAACATGCCTGCCCCGTAGTCCCGACATAGTCGGGAGAGCGTATCGGGGGAGCACGGAACGTGAAGAATTGTCCCAGAGGGACTCCTGCGGAGGAGTGATACCTGCCTCACTCCGTGGGTGGCTGGCAGATAGGGAGGAGTCCCGAAGCTTCGTGATGAATGTTTCATTTTGTTTTTTGACAATCAGAGTTGATCGGGTGGTTGCCCCGACACTTCTATGTCGGGGAGGAAAGTCCGAACACCGCAGGGCAGGATGCCTCTTAACGGGAGGGGTTCGTCAGCCGACGGATACGGAAAGTGCAACAGAGAGTAGACATCCCTATCCCGAAGATTCGGGACGGGGTTAAGGTGAAACGGTGGTGCAAGAGACCACCAGTTCCCGATGAAAATCGGGAGGCTCGGTAAACCCCATCCGGTGCAAGATCAAGCAGCCCCGATTATTCCGCTACCAGCGGAGATGTAGCCCGCATCAATGTCCCCCTCCCGACCCCGACTTGTCGGGGGGATCGGGAGGACGAGAGGGGCGGGTAGATCGCATGAACTCGACTGTGAGGTCGAGTCCAGATGAATGACCACACCAGACAGAATTCGGCTTATAGATCAACTCTGATTTTTTATATAAAGATTCCATCCGTTAGCTAACAGATGGAATCTTTTATATTCCTATATAATGACGGGAATAATAAATTTAGTACAAAATAAAAAAGACCCTTTTCAAGTGAGATCATTGTGTAATTTCAAATAAGCAACATCGCAAATTTTAAACACTAATCCATAATAACCGGGAAAAACCATATTATCCAAATCTTTTACTAATTCCGTGATTATCTGGCATACTAGAGAACCTGACCCGATTCTTGTTTTAAAACTTCAAAAGGAGTTTCACGCACCTGAAATTATTGCACGGGTTCTTGCAAATCGGAACATTAGGTCCCTTGAGGAATCCCGTCCATTTTTTTCCCCCGATCTTAGTCAACTGCACGATCCCTTTTTAATGCTCAACATGGAGAAAGCTGCCGAAAGAGTCGCAAAACAAATACATAAAAAGGGCAAGATATTCATTTTTGGCGATTACGATGTGGATGGGACATCAGGAGCATCAGTGCTTTATCTTACATTAAAAGGTCTTGGTGCGGATGTTAAAGCTTATATCCCAGATCGAGAAAAGGAAGGGTATGGTCTATCCGAACATGGTATTGACGTTGCCGTCGATTTTGGCGCAGATCTTCTAATCACCTGCGATTGTGGAATTAATGCCTTCCAACCAATCGAATATGCCAATTTCAAAAAAGTGGATGTCATTATCACTGACCATCACACACCTGACCCGATACTTCCAAATGCCTATGCTGTTCTGAACCCCAATCAAAAGGACTGCACCTATCCATTCAAAGGATTATGTGGCGCAGGCGTGGCATTTAAACTTGCGTTTGCCGTAGAACAGATTACGGAACACCAAGATATAAATGCTTTCCAGCATCTTGATCTTGTTACGCTGGGAACGGCTGCTGATCTTGTACCGATACTAGATGAAAATCGAGTAATTGTAAGTCATGGGCTTAAACTTTTGGAAAATCCGGATAAACCAGGATTAAGAGCATTGTTAGATGTTTCAGGGCTGTCAGATAAAACATTAACCGTCTGGAATCTCGTATTTAGCCTAGCACCTCGGATCAATGCTGCCGGGAGGATGGGCGATGCAAACCGAGCAGTAAAACTCTTCATCGAAGACGATTTCTTTGAATGTGTTCGACTGGCAAAAGTAATTGATAAAGAAAATTCCATCCGAAAAACAATTCAGGAAACGATTGTTGAAGAAGCCCTCTTTAAAGTCAATGCTGAAGTCGACCTTGATAAGGATAGAGCTATTGTACTCTGGGATAACACCTGGCACCCTGGAGTAATAGGAATTGTTGCTTCGAGAATCAAAGAAGAGTTTCATCGACCGGTGATTATTATTAGTACGGATAGTGATCCGGGAAAAGGATCAGCCAGAAGTATTCATAATTTTGACCTTTATTTAAAGCTCTCAAAATGTGCGGATAATCTGGAAAGATTTGGTGGTCATCCCATGGCAGCAGGGTTAACAATTTTAGAAAAAAATCTAAAAAGCTTTCGCCGGGCATTTATAAACATTGCAAATGAATCTTTATCTGATGATGATTTGATTAAGACACTTGACGTTGAAGGTGAAATGTCATTAAATATTATTGATAAACGATTCATGAGATTTTTACATGAACTGGCTCCTTACGGTCCTGGAAATATGAGACCAGTATTTGTAACAAAGGGAATTCAGTTATCAGGAACACCTCGTTTGGTCGGTAACGGAGATCATCTTAAATTCACGGCAAAACAAAACGGTAAATCGATTGATGCTATCGGTTTCAATATGGCAAATCATTATGAGCATCTCATCACAGGGAATCCTATTGACATTGCCTATGTAATAGAAGAAAACGAATGGCGGGGAGTTAAATCAATCCAGTTGAATATTCGCGATATTAAACCAATGAAAGTAAACACACTATGAAACGAGCAAAAATAACAGGTATCGGTCATTATGTCCCCGAACATGTAGTCACCAATGCTGATCTGGAGAAACTAATGGATACAACAGATGAATGGATTATTAATCGCACAGGAATTAAAGAGCGACGTCATGCAGACAGTAAAACGGGAGCCTCAGACCTTGGGGTTATCGCATCGGAAAATGCGATGAAAATGGCTGGAGTGAAACCGGAAGATATTGATTTAATTATTTTCGCAACAGTCTCTTCTGATTATTATTTTCCTGGGGCAGCTGTGTTAATACAAAAGAAAATGTCTATGAAAAATATCGGGGCCTTTGATGTTCGAGCAGCGTGTTCAGGTTTTGTATATGGTTTGTCTATTGCAGACCAGTTTATTCGGGCGGGAATGAACGAAAATATTCTTCTTATCGGTGCAGAAGTTCAGACTGTTGCTCTGAAATTTGATACGAAACACAGGGATTTATCCATTTTATTCGGGGATGGCGCTGGAGCCGTGATCGTCCAGCCATCAAATAATAGTTCGGGAATATTATCGACACATTTACACTCACAGGGAGAGCACGCCGAAAGCCTATGGATGCCCGCACCAGGAAGTCATTTTCACCCGTGGATCAGCCATGAAATTATTGATAATGAACTGCATATCCCCGTCATGAATGGAAAGGAAGTATTTAAGCACGCCATCGTCCGGTTCCCCGAAGTCATTCAAGAAGCATTAGATACCAACAACTTATCTTTGGAAGATGTCGCTTTAATAATCCCCCATCAAGCTAACTACCGGATCAGTCAAGCTGTGGCAAGACGGATGGGAATTGGGATGGACAAGATATACAGCAATATTCACAAGTACGGGAATACCACCGCTGCATCGATCCCCATAGCAATGTCAGAAGCTTACGCAGAAGGCAGGTTTTCTGAAGGGGATTATGTAATCCTTGCTGCCTTTGGCTCTGGATTTACCTGGGCTTCGGCTGCCATTCGATGGTAAATATTTTTAGATGGAATCCGATACTCGGGTTTTGCACCAGTTCAGACATATCTAAAGGATCCTGTGGAAAGGCAAATTGAATTACTTTATTTTATCGTCTCGCCGACCCCGACTTGTCGGGGGGGGGGGTTGGGGGGACGTAACTATGTTCTTTTACGTTAACTAAAATATCAAAAAAATGAACAAACTTTTCTTAAATGATGAACATATTATGCTTCAAGACATGGTGCGGGATTTCGCCGCCAAGGAGGTTTTACCCCATGTCATGGAGTTGGATGAGACAGGGAAATTCCCCCATAAAATTGTTAAAATGATGGGGGAACTGGGTCTTATGGGAATACCCATTCCCGAAAGCTACAGTGGCGCTGGAATGGATCAGGTTGCCTACTGTCTTGCAGTATATGAACTGAGTAAAGTAGATGCCTCAGTTGCCATCACCATGGCAGCCCATACTTCTCTCGGAACCATGCCTATTCTGTTGGCAGGGACAGAAGATCAGAAAAGAAAATACCTCCCTCCTCTTGCATCAGGGAAAATGATCGGTGCTTTTGGTTTGACAGAAGTTGAAGCAGGAAGTGATGCGGGAAACACCAAAACCACAGCGATTTTGGACAAAAATGAATGGGTCATAAACGGCGGAAAAATATTCACAACCAATGCAGGTGTGGCCGGCATACTGATCATCACAGCTCGTACTATTATTAATAACAAGGATGAGGGTATCAGCGCCTTTATCATCGAGACAGATAATCCTGGATTGAAAATAGGGCCTCTGGAAAAAAAAATGGGGTGGAAAGCTTCGGATACTCGCCAATTATTTTTTGAAGATCTGCGGATCCCAGAGGAAAATTTACTTGGAAATGATGCTGATGGATTTAAAACCTTTCTTCGTACCTTAACGGGTGGTAGGATTTCAATTGGAGCCTTATCGGTGGGGACGGCAGAAGGGGCATTTGAAGCTGCTCTTAAGTACTCTCAAGAAAGGGAGGCGTTTGGATTGCCTATTTATCGTTTTCAATCTATTGGTTTTAAACTTGCTAACATTGCAACAGAAATTGAAGCAGCGAAACTTCTTGTATATCAGGCAGCTAAAATGTACGACCAGGGAGAAAACGTTATTAAACAGGCCGCCATGGCGAAATTATATGCTTCTGAAGTCGCTATGCGAACCACAACAGAAGCGATACAGATTTTCGGTGGGTATGGTTACATAAAGGAATATCCAGTGGAAAAATATTTCCGCGATGCGAAAGTCCTCACGATTGGCGAAGGTACAAGTGAAATCCAGCACCTTGTGATAATGAGAGAACTCGTAAAGGAATATCAAAAATCCTTGAGTTTCGCTGACACTAAGTAGTGAATTTTCTTAAAAGAAAAAAGACAAATCCCTTAAATAAAGAGGACAAAAAAAACCTCACCAAGCGGATTTTGATTTTTACCGGTTTAACACTTATTCTATCTCTGTTCTTCCCACATGGGAAATACCTTGAATACAATTACGAGATTAATGATATCACGAAAGAGAAAATTTTAGCGGAATTTGATTTCTACATCCTGAGAACGGAAGAAGAACTCCAGGCTGACGAAGATCAAGTCATCCGCAAGACACCCTTCCTATTTCACAAGGACAGGAATATCACAACCAGTCAGACGGATGTAATTCTTACGTTTCTGGATGATATGGAAAACATCCACAAACTGCGAAAGCGGTATGAAAACCGAAAACTCGAACTTTTTCAATATCGGTTCACCCCCCACTACGAGAAGTTCCGGTCCTACGTTGTGGTGGACAGTGCCGCCCTCGCTGCAGCGGAAGAGGGGTTCAAAAACACCTATCCCTTTGATTTAACCGCACCTGAATGGAGCACCTTTCTCGACAAGCAACAGATAAGCGAGGAGGAAATTGATTACCAGGAATTCAGCGATAACATCCTGCAGATCTGCCGGAATCGCTGGGGTGAAGGCATTTTTGATATCACCCGGGATGAAATAAAAAGCGATTTGGTAGGTGTTGTGCTTACGGATGCTCCTGAACTGATAGAGCCAAATGACATCAACGATTTAGAGAAAGCCTGGACAAAAGCGAAAAAGGAAATCACAGCAATCTACTCCGATGAGGAAGACGTCCAGCGGGAGGTGGGATATCAAGTCATAGTGGAATACATGACGCCCAACGTTATTTACGACAGGGAGACGACCGAGCGTCGCCAGCAGGAAAAAATAAGAAATATTCCCACTCATAAGGGAATGATAATGAATAAAGAACGAATTGTGGACGCTAATATCAAAGTTACTCCCAAAATCTATCAAAAATTGCAGTCCTATAAACATAAGATGGAAGAAAGGGCTAAACTGGAAAGAGGATTCGGTACCCTTCTTCTTTGGATAGGACGAGTTTTTCTGGTCGCTGTTATTCTTTCATTTTTCTTTTCTTTTCTATTTACCTATCGAAGTTCTTTATTTAACAATAATAAAATTCTTCTACTCTTCAGTTCCCAATTTGTTCTATTGGTGGTTCTTGCCCATGTCTTTGTAAATATTGTTGGACAATCCGAATACCTGATACCCATAACGGTTGTAGCCATAGTCTGTACAGTTTTATTTGATGCCAGAATCGCTGTAATGTCAATCGTCACACTCTCAATTCTTATCGCATTTATTATTGGAAGCAAACTGGATTTTGTAATTATATCTTTGTTCAGCAGTGTGGCAGCTATTTATGCCGTCAGACACCTGCGAACAAGAGCCCAACTATTCGTGACAATTCTTTACATTGTGGTCAGTGGGATCATCGCCATGACGGCTGTTGGTGTTTTAACAAAAGCGAATTTGCAATCACTCCGAATAGACTATTTATCTTTTATAGTTAGTGGGATTCTGGCACCATTAGTTGCGTATGGTCTGAGTGTATTATTCGAAATCCTTTTTGATGTCACATCCGATTTAACTTTATTGGAATTAAGTGATTTCAACCATCCACTTCTAAAAAGACTTTCACAGGAAGCAAACGGAACCTTCAACCATTGCGTAGTCGTCGGGAATATGGCGGAATCTAGTGCAACAGCGGTTGGAGCCAATCCATTACTGTGTCGTGTGGGTGCATATTATCATGATATTGGAAAACTCAAAAGACCGGAATATTATATCGAAAATCAGTTTAGTGGAAAAAATCCCCATGATAATCTGACCCCAACCCTCTCAGCCAGAATAATAGAAAGCCATGTCAAAGATGGAATAAAATTGGCTAATGAATACCGTCTACCCAAAGTGATTGCAGATTTTATTCCCATGCATCACGGCACATGTCGTATAGAATATTTCTACCAAAAAGCCGTGAAGGCGGCAAACAACGACTTCTCCAAAGTGAACGATAACTACTTTCGATATGCTGGTCCCAAGCCAAATACAAAGGAAACCGGTATTTTGATGATTTGTGAAGCAGTTGAAGCCGCAGTAAGATCTATCAAAAATCCTTCACTTCATACTATCAGCGCTATGGTGGATAAGATTACGGAAAAGCGCCTCAAAGAAGGGCAACTTGATGATTGTCCTTTAACAATGAGAGACCTGACTAAGCTAAAAGGCAATATTCGGGGGAAAAACGGTCTTATTCCGATTCTTAGGGGAATCTACCATTTACGTATTGAATATCCTGATGCCAAAAAAGAACCTTCAACTAAAAAGAAAACTGTTACCCCATGATAGATGTAAAAGCAGAAGTCGCAAATGGGGTTATCAATATTAATCCCAACACCGTTAAGGAGTTAGTGACTTTAGTTCTCATTAACCACGATGTTGAAGACGCCTGGATTTCAATCATTTTTGGCGGAAATGAAATGCTCCATGGCTTAAAACACAGGTACTTTCATCAAGATGTATATACCGATGTGATCTCTTTCAGACTTCACATAGAAAAAGAAGACCTATTTGAAGGTGAAATTTATATTAGTCCTCAAATGGCTAAGGAAAATGCTTCTGAATATGGCGTCAGCATTGAGAACGAACTTTGCAGATTAATCGTTCATGGAACATTACATTTGTTAGGTCTTGAGGACACAAACCCCAGGCAACAAGCGGAAATGAGGAGCCTTGAGGATAAGTATATAAAACTAATTAATTACAGTAAACTCATCTTATAAAAACCTTAATTGAGCGATTCTATTCACGCTATTGACGATTATATGTTGACTTATTGAGTTATCGATATTATTATGAAATTACATGGTAATAACGAGGACAAACAAGTTGTTTATCGTACAAGAATCGCTCATCTTAGGAAAAAATCGTATCTACTAAAACAACAAGATGTTAGAAAGTTTGTGTTTGTCTGGACAAAAGAACTCTTCCAGAATTTAGTCCCGAAGCTTCTGGACGAGAATAATTATTTTTTTCAAAACGGTATCATCCAAATTCCAACCAGTTTGCTTCTACTCAATGAATTCAAGTATATTGTCAATTACGAAATAATGTAATCCATTTTTATACCGTTGATTTTTTTCGAAATCCTCCTTTTCATTCTTTTGCTGGTTGTTTCCGCCTTTTTCTCCGGTGCAGAAGCTGCCTTCTTCTCGCTTAAGAAATCGTATCTCAAGAATACACGCCAAGAGGAACGTATTCTTCAATTGTTAAGCCACCCAAGAAGATTACTGATTACTATTTTAACCGGGAATACACTAGTAAACACATTAATGGCATTTTTTGCTGCAATCATTACTACTGATATCGCTCTAAGATTAAATATTAATCTCCCAATTCTAATCACCTTGGAATCAGTTGTTCTAACCATAGTTATCCTTCTCGTAAGTGAAATAACCCCCAAAATTCTTGCTATAAAAAATTCAGAAAAATTTGCCAGTCGAGTATCACTACCAATAAAGATTGCCAGTCTTCTTTTATTTCCTTTGGCATCTGTTCTCTACCACCTTACGCATTTCTTAACTCATTGGATCCCTTTAAAGGAAGAATCTCTTTTCAACAGTGAAGATGAGTTGAGGGCATTGGCAGATGTGGGGGCTGATAAAGGAACCCTGAATGAAAAAGAAAAACGTATGATTCAATCCGTTTTCGACTACGGTGAAACATCTGTTCGCGAAATCATGGTCCCGAGAATAGATATCATTGGAATTGAACAAACGAGTACGATAAAATCCGCAATAAATACTATCCAGAATTCGCTTTACTCCAAGTTTCCCGTTTTTGACGAAAACCTGGACAACATCAAAGGGATTCTCTACGCCAAGGATATTCTACCCTTTTTAAATGAACAAGAGCCAAATAATGTAATCATTAATATCTGTAGAAAACCATACTTTGTACCGGAATCGAAACAAATTGATGACCTGCTAAAGGATTTTCAGAGTCGAAGAGAAAATATCGCCATTGTTGTGGATGAATATGGAGGCACAGCAGGTTTGGTGACTGTGGAAGATGTGGTGGAAGAAGTTGTGGGGGAAATCAAAGATGAATTTGATAAAGAAAGTTCTCTCCTTGTAAAAATCGGATCAAAAAAATGGCTTGCGGAAGGGAAAATATCTTTGAATGATCTCCAAGAGAGCGTGCCAATTTCTTTTCCGGAAATTAGAGAATATGATACGTTAGGTGGGTTTTTATTAGAACAGTTTGGAGACATCCCAATAGCTAAAAGTAAAATTGATTATGAAGACTATATATTTGAGGTGAAATCTTTGTCAGACAACAGAATAATAAAAGTAATTATTACAAAATTGGAGGGGAAAAGTGAACCCGGGTAAACAGTTTAACAAATTGGTATCTATAGTGGAGAAATTGCGGGGTCCTAGTGGTTGTCCGTGGGACAAGGAACAAACTCATGCTTCTCTCCTACCCTATCTTTTGGAGGAAACCTATGAAGTAATAGAAACCGTAGACGAAGAAAACTGGGTAACTCTGGCAGAAGAGGTAGGTGATCTCTTTCTTCATGCAGTTTTTCAGGCAAAAATTGCTGAAGAAAATAACGAATTCGATTTGATAGACGTGCTTGATGGTATCAGTAAAAAGTTAGTGAGGCGACATCCTCATGTGTTTGGAGATAAAAAAGCCAACGGTGCTTTTCAAGCAAAACAGAACTGGGAAGCAGCTAAGCAAAAAGAAAAAGGGAGAGAGTCGAGGTTAGATGGAGTACCCAATACATTACCTGCTCTTGTCCGGGCTCAACGGATTCAGCAAAAGGCGTCTTATGTGGGTTTTGATTGGAAAGAAGCCCAACCAGTATGGGATAAGGTTAATGAAGAACTTGAGGAATTAGAGTCTGCCGTATCAGATAATGATAGTCAACATATAAAAGAAGAGATGGGGGATTTACTGTTCGCTCTGGTTAACCTCTGTCGTTTCCTCAATCTCTCTGCTGAAGAAGTATTAAGAAAAGCAAATAAAAAATTCATACATAGATTTCGGCAGGTTGAAAAGGAATTGCTTGTACAGGGAAAATCCATTGAAGAAGCAAGCCTGGAAGAAATGAACAATATCTGGAATCGGGTGAAAAAGGATTAACGATTCTTGGTTCAGTATAGCCCTTATCAGGGATTTAGAATTGTATAGAAATAATAACCTCTAAATAAAAGTTACCCATAGAGACTGGATACTTACTTTTCAACCTAATACAATTTTCAAATAGACTTTCCTCGTTCTCGGTCCGTCAAAATCACATAGAAATATTCCTTGCCATGTCCCTAAGACCAGCCTGCCCCCTTCTATAATTACCGTCTCTGACGTTCCGATCATGGATACTTTGATATGGCTGTCAGCATTTCCTTCCATATGCCTATATCCAGTCTCATAGGGCACTAATTTTGCCAACTGCATCTGGATATCTTCCGCAACATGGGGATCAGCGCTCTCGTTGATGATGATTCCACAGGTAGTGTGGGGGACGTATATCATGATTGTACCTTCAATTACTCCACTGGAAGCCACTTCCCGTTGAACCTGGGAAGTAATGTCTACAAAATCGATACGACGGTGTGTTGGAATAGAAAGTCTAATCATTTTATCCTTACAAATAATATAAGCCTAAATCTCAATTCATGGGACATATATATCTCAGACAATATTTCGATTCGTGACCAAGATAACTGAAATCTTTCGTAGAGATTGAATATCCGGAAAGCTAATGCCTGCAGAGCTTTACAATTCACAAGCTATACAAAAAAACACATTAGGGCATTAATTACTTGTGGATCAAACTGATTCTCCACGCAAGAATGATCTTATCATCCATGCCATCTTCTCGTGTATTTCCATCAGACCTGTGAGAAAGTCGTTTGTACCCACATCAAGAAATGTTTTCATACACGTTTCAAGATCAACACGCAAACTCCGAATTACAGCATCATGGTCAGATAGAAGATATGAGAGCATATCTCGAGCATTCGGATATTGCCCAGGGGTCTCGTCTAATCTCGTTTGTTCCTGAAATTCAGTTAATGTCCCAATGGCATATCCGACGAGAGATCTGGCTCGTTCAGCGACCTTATCAATGATTTCAGCGAGTTCTCCATATTGTGACCCAAAGAACTTATGCAAGTCATTGAACTGTGGACCTACAACATTCCAGTGGTAGTTCAGGGTTTTTGTGTATAAAACATATTCATCGGATAATAAGGTATTGAGGATTTGTACAACGCCTTCCCTATGTTCGCCTGAAATTCCAATATTAGGTTCCATATTTTATTCCTCCTACTAATAATTGGTTATAGGTTTGTTTGTAAGTTTTGATAATTGAATAAAAAGTTTGAAAGGGCTAAGGGACAGTAGAGACAATTTTATTCTAGGTCTTTGAACCTCAAAAGGAGTCTTCTCGCTGTCTTCAAAGTCCCAATAAGTTGATTTGGTCATAGAACCACCGTCAAACGGGAGATTGGATAATAAGACAGCCCCAGTCACCCTTTCCAATAAGGAGAAAAGCGAGTTTGTTGCCAGTAGGATTTGGGTGGGAATCGAGTCAATCCACATGGTTTACACCGAATTTGACCGGTCTTGAGAACCCAATAATGAGAACTGCCACAGCGACCACATTTTTCCATGATCCGAACATAATAAAATTACAGTAAGTTATAAACATGTTTAGTGCAATTTTGCTAACCCATTACCTTATTTAAAGGTACTGAAAACACAGTTAATTCAGATCTTTCACCAGAAATCTCCCCATTGTTATTGAGACAGAGCGGCTCGTTCTGCACCATGTTTGAAATATCGGTCCGGCTGTCGAATGCGATCTCCACGCCCAACTGTTTCGGGATGTCATTGAGCTCAATTTCATACTCGAATGTGAATTTCGGCAACATCAGCGTCATATCGTCAACGTGAAAGAAACTATCTGCCCATATCTGCAACGTGTTCTTATCGAGCGTTTCGATGAACCGGTCTATCTCAATTCCCGGTAGGTCAGCCGGGCCCGATCACCATTTTCGTTCAGGGAGATGATCTTCGGATTATCATCGATGTACTTCAGCAGATTTTCTGAGAAATTCAACCGGGCATCTTGAAACCATTGCGTTCCCGGCATACGCCGGTCCGAAAGAATGGAGGCGGGGGGCTTCGAATGGATCACGTCCGTAAAATGCCAGATAAATTCCCAGAAATCCTCGATCTTGTCGACCGACCAGCGGTAGAGAGAATCGTAGGTAGCAAACAACCGGTCGGTTCTCGTTTCGAAGTACCGCATAAAAGCCGTCATATTCGATACGGCAAAATGCGTATCACCGGGTTTGCACAAAGGGTGTGGTTGTCGTTTTGCCATCGGTAGGGATCTCTTCGTTACAGGGATCCCGCGAAGACGGCGGTGTTCCAGGCAGATTCGGTATTCCCATTCTCAAGTGCGCATTTTGCCGTTCTCTCCAGGAGTATTTTTATGTTGAGATGTCCCTGATCTCCTAAAGCCAGCGCAGTCCGCAGCATCGATTCATAGTCCTGCCTGCGAAGCGCACGGAAGAATTTCTGCTTAGACTCTTTTTTATCCTTCGGCTGTCTGAATGATTCGATAAATCCCGCGGCTTCCTCGTCGGTCGGAAGTTTTTCCGTAAGGGCGAAGCGTCCGAGATTGTTTCCTGAGTAGACGTGCGACTCCTTCATAAAGGCAGGAAGTCTTTCAAATCCGATACAGTTTCCCTTATCGGGTTTGTTCAACTCGAATACCGCATCACCCGAAGCGCGCGTATAAAATGCGCCGCCGTTCCTTCCGACAAGATCAATGAAGTCCGGATAAATGATGCCTGCGCGGAAAATATCATCGGCGATATGAAATTTTACCACTTCGCAGATCGCAAGATTCCCCGAACCCCTGCCATCGCCGAGCGGTATCATCTGCCGCAGCTTACACTCCATCTGGAACGGTGATTCCTCGACACGTTTTGGCGCAACAATATCTGAATCGATTGGAGTTAGTCCACTTATCCTAAACTCATCGACATCCGCCGCGAATTTTGCTGACGCGAGATTGATCTGTTCGATGATCGCATGGGTGACTGCCTGAACAACGCACTCTTTCATCTCTATGAGATTATTATACGTATCTTTGAATGTCGCGTCCGATCCGCGCCTGGATGCAGAAAATGCAACTGTCGGCGGGTTCGCACCGAACGCATTATAAAATGAAAAAGGCGACAGGTTATTCACGCCCTCTTTCGAGACGGTCGATACGAGCGCTATAGGTCGCGGCTGTACGCCACCAAGCAGATATCCGTGTATCTGCGGGATCGGAAGGTCCTTCGGTTCAGCATGGATCATGATCGTTCTCTCCGGAAAGTTCTTTTGCCCTGTCGTTACACGTTTTTTTTCTTAGCCAGAATGGAATATGCGTAATCAGACCTGACAATAGTATTGGTCAGGCTCCCGAGCCCCTTGATCTCGAGGCGTATCTCATCGCCTTCCTGAAGCCAGACCGGTGTATATGACTCGCCCTTATCCAGCGCTTCAAGCGTTCGCGATCCATTCAGTTCGAGATAGCAACCCGTACCGACCGTCCCCGACCCGATGACGTCTCCCGGGTAGAGATCGACGCCGTACGAGGCGCGCTCGATGATCTCGGCAAATGTCCAGTCCATATCCTTGAGATTCCCTTCGGAGATCTTCTCTCCGTTATGAAATGCGGCCATCGGAAGATCGTACTGACTCCCATTCAGCGTGGATACCCGGTACGGCTCGAGCTCATCGAGCGTTACCAGCCAAGGCCCGATCGCAGTCGCGAAGTCTTTTCCTTTCGCCGGACCGAGATTGAGTTTCATCTCCTCCATTTGCAGTACCCGGGCCGAGAAATCGTTCATAATGGTCAGCCCAGCGATAAAACTGTCTGCTTCAGCGGCCGCAATATTTCTGCCTTTTCTGCCGATAACGACCGCCGCTTCAAGCTCGAAATCAAGCTTCAACAGGTGGTCGTCTTCGATAACAATATCTCCGCCGCCGACAATAGCGTTGTGGTTGGTAAAATAGAAGACCGGAAACAGGTCGAATTCCGGGATCATATCGACCCCTCTGTTGCGCCGCGCCGTGGCCACATGCTGGCGAAAGGCGTATGCATCGCGGCACGACGTTGGATGCGGGATCGGCGATAGCATGCGGATCATGTTCTTGTTCTCGACAATTTTGATACTTCCTCTTTTCAACTCAGCATCGATCTTCCGTGCCTTTGAGATGTTTTCCGAAAAATTCTGAAGAAAGAGGTTTATCAATCCGGGAAGTTCGAATCCCATGTCTTTGGCGTTGTCACGCAACGGGATCACTTTTTCGTCATAAAAAAGCCCCAGTTTTTCATCACCATTTTCGTTCAAGTACGACACGAGTTTCATTGTTCTCTCTTGTCGCAATTATCGGGCAACGTAAATTCTAAACATCTTTATAAGGTATTGCCTACAGCTATCCGGGTAGCCATGATCGGAGATAGTCTTCCTCCATCGAATCGCGGACATGCGTCGTCAGTTTGAGTGGCTCAAATGTATCGATCATAAGCGCATATTCCTTTGTCTCCTTTTTCCCGATCGCCGCCTCGATCTTACCCGGATGTGGTCCGTGCGGCATACCTGCCGGATGCAGCGTCACCGATCCTTCGCCAACTCCGCTCCGGGACATGAATTCACCCTCGACATAATAGAGTACTTCGTCGCTGTCGTAGTTTGAATGAAAATAGGGTATAGGAATCGCTTCGGGGTGAAAATCGAAAAGCCGCGGGACAAAATTGCAGTAGACGAAATGTGCCGTTTCGAACACAAGATGCACGGGCGGGGGCTGATGGACCTTGCCAACAATGGGGCAGAAGTCTCTGATATTGAACACAAAGGGATAGAGATAACCGTCCCATCCTACGACGTCGAACGGATGATGGTCAAGCTTGTGTTCAAACCAGCGCGGCCCGGCTTTCAGCACCAGTCTGAATTCACCGGTTTTGTCAACCGGTTCTGAGAACAGAGGTGACCTGAGGTCCCGTTCGCAGTAAGGAGCGGATTCGAGCATCTGTCCGTATTCGTTGCGGTAACGCCGCGGGATCTCAAATGCGGTGGAGGACTCGATAAAAACCAGTTTATTCTTCGAAAAATCGTCGAATTGTACTTGATATGTGGTACCTGCAGGTATAACGATCTGATCACCGGGACTAAAGGAGTTTCTGCCGTATTCGGTAAAAACCGTACCCGTTCCTTTGTGTACGAATATGAGCTCATGAGCATACGCGTTGCGAAAAAAATACTCTGCATCGCTGTCGACATGCGCTATCGAAACGGCACAGTGATCGTTGTACAGATATGTCCGGCGTGCAGAGACGAAATCGCCTCCGCCCGGATGTTCATCGGTCAGAAAATGATAATATTGATGTGGCGCTGCATCCCATGATACGTCGGCTGGCGCGTTGATCTCACTGATTGAGAGAACGCGTGTCGGCTCGTGGATGTGATACTTGTTCGCATAAATTCCCGAAAACCCTCTGCTGCTGCAGTGTTCTTCACGGTAGAGCGATTTCCCGTCTTTTTTGAAGAACCGGATATGCCGTTTTTGCGGGATGTTGCCGGCCGAATGATAAAATGCCATCGTTCTGCTCCTTACCGGTCGAGGTTGCCTCGCAGCGCTTGGTCCATTTCGATCGACTCGAAAAGTGATTGAAAGTTGCCCTGCCCAAATCCCTGAGCACCTTTGCGCCGCTGTATGATCTCATAAAAAAATGTCGGCCGGTCGCCGATCGGTTTGGTGAATAGCTGCAGGAGATAGCCCGTGCCTTCAACGTCGCACAATATCCCTTGCTCCTTTAGTTCCTCGATATCCTCGGTTATCTCAATAGCCCGCTCTTTCAAGTGGTCGTAATAGGTATCCGGCACAGATAAAAACTCCATGCCGTTCTTTCTGAGCGCCGCAATCGTCCGGACGATATCATCCGTCGCGATCGCAATATGCTGAATACCCGTGCCGTGGTACTGCTCGATATATTCCTCGATCTGCGATTTCTTGATTCCTTCATACGGTTCGTTAATAGGGTTCTGGATAAGATGGTCCTTCGTGCGAACGACCTTTGAAAGCAGCGCTGAATATTGAGTGGAAATGTCCCCGGGCCCGAAGGAGAGCGCCGTTTCGAAATCCATCGTATTAATAAAATAATCCGCCCAGTAATTCATCTCGTTCTCGCGCACGTTACCAACGATGTGATCGATGAATTTTAACCCCGATTGTTCACGTTCAAACGAAATATTCTGCAGCGGTTCGGCAAATCCCGGGCGGAAGAGACCCCTGTACTGGTCCGCATTAAAAAAGACGATCTCAGCATCGTCGTAGAGCTTGATTGCCGCCTCCACGATGAATCCGTTCTCATCACTGGTTTCCTGCGGTGTGCGCTCGGGGATCGCACCGTTTGAAACGGCATGGGAGAATGCTTTTTCAACACTTTCAACATTGATCGACCACCGTTTTACGCCGTCGCCATGGAGATTGATAAATCGGATAATATCATTCGCACCCGGATGAATTGCAGAAGTGATGACGATCTTAATATTATTCTGAACAAGATAATAGGATACGCGGTCCTTCACACCTGTTTCCGGGCCGCTATATGCCTGAATGTCGAAGCCCATCGTTTTTACGTACCAGTAGGCCACCATCTTTGCCGAACCTACATAAAACTCGACAAAATCGTACCCGCGGATTCCCATTCCGTTTTTCGAAATGCTCGTCTCCATCTCCATTTATCTTATTCCTTTAATATTTTATTCTTTATCGTTCGTGCGGGGCGAATCCCGATGTTTCATGTTCGATCACGCTGCGTGCATCTTACGGTCGTCGTTCAATCCGTTCCAGAAAACGGCAACCGCGTCGAGCATTTCGAGTCCTTTGGCAATAAATGTATCTTCGGTGAACTGGTCGTGGTAATATATCTCTTTCAGCTCATCATAGGTATGTTCGGAGTGCTGAGCTTCAACCTTGTCGTGCCAGGTAAAAAAACCGAGATGTAATTTGAGAAGAGTCGATTTTTTAAAAATTCTTAACCCGTTGATCAGTTCTTTCCAAAAACCGGCGGCAGCCCAGTTCTCAACGGCAAAGCTCGCACCGATAGAGTCGTTAAAATCTTCGCTTCCGTAAATGCGTTCAAGCTCATCCATAAAATGCAGGGTGGCTTCTGTTCCGTGTTTTCTTTTACCCATGTCCTCAAACGCCAGACCTAACGGTTCGGCAAAATACAGCAGCCATTCGAAATGCGCTGCCCTGAACCTGAAAATGCCGCCGTCGACAGAACCCTCCGTACCGACCAGATCGGGATCGGCGGTGTTCTCATCGATATCACCAATAGATTTTCCGCTGCCGTCTTTCTTAGACGGCCTTTTTTGGTAAATGACGCCGATCTCGTTTGCGAGAATCTCCTTTGATGCTCGCATCTCTTCAAGCGTCGCTGCATTGATCATTTTCTTGAGCTGCGCAATGAGGAATTGGTTAGAAAACACCGAGAACTGAACCGTAAAACGGCGAACTTCGTCAAGGGACAATGCGCCTTTCTCAAACCATTGTGTGTAATCATTCCGCAGAACGATCGGATGCTGCATTATTGTCTCTTGAATGCGCTTTTCAAATGTTCTATAGGTCTCTTCCGATTTAGGACTCATTGGAAAGCCTTTCCCCAAAATACGTACCCCTAATGAATTCATGGATATGTTGCAGATTTTTGAGGATAGCCCAACAGGAATGTGCACATTGAGCTGCCCTCAATCGTGACCATTCTGCGGCATCTTCTTCAAAACTGACATTAAACGTTTTTCATTAAATTATACGGCTCATCATCATGTTCTTGATTAAGGCGTATTTAAAATTGTAATATCTTGCATATCAAACTGCAAAATACTCAGAAGCGTCAATAATGTCAAGAATATTCAGCCTCATAGGGCACCAATTTCGCCAATTGCATCGGGATATCTTCCACAACATGGGGATCAGCACTCTCGTTGATGATGATTCCGCAGGTAGTGTGGGGAACGTATATCATGATTGTACCTTCAATTACTCCACTGGAAGCCACTTCCCGTTGAACCTGGGAGGTAATGTCTACAAAATCGATACGACGGTGAGTTGGAATGGAAAGTTTAATCATTTGATCCTCTCAAATAATATAAGCCTAACGCCCAGCATCACAGGCGCGAGGTAACGAGCGTCCTTGTGAATGCTGATGTTATCTACTGACCTCTATGTTTTTGTTAATTATAATGGAAACCAAAAGACTTACTTTGTGTCTATGGTTATTTAACAATCTCAAGCCGAAATCTGGTTTTTTTAATATTTCCAAGATATTCACTTATAGCAAGATGGTATACCCAATCGAACTTCTGACCTCTTTCTACCATTATAGCGAATTCAGTTTCATCTAAAGTCGTAAGGAAAGGTGCATGGGCAAGGTACTCTTTGGGAGAAACGACAATCTTTTTCGGGAAGCGAGGATCCTTTGATGGGATCACCTCAATTTTTTCTATAAATTGCATAGCACCGAGGTCAATTTCAATACTTTGTCTTGAATCGAAGACAACAGAGGGGCGAATATTAGATGATATTTTTCGTATGAATTCTGGGTTGTTAATTTTCCTTTCAATTCTCCAATCAATGTAACTGTATACACCATATAAGGCTGCAAGCGTTAGTACGATTCCTGCGAAAACCTTCATAATCTCCAATGTAGTTAATTTCCGTTTATCACTTTCCATTATTTATCCAATCACTAAAGATAACCTTAACTAGGACTACCGAATTGCCATCCCGACTGATCGGGACGTCTAATATTCACACCACCCTGTTTTTATATGGCTAAATACCATTTTTGAATAATTCAAATTCCTAAGTTTGACCCCACAGCCAATACTCAACAAAAGTTTAAATATACTTTCGCTAAAAAGCAAGAAAATTAGAGAATAGGTGGCGAATCTCATGACATCGTACACACTATTTGTTCCATGAGATCGTGCACACATGTTGTAATTTACAGAAAAAGGATAATGAACGATGTTGAAAAAAAAGTAGAACTGCTTCAAATGAAATTGAAG
>SCKK01000050.1 GCA_004124475.1 Fidelibacterota bacterium
GAAGGTATGGCTTACAGAAAAGCGATCATTGCAACCTGGAATAAATTGCTCAGAGTGATATTTGTCCTGTTGACTAGGGAAATTGAATTTTCTCATAATCATGGTTAATTATTTATAGTTGACTCCTTAATGCTGAATATCCTTCTCTAAAAGATGCTGTTGATTGTCTATCAAAGATAAATTCAGGTTTGTATTCTCGCAAGTTTCAAATTTAAAATCTTATGAAGAATATAGACCTGTCAGGTTTTAGGCTTTCTCATATATGGACTTTCTGAAACCATAATTAACTATACGAAAAAGATTGAATTAGTTAGAGAACTATCTTACATCATATAGCAATTTTAAATAAGGATTAAACTGGAGATTAATATGAGAAACGGTAAAATTTTTATAATACTTATTTTGTTATGTACTTTCAACATCACACTACTCGAACAATCTGTAGAATTGCTATATTAATATCCCCGGATTGGCAAAGATCTCAATATTCGTATCTATTTTTCAGATGAAAATGGGAATGAATCCATATCATTCTTGCCTAAATAATCTCCTCATCCTCATGATGAGGTTGGTCTGCTCTTTCCTTTCTCAATCCTCCGAAGGAAAACAGTCATCTCTTTAGCAGTTTGAAGGTCGCCACTTCGTTCGGCGACACTGATTCCGTTCCGGTAAGTTTCCGACGCCCTTTTCGGTTTCCCATCTGCTTCGTATGCTTTACCCAAATATCGGTAGGCGACTGAATAGTCAGGAGCTTTGGTGACGGCTTCTTTCAGGATATCGATTGCCCTATTAAGCTTTCCATCCTGCAAATAGCATTTCCCCAACTCAATCAGGAGCGTGACATCACCAGGAAAGGCGTTAAGAAGTTCTTTGATTTCCTTTGACGATTGAGATGCCTTGGTCAAAACTCTTTTTTCTTTCAATCTGGCCTCAAGTAAATTATGCTATGGATGATGTCCGGCCTGCCTTGTCGGCAGACAGGTATCCCCACTTTTGATATCCCCATTTTAACTCATTTGACTTTATTTGCCTTCATTAAACAAAGTTAAAGCAAATTGCATTCCAGTCCAATAAAAAGAAATCCCCACACGATAAAAGAAGTTTATCGAAGGAGGATATTTATGGATAGAAAAAGTATTAAACTTGCAACTGGAATGTTCATTTCATTCTATTCCTTCGGGTGTGAGTTAATTAAATCTCTCACAAACTGAATTTAACACCCCCAAACAAAATGCACCAAAAAAGGTATCTCCATTCTTCCTCTCTCGAATTTGGGTATAAAACCTTGTGCACCCCATTTATCTGGTCAAATATCAAGGTTTATCGGGGTGCCGAGTAAAAATTAAAGAAGGAGTTATGTGGAGCCTGACGTTAGCAGGCTATTTCGGAGGGTGGGGTCATTTGGGGGATTCTAAACATGCGTTATTACTTCATTGATCCTCGGAATGCGGTGCACCGATCTGCAAGGCCGTCTTGATTGCATCAATCATATTGGATTCAGAGCTTGTGACTACCCCATCAGCTTCTATCATCTCAATGAGTTTTGGCAGAATTTGGGATTGTATTTCTTTGCGGGAATAATGATTTCTTAACTGGTTTGTCATTTCTACTGCGTAGCTCATCCGACCACTAACGTCCATCTCAAGAATTATCTTCCCTGAAGAACGCATCATCTCAATAACGCGGTCATACGAATGGTCAGGGTATAGATCGCTTACCGCTTCTGCCAATACTTCTCGCTCTTCAAAATCCATTCTGCCATCCGCAAGCTGTAAGCAAATAAGTAAATGAGTCACCAACTCAAATGGAGTCATATGTTCAACGGAGACCTTTTCTCTTTGTTCTCTTAATCCCTCGATCATCTCTCCTACTTTTAATGAAGAAATTGTAACCCCTTCCCCAAAAGACTTTAATTGTTCTTTCCCAAAATTTTTCACCATTTGTTGTCTGATTTCTCGCTCAGAATAACCCTCTTTTTTCACCTTCTCGATCAGTTCTGCAAGGGTCATCCCAAGCTGATCTCTTGAATTTTTTTTCTTTTTGAATATATCAAATAATCCCATATTAGTCTCCTCTGAGCTCTAACTATGGACACCCATGGATAATAGATTTACAACAGACTTAACTACCCGAAACTAAAAAAGAAAGACAGCAACCTTATCAAATGCAATTCCGGAGATTGGGAGTTATTTAGCATTTCAATATTTATTCCAAATGACAATTGTTCCATTTATCTGGGAAAAGGTTATCCATAATCTCATCCCACCGAATCTTCCAAAATTCGCCTGGAGTTTTATCGACGTAAACCTGGTAATTGGATTTTAGCCCCTCTTGTTGTTAATGGGGTTGAGAAGTAACTCATGAAGTTCTACCTCTAAACACTTCATTCAAGGAGTTCCCAACTTTATCCCGGACAATGATAAATTTGACCCTCTCTCTTGCTAACTATAAGCTTTTTGTAAAAACCATTGGTGGCTAATTTCTATATTTCCACAAAAGGGTTTTAAGCCTTAATATTGCAGTAAACAAGGGTCAGAATCAAGGCAGCTCACTTTTCAAGATGGATAGTTATTTTGTTACCATCACAAGTCATACTGAGTGTTTTTCTGTACAACCTCCACTTTCCCTAAGATGTTCGCCAGTTCGCCATTCTGGTGCAGTTCCAAGGTGATGTCACATCCACCGATCAGCTGACCCTTGACGAAAAGCTGTGGAATCGTTGGCCAGTTTGATAGTTCTGAGAGCTTTACTCTAATCTCAGGATCTTCAAGAACGTTGACATCCTTGTATTCTATCCCGTAGGTATTGAGTGCCTGTACCACGGCATTTGAAAAGCCACACATGGGCATTTCCTTCGTCCCTTTCATGTAGAGAATAATAGGGGTTTCTTCTATCTCCCCCTTGATTTGCTCTTTTAAATCCATTTTCCTATCTCCTACCTATTTTTTAATTGATGCTGATTCTCTGATTACCTTAGATAGCTCAACCTTCTCCGCTGTCATCAATTCCCCAAAAGTTTGATTCGTTACGAATTTCCGCTTCATGTTCCTGTTCTATCCACCCTTTAATTTCTCTCGTCAATCGGTCGATCTCTGCTGATTAGGTCGAAACCACCTTTCATAGCTGTTTCCCCACAATCGTCTTGGGTAATTTGTATGTAATCTACTGGGCAAACCTCTCCAAATGCCGTATCGCAAACTCCAAAACAAGGTTCTGTAATTATGTAGGTCATCAGTATTTATAAGTATTCTTACCTAATAATTTACGAATGAATGTCCTTTATTGTCTCCATTATTCAGGTAAGAATTTAATGGAATCGGAGGTATTAGTTATTTCTGATTCTTAATACTCATCTAAGAATGCTAACCTCTTTCTAATTCTCTGGGTGGAATGTAAACTTTATATGATTCACCCTTAACTGTCTGAAACTGGAATGTACCTCCAAAGCCAGGTAGCCCACCTTGACCTCCAGTAAAGTAAATGTAGGGTGAGGAAATTGTACCTCGAAATGAATCCTTTCCTATAAATAACTGATAGGTCCCTGTTGCAAGGCGAGTAGGAACTCCAATTTCAAGAACAACGTGCAATTTGAGGCTGTCAGGTGTATTTATCTTATCAGTAGGAGAAATTGGTTCTTTTCGGATGAAGGAAATGTGAATATCAGCATTATAACCATAACGATAACCTGTAACGGCGTTTAATCGTAAAGGTAGTATTGTTCCAGAATTTCCTACGAATCTTTCTACGGAGGGTTGTTTGGAGTTCTGACATCCAATAAATAAGGATAGTACGACCAAAAAAATCCTAATTAGGATCAATTTAATGTTGAACATAGCCCATTGGACTACACCCAGAGGGTGCCAAGTAAGATGGAGGTTGATGTCATTTGTGAGGATTGGTGCAATTCAGTGTCTACCTTGCAACTGAACGGATCGCACGTCAACAGCACTTGCAGCATAGTAACATTAGCAATATAGCAAATTACAATTTATAGATTTCCGTATCACTGATATCGACACTAGATTTTCTATAACCATGTGCTTCAGATAGATGGTCTAATATCTGGTCTAAATCACTAGTAAAAAAGTTGTCACTGACACCTGTTTCGGACATTTCTAACCATGCAGGGTCACCTGGGTTCTTGGGTTGCCTAAGACATTCTGTACAGAACCAAAAGGACTCCTTACCTACCTTATTTAGTTGACATAATAATTTCTTCAACAGTTTCCCCCAATGATTTTGGTTTTAAAAGATAGGGTCTCGATTAACTATTGATAATCATTTAGAATAGAAACGCTCACCAACCCAATTTACAACACTCTCAACTAAACACAACGCAAAAGGTCCATCCTTAATCGCCCTTTGTCTTAATGTCAAACGGTATGATTAACCTATGTATCTGGTCCAATCTCACGGTTTCTCCATAACCCTGGTATAAGATATGGAATAGGAAAGGAAATGGTGAGAAACTGGGGATTTTTTGGTTTCTGAATGGATTAGGTGGAGGAAGTGACCTACCTAATCTTAACATTGGTACAACTTTTTGGGGTGCAGGTCAGACTACTGAGAGCAGATATTCGATCAAAGGACAATTGGGAGTAAAGAAAGGGAAGTGGTTGGAATAACGTAGTTCAGAAGCAGATCTTGCATTCATTCAACTACAACTCCTTGTAATATAGGTTGGAGTAAGCCTCAGGACCCCAGTCAAGTGAAAAGAGGAAGGCGATTTTACTACCGTCCGGTGAAAAAGCCGTGCCTCCAGACGTCGTTCCTTTTTCCTTAGAGTTTGCAAAGAGTTCAATTGTTCCTGCCTTGATGTCCAGCAAATAGAGGTGAAACCGTCGGCTGTCACTATACCCCGTTCTCAGCCACAAAGCGGCTTTAGTGTAGTCCGGGGACAAAGACGAAACGTGCCAACTCTCGGATAATTCTCCCGCTATTGCGACCTCAAGCGTTGTGCCATCTTGATGCGAATAAATCATGACCTCAGCTCCGTGTTTATAAATTAGGTGTATCCCGCTTTCATCCCAGTAAGCAACCTGTGAGACCATGAAATCAAAGCTCTCAAGCACTGCACTTTCTCCAGTAGCCAAGTCGTAGACGGCAAGAATGCTGCGGTAATTGTATTCACGATCAATATCAATATAGAGTAGCTCGCCCCCATCAGGAGAAAAGCATAAGAGTTCACCCCAGAGCGGAACGATTTGAAGCGGTGCCATAGTGCGAAGGTTCCATATCGCCAGCCTGTCAATTGTTTTGTAGGCGAAAAGCTCCTTCGAAGTTGACCAGGCGTACGTGAGCGTTGGGTAGATATAATTGTTGGGTATTGTGCCCAGAGCGATTGATTGGGTGAGATCATCAGATACTGATAAATAAAGAATCGAAGAATCTTGATCTGAAGATCCTCTATAATAAGAAGTATGTGCAAAATACTTGCCGTCGGGCGAAGCACTCATGGAATCGACAAGCCTTGCACACGACAGACTTTTAATCCTTCCACTCGAGCCGGAAACTGTGCTGACGCGATGCATAGTACAGGATTGTGATCCGTACCTCCCAGTCCAGACGAGCACATCCTCATTGGGCGATATCCACGCAGGTCCTATATCTCTAAGCTCAGGTGAGTCTAACACAAGGGAACCAAGGCCAACAAATGGCCTCTTCCCGTTTTCAGCATCAGAAAGCCAGGAACATTGAGACGCGAATAGAACGGTTAACACGATGACAATGCTTTGATATTGTTTCATGAAGTGCATGTTAACTCCTTGCCCCCGTATTGCTACATGGCCGGCCCTTTTGTTTGGACCACTTGTTAAGTTAGGGCATTGGGGTTTGTATTCCATCTAAGATATCTATCTGCAATGAGTGAAGCGGTTAACAACCAGAGGAAGGTTGTAATCTCTTCATCCTATCCCTTCGGGTGGGGGCTCACTTCAACACCACCACCTTCCGCGTTTGGCTGAATTCTCCACTTTCCATCCTGACAAAATAGATGCTTGTGGTAACATTAGTTGCATCCCATTGGATATAATGAGTCCCTACATTTATTTTCTGGTTCAGTATCGTTTCAATTTCCCTTCCTAAATTATCATATACGGTCAGTGTTACCAATTCACTGACGGGAATGGAGAACTCAATGGTGGTCGTAGGATTGTCCCAAAGGGATGCCTTCGGCAAAGGGGTTGGGGTGTAGTCTCCGGGAATCAATTTGACGAAGTAAACACAAGATATCATGCAATCCCAATATTATCAAATGGTATTGGATTATCACCCGCCCAATTCAGAGTCCTTTGATATATACCATCTGTAATTTCCGTGAAATAAGCTGGCACCATAGGATGGTTAATTATTTTGTTTGTATAATCTGGTTGTAAATTTCTTTCGGCAACATAAGTCATATGTTCCTTATTATGCACTAATACATGATACCAAGGTTTGTCTTTTGGTGGCTTGCTTTTTGCCACAAAATCATACCATTCATCAGTTCCTTTGAAAACTTCATCTACACCGTAGATTACACCCCTATAGTTGAATAATTTATGGTGGATAACTTGTCCTATTTTAAACTTCATTCGCATATCTCGATTCCATTTCTAAATCAGTTCAGAAATTGCCCTGCAATGTGTCATAGCCTCTATTTCGGATGGCATAGGTAATTCTGATCCTTCCTTTTCCATCGTCTGTCTCCTACGATGTAGATTTGGCTGACTTTGCTTCTCTGGTTGTTACGAATTTTCCAGAAGGATTTGCTTCTTCTCGTATAGCTAATTCTTTAAGAAGAGTTGAGTCGTGCGGTACCCAAGATTTCATTTCTTGTGTTAATTCGCAGCCGTCATTGATATGCAATCTAATCAATTCCCTAATTTTTAAATCATACTCCCGTATTTTGTTTAACATCTCAGGCTTAACAGCTTTGGATAGTAAGGGTAATTGTTCGATCATGCCATCCCGTTCCCACAATCGCTTGCCAAACATACGTTCCCTATACCCAACATCTTTTTCCACTCTTGGAAATTCTCCTTGCTGTGGGGGGGAGTTTTTACGTAATCGCTTTCTGGTTCTTTTTTCAGCCATCGCACAATGCACTTTTCGGTAGGTTGGTCAATCTTAATAATGGATTATACATTGATCACAACCCTACTAGACCTAACACAATTTTTACATTGCCTCAAATATAAGTTTAGTTAAGCGTACTCTCTACTTCTCTCTTTAGAAAAACGATAAATCATATGATATCTATCATACTCTGATAATTCATAATTCATTTGATGTTTTTCTTCATTGGAGTCACCAACCATATAAATGCATTCTTCTGGGTGTGTCTTAATAATCGTTTCTTCAGTCCAAGACCGGTTTCACCCATCAGGGTGCCTCGTCACAGCTCTCTCAACCATCGTCAATGACCCAGAAGTTTGATTCATCTCTCATTTCTTTTATCCTGTTGGGCTTCTCCTCTTCTATATCTTTCCTTGGCAGAATGGGAATTGTTTGGTGAGTTACACTTTTCTTAAGTTCCTTTGTCATTTCCAATTTTTAGAGAATACAGACAGGGTAATATCCTCCGATGGAAATATCTTCAAGGATTTGTAACTGGTTCCCTTTTTTTCATTCAGGTCTCGATGAGAGTTATCGCAATACGGCAGAGTCTTACTGCTGCCACAAGTACAGATTTTGTATTTCTTATTAGCTCTCAAGGTAATCTTTTCAGCGTCTGACGGGATTTCCATCATCTCCTCCGAATTTTCGGTCATGTCTTTGTTTCTTAACTGCTAACTGCGGTCCCCATGATCATTGTTTTGTGTTTTTGTTATCAATCGATCAGAAAAGTATTTAAGACCTATACGGAGGAATCCAATAGTCTTGAAACATCCGTCCCAATGCTACTCATATGCACCACCAAGCTCCCTGAGCAGTTCATACCTATAAATGCCCGTGTTATGCCCATCCCCCCAGAATAGTCTCACAGCATAGTACCCGATAATTTGAACATCCATAAGTTGGGAACTTGCCTCTGTTCGAATACGTCTTGCTGCCAGCATGATATTATTACCTGCTTTCTTTTTAGCTTGCTCACCACACATTGCACAGGGGCAGGCATCCCGCATCGTCTGAAGAGGGATGTAGCTCTCCTCTCCGTCGTTCCACCTGATTATAAAAATATCATTTACAACGTCGTGCTTTTCTATGGATAGAGTTGCCATGGCTTTACCAAGACTGAACCTCAGTCTTGGTGAACCTGTAAACTTCCAAGAAAGGGCTTATAAATTCGCTCATAAATCAACTACCACTTACCGTATCTAACCCCGTCAATCTGTTTCACTTTTCGTCTCTTTAACTATGTTAATTGAATTCTTCTTATGGAAGAATCTAACTTACTGAATTTACTACCCCAACAATAAAAAGCAACAAAAAAGGGGACAGCTCTAATGAATCGTCCCCTTCTTTGTATGCAGAAAGTCAGTGTTATGACTTCAATTAAATCTAATTTCTAATTACTCAAATTGCAATGCTAATTCTGCATGTGTATTTTCAGGTACTTTTAATGGAAGAGGTCTTAATGCCCAAATCCAGACAAGAATGTTTAATTAAAGGAGCGGATCATTTCAATAATACCATCTTCCATGTCTGTACAAACTCCCCAGCTTTGATCTGATATAGATACACACCAGCACTCACCGGATTGCCGTTGTCATTGGTGGCATTTCAATAGGTTTGATTGCCGTTTACCAATTATTCTTTCTTCATGCATAGACTCTAAAAACAATCGTTATTCATTCGAAACTTCATCACCTGGATATTTTTCCACTCTGTTTTTTACCGGCTTGACTGTTCTCAAATAATCATAAATTGCTCCGAGATCTTCCACCGTCATACCCGCAAAAGCCGTCCAGGCCATAACGGTATTGCCGTGTTTCGAGTCCTCGGGTAGTTGGATGGGTTCCTGAAATGCCTTGAACAGACCAATGAAGTTGTCTTTCGACCGGTTACCAATACCGGTTTCCAGATCAGGGGTAATATTGGCGGAACGTACGATTCCACCATTTGGAATTATGTATTCATTTCCACCTGCGAAATCCATCCCTTCAATAAATTGAGCTGTATTGGTCATTGTCGAATGACAGGCAACACAATCTCCAATCGTTGAAAGATACTTTCCGTAAGCCACACTATTCGAAGGATCCAGCTGGGTCTGAGGCTCCCAAGGCTTTGGGACACTACGCTCAATAAATTTAAACAAGCGCTTGACCTTCTTCTTGGGGTACGTATTTGAGATTGGATCTAGAGATCGTATATAAACCACAATAGAGTACACATCTTCCTTATCCATGATTCGAAAGCGTTCGTAAGGCATGATTGGAAACAGAGGTTTTCCATCCTTGCTTACTCCTTCCGTCATAGCCCGTATGAGTTCGCCATCTGTCCAATTACCAATAGCTGCAGGCGTAATGTTTGGGAAGTAGAGATCGTAGCTGCCTATCAATCCCTCATTCACGGTTTCATGCCAACCTCCACCACCTTCAGTACCAGGTTTGGGGAGCCCACCTGCATAGTAGTTCCAATCCAGTCCTGAGTGGCAATAGACACAACGGGTTACATGTTTTGCCAGATATTCTCCCCGGGTCAATCTCTCTGGGGTGATTTCAACCGCTATGTCCCGAGGTGGCCCCACCTTCAACGGGATCAAGCAGGCGCAACCCATGACTACTAAAAGACCAAGAATCACCATTTTATTCTTCATTACTGGTACTCCTTTCCTTATTCCATGGAATTATAATTTTAAAACAATGGCAAGCTAACGGTGTCACTATGTGGAAACTTTTGCTTCATATTACCCTTCCCGTCCTGTCTGACTGGGTCATCGCAGGCAGGCTGACTGGACGTCAGTTCGGGCAGGATAGACTGGAAAAAGTAACCATCCACATCAATTTCACCCTTATCGACTTAATTTATTCTCCAGTCTTGTAGATATCAAGATATCTACTCATAACACCGCCAATCACTCTCACCCCAGACTCCTATGCCTACTCAATAGACCATTACATTCTCAGCCTGATCTGTAACGTGGTCTGTTTTTTCGCAGGCAATTATGAATATCACCATTAATGGGATCGTGAATTGTCTTCTCATCTTACGTCCCTATGATTTCAGGTGATATCCGGCCTGCCTTGTCGCCTGCCTGCCGGCAAGGCAGGGCAGACAGATATCCCCACTTTTGATATCCCCATTTTAATTCATTTGACTTTATTTGCCGTCATTTGACAAAGTTAAAGTTAACTGTTTTCCAGCCCAATAAATAGAAATCCCCCTACGATAAAAGAAGTTTACCGAAGGAGGATATTTCTGTCGGGGTGAAAGGATTCGAACCTTCGACCCCCTGCTCCCAAAGCAGGTGCGCTAACCGGACTGCGCTACACCCCGAAAACCGGCGGGAAAATATTGCCTATCAAAACTTATTCCAAACCCTATTTACTGTTACCTAAATTGTTCAAAATAGGATAAAAGTAATCTTGAATTCAAGATAAAGATAAATCTTTCAAAAAGAGGCTTATTGGGGCTTATTTTGAATGGATTTTCACTCATTTCAGGCACACCTCTCCCGGGTGAGTTCGTGTAATTTTTCCGAAAATATCTCACCTATTCCGGATTACCGGAATGTGAACTCCCAAGCTATTCTTACTTGTATCGATTGTTTTTTGATACGACTGATAATCTGATCCGTTATCAAAGAGGCCACCTGTGTCCGCCTGAGGTATTCAGGCAAGGGGCGCCTAAGTTTTCACGCATGCGATACAAATACATAGCTGATCTTATCTAGTGGCATTGGTATTATCACATCGTTCCCTCGTAAATTAATGACCTTCACAACGATGTGCTTGTCATGATGGGGTTCAAAGGGAGGGGTTTTCGCGTCTTCCATTGCACAACCAATGATCCTGTAAATCAATTCTATGTACAGCAAATCAGCCGTTTCAATTCACCAAACAATAAATCTGTGTAATCCGTCGTTCCTATTTCCTAAACGGCTCAAAACTGACAAAATCGGCATGATGAACAATAATAGACTCCACCGTTCTCTTGCCAAGATCACCTTCCTTGGAATGAGAAGCGATGATATGCTGAACCTCCGCAGGAATGCCAAACCTATCAGCAATAGCAACTCCGCTGAAGGGATGGCGCACAAATTTCCCAGCGATACTCGTAGTCAGTTTCCCGTCAACGATGACGTACTCCAGCAGTTTACCTACGTCTATCAGAATGGCGCCGGCGATGAGAGTATCCATGCCAATCTCTATTTCATCACCAAAGTTATTCTGCATGATTCTCGCCATTTCAACGGCCAGTTGAACACACGTCCTCTTATGGTTCATGAACGAAATTTTACAATCCTCTATCAAAAGTGAGAATGGAATCGTTCGGAGATCATCGGGGGATATTGCGCTCTTTTCGATAGCGTATTCCCAGCAATCAATGACTTTTTCCTGCAGATCATCATTTTCGATCCAATTAATTTCTGGCCAAAGTTCTATAACTTTTTCTCTCATATCCCCTCCTTCAAAATTGAACAATTAATATTTAAGATTTTTTCATTTTCATGGTCTTCCGAATAGAATAAAAAATTGCCTTGAGTTCATTAGCTTCTATTAACAATTGTTCAACTCTGTCATATTTTATCAATTTTTCCTCATTAATGAATTCCATCCAAAAGACTGATTCATCAGCTTCTTCTAAAACGATACTAATCTTTGCTGTAAACGCAGCGTCTGACTGTGCAAGAACTGCCGCTCTGTAATTTGCGGCAACAGATGTTGAACAGCGAATTAATTGTCCTTGAATATGCTTTCCCAATATCGATTTTGGTAAAGAGATACCTAACTTCACACACCGATGGGCAAAAACCGCTGTTCGCTTTATCAATTCTTCCTTGTTCACTTAAACATAATCTTCAATCCAGAATCTTAAATATTGAATCAATAACCGTTCCATCTACCCACTTCACCACACCGATAATCTCATCAGTTAGTCGTGGTTTTTCCGGTGGACCACCTACGAGTTCATCCACCTCCGCTTTAATTTCTTCAATAGGACGAATGGGTAATCCGCTCCTTTTAGTTGCCTTAATTAAATCTTCTCGAATCGGGTTAATGGCAATGCCCCGCTCAGTGACTATAACATCAATTAATTCCCCAGGCCCTACAAGGGTTGTCACCTCATCAACGATGATGGGGATACGATTTCGGAAGGAAGGGATAGGAAGAATCGTGCACCGACTGAATAGACAGTTCTGCCATCCGCCGATTCCGTGCAGTAAATATCCATCGGAATGTGTTACTACATTGGCATTAAAGTTCACGTCAACCTCTGTGGCACCCAAAACGACCACATCCACCATGGATGCAAAATTCCCCTTCCCATGCCAGTTGTAGCTGGTAAATGGAGATGTATTCACATGATTGGGATTTTCCCGCATGGAGCGGACGCCATCCAGGTCAAAAGTCTGTCCATCGAGGATGTAATCAGTGAGCCCTTCCTCAAGCATCTCCACAAGATACTTCGTGGAACCTCCTCGGATAAACCTCGCCTTGGTATGAGCTTCCTTCATCAATACTCGTAGATAAGTGACAAATGCCAGCGCCGTTCCACCCGCGCCTGCCTGAAAGCTGAATCCATCTTTCATAATTCCCGCTGCTTGAACGAATTTGGCTGTCAGTTCCGCAATGTATCGCCTGTCTGGGGATCGCGTGAGACGAGTTGTACCGGACACGATCTTTTCGGGGTCACCAATTTTATCCAGCACGACCACATAATCGACATTCTGCCCCTGGATCTGCCACGGAATACATGGAAATGGCACCAAATTATCTGTTACCACAATTACACTATCAGCATAAAGGGAATCGACCAATCCAAAGCCTAACAACCCACACGCTGAGGGACCCCTATCACCGGTAGCATTCCCAAATGGATCAGCTGTTGGAGCTGCAAGGATGGCAATATCTATGTGGACTTCCCCATCTTGAACCGCCTGCCAGCGACCACCGTGACTCCGTAACACTGCTGTACCATTCATGTTACCTTCAGAGGCAAACCGCCCAAGCGGTCCGTTGAGCGATCCCTCTACCCAGCTCACAACTCCATTTTTCATGTGCTTAATGATAGGTTCATGGCACGGGAAAGCAGCGGAAGGAAACCATCGAATGTCCTTGACACCCATTTCAGCCACTATGTCAAAAACCTGATTCATGAGCAGATCGCCATTCCGGAAGTGATGGTGAGAGGAGATGGTCATACCATCCTTCAATCCGCACTTCTCCAGAGCTTCTCTCAAAGTATCCACTATTTTGTTACCATCCATGGGATAATCTGAACACATACGGATGGGAGATGATGCCTTTCCACCGGAGGGCTTGTATTTCCCAACACCTTTGAAGGGCACCTGCTTTACCTTATTGACCTCAAGTGGGACTAATCTACCAGCAGCATTCTTAACGAACTCAACGCCACTCATTGCGAAAACTCATAATAAGGCTTTATCTCGAACAGAAATCTTTCCCAAGTTGCACGGATATTCTCAGCTAAAGGTAGCAGCCGAGCTTCTTCAATGCGAATTGCATATCCGTGAACAAAGAAATGTCGAAATAAGAGGAATTCATAGAGAATGTTTTTCATTTCATCGGAAATTATCTTTTGCTCGCCACAGCTTTCTAATATGTCCTTATGCCAGGTATCGGACTTTTGCAATGGAAACTTCTTTTCCTTGAGTATCTGTTTCAAGATGTTTTCCATACCATTATAGACATTCTGCAAAATGGTTGCCATAGCAGCGAGTTCTGGGAATGTCTTCTTTTCTACTAATAAAAGGTTGGGCATTTCCTTAAGAGTGTATATAACATTTTCGATCTCCGCTCTTATTTTCCGCTCTAAACTAACCATAGATTACAACACCAGTCTCTTCAACAATGTCGTTAAAAAGCGATTTGTAAGAAAGATCCACTAAGTCCACAGGCTTAGGCATTCTCATATAAAGTTCCCCGTAAAATTTGAAAAAAAGTCCCGGCGCAACTCCTTTCACACCTAGATCGATGTCATTGGGGTCATCTTCTTCTAAAGCTGACCCAAAGAGGATGATCTTTGAAACATTATATTTTTTCGCACATATACAAATAATTTTTTTATCTTCCTCTGATATCATTTTCCTTTATCCCTCCAATTTTTAACCAGCAAATCAGTAGCTATTGCAAGTTCCACTGTCTGTTGTGCTCGTTTTACAACGGGAGGATCAATCATTTTACTCCCCAGGGCGACAACCCCAAGTCCTTTTTTTTGAGCTTCCCTGTACGCCAAAACAATCTTTTTCGCTTTTTCAATTTCATCTTGGGTAGGTGCTAATTCCTGGTGTATCACTCGAATTTGCCGAGGATGGATACATCCAACTCCATCAAATCCAAGGGATTTCGAATTTCTCACGAACAATCTTAATCCTTCCTCGTCAGCAACATCACTGAAGACGGAATTAATGGCTTGGATTCCGGCAGCTCGAGCAGCGTTCAGAATGATATTCCTCGCAAAAAAGGTTTCACTTCCTTCATCTGTCCGTTCCGTACCGATGTCTGCTGTATAGTCTTCCAATCCGATAGTCAGCGCCACATTATTTTGGGAAGCCTCAGCAATCTCCAGGGCTTTCAATACGCCCCGGGCACTCTCAATGATTGGCATCAAATAAACAGGGTCTTCTCTACCACATTCCATGCAGATTTCAGCGATTCTTTTGTCAACGGCTTTGATCTGGTCTGCACTTTCTACCTTAGGGATTAAAATTACATGCACGTTGTGAGGCAATAAAAATTCCAAATCTTTGATGCCCATTTCTCCCTGATTAATACGTACCATCCGTTCCGCACCAAAAAAATTAACAGACCGCAGAGCATTTCTTACGACATATCGTGTTGCATTTTTTTCACTGGGAGGGACAGAATCCTCAAGATCGAGAATAATCCCATCAGGTTTATGAATTCCAGCGTTGAGCATTAACTTGGGTTGATTCCCTGGTATATAAAGGCGACTACGGCGAAATCTGTCTCGCATAGAAGCTTCTTTACAAAAGTCTTTCATAGGAGGAAGTGATTCAGCAGTCAGTTTCGGATTTGCCATTTTTAGTGCTGCTTCAATCCTCGCAGCTATAACAAATGGAACTGCACCAAAGTCTTCGATGACTAACTTTCCCGTATCTACGCCAAGACCCTTGCAAACGGACTCGGTTTGCTCCTTTATCGATTTTCCGTAGAGAGCTCCAACTTTGCTCTGGATTTCGATGGCAAGAGGCTGCCTACCTGGTGAATAGGAAACACGGAGATCAGACCGGACTGAATTAGGTTTTGGTCCAACTTTAACAATATGAGTCATAACAAATTACTAAGACCTTTATTTGAATTTAGTGTAACTATTAAGCCTATTTGTCAGAACAAGGCTGAGGTACAGGCTAAGGCTAAGGCTAAGATCACAATGAAAGACCCAAGAATCAAGAGCCAACCTGATCGCTTGACTAATGTCATTCGGAGAACAAAGCTCCAGGCTCTCTGTTGAAGAAAAGAACCTGCCCAGCTGGTCAGACTAGAAGATCCCGACATCGGGGGGACTCTCTGCTCCATAAAGTTTATGTAGCCCTTCTTTCTTTGCCTCTGCCTACGCCTTAATCCGAATAGTCACAATTTAGTTATTGATACGGGCATATAAAATGAGTTATGGGTAATCCAAATTCCTATTTTGTGGATAAAAACTGTTCATATCTCACCAATCCTGATTAAATCACGCCACGAAGGTACATCCTGCCCGACGGTCAGGCGGGGAAATAACACTAAAATTTTCAAGAAGTTAGTAAAAAATGATTGGTTTTATTTTCTCCAAATACTATCACACCAATAATCAAATTAGGTAATATTATACCAATCCATGATCAGAAAATGAATAAATGTTATCTCCTGCAATGATAATATGATCATGGATTACCACATCGATTGATTTTGCCGCATCTTTCAACTTTTTGGTTATTTCAATATCCTCTTTGGATGGTTGAGGATTTCCGGAGGGATGGTTGTGGACAAAAACCAGAGCAGCAGCTTTATTCTTCAGGGTCCGCTCGACTACTTCCCTTGGATAAACGGCAGAAGCAGTCAATGTCCCTTCAAAGAGCTCCTCCATCGCTATGATCTGGTTTCGACCATTTAAAAACAGTACCATGAAAACTTCTTTACTCCGATCCCGTAAGTTTACTTTAAGGAAATCGATAACTTCCTCGGAAGATCGGAGATAATCTTTTCCAATAGCACGGTCACTGAGATAACGAATGGCGATGGCTTGTGCAAGCTTGAGACCGAATATATTTTTCGAACCCAATCCATTAATTTCTGCGAGTTCTGTTGCAGATGCTTCCAAAACTCCCCGCAGCGAACCAAACTTTTTTAGCGCTTCTTTTGCGGTTTTTTTACAATCTTTTCGAGGTGTACCTAGGGTAATCAGGAGTTCAACAATTTCATAATCATGAAATCCATCGAGCCCTGATTTTAGAAATTTATCCCGTAATCGTTCGCGATGACCTTCGCTTGAGGAATTAACCGGAGACATCGTTCTTCATTCGAATAAGTTTTTGCTTTAACTCCCTTAATTCTCGAACATTTCCGGTTCTGATCTCCCCGGCTGACCACTTCAGTTCGAAGTCTTCCACACTATCCTGACCCCCGTTCTTTTTATACAGTAAATATAATTCATCCTGTTCTTTAGGTTTGTTGCGATGTAGAGAGGCGACAATATTATAAATCACATCAACCAGAATATCATCAATAATGGTGGCGGGTATCTTTTGGGTAAATAAATTCTGTTCAACACCTGAAAACCTCATCCCTTTGATAACATAATCCTCAAATGCTTCGTATGCAATAGGGACGATCTTCTTGACAATACTTGCCATTGCGTTCGCATAGACTCTGATTTCATATTGGGCATGATCATCCAATCGGAGACTCAGGAAATGGAATATATTGTGAAGGTCGTTTTTCCAGTACCATTCCGTGTAGAGATTGACGGGCAGGATGGAACGGGCTAACTCTCTGGCAATTCCATCTTCACTTAGTTCACTATACAGAGCGAAAGATTTTTCTGAAATCTCTTTAAAGTACTTGATCACTTTTTCTTTCAATTCATTCGGAACCTTCTCTATTTCCCGACCCTGCTTGTTCAACTTACTCTGAAAACGGATATCTTCCTTTTTCGGGATGTAAAACTCATCTCTTGCCTCAGAGTATCGGAGGCTATATTCATTGATATTCGCTGTCCGATGTCTTACCCACTGGCGAGCGACAAAGATAGGCATTTTGGCATGGAATTTAAATTCTACCATTTCAAACGGAGTGGTATGCCTGTGGCGCATGAGATAACGGATCAATCCAATATCCTGTGAAACTTTTTTCGTCCCTCTTCCATAACTGACCCGAGCAGACTGGACAATAGCATCATCTCCACCCATGCTATCAACAAGACGGATAAATCCATGATCCAGACAGGGAATTGCTCCTTCAGGATATTTTGAAGATATCTCCATTAGACAAATTCTCTACGTTAAAATTTCAAGTACTTTATTAACTGCTTTGGAGTATCCGGCTATCAGACCAGGTGAAATTAAGGTGTTTTCGTTATTGTATGTAACCTCGCATCCCAATAAATCAATAAGTATTCCCCCTGCTTCATTAATTATGCAATGTCCGGCACAAATATCCCACTCATTTTTGGGTTTCAAGGAAGCAAAAATATCAGATTTTCCGGCAGCAGTCAATCCCAATTTATAGGCGACACTTCCAAACGGTTTTAACTCTTTAAATTGATCTCGAAAGGGATCCCATAACCCATGTCTTGATTCTGTTCGACTGTTTAGAATCACCATTTCAGAGGGGTTTTCTTTATCCGTACAACGAATGGATTCACCATCAAGCAAAGCTCCCTCGCCCCGACAGGCGGAAAAAGTCTCTTTTGTCACTGGATTATGTAATACACCAATGTATGGTTCATGATTAACAACAAGAGCAATACTGACTACGAACTGAGGAACCCCTTCAATAAATTCCTTTGTCCCATCTAAAGGATCAACAATCCAAACTCTCTCTTTCGATAGTCGCTCGGGGGAATCTACTGTTTCCTCAGATAACCAGCCGATATCAGGAAACGCTGAAAGTAAAACCTTTTTCAGATGATTGTCAGACGCGTGATCTGCTGTGGTTACAGGATTATGATAACTCTTATCCCGGATTTCGTAATCAGATTTGTAATAGCTACATATAATTTCACCTGCTTCCCAAGCGGCTTTTTTTGCGATCTTCAGTTCGAGATTCATCATAAAAAGTTAGACACAAGTCCGGGATATAACCGAAGGATTTTTAGTTGACTTTTTTAGCCTTAACAATGGTGAATTCTGTTCAGTCGAAGAAAACAGTTCTTTTAAAATAGATAAAATAAAACCTCTTTAGGGTGGTTATATTCATATTACATATTGTGGGGTCATTTATATGAATGATAAAAACGATAAAGACAAAATAAAATTTGCGAAGTTGGACGAATCATTAGAAAAATTAAAAGCATCTATGATCAAATTCCCAGAATACACCTATGCACTTCCTAGAATTGAACCATTTGAATTTCCTCCAACAGAAATCCCAACCGAGAAAGAAAAACATGAATATGAATCATCTAGAGTTTTTATTAAAAGACTATCGCAAAGAATACGATTATGGAGAAAAAAAATACCAGAAGATGCTCAACCAGTAATACTTGCAATTCTATCGAATGGCACACAAATAAAAATACATGGTTTATATGAAGAAGGACATAATGGAATTGCAATAGCTGGTAAAATTGATAATACAGATTGTTTGCTGCTGACTCATCAGAATAATCTTCAAATACTTTGCTACATCTATAGAGTTGAGGAGGAAAAAGATAAATTTAAGATTGGATTTAGAGTTGATGGTAAAGAATTTGAAGAGTAGTTTTGAGTAAGAAAACGAAGATAGATTGCTATTAGGTTTATTCTTTACTTTTTTCTTGTATATAATGACCGTGATATTGGGTGAAATTTTTTTCATTGAAAATTAAGTTATTTAACAGTCCCGCTATTTTTTAATATTCACTTGTATCTATCTTGGCTCGGGTTATCCTCATGCTCATGAAATGCACGGTGATTTAAGTCAAATACTACTTTTTAAGAATTAATCCATTAATTTGGGTCTGCTGTAATTACACTTATTACTATACATTGCTGTGGTTCCATTCCCAGGCACACTCACAAATTTTGGCATAAGTTTCTCCTTTCGGGATTCCTGTATCCTGAAAGTGCTAAAGATAACACTATTATTCTTGCCGAAATAATCAGAAAAGTAATTAGGATTAGTGTGTTTAAGACTATGGTTTTGAGACAGAAAAGGCTGTTTTGGGATGGGTTTTTGAGATAATTTTAAGGTGTATAAAAACCAAGGTTTTTGATACCACGTATTGGGGTATAAATACCGGGGCAAATCAGAATAATGCGCAGGATGAGTAAAAAAATTATTGTAGGAAATAATAGAATATCCAAGGAAAAATTACAATTACCGTTTGTGCATTATACGTCTTCAACAATATTAGCCTTTTCGGAAAAGGCAGGATCTGAAATATATTTATGTTTTTGTTTTAAAAATGCCGTGTTAAGTAGCATCTCAAACCGGATTGAATGGAAAAGGAAACAATTTATTGAAAGTAAACAGCATCAAAATGGTATACCTGTTTTACGATTTGATTATGATAATGATGTACTAACTATCAAACCTAATATTGATTTAAAAAGAAATTTGTCCACTAATCAAATAAAAATGCTTAAAAATTTACGAAGAACTATGAAACAAAAAGGCATAAGTGATAAAGAAATTGAGGATAAAATACTTGTAAAATTTTGGGAATTTGGAGCAGTGGAGCTTGGTACTAAACTTGTACATATGTATAAAGAGGACAAACTACAAAAATTCATAAAAGACACATTAACTGATGGGCAACGAAAAAGCATAAGGGATTTAATAATTAGTATGAGGAAGAATGAATCGGAGCCTCAAGAAATCTCAGATGCTATAGATAAATTAATTAGTAGATATATTCCAAATATCCCAAAGGACTGGGAAGATCAATGGAAAGATCAATCTGAAGAGGTCATTCTCGATAAATGCATAATAGATATGCAAAAATATAAAATTGGGCATTTGATAAGACTCCCGAAATTATTGAATGATAGAATTGGACAGATAGAAATAAAAAATGCAGAAGAAATATTTAATTACATACTGTTCAAAGATAACTTATGTCATGTATGCAATAATAAAATCCCGAATTATTATTATTGTCACGAAATGTATGGAAGCTTATTTAAACAAAATTACGGTTGGTATATAAATAAAAAGGGGGAGGAATGGGGGATTTCACATGGATTTTACATCTTCCATCTGTCAAAAGAATGTCCTTCAGAAATAACCGATCAAACAGATATTACTAACAGAGATTATATATTATATAAAAATATAAGAAATTCTTCTAATGCGTCCATCAGTGAAAAAAGAAATGCAAATATAATGATAGTAAGATTTAATCAACAAGTTTGGAAAATCGTAGAAAATGAGGTTAGGAGTGAATTAGGTTACAAAAAAATCGGTGAAGGTTGGACGCACGAAACTATGCTTTTTAAAATGATATGTTCCTTATTCCCTCAATTTAAAGTAGAGCATCATTTACGACCAAAGTGGCTGAATGGTCAAGAATTAGATATATATATTCAGTAGTGTCCGGTTAAAATAAGTATAAGGTCTGGTAATCCTCATAAAGGAGAGTAATTTCTCCTTATGAAATCATAGAATAACAGAGGAGAACCAGACCATGAGGCAAGTTAACACGATTATGTT
>SCKK01000051.1 GCA_004124475.1 Fidelibacterota bacterium
CAACATAATCGTGTTAACTTGCCTCATGGTCTGGTTCTCCTCTGTTATTCTATGATTTCATAAGGAGAAATTACTCTCCTTTATGAGGATTACCAGACCTTATACTTATTTTAACCGGACACTACTGATAGGAAATAATGAATCTAATTGGTTTACGCCATTTATGGCGTAAACAAAGCAAAAAATAATTATGAAATCTCTTTACGATGGTCAGGTAGTCAGGCTAACCCTCGATGCCCCTAAGGGAAATGTACTTGATTCCGAAATGATGTCGGAATTGCAATCAGCTTTAGAAGGATTACGGGATCAGAAAGAGGTGAAACTAGTGCAATTCATCGGTGCCGGAAATCATTTTAGTTATGGCGCCAGCGTTCGGGAACACACTCGAGATAAAGCTTCTGGAATGTTAAAACAATTCCACCAACTTTTCTACACGCTTATTGATCTGGCAATTCCCACTGCAGCGCTGGTCTCCGGTCAATGTCTGGGGGGAGGATTTGAACTCGCCTTAATGTGCAATTTTCTGTTCCTGGATCGGTCTGCAAGGTTGGGACAGCCTGAAATTAATTTGGGCGTATTTGCTCCTCCTGCATCCCTGATTTTACCCATGAAAATCGGTCAGTCGAAAGCAGATGATCTTCTCCTTACAGGGCGTGTGATAACAGCGGACGAAGCGGTGGAAATGGGACTGGTGACGAATCTATTTGACGACAAAAAGTCCATGTTAACTGAGGTTGATACTTGGGTTGAAAAGCACATTCTTCCGAAAAGCGCCTCGTCTCTGAAGTTTGCGGTAAAAGCCGCTCGACAGGAATTCAACAAAACGCTTCAGAAGCAGTTACACAATCTGGAAAAGTTCTATCTTGACGAGTTGATGAGCACACATGATGCCAATGAAGGAATTGAATCTTTTCTGAAGCGGCGGGAACCTAAATGGGAGAATCGATAATACAATGAGAATACAAGTTAGAGAGTGTTCAGGTGTTCAAGTTTCAAGTATCAAGTATCACGTTTTACGTTTCACGCATCACGCCTCTATTCCTCACAATGATCATGCAACATATCAATCAGTATTTAGAACAGCACCACTAATGATTGATATCAATTCTGTGGGAATTATTGGTGCCGGAACGATGGGATCGGCATTGGCTCAAAAATTTGCACAAGAAGGTCTGAATGTTGTTCTTGTAGATATGGAAGATAGCTTTCTGAACAGGGGGTTGGAGAGTATCAAAAAAACCGTCAAGGAGGGTGTGGATCGAGGAATATTTACAGATGACAAAGCGGTAGAGATTCTTGAAAGAATCATCCCTACTACCAGTCTTCAGAAAGTAGCTGAATGTCAGTTAATCATCGAGGCAGTGTTTGAAGACCGTAGAGTCAAAGAGGATTTATTTAGACAGATCAGCTCCATTGTTCCCGCTGATAGCATTTTAGCGACAAATACCTCATCATTTTCAGTCACTGAATTATCTACTTCCGTGTCAAATCCTGAACGATTTTTAGGACTTCATTTTTTCTATCATGCCGCAAAAAACCGGCTGGTTGAGGTTGTGAAAGGAGATAGCACCAGCGAATATGTTTTTAAACAAGCACTCTGGTTCATGCAAAGATGTGGGAAAGATCCCATTATCTCTCGCGATTCCTATGGATTTGTGGTGAATCGCTTTTTTGTACCGTGGCTGAATGAAGCTGTGAGGATATATGAAGAAGGATTGGCAACAAAGGAAGAGATAGATGCCGTCTGTTGCGGGTCATTTGGTGTTGGGATGGGTCCTTTTGCTCTCATGAATGCTACGGGTGTGCTCATCGCCTACCACGCACAAAAAACGTTAGAAGATGGGTTTGGTCCTTTTTACCAACCTGCGAACACTTTAAGAGAAAAAGCAGAATCGAATCAAATTTGGGCTATTGATGAGCTGAATTCGCCTGCTGATGAATCCCTGGTAAAATCCATTGCAGATCGGATGTTGGGGGTGGTTTTTCTGGTGTGTGGTCAAATTTTAGATGAAGGGGTAACATCAGCCACAGAATTGAATCGGGGTGCCAGAATTGGGCTTCGGTGGAGACTGGGTCCAGTTGATTTGATGTTGAAAATTGGGGAGAAGCGTGTACAAACATTGGTGCGTGATGTGTGTGATAAGTGGAAATTTCCAATGCCAAATTCCCTTACTATAGGTGCATGGACATTAGAGTTTGTTACATCAGAGAAGTTTAATAAGACAGCAGTCTTGACTATAACCAGACCGGAAGATTTAAACGCTTTGAATGAAGCTGTCTTTCACCAATTGGGAGAACGATTTGCTGATGCTGAGCAAGATGAGGATATAGAAACCATTGTCATTACCGGGCTGGGGAAAGCATTTGTGGCGGGGGCGGATATTAAGTTTTTTGTGACAAATTTGGAGAACGGAAATTTTAAGGCTATCAAACAGTTCACAGAATTGGGGCAGAAGGTTTTATCCACAATTGATGGATCGTCGAAGAAAGTCGTGGCAGTGATAAATGGCTTAGCGTTGGGTGGAGGACTTGAATTAGCTTTAGCTGCAGACGTCATCATCGCTACAGAAAATGCAGTTTTTGCTTTCCCTGAAACGGGGATTGGGATCTATCCTGGTTTAGGTGGAACTGTGCGTACTCCTCAGCGGATTGGCAAGGGATTAGCCAAATATCTCATTTACACAGGAGCATTTGTCAATGCTGAAAAAGCAATAGAGTTCGGACTGGTGGATGGAGTGATGTCTTTTCAAGATGTAATGGAAATGTTTTACGGGGGGAAATCGATTCCTGAACTACAGGCTATAGCCCTATCGCCAAAATGGCAAGCGATTGAAGCCTATTTTGATACCAATAGTCTAAAAGACATTCTTGCTGAGAAGGTAAAGAGGCAAGAGTGCCTATCAGGGGAAGACGTTGCTAAAATTCAAAGTGCAATAATGAGAAAAGCGCCCATTGCATTAAGGGTGGTTGAAGAACTTATTGATGGGAATGGAAGGGTTGAATCCGAGTTAGAAAAACTTGAAACTGTTTTCGCTACTGAAGATGCGTTGATCGGACTGAAGTCTGTGGGAGGTAAATCACCGAGGTTTAAGGGTTGTTAACCTGAATAATTCATCAGCAGTTAATAAATGTGTATAAATTAAAAAATAAATAAAGATAGGAAAATATTGCTGATGAATTATTCAGGTTAATAAAACTAATGAATGTTCGCGCAGTGTCCTTTGGACAAGTGCTTGAGTGTTAGGGTGTTTCCCTCCAATGGAGACCCTCTGGGTCATGGGGATGCCTATGGTGCAAGCGCACAAGAGATTCATTTGTCAATTGTTTGTTTAACATTGGCACTATTACACAAGAACACTTAAGCACGTAATTAATGCTTGACCATAAAACAATAAACCGGATGAAGAAAGATGTCATCTTTTGGATTGAATGTTCATAAGATCTTCGTCGAACAATAGGAAAATTGGCGATAAAGATGACATCTTTTTCCTAAACTGGACTTTTAAGAACACATAAGCACGTAAATAAACAAAATGGAAAGATAATGTTTATTAAAGAATTTGAGTATCACCGACCTGATAATCTGGAAGAAGCATGCTCACTTCTGGCGAAATTGCCGGAAGCTGAAGTTTTAGCGGGGGGTACCGATTTGCTGACTGATATTGATACGGGTATTCGAAAAGCAAATCATGTTGTATCTATTAGGAGAATTGCTGAACTGACTCAGATTCAAGATTTGGGTGGAAAGATTGCTATCGGAGCTGCATGTACAGCCAGAGGAGTTGAATCTTCTCCCCTGATACAAAAATATTTTCCTGAAATCGTAGAGATGATTCCGCTGTTTGCATCTCCTCAGGTTCGCACAATGGCAACGATAGGCGGGAATATTTGCAGTGCTGTGGCGTGTGGTGATTTCCCCGTCATTTTGATTGCTTTGGGAGCGAAAGTTGAATTGATATCTCTGAATGGGACACGATTGGTGCAACTCAAGGATTACTTTTTGGCAAACAAAAAGACCGTTCGTATGAAAGGAGAAATCCTCACGAGAATCCTAATTCCGAAAAAGTCAAAAATCTCTGCCTCCCATTTTCTGAAATTCCAACGGCGGGCTTCAAATTCTCTGGCAGTTGCATCAGTAGCTGCTTTTCTTGATATCCAAGAAGCTATCTGTAAGGAAGCCCGGATTGTTCTTGGAGCTGTGGCGCCTACACCGATAATAGCAAAGGATGCAAGCAAATCATTGTTGGGAAAGAAAGTGAATGGACAGATAATCTCTAAGGCGGCTGAATTGGCTCGACAAGAAGCTCGTCCCATAAATGATGTGAGAGGATCAGTAGATTTCCGGAGGCAATTGGTGTATGTCCTGACGAAGCAGGCGATAAAGCAAGTTGTGTTAAAGTGTTTCCCGTAGGGATGCCGATGGCGCAAGTGTTATTGTCACATCTTTTTATGAGGAATTGGTACCCTCATTAGTAACACATTAACACACGAACACATGGAAACCTGAACACTATCTTTCGAGATGACAGAATGATAAAAAATGGACATAATTATTTTGTTGAGCTAACGGTAAACGGCGATCGACATATGGTACTGGTGTCAGCTAAAACGACATTGGTAGAGGTATTGCGAGAACAGCTTGGACTCACGGGGACAAAATTAGGTTGTGGAGTTGGTGACTGTGGTGCCTGTACAATTCTTTTAGATGGAGAACCTGCCAATGCCTGTCTTCTTTTAGCTCTGGAGGCTGAGGGTCGGGATATTATAACGATTGAAGGAATTTCTACAAATGGAGAATTACATCCCCTCCAGCGAGCATTTGTAAACGAGGGAGCAATTCAATGTGGGTTTTGCACTCCTGCCATGGTGTTGACTGGGAAAGCTCTAGTTAATAAAAATGCTGATCCATCGGAAAAGGAGGTTCGGGAAGCATTGGCAGGAACCTTTTGCCGATGTACCGGATATGCGAAAATTGTTAAAGCAATCCGGAATTGGCAGCACTATAATGAGATGCCTTCTTCTAAAGAAGAGGGCGGAAAAACAGAATTGGCTGTGGTTGGGAAAAGTCTACCCCGGAAAGATTCTTTCGACAAAGTTACAGGTAGAGCCAGATATACCGATGACATTCATCTACCCAATATGTTATATGGGAAAATTTTGACCAGCCCTTATTCCCATGCACGCATTTTAAATATCGATACTCAAAAAGCTGAAGTTCTTCAAGGTGTGAAAGCTATTCTCACGGGGAAAAATGTGCCCGATATTTTCTACGGTGTCAGTCCTGCACGGTACGATGAACATATTCTTGCCAAAGAAAAAGTTTGTTATGTCGGGGATGAAGTTGCAGCAGTGGCGGCTATTGATGAAGAAACCTGTCAAAAGGCTCTCGAATTGATTGAGGTCGAATATGAAGAACTTCCTGCGGTGTTTGATCCCATAGAAGCGATGCAAGATGGGGCACCACTAATCCTTGAGAGATATCCAAATAATATCAACACCCGCGTTGACTGGAATTTCGGGGATGTGGAGAAAGGATTTAAGGAAGCCGATCTCGTTCTGTCTGATACCTATGTAGGAAATCGGACTTATCAATCTCCAATGGAACCTCATTGTGCCATTGCGGAGTGGGACAGCGATGGTAGGTTAAAGTTATACACCTCTACCCAGGTAGTGCATTATGTCAGGTATCAGCTCTCCCGCTTGTTGGAGATGTCGCAGGGAGATATTCGAGTGATTGGTACCCATTGTGGCGGAGGCTTCGGAGGAAAAGCAGAAGTTAATCCCCTGGAGATGTGTGCTGCTTTTCTGGCGAAAAAGACAGGTAGACCTGTAAAAATGAGATATAACCGGACGGAAATGTTTTACCATTGCAGAGGAAGACACAAGCAGACCATTGATATGAAAATAGGGATGAAAAAAGATGGTACCATCACCGCCGTTCAACAAAAATCTGTTTTGGAAGGGGGAGCTTACAGTTCTTTCGGCGTCATTGCTGTCTATTATTCCGGAGCCATGGTTCCAACTCTATACAAGTTACCCCATTATAAGTATGACGGATTTCGTGTGAACACTAATCTCCCCGCCTGTGGGGCAATGCGAGGCCATGGATGTCCTCATCCCCGGTTCGCTTTCGAGAGTTTGCTCACAGACTTGGCCATGAGACTAAGATTAGATCCCATTGAAGTCCGTCTGAAAAATGCAATGGAACCTGATAGCCGGACTGTTAATGATTTAGATGTCGGGTCGTGTGAACTGAAGGCATGTTTGGAAGAGGTGCGAAGAAAGAGTGGATGGGATGAAAAATGGGGTAAGCTCCCTTTTGGCAGAGGAATTGGTGTGGGATGTGGTGGTTTTGTGAGTGGTGCTGGCTACCCGATTTACAGATCGAAATTTCCCCATTCTAATGCAACTATTAAAGTTAGTGAAGACGGCAACATGGTCATACTTTATACAGGCGAGACGGAAATTGGTCAGGGTTCTATGACTGTGTTGTCCCAGATTGCTGCAGAAGCCATGGGAATTACCTATGACAGAATAAAGGTGGAATATGCAGACACGGACATAACACCGTTGGGATTCGGTTCTTACTCATCCAGGGTGACTCTCATGGGAGGGAACGCATGCAAAATGGCAGGAGAAGACGTCAAACAGCAGTTGCTCAAAGTAGCCTCACAAATGATAAACATTCCCATTGAGCAAATTGAGAGCCGGGAGAATTATATATATGACAGGGAGAATGAGAATGCAGGAATTCCATGGGAAGAAGTAGCGGCCCGGTATTTTTCGGAAAAGGGACCTTTGATCGGGCGAGGTCATTATTCCCCTCCGGAGGGATTGGGCGGAGATTTCAAAGGAGCCACCGTGGGAACCTCTCCGGCTTATTCATTTTCGGCGTGTGTTTGTGAAGTAGAAGTAGATGTGGAAACAGGAAAAGTAAAAGTTATTAAATTCACGGATGCCCACGATGTTGGGACACCCATTAATCCCATGGCGGTTGAGGGACAGGCAGAAGGTGCCATTGCTATGATGCTGGGAGAAACCCTGTTAGAGGATATGGTTTTTGATAAAAAGGGAAACATTCTAAACCCCAATCTACATGATTACCTCTTGCCAACGGCTTTGGATGTACCGCCTATCGATAGCAGTACAGTTGAGTCCTATGAACCGAGGGGACCGTTTGGAGCGAAAGAAGTGGGAGAAGGTGCAACGTTACCTGTGATAGGTGCTATTGCCAATGCTATTTACGATGCCATTGGAGTACGAGTTAAGGAATTGCCCATCACGCCGGAAAGGATTTTGCAAGCGCTTGGGGAAAAGGAGAGAAAAGAGTGTTTCCCGTAGGGACTCCTCTGGAGAAAGTGTTTAAGTGTTTGGGTGTTAAGGTGTTCAAGTGCCTGCCCCGTAAGGAGCGTAGTCCCGACGTGTCGGGATACGGGGGTTCAGGTGTTTATGTGGTAAAAAGAGGTCTAAGGTGTTTGGATGTTAATCAGGTGAGGGGTGTTTTAAGTATGAGGAATTATGGACAGGAAAGGGAGGATTGATGAGTCAATTTATGGGGACAGATTATTTTGATTTAGAGAGTTTACTCTCAGAAGATGAGTTAGCGATTCAAAACATGGTGTATGATTTTGTCCGGAAGGAATTTATGCCCCTCATTCATGAACATCATCAGAATGAAACATTTCCAGTCGGGATAGTCCAAAAACTTGGGGAGCTTGGACTATTGGGTGCAAACCTTCCCCAAGAATATGGCAGTGCGGGTGTGACAGATGTAGCCTATGGTCTAATTATGCATGAGTTAGAGCGGGGGGATTCAGGACTTCGAAGTTTTGCTTCGGTTCAAGGGTCTTTGGTGATGTATCCTATTTGGCGGTATGGCAGTAAGGAGCAAAAAGAGAAGTGGTTGCCTAAGTTAGCTTCCGGAGAGGCGATAGGTTGTTTCGGACTGACTGAGCCAGATTACGGCTCGAATCCATCGGGGATGATTGCTCGGGCTCGCAGACAGGGTGATTCATATATTTTGAATGGAACAAAGATGTGGATCACGAACGGGACGCTTGCGGATTTGTCATTGGTTTGGGCGAAAGATGAGAATGATATCGTAAGAGGATTCTTAGTTGAGAAAGGGACGCCCGGATTTACTGCTCAAAAAATGACGGGTAAATTATCCTTGAGAGTCTCAGATACAGCCGAGTTGATCTTGGGTGATTGTCGTATCCCTGCAGAAAATGTTCTACCCGGTATTGAAGGAATGAAGGGTCCTTTATCGTGTTTGACTCAGGCAAGATATGGTATATCCTGGGGTGTGATTGGTGCTGCTATGGCTTGTTATGAGATTGCGTTGCAATATGCCAAGGATCGTGTTCAATTTGATAAACCGATAGGGGCGTACCAACTCACCCAGAAAAAATTGGTTGAAATGGTTACAGAGATTACAAAAGCACAGCTTATGGCAATACAATTAGGACGATTAAAAGAGAAAGGAAAGATGCGCCATCAGCAGGTATCCATGGCGAAGATGAGCAATGTGGCTATGGCACGGGATGTTGCCAGGACAGCACGTGAAATCCTTGGGGCAAATGGGATTATGGAAGATTACCATGTCATGCGCCACATGATGAATTTAGAGACGGTGTATACGTATGAAGGGACTCACGAGATTAATACGCTTGTGGTTGGATCTGATATAACAGGATTAGATGCGTTCCAATAAAGAAATGAAACTTCGGAAGATTATATCGGGGACTGTACGGGGGAGCAGTGGAGTAATGGAGAAATTCCTGTCCGTAGTTATTCCGATTAAAGTCAATAATAATTTGATAGTATTCCCATATGAAAAATAAACGTTATTCTTTCCCATTGGATTCCCCGTTTATTGATTCCGTTATTCACAAGGAGGAAATCGATCTTAACTACATTGGAATTAGAGAACTCAACCATCTTGTCACCAGGTTTGAAACCCATTTTGGAATTGAGTTTCATCGATTTGAATTTGGAATTCCTGGGTTCAAAGCAGAAAGGATTGGACCAGAAGAAGAGATCAGGGTTCTAAAAAACAATGAAATGTTACCTTCCACTTATCCCCCTTATGATGGAATTCCCAGACTGAAAGAAGCTGCAGCAGATTTTGTAAAAAAATTCTTAAATATAGACGTTTCCCCAGAGAATTGTATTCCCACAGTTGGTGCGATGCAAGGGGATTTTGTTTGTCAGGCCATTGCTTGCCGAAGACGAAAGGAGAGTGACACAATTCTCTACCTTGATCCGGGATTTCCTGTCAATAAATTGCAGGCAAAATTTCTCGGATTGAAAATTGAGTCCATTGACTTTTATGATTGTCGGGGATCTAAGCTTATCGAAAAATTAGAACAATCTTTTTCATCAGGAAAGATAGGTGCTTTACTTTGGTCAAATCCAAATAATCCCACATGGATTTGTCTGAAAGAAAAGGAGTTAGAAGGAATTGGAAATCTTCTTACGGAGTATGATGTCATCGGGATTGAGGACGCAGCTTATTTGGGAATGGATTTTCGTTTTGATTATGGTGTTCCGGGCGAACCACCCTTTCAACCCACCGTAGCTCGTTATACGGATAATTACTTTATTGTGATTTCAGGGTCAAAAATATTCAGCTATGCAGGGCAGCGGGTTGCGGTTACTATTATCTCACCAAAGTTGATGAACAGAAAATACTCAAACTTAATGATGTACTATGATACGGAAATCCTGGGTGAAGCTTTTGTTCGTGGAGGAGTATATCTGACAACAGCCGGTGTTCCACAGACGACGCAACATGCTCTAGCGGCGTTGTTCGAAGCGGCATGTAGCGGGGAATATGATTTTCTCCGAAATGCTCGTCGATATGGAACAAGAGCAAAAAAAGTGAAAGAGATTTTTCTCACGAAAGGATTTGATCTACTATATCATGAAGACATGGGAGAGCCAATTGCCGATGGCTTTTATTTTACTATTCGCCGGGATAAAATGACAGGGGGAGAACTGCTCTATCACATGTTACTGTTTGGAATGGCGGGAATCCCACTTAAGCCTACGGGAACTCTCCGTGAGGGGGTCAGGATTTGTATTTCTCTCATCCATGAAGACCAATTTGAAGAATTGGAAAAGCGTGTATTGGCATTAGATAGCTATTTAAAGAGATACAATATGACAGATTGGGACACTAAGTAAGATATAATACAGAACTCCTGACATGGCGTAAAAATTAATGCGACAAAGAGATACAGTTGTACCATCCGTCAGCTGACCCTAATTATTCTCCTTTTGGGTTGAATATCTTTTAACCTGAATAATTCATCGGCAAATCTAACAGGAGTGTAAGTCCTAAAATAATGCGAGATGGAGAAAAGTTGCTGATGAATTATTCACCGAATGCCGCCTATGGCGGGGTTAACCCCGACACCGATCCCGACAAGTCGGGAGTGTCGGCCCGTAGGGTGATTAATTCATGGCTCATGAATTAATCAGGTTAAAAGATCAAATATTGTCAAAACTACAAATGGAGATATAATTACCAGTAGTAGTTTCTGAGAAATTCCTATTTCGGAGAGTGTGACAACAGGCATCACTTATACGTGAAACTATAAATCGTAATTTATATATTATAACATACGTTCTTGGAAGTTTCTTCCAATCACATCTCTGGAACATGTTGCCGTCGTCTCTTTAGCAGGAACGTATTCATCTTTCCTTTTCCTTTTATATTGATAATGCTTCGTTTTTTGAAGATGTATCTGTCTTTCAATCGTGTGTACGTTTCTTTGGTTACCTGAATATCGCCAGCCAGTCCACAGGATTCCATTCGGCTGGCGGTATTAACTGTGTCCCCCCACAGATCATAAATGAACTTCTTCTTGCCAATGACACCTGCAGTAACCGGTCCACTGTTTATACCAATTCGTATTTGAACGGTTTTCCCGAGTTCTTTACTTAATCGGCTCATAGCATTCTGCATATCCAGAGCCATTTCCGCTACTGCGGTAAAATGGTCATCCAATTTTTCCGGTAATCCGCCGACGAGCATGTAGCTGTCACCTATTGTCTTAATTTTTTCCAGTCCATACTTCTCTGCAAGTTCATCAAACGTGGTAAAAATTCGGTTGAGCAAGTTAACAGTTTCGCTTGAGCTGAGATCAGATGACATTTCTGTATAATTGACAATATCGGCAAAAAGAACGCTTACATCCATGAAGTTTTCAGTGATGATTTCATCTGAGAGTTTCAACTGCTCAACGATGTTTTCCGGAAGAATATTCAGCAAAAGTTTTTGTGATCGTTCCTGTTCAACGCCAAGTTTCATTGTCCGTTCTTTAACACGTTGTTCTAACTCCTCGTTTAGGTGGCGTAACTCTTCCACAGCAGCAATCCTGGCTTCAACTTCCATCTGAAGTTCAATATTTTGTTCTTGAAGTCTTTTCTGCAGATTCCGGATGGTCAGATGGCTCTGCACTCTAGCCTGTACTTCTTCAAATTCAAACGGTTTGGTAATGTAGTCAACACCACCAACGGAAAAGGCTTTCACCTTATCTAAAACCTCCCCCAAGACACTGATAAAAATGACAGGGATACTCCGGGTTATCTCATTTTTCTTTAATTTCCGACAGACCTCAAAACCATCCATATCCAGCATCTTAATGTCCAGCAAAATGAGATCAGGCAGTGTAGATGTTGCTCTGTCTATTGCCTTCAGAGCATTGGAAACAATGTGTGTCTGATATCCTAGTTTTTTGAAAAAGAAGGATAGGAGATTCAAACTCGATATATCGTCATCGATGATTAGAATGCTCTTTTTGCGATTGACGATATTGGAATCATTCATGTGATGATCAACTTATTTAAGTCAAACTTAAGAATTGAATCGGTGAGTCCGACTGGACATTACGGCAGTCAGCTAATAACAGATACATATTTAAACATCAATTCCCTGAATTTCAACCACTACTTATTGATCTCTATTCTATTAGCCTACTTTTTTCACCGGAATTGCTGATTAGAGATTGTAATCTATGCGAATTCATTGTTCGGGTATACCGGCTTTCACTATTGGTTTCTCTGTCCAATCTGTTGAACAGAATGGTTAAAACTGGTGTCTTGTCCTTTTGATTATAGACACTTCATTGCTTCAAATAAATCTTCACTGAATCAATACTACCATCTGTTGGAGCTGGTTCAAGGTTTAAAATTCCTGCTATAAGGGAGTAGATATGGATATTTCTGAATGAAGGCCCTAAGAACCCTTTTTTAAATGCAGGTCCTGAGGCAATGAAGATAGCGTGCATAGATTTATTGATAGGGTCGTAGCCGTGATTTCCGCCTGTATACATGTCAGGATGGCTATCAAAATCTTCGTGAGTGGAAACAGACCACCCTACTTCGGGAATAGCGATAATGGGTGCAATTCGCTGATTATTCCGGTAGTGGTAACGGTCGGGGATTTCCTCTTTTCGATACACGGTCAGTTTAGGGTGAGCTTCGAATAGAGCTGTGAACAGTTCATCTTCTTTCCCTTTGTTAGGCCATAGGGCGATAGGAAGCCATTCTACAATTGTTGCAGCCTCCACATTGATATAATCATCCAAAAATATGATCCGGTCCCGACTTAGTGGTGCCATGCCATGGTCAGACACAATGAATATGTTAACCATATTTATTAACCCACGGGTTTCCAAGCCGGACAACAATCTTCCCATCAGTTTATCAAGGTCCTCGACAGCCATTTCAACCTCCGGGGAATTGGGTCCGTATTCATGGCCTGCATTATCGGTATCGCTAAAATAGAGGGTAATCAGGGTAGGTCTTTCGTCGCTTGGGAGCTCGAGCCACGACAGTATTTGATCCACCCGTTCTTCATTTGTAATGGATTCATCATAAACATACCAGAAAGATGGCTGCACTCCTTGAATTATTGTTTCCGACCCAGGCCAGAACATGGCTGCTGCTACTTGTTCCTGTTTTTCTACCGTTACCCAGATGGGTTCACCTCCCCACCAGCGGCTTTCCCGAACAGGGGCGCTTCCCTCCCCAATCCAGAAACGGGCATCGAACTCCGGATCATACATGCTATTTGCAACGATACCGTGATTCTCAGCATACAATCCCGTAACAATAGTATAGTGGTTTGGGAATGTTTTACTAGGGAAAACGGGAATGAGTGATTTTGCCTTTACACCATTTTTTATCAGTTTGTCAAAATTTGGTGTGTCTGCTCTGTCAAGATAATCCCACCGGAAACCGTCCATGGAGATGAGAATGACAGTTGGATCAAGCTTTCTGTCAGACTGCTCATGGGATCCACCAAATATCCGGAATGGGACAGCAAAAACAAGAACAGCGGCAATTATTCGTATGTACCATGTATAGCGGAGTTGTGCGTTATCGTTTCGATTTTGCATTTCTGTAGGAGATTTATTTTCCCGATTCATTTTTTCACCCATGTTTGAGTTCATGGCTTTTTTTAGAAGTCTGCATTATTTTTATCCTTAAGATTATGATTGAATTGATTATAGTACGAGTACGATTATTGCGCTAAGATTTTCGATAAGAACAGAGCTATGTCCCCACCGACATGTCGGGGTCGGGACTACGAGGCAGGCGCATCACTCCGTACGGTCGCAAGCTCCCTACGGGGCAGGCGTTTCACGTTCATTATATTTGGATTTGAGAAATCATTGTGCCTTTTACTCACGACTCCTTGGTTGCTGTCGCTCCCTTGTCCTCGATATGCTCGGAGCGCATAACGGCTGCGAGCTCAGCGGTCCCGACCCTTCGGGATCCACTGCAGTGATTGTAAAACGCCCTACTCTATGTAGTCAGCAGTGAATCGACCTGTCCACTTCAGCATGTCTTCGACGTCATTGACCGTGAACTTGTCGAAGTGCCCATGATCAGCATTATTGCGAATATCGGCCAAGGCCGTAATTCGCTTTTGGATCAGTTTGTTATACGCCCCATTGCGAGCCAACTCCGCATTCAGGGAGTCGATCTTAGTTTTCGCCGGAACAGTTATACCTCGCTTCTCGCAGAGTTTCCGGAGAGTGTCTTCAAGAACTGCACCGGCTAGTGAGGCTGCTGGAACGTGATAGCCAGCACCCAGAAGCGTTTCGGCCTGAGTCATGAAATCACCGAGAAGTTCCGCGGCAACAAGCGCGCGTAGATCAAAGAGCAACCCAGCATCGAAATCGCGATGCGCTGCTTCTAGCACGCCCAGACAATGAATAAAGTAGTAACTATTGGTTCCCGAGCGCTTGTCTTCGGCCAAGCGTTTGAGTTGCTGATAATGATCGCTTGTCTCTCCGCACGATCTTCGGATTAGGTTCATGGCTTCGGTACGGAAGCGCAGGTAGTCTATCTCACTTGGGTGACTGTAGTACTCCTTTCCGTCCCATCCGCAGTCGGATAGGATCTGCTTACTTTCCGCCTCGAGTTTCTTAAAACTGTCGATAATGAGTTCTCGGGTATTCATACTATTTCTTGGTGCGTCTAATGGAAAAACTCACCGCGCGTGAGCCTTTCACTTTCAAACTTTTGTTTAACAAATTTACTCTCATTTTTCCTTCAAACTGTAAAATCACACCTCAGTCATCTCACGTCCGGTGGAGCAAGGGTTATGTGCTGTTTTCGCAAGACTAATGCAGACTTCTGTCAATTTCATACATCACAATGATTGTTTGGAATACTACGCGCCGAGCATCGTTCCACTTAATTGCTTCCCCTTCTTTCTGTCCACCGTGCTCCTGCCGTTGTACGAGATCATTCACCGTTCCCCAATATGCTACAAGTGCCTCCAAAAAAGGATATACAGTTTTGCCCAGGGTGGCCCTGTACTTGTTTATGACAGACTTTATTCGTGCAACTGTATGTGCTATATTAGGATCAACCTTAGATGGTCGATGCAAATTCACCAACTCCTCGGCAAACTCCTGCATTGCTTCGCGGCAGAGATGACCAATCGTCGTTAGCTCACTCTCTGATTCACTTGACCAGAGCTGTGATTCTGAATCTACCCACTTCTGGTACGCCTTGGGATATTTCATTTTGAAGGAATCAGAAGTGATGTAAGATTTTACTTCTGCCTCAAGATGCTGGCTTGGCTGCCCGACTTGCTGTTTGATATACTCATAGTATTTATATCCGAGTGGAGTTACTTGCAGCAATGGCGTTCCGTGAGAGCCAACGGAAATATCTACGAGTCGTTCATTCGCTAATATTTCAGCATCACCATAGAAAATCCAGGTTTTGCTCTTTAATCCATCATGTACCAATTCATCACCGTCTGTGCTTCGGGAAACCATAAATTTTTGACGCCCATGACGCGGAACATTTCGGGATGCTTCAACGAGAATGGATAACAGTTCTTTTTGCTCAGGTTCAAGAATAAGGATACCCAAACTTCTGTCGATTTCACTGAAGTTAAAATCTACAGCGTCATAGACTTTTTGAGTTAGGGTACACTCGTAAAAAATTTCACCACCAGAGCGGAAACCTCTTGTTTCGATGAGTCGAAGCTGACGGAATCGATCAAGAACTTGCTGGGAGATTACTTTGGTTGGAATGCTCCCCTTGTTCCCCGCATAATTTTCAATCGTGGGTCCATTCTGCGTGAAACGGAAACGGATTGCAGCCTCCGGTAGATTATCATTTCTTACCTCTTGAACAATCCACCGAAGAAGATTTTTCTGCTTATCAGTGAGATCCAGCATTGATAATTACAGCGCAGTTTTTAAAAATAGTCAAGGGGACATAACGAATGAAGTAACCTGCACAAACTTGACTAAACTTCTGTTGAACACTGAACATAATGATTACAAAATCTCTTTAACTTTCAAAATCACGCTACCAAGTTTTTGTGTCAGGTTGACTGGGTGTCAGAAAGCCAATTGATCACATTCCTACGTTGATCCTTTTCAGACCCTTCCACAAAATAGAAAATAATCCAATAAATATTGCTGCGCGTATTAGACCACCTATGCCGCCCATACTACCTATTGGTATTAACATGTGTGAAATTGTATATAACAAAGTAATCACAATTATACCTACGATAAAAACAAGTATTCTTACCAATTTCGTCTTATTATTTAATTTTTGTTTTTCAGACATCTTCTTTTTCCTTTTCGATTTCAATTGATTGTTCAGGTGTACTCTAACTTGTTTTTAACCCGCCACTTTTCCGTATAAACACATTAGCTACGAGCATTCCCTGGGTAAATGCGGAATTGTTATTTTCTTTCTCTGATCCCGGATACATTTTATTTTATCCCCCCTAAAAATCGGGTACTTATCCCATAATCGATTTCAATTTAAATTAATTACAAATGGAGCACAAACCAAAACTTCCCCGCCTGAACGGCGCCTGCCCGAATGACATGGTCAGGCGGGTAGTCGGGCAGGTCGACCGATTCAGATACCTTATCCGGACTAGACGCTACAGCCTTAGTACGGAAAACACTTATGTCGATTGGGTATAGAGATTTATTTTTTTCCATAACAAACAACATCCGGCTACCCTGAGTAACTTTGAGTCAGGTCAACCCTGAAAGCGAATCCATCCCGAAGCTACGGGACTACGGGGCAGGCACTTCACGTTTTACGAATCACGCATCCATTATTTCACTGCCTGCCCGCCTTCTGGCTGGTCAGGTTGATTGGTTGTTAGGCAACCTCAACAATATCAAGTGATACTCTGAATTCGACGCAATTCATCTGACTCTTTCACCTTTGCCCAATACAAGTCCCAGCGCTGTTGGAGATTCATCCAAAAGTCGGCTGTATTTCCAAAAAATACTGAAAGTCGGAGCGCAGTACTCGGAGTAATTCCTCTCTTCCCATTGACAAGTTCATTAATCCGTTGAAAGGGTACATGTACTGCAACCGAGAGTTGTTTCTGTGTAACCCCCATTGGTTTTAGAAATTCTTCAAGCAACATCTCACCTGGATGTGTTGGCGTACGGTTTGTGGGAATTCTAATCATTTTATCCTCCTTTAGTGGTAATCCACTATTTCTACATCAATTGGACCTAGTTCAGTCCAACTGAAACATATCCTATACTGCTTATTGATACGGATACTATATTGACCTTCCTTGTTACCTCTCAATGCTTCAAATCGGTTTCCTGGTGGGATTCGAAGTTCAGATAGATGAACGACAGAATCTAATTGATCAAGCTTTCTAATAGCAACTGATCGAAGGTTAATAGGGCATCTCTTCCGGGCAATTTTCGAATCAATACCGTTGAAAATATCTTCAGTACCTTTATCAGAAAATGATCGTATCACAGGGTAATAATAGCACGGCTATCAGGATATTGCAAAGACTTTTTTATTAGGGTTGTCTAACGACGAGCTAACTGGACTCCGAGGAGGGCACTTCACGTTTTACGAATCACCCCGATACACTCCTTCGTCGCTACGGGGCAGGCGCATCACGTTTCCCCGTATAGTTGCTTCACTCCGCAACTTTGCATGCACCAAAACTGTTACCCCTCCTCCGGTACTAACGCCACAATCCGCAGCGGTCCGCCACTCCCTCCTTTGATCTTCATGGGCAGGGCAATTATCCATACGCCTTTCTCAGGTAGTTGATCCAGGTTCGCTACATTTTCGAAGACTGGGATTTCCTTGTCGAACAGGATCTGATGGCTTTCAAAAAGCTTGGATTGACCAAAATCAATACTGGGCGTGTCCAAACCAATGGCGTTGATCTTTCGATTTTCTACCAGCCACCTGGCAGCTTCAGGATGCAAACCCGGGAAATGTAGCTTGGGAACAGCGGCGGGACCAAGCTCATCGGTGCCCATGTATTTCTCCCGATAGGGCCAATACCGTCCAAATCCCGTTTTCAAAAGCACAATGGCGCCCTTAGGTATCTTACCATGAATAGCTTCCCACCCCGTAAAATCCTCGACACTAACTTGATAGTCGGCATCAGCCAGCGCTTTTTCCGAAAGGTCAATCACCACCGCAGGTCCCATCAGTTGTTCCAAGGGAATCTGGTCAACAGTGCGGCGATCTTTGGCAAAATGGACAGGAGCATCGATGTGGGTCCCCCCATGTTCAGCCGCACTGAAATTGTTGGCCGTGTAGTAAAATCCTTTGTCCGTAATTCCATCGGAAACCGTTTCCAATTCGAATGTCTCTGCCGTTGGCCAGTATATGGTTTCCGAAGAGAAGTGGTATGACAGATCAATCCATCGCCCTGAAGGAAAGGGACTGGGTTTTGTACAACCTAACGCAAACAGTAGACAGAATATCGGGTACAATGACAGTTTCTTATTCAAGATTTTGATCCTCCATATAGTTTTGGACTTTTGTATAGCTGCTCAGTCTTCTTCCCATTGCCATAGAGCATTGACCGGCATGGCTTTCGCTCTCGATCCACTTAGGCTTTAATAGCAAGGAAAATCTCCTAAACTTTTTAGACCTCATCAAGAATGATGGGACCTTTTAGTCCGGCCAGGAATCCTTCGTGATCTTCCTTAGCGGCTGCCAGCACAACAGGGTTATCCAAGGTCAAATAACGAGCGGGATGTTCATTTGATGCAAACCACCAGACGAGAGTACTCTTCCCTGTCTGTCGTGCGCTGTTTAGAAGAACGACAGGAGTATCCACAAAAGTATCAATAATCGATTCAGTAACATGCCGTGGAATCACGGTGATGAATTAACCATTAGATGGTTAATATTCAACCAGTATTTGGTGAATATTCTTACACTGTCATAGATTATTTACTAACATTTCTCACTTCAAAACGTGATTTGAAAACCTTCGCCGGTTTGTAAATCCTCAATCCTGCCTGTGCTGGCACTATGGTTAGCAGGTAATCTTCCCAACACTTTGTATTCGGGAAAAAGGTAAATCCTGAAAGGATGTAATGGTTGTAGCCATTTATATAATACAAGCTCAAACCCTGAAAGGGTGAAATAAAAATCACTAACGTTTTTTCAAAATGAATTCTTTCCTGTCTGCCCTGCCTGACGGCAGGCAGGCAGTTTCTCAATAACCGTTGACATCTTCTAAAACAACATCTTTGTACTTTTGTCTTGATACAAAAGTACCAAAAATCAAGACCGGTTTAAAAATGTTGCTAAAATTCAATGAAAACGCCTAAAAAATAAAAACTCAATTCGTTCAAACAGTTTATTTTTCTTAACGGTCTTTTCGTAGAATTTCTTAACGCCATTTTTAAAATGGTCATTTTTCAGTTTAACCATATTTTAGCTTATTTTGAATTATCTAAATCGTTAAATGCAGATCATATTACAGTTGTATTATTAATATGAAGTGAGAAATGTTAGTTATTTACTATATCATTAGGGAAATAGTTATAATGGTATGAAGATAAGGAATTTACTTAGAGTAAATTTCCCCATCCGGGTAGTGCGCTACGAAGCGATCATTTCTAATGGGGTTATATGAAAGTGCGGGGAGTTCGGTCCCATGATAAGGTCCATCGATGGCGAGACCAGTAGTGGGGTTCCACAGGGAGCTGCTTTCTGAATCGATGATTAAAAATCCCCTCTTTGGGTCATATTCGGCGTGGAAAGTCAGGGTCTTCCCCTCCACAATTCGACTCCATGCAGTAGCTGTACGTTGAGCTGTGTTATAAGCGACAACGATAGGATTTCCGTTAAATGTATCATTGATCACTGGTTGGTCATGGAGAACATTAAAGGGGTAAAGTTTTGCCTCTCTGAATCGGGATACAACCAACCCGATCTGCTCAATGTCATAAAATCCCCGGTATGTCCCCATAAATCCACCGCGACCTGCACCCTGGAGAACTTGCGTTTGAGGATACTGGGATTTCCACTCCTGCCAACTGGTGACAGTAGAGGGGAGGAATGTGAGTACCGTTCCTTTGTATGGACCAGTCATTGCTTCACCCGTGACATGAACCCATTGGGAGTTTGTCTGATGATCATAAAAAACAAATGACTGCTCATACAGTCGCCCGCTATGTCCGAAAGTCAGGATTGTGTCATTTACTCTACGGTCATACACGATGGCCGATTGACAGAGGGGTCACCAGCTGACGGCGAGTGGAACGCCTGCCAGTATGTCATTCCCCAACTCATGGATTCCCATGGTGCTGACAGGATAAGCTTTTGCCTCTCCATTGATGGCGATACCAATGATTGCATCGCGATCGTGGACATATCCTTTTTTCTCAGCAGTCTCAATATCTACAAACTTTGGATTATTGAATACGGGAAATGCGTCCTTGGGAACAACTTGCCTTCCAACCTGCTCTGAAGGTGATGTAAATTTCTTTTTCAATCGATCAAACCAACTTTCCTGTGCATGTGATATGGTCCCCATTATGAATATGATTGCTAAAATAGATTTCATCCAATTCCTCATAGTATGATTTTATAAAAACATACCATGGAAATGGTGCCTTTCCTATACCAAAGAGCAGATATGTCAGGTAGCAGACATTTGTTTTTATGGCAGAAAATCACTACTGTCCGGTTAAAATAGCGCTAATTGAGGCACAGGTTCCCTTGCCTTCTTGACTGTTTTCACGTTTAAGGACAAAATATCGATTAAATTTGTCCGTTCCATCAGAATTTCTTTGATCATTCG
>SCKK01000013.1 GCA_004124475.1 Fidelibacterota bacterium
TTTTTCTCCTCTGCACTCAACGTTATCGCGGTTGCTTTACCCGTTTTTTTGTTCCTCCGTCAATTTACCAAATCATGATTACAGAAGAATATACTTTAATACGCTAATTAATGCAACTAAACACTAGCGCTAATCGCCTTTGTCGGGAAGGGGATTACATTTGAGACGGGAGGCATTTCCATCAAGCCTTCTAAGGCGATGGATGAAATGAAATACGACATGTGTGGGGCTGCTGCAGTGTTGGAAATTTTTAAAGCCGCCTATCAGTTGAAACCGAAAATGAACTTTGTAGAAGCTATTGCTGACACATAAAACGTGCTCAGTGGACATGCATCCAAACCGGAACTCCACTACTGACGGGTCGGGATTTCGTTCTGGCGATAAGTTCTTCAATGTAGAATCAGGCTTAATATGCTCGATTTCTTTTTACTTATCTGTATAATTACTCGAGTACTAAATTAAACTTGCTATTACTCTTTAAATAACTGAAGCAATACATTTAACAACAAATTTTTACTTGACATTATTGTGGAATCATAGATAACGTCGAACCGTTTCGATACATGTTATAATACAGCAAAGAATTTAGAAACGAGCCATAGTTAATTTCAGCATCTTTGACTCCTACCTTGTGGGTAATTTTATTGATATGGAAAGTTTGAACAACTCTGTCATAAAACGTTACGAGGGAAATCCTATACTTACTAAAAAGGATGTCCCGTATCCAGTAGAAACGGTTCATAATGCATCTGTTATACAATATAATAGTCAATATATAATGCTATTTCGATCCCATAAGCGTAATGGACGCTGTATCATAGGAATTGCTGATAGCGAGGATGGTTTTAATTTCAAGGTCCGATCCGAACCATTCATTGTACCTGCAACAAGGGGAGTATTTTCAGTATATGAGGAATACGGGGTTGAAGATCCCCGTGCATGTAAGATTAACGACGAATATTTTATTACTTACAGTGCTTACTCAAAATACGGTGTTAGAATAGGTTTAGCGAAAACTACGGATTTTGAGAAAATTGAACGGATTTCTCTTATTACGGAATCGGATCATCGCAATATTGTCATTTTTCCTGAGAAATTCAAGGGTCGTTTTGCTCGTCTGGATCGTCCTCATTCTGAAATTTCTCCCTGGTCAATCTGGATATCCTATTCACCGGATTTAATTCACTGGGGTGATTCCAGACTCGTTATGAAACCGGAGCTTTATCATTGGGACGAGATGAAGATTGGTCCTGGAGCCACACCATTTAAAACGAAAGAGGGGTGGTTAAATATCTATCATGGTGTATTTCCTACAATGAACGGCTCAGTATATAGGCTTGGTTTAGCTCTTCATGATTTAGAGGATCCGGCAAAAATCGTAGGAGTATCTGATGATTGGATTCTTCAGCCTGAGGACCCATGGGAAGTTACCGGATATGTGAATAATGTGGTATTTACCTGTGGAGCCGTGCCTGAAAGTGACGGGACGGTAAAGATTTATTGGGGGGGCGCTGATACGGTCATGTGCGTGGGAACTGCACGAATAGATGATCTGGTCGGGATGTGTTTAAAAAACTCCCGGGCACCGTTGTGATATGCCGCAACAAAAAATTTGAATTACATCTTTATTTGATCGTTACTAAGTAAGTCAAGTATTGGTGAAATTAAATATCCTAATAGAGGATAACACAAAATTGGATGTTCATCTCAAAAAACCTTTAGGTGATTTGGGTTTTGACAATCCATCAATCCACTTTATTACAGTGGATAAATGAGTGAATAAACAAAATAAGGAGACTTGGATGATGAATGATAATTTAAAGAAGTTTCTTGGAGTATGTCTGTTTTGTGCGTTGACGACAGGTACCGGTGTTGCTCAAATTGAATCTATTGGCGGTTTTGAGGGAGATCTGCCCTCCTACTGGACGATAGGTGCAGAGCCGGCAGGATCGACGTTAGAATGGGCGACGGATCAGTTTCGTTCCATGGGCCGATCATTGAAGATCACCAAGAGTGCCACATCAGAGGCTGCTGTCTGGGAGTCTGAGAATGCGGCTGATTTTTGGTCCCCTCAGCATTTAGCCAATGTGGATATGTTGGTAGGTGCGTATGTGAGGACCGAGAACGTAAACACGAATCCGGCGACTGATGATGAGAAGTGGTATATATCGTACACATTTTACAATGAGACTGGTGGTTTAATTGGTGAGACGATGTTACCAATAGATCAGAGTGTTGCGAGCAGTGGTGGATTTGTGGCGGATACGAATGATGTTGGAGCGACGATTCTTCCTGTGGATTCATGGACGACGATCATGAAGTTTGTCGGTGGAAAGGATGCGACAGGTACGGTATGGGCGGATGATTTCATGCTGTATGGTCGTGGTGGCGCCTGGGCTGGACAGAACTGGAACACGTCTGTGGGAGTTCCCAGTGGATGGATATACTGGTTGCCGCCCAGCGGTGGTAATAATGGTGAGATAAACCACGGATATGAGAACACGATAGTGACGGATGAAGAAGCACATTCCGGGTTATATTCATTGAAGTTTGATCTGCCGTTTGACCGTGAGCCACACGATGGGTTTGTGGGAACGAAGCGTTTCCTTTTTGGTGATGGCGCAGCAGGTAAGAATGCCAATACAGGTTCAGACATATCGGTGCTATCCGGAGTAGGTCCTGGAGATGTGCTGCGTGTCAGTGTCTGGGTGAAGGCGAGTAACCTTGTTCCCGATTCTGCAGCGGCATATCCTACGACATGGGCGTTTGGATTTACGTATGGATTCTGGAAAGGGAATGATAACAACGATGGATTTAACAATATTTCTGGCTATCCAGTTGACATGCAGTTTGTGTTGCCCCCGGTCACATCATTTGACTGGACGCAGTATAATCTGGATATCACAGTACCGGATGATCCTGAGACCAGAGCAATCTCGATACGCCTCCATCCCTATGCAAGGTTCACAGGAACGGTATACTTCGATGACCTGACGGTTGAGAAGTTGGACATTCCTGCATTGACGTCTGCGGTTGGCGGTTTTGAGGGAGATCTGCCCTCCTACTGGGTGAAGGTCGGTGAACCGGCAGGATCCACATTGGAGTGGGCGACGGATCAGTTTCGGTCGATGGGACGTTCATTAAAGATCAGCAAGGATTCGACGTCCATGGCTGCGATGTGGGTGTCAGAGAACATGGCAGATTTTTGGTCACCGGTGCATAGCGCTAATGTGGATATTAAGATAGGTGCATATGTAAGGACTGAGAATGTGAACACAGATCCTCAGACTGATGATGAGAGGTGGTATATATCGTACACGTTTACCGACAGTTTAGGGCTGTTTATTGGTGAAACAAAGCTACCGATAGACCAGAGTGCTGCGAGCAATGGTGGATTTGTGGCGGATACGAATGGAGTTGGAGCGACTATCTTGCCGAGGAATTCCTGGATGACGAGTATTAAATTTGTTGGCGGTAAAAATGCGACGGGTACGGTATGGGCAGATGATTTCATGCTGTATGGTCGTGGTGGCGCCTGGGCTGGACAGAACTGGAACACGTCTGTAGGAGTTCCCAGTGGATGGATATACTGGTTGCCGCCCAGCGGTGGTAATAATGGTGAGATAACCCACGGATATGAGAACACGATAGTGACGGATGAAGAAGCACATTCCGGGTTATATTCATTGAAGTTTGATCTGCCGTTTGACCGTGAGCCACACGATGGGTTTGTGGGAACGAAGCGTTTCCTTTTTGGTGATGGCGCAGCAGGTAAGAATGCCAATACAGGTTCAGACATATCGGTACTATCCGGAGTAGGTCCTGGAGATGTGCTGCGTGTCAGTGTCTGGGTGAAGGCGAGTAACCTTGTTCCCGATTCTGCAGCGGCATATCCTACGACATGGGCGTTTGGATTTACGTATGGATTCTGGAAAGGGAATGATAACAACGATGGATTTAACAATATTTCTGGCTATCCAGTTGACATGCAGTTTGTGTTGCCCCCGGTCACATCATTTGACTGGACGCAGTATAATCTGGATATCACAGTACCGGATGATCCTGAGACCAGAGCAATCTCGATACGCCTTCACCCCTATGCAAGGTTCACTGGAACGGTATACTTCGATGACCTGACGGTTGAGAAGTTAGCCACAATTGCAGTTGACGGAGAACAGGAGGATGGAATTCCCAAAACATTTGAATTGGCGAATAACTATCCGAATCCGTTCAACCCAACAACAACAATTGGGTATGCCTTACCTCATGACGGAATGGTATCACTGATAGTATATAATCTACTGGGTCAGCACATCAAAACACTGCTGCATAAATCAATGCCGGCAGGACGTTATGAAGTGATTTGGGACAGCAGAGATAAATACGGTAGAATGGTTCCAAGCGGTATTTATTTCTATAGTCTAAATACTGGAGACAGCAGGATTGTAAAGAAAATGATGTTCCTCAGGTAAACAAAATCTATCGGGGGCGCCTATTATAAGGTGCCTCCGGTAGTTTTATTTTAGACTTAGTCATGTCATTAGTAAAATAACGTCAATATAGTTGAACTGATTTCACCATCAGCTATGGCTTGGTATTCATTGACTATAGAAAACACAAACGATCTTAAAATTTTTGGAAAACAAACTATCCATCCTGACCAGCTTTGAGAAAAAATTGAGTCCAGGTTTTATGGATCGTTGAGAAAATGACATGACTGTAGGTAATTTAATTACTACTGTTGATTCCGCAGGATCCAGTCCGTCAGCTGAAGGACACCATGTGACGCGAATTACCAGTGCCAAGCTCTTCTTACTTTTATTATCTTTTATGAGTATTGCCCTATCCGGAACTACGGGGAAAATAGCCGGTAGACTCATTGATGCTGAAACACTTGAACCTCTTATCGCGGCAAATGTTATCATTGAAGAAAGCAACATGGGAGCTGCAGCCGATATTGATGGTAACTATTTTATATTAAACATTCCACCTGGTACCTACTCAGTCAGGGCATCTTATATTGGGTATACAACCGTTGTAATTAATGATATTAAAGTTTCAGTGGATCGGACGACACGTATTGATTTCCAATTGCGGTTGGAAGCATTGATGGGTGAAACGATTATTGCTGTAGCTGAGCGACCAATTGTACAAAGAGATCTCACTTCAACAATGTCGATAGTGAGTGGAGATGAGATAGCAATAATGCCTGTTGAAGATATTGAAGGAATCATCAATTTACAAGCAGGTGTCGTTGATGGTCATTTTCGCGGTGGACGAAAAAATGAGGTAAAATATCTGATTGATGGTGTTTCTGTAAATGATGTATTCTCCGGAGATTTTTCTATGAAGGCTGAAGTAAACAGCATTCAGGAAATTCAAATATTGAGCGGAACTTTTAACGCTGAATATGGTGAAGCACTTTCAGGTGTGGTAAACCAGATAACAAAAGTACCGGGTAATAAATATTCAGGTGAGATCTCAACTTATTCAGGTGATTATATAAGTAATCGAAACAGTGTTTTCAAACATATTGATAACATTACTCCATCAGATTTGTATGATGTCCAGGCGAGTTTAAGTGGATCTGTTCCAGGAGTAGGAGATTTTCTAAAGTTTTATTTTTCGGGAAGATTCTTAAATAATCAAGGTTATATATTTGGTCAAAGAATATTTAATCCTCCGGATTCATCAAATTTTTCAGCAAACGATCCTAATGATTGGTATATCGGTGCAACTGGAAATAATGAATATGTAGCGATGAATTTTTCAAAACGGTTAAGCTTACAGGGTAAACTTCACATAAAAGTGGGCAGCACAAAATGGGTTGTATTACAGGGATTGTATCAAAAGCGTGATTATCGGGAATATAATCATCGATATCAGCTAAATCCGGATGGTGATTATTTGAGTTTCCAGGAGGGCATTTTATTAAGTACCAATTATACACACATTATCAGCGCTTCTACATTTATTGATTTTAAAGGTTCTGCTTTCATAACGGAGTCAGAGAGATATGTTTACAAGAATCCACTCGACTCACGTTATGTAGATCCGGATCGAAAAAGAGATGTAAGCGGAAATGCCTTTTTAACCGGAGGTACAGAAAATTGGTATTTTTTTCATCAAACGGAAACATATACAGGAAAAGTTGATCTCACTTCACAAGTTACCCATATCCATCAGATACAAACCGGTTTGGAATTACAATTTCATAAATTAGATTATAAAGATTTTCAAATTCATATCAACAATTTGAGTGGTCTCAATAATCTACCGTATTTATCGGAGCCCGGAAGTTTTGATCATAATATTTATAATAATAATCCTTATCAATTTGCAGGGTATGTCCAGGATAAGATTGAATTAGAATATTTAATAGTTAATATGGGAGTTCGTTTTGATTATTTTGAGCCTGATGGCAAAATATTAAATGATCCTGATGAAATTGCTGTTTTGGATGATCTAATCCCTCCATTTCCGGATTCTCTATTTACAAAAGCAAGCGCAAAATATCAGTTGAGTCCTAGAATAGGAATTTCATATCCTATGTCTGACCGAGGGGCTATTCATGTTTCGTATGGTCATTTCTTCCAGGTACCTGCCTTTGAATTTTTATATCGAAATCCAAATTTTAGAATTCCTTTAACAGGAAATTATCCGGAAAATATTGGAAATGTGATTGGCAATGCAGACCTGGAACCGCAACGAACGACTGTTTACGAAATAGGACTTCAACAAGAACTCGCAGAGGGTATAGGTATAACCGCCACAGCCTACTATAAAGATATTCGAAACCTCTTAGGACAGGAACTTCATATAAAAAGTGAGTTTAAGAAGTTTGGTAAATATATTAACAGGGATTATGGCGCGGCACGTGGTTTTATAGTCTCCTTCGAAAAACGTTTAAGCAGTGGATTTGGTACGAATATAGATTATACATACCAGGTTGCAAAAGGTAATGCTTCAGACCCCAACGATGAATTTGAGAATGCACAAGCGAGCCCACCCATTGAGAGTAACAAACAACTTGTTTCCCTCGATTGGGATCGTACTCATTCTTTAAATTTCACGGTTACTGTAGGGAAACCTGGTGACTTTATATCAAGTTTTATCGGAAAGTTAGGTTCAGGACTTCCTTATACACCCTCTTTGCAAAACCAGAGAACTGGTCTGGAAAATAGTGATAATCGTCCCACCTTTTTCAATGTAGATTTGTTTGTTACAAAATATTTTACTATTTCCGGCAAGAATTTATCGGCTTTTATCAAGATTTATAATCTTCTTGATACAGCCAATGAAACAGGGGTTTTTGGAGATACAGGGAGAGCAGGATACACGCTCGATCTTACCAGGGCACAGGAAGCCCCCCGAGGTGTAAATACATTGAAAGAATATTTTACAAGACCGGATTTTTATTCAGCACCTCGACAGATTATTTTTGGCATCTTATATTCATTTTAGTTGTTTAATGCATAATACACCACCCATTTGAACCCGTGAGAGTATTACAAAACAAATATTCATTAAAAACATCCCTAATGATTTGCCTCATCTTTTCAGGGGCTATCAGTTTCAATTTTGTTTTTGCTCAAAGGATTGTGGATTGGAATAAAGGCAATCATAATTATACTAAAAAAGGTATTATGGATGGTAATCTTGTTGAAACAGTTTATTATAATTTTGGCCAGATTGCGGATTGGTTAAATGAACCCAGTCGGAGTGGTGTGTGGCCAAAGGGGACAAACCATACTTATGTGGATGGAGTTGCCATTATCGTACAGGCAGAAGCAGAAGATCCACAGGGAAACATCATTCATCCACTTGAGACTAATTATTATGAATATACACGGTTTGATCCATCTACAGGAGTGACCTATGGATGGTGGCCGCTTCCTGGCTATTCGGACCCATTTCAATCGAGTCCGGCACAGAGCGGCAGACCGGAAACCTGGCCTGATCATTGGCCGGATCGACCAGCTGATTGGGACGGTATTTGGAACGGGTTTTTCGGAAAAGGTGTCGAGAATGCAGATCTCGAAACTTATTTTGTATTTGATGATAATGAGGATCGTCAGTATATCATCAATAACAAGTATTATCCGGATAGTGAAGATACGACCCGTGGGGGATTAGGTATGCAGGTGCGGGCACGCGGGTTTCAATGGTCGCAGGTTTTAGCGGAAGATGTCATCTTTTGGTATTATGAGATTACCAACATGAGTACCACTGACTATGAAAAAACTCTGTTTGCTCAATATGTAGATTGGGGCATCGGGGGACATGACAATTCTTCCAACAATGCAGGTAACTTTGACGTACTCTTGGATATCTCCTATGCCTGGTCAACGGTTTCTTTTGGTAGCCCTGGACATTGGAGCCCCGTTGGTATGGCAGCATACGCTTTCTTGGAAAGTCCGGGAAAATCGTATGATTTTAAAGATAATGATCAGGATGGTCTTTGGGACGAACGAAGAGATAATGAAGCAGCAGTCTTTATTGAGAATCCATCTGATGATCCATTCCTGGTAGATGTTTTTCAGGACACGTTAAATTTTAAAAACTTTTATGGATATTCCTGGAAACCTCATTGGGATGCTGATGAAAATGCCAATTGGCGAACCTATTTCGACATTGACGAGAACGGTAAATGGGATGAAGGAGAGCCATTATATGATGATGTCGGTACTGACGGAATAGGACCTTTTGATGATGATTACAATGGCCCTGACCTCGATGGATCAGAAGCAAATGGTATGCCGGATCAGGGTGAACCCAATTTTGGAATATTAGACAAAGACGAATCAGACCAGTTAGGTTTAACCGGGTTTATCATTTTTCCGACACATAACCCCTATGATCTTGATAACGATGAGGAGAATTGGGGGGCGTTATCTGCGCTTCCAACACCGGTGCCTCAGGAACTTATTGGGGTCAATCTGGCAAACTTTTTTTCCTGCTATCTATTTCAACTAAACGGTCGTAATACTTATGGTCAGGAAACAGGGGAGACAGAGCGATTTTCAATGGCATTGATTTTTGGCATTGATAAAGATGATATATTTCGTAGAAAAAGGACGGTTCAGCAAATTTATAATGCCAACTATCGATTTGCGAAACCACCTGACAAACCGATAATCAAAGCGATTCCCGGGGACAGACGAGTTACACTTTATTGGGATGATAGAGCAGAAAAGACGTGGGATGCTTTTTATCAGAGATATAATTTTGAAGGCTATAGAATTTATCGTAGTACCGAACCTAATTTCTTAGAAAACAAACTCATAACGGACGCCTATGGAAAAGCTACATTTCGCAAGCCTATTGCTCAGTTTGATCTTATTGATGGCATTAAGGGACTCCATCCCATCGATGTTAATGGTGCTTTATTTGATTTAGGCAATGATTCCGGGCTCAAACATTCATACATAGATTCTACGGTAAATAATGGTCAGACTTATTATTATGCTGTCGTTGCTTATGACCAAGGGTTTACAACAACTACGATAGAAGGAGAATTTTTAGGCATTCCGCCTTCCGAAACCAGCAGCACAATCAAGAAAAAAATCACAGGCGAACTTGAGACAGATATCAATACCGCTATTGTTACGCCGCGAGCTCCTGCTGCAGGTTATATCCCACCGGAAATAGAAAATGTTCAACATATAGGTCCTGGTACAGGCAGGGTAACCATCAATATTCTTGATCCGGATTCACTAAAAGATAACCATACGTACCGACTTGAATTTGAGGATTTTTCAGCTTTTCACGATAATTCTAACCCCTCATATAGATTGATCGATTTTAGTGTTGGAGATACGCTCATTGAATTAACTACTCTGACTGGCATAAATGAACAAACTCCTGTTTTAGACGGTTTTGCTATTGATATTGAAAATGACCCATCTGTAGTTATTGATTATGATAGGACGGGTTGGGAAACAGGAAACAGTAATTATATTGTTCAGGTTGGGTTTGATGAGCGTTTTGCAAATGCCTACAAATCAAAGAGGGTGAATTATCCTGCTGACTTTGAGATTACTTTCACCACAGTTGCCTTAGGTGATACTTCCTTTCCATCTACACCTTTCAGTCAGCCGCAGCCTTCGAATATAACGATTAGAAACGTCACGGAAGGTACAGACAATATTCAATTTATTTTTCGTGATATCGCTGAGGATTCTATATTTAATGTTACAAACCCCAATCCGGATGACATTGATGGTGATGCGATTTTTATTGTCTATGGGGATTCAGCAGGTAAATCAGCTACATCGTTCTCAGATTTAAGAGTAAGCTGGTCAGTTACATTCAAAAGGGATTCAACCATAGCTGATTCGTTACAACAACCTCCTGAAATAGGAGATATTTTCTTCGTTGCAACAAAAAAACCCTTTCGAACGGGTGAATATTATGAGTTTGTGATAAGGGCACCTGCTTTTGATAAGTCTAAAGCAAAATCTGATTTGGATGATATTGCTGTTATTCCGAATCCGTATGTAGGGGCAGCTTCCTGGGAGCCACAAACTTCCAGCGTTGGTAGAGGAGAGAGACGAATTTATTTCATTCATCTTCCCCAAAAGTGTACCATACGAATTTACACTATTAGCGGTCACCTGGTTAAAATTCTTGAACACGACAGTACTATTTCTGACGGACAAGAATTGTGGAACCTGGTTTCCCGGGATGGAATGAATGTGGCGTATGGTATATATGTTTATCATGTTGATGCTCCGGGAATTGGAGAGAAAATTGGCAGATTTGCATTGATAAAATGATAAACGTCAATTTATCATCTTAATTGCAATGAGAGTACCTATGGAGAAGAAATTTATTAAGATATTAATAATTGTCTTACCCTGTATAGCATTTAGTCAAGGCGTAACTAAGAATGTCTCCAAAGTAGGTACTTCTGCTGCACCGTTTTTAGAAATTCCTGTTGGAGCCGTTGCTGTTGGTATGGGGGGTGCCTTCGTAAGTATCGTTAATGATGCGACTGCACTATATTGGAATGTTGCAGGTATTACAGCATTAGAACAAAGTGAAGTTGTCGGTATTCATAATGAATGGATTGCCGGCACCAGTTTTGATTTTGTTGCAGTTGTTTTGAAATTGGGCTCTTATGGAGCTTTTGGCTTAAACATTACTTCTTTATCGATGGATGATATGAAGGTGCGTACTATTGATAAGCCTGAGGGAACCGGTGAATTTTTTAGTGCAGGTGATATCCAGATAGGACTTTCATATGCAAGCAAATTGACCGACCGTTTTGCCATTGGATTCACAGCAAAATACATCCAGCAGAAAATCTGGCATATGAAATCCACTGCAGTCGCCGTTGATTTTGGAACAACTTTTAAAACCGATCTGTTTCGTGGCATGACTATTGGCGCCTCTATTTCCAACTTTGGTTCTTCTATGAAACTTTCCGGACGTGATACTCGACGATTTAGCAGAATTGATGAAACCATATCAGGTTCAAATGAGCGGATTCCTCACAACATCGAAATGGATTCATGGGACTTGCCATTGCTCTTTCAAATTGGCGTTTCAACAAATGTCATGGAGTCTAACAATCTACGATTAACTGTGGCTGTTGATGCGCTGCACCCCAGCGACGATTATGAAAGTCTAAACATAGGTACTGAATTGGCTTTTCAAGAAAGGGTCTTTATAAGAGGTGGATATCAAAACCTTTTTCTGGAAGAAGCAGAAGGTGGGCTTGGTCTGGGTGTGGGAATGAATACATATCTGCCTTTCAGTCGATCAAAAATTAAGTTGGATTATGCCTATCGAGATATGGGAAGATTAACAAGTGTTCAACTAATTTCGATCAGCGTAAGTTTCTAAAATATAAATATTGATGAACGTGTCGAGAATGAAAAATTCTCATAAATATTGGCAAACCTGTTTTTTTATATTTCTGACTATTACCTCTTCTTCATTGGTCAGAGGCCAGAATATTGAATTTCCGGAGAAACACTCATTTTTAGGATCAGATAAGTATTCAGTCATAGTAGCAACTGTAGGTGATATTGATATTACCGCCAGAGAATTTTTACTTAACTATGAGTTTGGTTCTGCTTTTCTAAAGCGAGAAAAGAATTCTAAGGAGAAGTATTTGAATTTAATGATATATGAAAAATTGCTCGCTTTAGATGGATACGCAATTGGGATGGGGAATTCCCTCAATGTCTTGGAATCACTCAGGGAAATTGAAGGGGATCTTATTACTGAGGAATTGTATAGAGATGATGTAATGAACAATGTGATTGTTTCTGAGGAAGAAATTGAGGATGGAATCCAAAAAAATCGAAAAAACATAACATTAATGTGGTTATTCAATAAAACTAAAAAGGAGACAATTAATCAGAAGAATATGCTTGACGGAGGTGCATCATTTGATAGCCTGTTTATTAATCAGATCAATGACTCTGTAACGGTTGACGACCGGACTTTAGAAATCACGCGGTTTAGGCTTCAAATTAAAAATACGGCTTTGTCCATTGTCGTTGATTCAATGAAAGTTGGAGAAATTTCTGATCCTATCGAAGTCCAGCAAGATGGATGGTATATCATCAAACTTATTGATGGATGGACCAATCCTATCATGACGGAAACAGAGTGGATGAAACAGCGCTATGATGTAGAACGTGCGATTTATAAACAAAAAACAGACCAATTATCGGATCAATATGTACACAACCTGATGCTGGAAGAAGACCCCGTGATAGTAAGGAAAACATTTGATATACTTCGAGCATTTATCGGTAAAAATGTTTTACGACCAGAAAAATATTCTGAGTGGCTTGAGGCGAATTATTTTGGGGAAGTATTCAAATCTATGGGTCGTTCGGAAATTGAAGAAAAGAAAAGTATGGTATTAGTCAATAATAAATCAGGAAATATCTTGCTTAGTGATTTTATTAAATGGTATGAACATAGAAAACCATACTTGAAATTCAGTACTCAATCACCTCAAAGTTTTTTCGGTTCTGTTCAGCAAAAGATCTGGATAATGATTCGTGATAAATTATTGATTGATCGAGCTTATAGGAGGGGTTTACAGAATCGTGAGATTGTGGAATTACAAAGAAAGTGGTGGAAAGAGAAGATAATATATTCTGCAGTCAAAGCCGATATCGCTCAATCGATAAAAATCGAGGAAGACCGATTAATCAGCTATTTTAATGAGAATAAAGAAAACTATAAAAACAAAAACGGTGAAATAATTCCCTTTGAGAGGGCAAAGTCTGATGTGAAGAATGATCTTTATCAGGAAGAAATTATTTCTAAAATGTACCACCGAATTCAAAGGCTAAAACAAAAGTATAATATCACAATTAATCATGAAGTTTTAGATGGGCTTTATGTTGATGTAGAGAATTATCCTAAAGCTATTGAAGTATATACTGTAAAAACCGGCGGAACATTACCACGTCAGGCGTACCCGACAATTGATTGGGATTGGCAGACGTGGTATTAGGATACGAAAAGAAAAAATGCCGGCTATATTGTTCCCATTTATTTTGGTGTATCTTACCCGCAGATCTGATCCATCACCAGAGGCAAAACAGCAAATTTCATTGATGGGATAATATTTTGATGTCTAAACAACATAAGAAATATACCAGACTACTACTCAAAGAAAGTTTAAAAGATGAAGACGCCCTCGACATGTTACAGATTTCCAGGGTAGAAACATGGCATGTTGAAAACGCTGCAGATTTTCACCCCGATATTTGGACAGCCATTTACTTTGAAGGCGATGAAAATAAGGTCGATATGATTGCCGACAGGTTAAGCCAATCAATAGAATCTGACGGTCGCTGGTAAATAAATGTTTCAACGGAGGATGATGTTTATGTAGTATTTCTGAACAAAGTATTTAGGTATATTCGATGAGATGAAAAAGTGAGAGCAGAAGCAATAAAATACGGACAGTCGTTAGGTATCCCTGATAGGCAGCTTGATTGGGGAAATTAGAATTTAGCGTTATGGGTTCTAATTTGTTTATTTATAAAGACTTGGATTCAATTAAATGCCCATGGATCAAGAGGCAAGATGTTTACACAATATTTATCAGTATCGCTGGTTTGCTTTGTATTCTTTTTTATTACTGCAACGGTATCTTTTGCAACAATAATTTATATTCCTGTAGATGTCGATTCCATCCAGGGAGGAATCAACTTGGTACAAGATGGTGATACCGTTTTGGTGGCACCAGAGATATACCAGGAATCCAATAACTTTATAGGCAAAGATATTCTAGTGATGAGCGAACTTGGAATGGACAGCACGGTGATTCAGGGAGACAGCACTCAAATATTTATTTTCCCTTATTGGGATTCTAAAAAATAATGTTGGCAAATCTATCGCTTCCGGAGTCTATATTTATCAATTAAAAATGAATGACTTCTCCCAGACGAAAAAATTAGTCGTGCATAAATGAGATATATTTCAGTAATTAGTTTTTTTATTGTCTTCTGGATCTTTGCTTGTAATGATTCAAAAGAAAAGATTTATACTGATAATGAAAAAGTAATAAAATTAACCTACTGGTGTGCTTCCAATCCCCAAGAGATAAAGCTGGCAAAGGAGTTAGTGGGAAAATGGAATTCTACGCATGATGATGTTAAAATTGACTTACAGCCTATTCCTGCCAGTCAATCATCGGAAGAAGTACTCTTAGCTGCCATTGCCGGTAAAACTACCCCTGATATCTGTTCCAATATGTGGCCCGGAGCAATGGATGATTTTGTCCTTTCTGGTGGTCTTGTAAGGCTGGATCAGTTTCCGGACTTTGTTGATTACATTACAGAAAGAGTACCCAAAGATTTACTTGAATCATTTCGATCCCCGGATGGTCATTTTTATCAGATTCCCTGGAAAACCAATCCTCTCATGATAATATATAATGTCAAAATGTTTAGAGAAGCAGGGGTGGATCAAACTCCCAAAACTTATTCTGAGTTTTTGGAAGCAGCTAAGAAGATTACAAAGGATATTGATGGTGACGGAATGATCGACCAGTGGTTTGGATACAGAAGTTTAAAGCCAATCTGGTGGCAGCGTCTTTTTGATTATTACACGTTCTATATAGCTGCCTCAGGTGGAAAAACACTTTTTAAGGATTCGGAAATAATCTTTGACAATGAAGCCTCAGTAAAGGTTTTTAAATTATTTCAAGATATTTACGCAAACGGGTATTTTCCAATAACCGAATTTCAAGGTGATAATTTTATCGCTGAAAGATTGGCTACAAATATTACTGGTCCCTGGAATATTGCGTACGTTGAAAAGTTTAAATCGTCCGATTTTGAGTACGATATTTTTCCTATACCTGTGCCCGATGATTATTCTGGTCCCGTATACACCTATGGTGATCATAAAAATATAGCAATTTTCAGCACCACAAAATTCCCAAAGGAAGCATGGGCATTTGCCAAATTTCTGGTTAGTCCGGAAAGCGACTTAAGGTTGCTGGAGATTTGTAGCCAAATTCCGATAAGGAAAAATTTAAGCACCGATTCTCTATATACTGAATATTTCACGTCTCATCCGAAAATAGTAAAATTTGCGCAGCAAGCGCCCTTAACCAGGGGTGTAGACGGTGTATCTGATCTGAAGGAGATTTTTGACGGAATTTCTCAGGAATATGAAGTTTGTGCAATTTATGGAAAAAGGAGCGCCGAAGAAGCTGTAAGAAAAGCAGCAAAGAGGGCAAAAGTAATTATCGATTGGAATCGTTCAAGATAATGGAAATTATTACGAAATTCAGGGATAGTGACAAAACAGGCTATGTAATGAGCCTACCCTATATCTTATATTTCCTTTTATTTGTAGGCTTCCCACTTTTTTTCTCATTTATCCTGATATTTCATAAATGGAACATTGTTACCCCTATGGAATGGATCGGATTAAGAAACTTTGTGAGACTTTTTTCAGATATACAATTTTTCCAGTCGATTAAAAACACACTCATTTTCCTTGTTGTTCACATTCCGTTACAGATTGTTATTGCTTTGATGCTTGCTTTAGTACTAAATGAAAAAATCAAGTTCAGAGGATTCTTCCGTGCAATATACTTTTTACCGGTCATTGTATCCGGAGTTGTTATAACCATTTTATGGCAGCAACTATATGCGTATGAAACGGGTCTTTTGAACTTACTTTTGGTTAAAATGGGATTTTCGAAAATCCCCTGGATAAACGATCCTAAATGGGCTATGACCTCTATAGCAATAATGGCAACATGGAAGAATGTAGGGCTTTATGTTGTTCTGTTTCTGGTGGGATTACAGGGAATACCCGGCTACCTCTACGAGGCTGCGGATATTGATGGCGCTAAACCATATCAAAAATTTTATTTCATAACTCTACCATCTCTCAACAACACTATGTTGCTCGTGATAATCCTTTCTACGATAGGAGGATTTTCTCTTTTTATCGAGCCATTTGTCATGACAGGGGGAGGACCGATGAATAGCACTCTCTCGGCTATGTTATACATTTACAATCAGGCGTTTTTCTTTGGACATATGGGATATTCCGCTACTTTGGGGTTCTTTTTTGCGTTCATCATTCTGATGGTCATACTTCTCCAGAAAAAATTTATTGAACAAAAGTAAGAGGATAGTTTATGATAGAAATCACCAATATAAAGCTCAGTGATCCGGAAAGTGGTTTTTAATGAAACCCACATGGTACAATCACCACAAAAATGGATGAAAATTCCTATGTACACAAGAACGAAGAACCAAGAACTAAGTCGGAACGCAGTGGAGATTCGCAAACTGGTGGAGACCGAGAACGAGGTTGTATCAATCAAGAGTCAAAAGATAAGCTCCAATTTGGAATTTGCTCCTCCACAGGTGTCCCTGCGGGAGGGTTTGCCTGCCTGTCGGCAGACTGGGGACTTGGGTCTTTCTGAAAGTATTTTCAGGTGAAAAAGACTTTGTTATATATCTTCCTTATCCTTGGTGGGCTTATGTTTGCCTACCCTTTTCTGTGGATGATTTCAGCAACATTAAAACCGGAGATTGAAATAGGCGAAATAGGTCTTTGGTCTTCAAACTTTTCACTAAGAAGCTACAAGGATGTAATCAGTAAAATTCCGATTGGGAGGGCTCTTCTAAACAGCTTGTTTGTTTCTAGTTCAGTTACTTTTTTTGTCATTATTTTCGGGTCAATTGTAGGATATGCCTTATCACGATTAAGATTTTTCGGTCGGGATTTTATTTTTGGGATTATTTTATTTACCATGGTAATCCCCTTTCAGATAACACTGATACCCATGTATATATTAATGGTGAAATTCGGTTGGGTTGATACCTATCTCTCACTTATTGTACCGGGTATGATTAGTACTTTTGGGATTCTGCTCTTCCGACAATTTTTCAGGGACATACCGCAAGCCCTGGTTGATGCTGCAAAGATTGATGGATGTAACGATTTTCAAATACTATTCAGGATTATCTGGCCCCTATCGAAACCTGTTATCATCACCGTGGGTATCCTTTCATTTATGGGAAGCTGGAATGATGTACTTTGGCCTTTAATTGTTATAAGAGTTCAAAAATTGATGACCATGCCACAATTGGTAACAATCTTTAAGGTAGGTGGGCAGGCTGAAGGCCAGCTGGGCGCTCAATTGGCTGCCGCTACATTGCTCGCAATCCCAATTATTTTAATATATGCATTTTTCCAGAGATATTTTATAGATAGCATGGCAACCTCAGGATTAAAGGGATAGAATAGTGAGAATTTATAGCCCATTGGTCAGTGTATTCATGCTGATTAATATTGTTTTTTCGCAGCCGGATGAACAGTATACGATTGATCGGGTCGAGTTAATGCCTCCTCTGCCCCTGCCATTTGAAATAAGAGACTGGAAACAGGTTGCAATAGATTACGACGAATTTGTATTTGATTTTACCAAGACAGGTAATTATTTACCGCTAATTAAATGGGATTCGGTTTTTACCGTTAACAGTCAACCCACCTTCAGTTTGCCATCTTATGTGGGCGGTGCAAATACTAGTGGTGAAGCCATTAATACTATGGCGGCGGTCGTTAGTGCTTCCTTGGTGGAGATGGATAAAAGCAATCAGAATGGCTCCAACTGGGTCCGGATGTGCCGGAAATATTTTGCCGAAAATACCGCTGGGGTATATTTTAATAATCCCGGTGGTGGATGGGGAGCATCATTTTGGTATGACCTTCTGCCCAACATCCTGTTTTACCAGCTTTTCGACTTGTATCCTGAGTCAGACGACTTTCCAAACGACTTTATTTCCGTTGCCACGCGATGGCATGAAGCAAGTGAGTCTATGGGTGGCAGTGAAACCACCGTCCCCGATTTTAATTATACCTATTTCAATTTTCAATTAATGAGTCCGGTTTACTCTGGGCATCGTGAGCCGGATGCCGCCGCAGGAGTTGCCTGGATTGAATATATGGCCTGGGTAAAAACCGGTGGTCCTAATTTTCTCCAAGCTGCCGAATGGGGCCTGGAATATCTACAGGCGCGAAATAACAATCCGCTTTATGAAATACTGTTACCATACGGGGCTTATACCGCCGCGCGCATGAATGCGGAGATGAATTATAACTATGATGTCGGTAAATTGGTCGACTGGTGTTTTGGTCCCAGTTCAGCCCGTCCCGGATGGGGGATTGTAACGGGGAACTGGAATGAATACGATTGCGGCGGATTAGCCGGCAGTATTACTGATTCCGAAGGGTATGCCTTCGCCATGAACACTTTCGAATCTGCTGGAGCATTAGTACCGCTTGTACGTTATGATAATCATTATGCCCGTGCCATTGGTAAATGGATGTTGAATTTGGTAAATGCCGCACGGTACTTCTATGCCAATGGTCTGCCGGTAGAAAACCAGGATGGTGAAGCTTGGGCGCTTACCTATGATTCGACCTTCTGCATCAGTTATGAAGGACTCCGACACGAATGGCAGGGCATGAGCCCTGTTGCCACGGGCGATGCGGTGAGAATGGACTGGGCGCCAACAAATTTTGCATTGTATGGCGGTTCACATGTTGGCATTTTAGGCTCCATTGTTGATAGGACAAATATTGATGTCATTCTTAAACTTGATCTTTTGAAAACCGATTATTTCCATGATGATGCCTTTCCAACATATCTTTATTATAACCCTTATGAAAGTGAGCAAATTGTTGAAATTGACGTGGGTGTTGAATCGCAAGATTTGTATGATGCGGTTACCAATAATTTTATAATTCAAGGAGTTAGTAATGTGACTTCTTTCATAATTCCACCTGACTCAGCCATCGTTTTAGTTGTGACTCCAGCGAATGGTTACGTTTCTTACGATGGGTATAAAATGCTGGTTAATAATGTCATTGTGGACTATCATTATTCCGATACGCCGGATACATCAAACCATGCCCCGGTTATTTCAAGTTTAACAGCTGATCCGTCAGAAGTGCATCTGGGTACTTCCTCTATGTTGACATGTGAAGCTTATGATCCTGATGGTGACGATATTGTTTTTATTTGGTCTTCGGTTGGAGGAAGCATCAGTGGGAATGATTCAACGGCCACTTGGATGGCGCCGTTGCAAATGGGAGATTATTATGTATCCTGTACGGTACAAGATAGCTATGGAAAAGAAACCAGAAGCAGCTTAGTTATCGTGGTTATTGATACCGTCCAGAGTTCGATTACCGATCTGGCTGCATATTATCCTTTCAATGGAAATGCTAACGATGAAAGCGATAATGGTCAAGATGGGGTCGTTTACGGAGCGACACTCACAAACGATCGCTTTGGAAATGAAAATAGCGCCTACTATTTTGATGGTGTTTTTGACAGAATACAGATTCCGAATAGTCCTGAATTAAATTTTCGAGATTCTATTACTGTGAATTTTTGGATAAAACCGGGGGAAATCCCGGCTCAGGGAACCGAAACGTATCCGATTTCTCACGGTTCTTGGGAAGAACGCTGGAAATTTACTTTCATGGGCAACAGAAAAATCAGGTGGACGGTTAACACAACCGGTGGAATCGGGGATTTGGATTCTAATACCGAATTAGACACCAGTCATTATTATTTTATTTCCGGATTGTACAACGGATCGAATTTGGACTTGTATATTAATGGCGTCTTTGATGCGTCCCGATCATTAACCGGCATTATTAACCAAACCGGATTGGATTTGACTATTGGGCAATCAAAACCGGGAGTAACAGATTTCAATTATAAGGGTATCATTGATGACATTCGTATTTACGGACGTGTTTTAACAGAAGATGAAATTCAAGATTTATACCTCGAAACGTTAAATACTTTTTTAGACAAAAACTTTCCAGTGGAATATTCCTTATCTCCCAATTATCCAAACCCATTTAATCCAATTACAAAAATTCAATATCAGATTCCTGTACAAACACATGTAACAATAACGGTTTTTAATGTTTTAGGACAAATAATGGAGGTGCTTGTTGATAGAGATATGAACCCCGGAGAATACACGGTTATATGGGATGCATCAAAAGTAAGTTCCGGAGTGTATTTTTATCAAATTTCCGCAGAATCCTATGGACAGGCATCTGGTTTCACCAAAGTTAGAAAATGCATACTGATCAAATAATAAAAGGATAATAAATGAAGCTTACTCGCCTTACAAAAGAACCCATACTGAAACCGATTAAAAACCACCCTTGGGAAAGGTCTGCCGTATTTAATGCAGGAGCAGTTTATCATAACGGGCTGTACCACATGATATACCGCGCCACTGATATTGGCGGAAGTGAGAAATATGGGGAATATATCAACTCATTAGGATATGCAGTCAGCAGTGATCTGTTAAAATGGCATCGTTATGATAAACCGATATTAACCAATGACGTTCCGCAAGAATTGCGGGGACCGGAAGATCCACGAATTGTTAAAATGAATGATACCTTTATCATGACATATACCGGGTTTGGCGGTCGTTTCGAAAATGATTACCGAATTTGTATGGCAACTTCTACGGACCTTGTTCATTGGGCAAGAAAAGGCGTACTCTTGGATGAGCCAAACAAAGATGCAGCTCTATTTCCTGAAAAAATCGGCGGAAGATACTGTATGTTTCATCGTCGTCATACAGATATCTGGCTCTGTTATTCTGACGATATGCTGAACTGGACCGGTCATCAAAAGATAATGGCTCCTATCCCCGGTACTTGGAACCAGTCAAAGATTGGTATTGGGGGTCCACCGGTAAAGGTTGAGGAAGGGTGGTTCCTGATATTTCATGGTGTTGATGAACATCACCGATACTGTTTGGGGGCGGTCTTGCTGGATTACACAAATCCCGGTAAAGTACTTGCACGTCAGACAGAACCGATCATTGAACCCACTTTGGATTGGGAGGTCAATGGATATATTCCGAATGTTATTTTTTCCAATGCTACGGTGTTAAAGGATAAAAGAATATTTTGCCTATATGGAGGAGCTGATACGGTTATCGGTGTAGCCTACATCGACTTGAAAGATGTAGTATTTGAGAATGATAGCTGGATTGTATAAGTGAAATCGATTGTTTCTTTTTCAATTTTTATTTCTCTGGCATGGTGCACAGCGCCTGAAAAAGATGTTGAAAACAACCACATTACGTCCCCCATAAATTTATTACATGCACTGTCATTAGTCGATAGTATGAAAATCGATGGTGAGACCCTCACATTTATCCGGATTTACGCAGATGCACCAAGTTATGAGCCGGTGCCTGCGGTGGGAGAAGGAATCACTTGCGTGGATGATGTCGGACGCTTCATGGAGGTTTTGGAAACAGAGATTCTTACCTATGGCAATAGCGATCTTACTCGCATTGCCAGGGGAATGACTCGTTTTCTCCTCTATATGAGCAGGGAAGACGGTTTGTGGTACAATTTCATGTTTTCCGATGGTAGCATTAATACAACCCACAAAAACAGTATTGCTGAGTTTGGATGGTGGGCTATCCGTGGATTGCGAGGACTGGCAGCAGCTTATCATATTTTTTCAAATTATCCTGAAGATGCTCAGCTATTAGAAAAAGTGAAAGATAGAATCGCAGCAGCTGATAGACATATTCAAAAGGCTGTCCGGCGTTACCCCTCAAGGGAATTAACTGAATTGGGTATGAAACCTACCTGGTTAGTGAAAAGTGCCCCCGATATAAACAGTGAGTTGCTGATTGCTCTTACAAAACTGCATAATACGGGGGAATTTAATTATCAAGACACTATCGAAAAAATTTCGGTGGGGCTGATCGAATATCAGTATCAAGAACCCGAGCACGATCTAAATGGCATGTATTTGTGTTGGAAGAATATTTGGCATAACTGGGGAAATAATCATGTGTATGGATTACTGAAAGCGTATAAAATTACCGGTGATAGTACGGTACTTGCGAGTACCAAGATTTGGGCAGATTCTTTCGTCCCATTTTTAATCAAGAATGATTATCCCAGAGAGATAACTGTAAGTTACAGCCAGGAATATTCCGTTGTAGATATGCCTCAAATTGCCTACGGATTTAATTCAATTTACCGTGGAATAAAGTCGTTGGCTGAAATCACTGGAGAAAATATTTACTTCCAGCGATCAGAAGAGGTATTCCTGTGGTTTAAGGGAAATAATATTGCAAATACCCCGATGTATATTCCGGACCAAGGTCGTTGTTTTGATGGTATTAATGGATATAGCTCAATTAACACCAATTCTGGGGCTGAATCAACTATTGAATGTTTATTGGCAATTCAAGAACGAGGAGCTTTTTAACTAGGATGGAAAGGTAATCATGGCAACGATAACATTAAAACATATCAATAAATCTTTTGACAATATACACCTCGTAATAAATGAATTTGATCTGGAAATTAACGACGGCGAATTTATGGTCTTGGTAGGACCATCAGGATGTGGAAAATCTACACTATTAAGGATGATTGCAGGATTAGAAATTCCCACCACAGGTGAAATATGGATCTCCGACACTTTGGTTAACCCTGTTCCTCCAAAGGACCGAAACATAGCCATGGTGTTCCAGAATTATGCGCTCTACCCCCATATGAGTGTTTTTGATAATTTGGCTTTTGGATTAAAACTCAGAAAAGTCCCAAAGTCTGAAATCGTGAAGCGTGTTCACAAGGCAGCCGACATTCTTGAAATAAAAGATTTATTAGACCGTAAACCTAAGCAGCTCTCCGGAGGCCAAAGTCAGCGAGTAGCTCTTGGCAGAGCGATTGTTCGCGATCCAAAGGTCTTTCTCTTTGATGAACCCCTTTCTAATCTGGATGCAAAATTGCGTGTGCATATGCGAGCAGAGATCAAGAAACTCCACCGACAGTTGGGTACAACGATGATCTATGTGACACATGACCAAGTAGAAGCCATGACGATAGGAGACCGGATTGTAATTTTGAACGATGGTATAATCCAGCAAGTTGGTACTCCCCTTGAGGTCTATCAAAATCCGGCTAACAGGTTTGTAGCTAGTTTTATTGGGTCTCCACCTATGAATTTTTTAGAAGGAAAAATCGAAAATGGCAGTCTGTTAGCTGAAAAGGTATCTATTAATCTTTCCGAAGTAAAAAACATTCATAAGCTTGAAGGGGAGAATGTGATTTTTGGTATTCGCCCTGAAAATATACACCTGACTGAAGATGGTTTGGAATTCCCCGTAGTCATCAACGAACCGTTAGGAAATGAAACCTTTCTGCATTTACAAGCTGGTCAACAAATCCTGATCGCACGGATTCCCGCCATGGAATCCATTCAATTGGGTGATCGGGTTAAGGTTTCATTCGATCTTTCAAAAGCATGTTTTTTTGATAGTAATACAGAAGATCGTTTGTTTTTTATATAATCCCAGATGATGCAGTTGGGAGTGCTCCTCAGACACCTTCCCGCAGGACTCTGAGTCCTGTGGGAGAATTTTGACGTAGGCTAAGGGGGGAGATGGTTGGGATAAACTTACAAAATAATATCACGTCCTATATTTTCCAAAGAACGCGTACTTTGGAGACAAATATGAGGGGGTTGATCTATACAATACTCGCCGTAGTGTTTGGCTTAATCTTAGCATGTAAAGTTACAACATCAGCTTGTAGCATGTTTTTGGGTCATCAGATTAGGCTTCTCTTTCATTGCCAGAAAAGAGATGTAACACAATGTTAAACCAAAGTGAATTGGAATCTCTGAGAGATAGGGCTATAAAGATCTTAAGAGATAATGATCTCGGAAGTGCGACTAAACCAGCTCCACACCTATATCCTCACCAATGGAACTGGGATTCAGCCTTCATTGCAATTGGATTATCACATGTTGATGAAAACAGGGCACAAGAGGAAATTCTTTCTCTCCTACGTGGTCAGTGGAGCGATGGGATGGTACCTCATATTATCTTTAATCCTGATTGTGATGATTACCATCCTGGGCCTGCTTATTGGAATTGTTCAACAAGTCCCGAGTCTCCTAAAGATATTCAAACCTCAGGGATTACTCAGCCGCCTATATTATCCTATGCAGCCTATCAGATTTTCCAAAATTCAAAAGATAAGGGAAAAGCTATAGAATTTTTAGGCTCCATTTTCCCGAACTTAAAGAAATATCACCGATTTTTCTTTGACAAACGTGATCCGACCGGGGAAGGATTGACCTATATTATACATCCATGGGAAAGCGGGTTAGATAACTCTCCTCGTTGGGATGAAGTTATGGAAGGCATTAAGATGGAATGGATTCCGAAGTATGAGAGAGTTGACACAAGCCTCTTGCCAACCGATCAGAGACCAACCGATCAAGAGTATGATAGATATACTTATCTTGTGGAACTATTCCAAAAAGCCAGATACAATCAGGGTGTTATTCGAGTAAAATATCCCTTCGTCATACAACCTGTTCTCTTTAATTCTCTGATGTATACTTCACTACATTCTTTAGAGCAAATCGGTCACATTTTAGGAGAGAATGTACTGGAAATCAAGAAGTGGAGGTTGAAAACAAAAAAAGCCATTAACACTAAATTATGGGATGAAGATCGTGAAATGTACTATGATTATGATTTGAAAAATGAAAGAAGAATTGTTAAAAATACAATATCAAATTTTGTATCTTTGTTCGCTGAGCTTCCATCCTTAAAACAGGCTGAATCGATAATACGCGTATTAACCTCCCCTACAGAATATTGGCCTGAAAATGGATATCCTCTTTGTAGTGTGTCTATGAGCGAACTGGAGTTTAATCCTGTCAATTATTGGCGCGGTCCGGTCTGGATCAATATGAATTGGTTAATGATCAAAGGATTGGAGAATTATGGTTACCATAACGAAGCCAAAGAATTAGCGACCAAAACATTGGAACTCGTCTTAAAAAATGGCTTCTATGAATACTTTGATCCATTTACAGGCAAGGGGTGTGGTACCAACCATTTTTCTTGGTCCGCAAGCTTAACCATTGATCTAATTGAAACATATAGGAGTTAGTGAAGCAGTCAGTTTTCAATCTGGCATAGTAGGCCAAAAAACGTGAGGTACGCGCCATCGTAGCACTTGTCGGGGCATAACATCAAGTGATTGGAAATTATCAGAGGATACAATCATGATTGATACCCAACTTGAAGACAAAGTAGTTATTATCACAGGTGCTAATAACCCATATGGGATAGGTGCCGGTGTTGCAAAAGCTTTCATAGGACAAGGTGCAAAAGTGTTTCTACATTATTTTCGCGGTGACAACAAGGTGTCTTCATCCAACAAGGCTAAGGCTAATGAGGTTGTCTCACCGGGCAAGGCGTTCTACGATGAACAAAGGGCGAAACCTCCCGATGAAGTTCTTCAAGCAATCTATGATATTGGCGGTCAAGCTCATGCATGGGAGGCAGACTTATCTGATTCCACCGTTATTCCACGCTTATTTGACGAAGCCGAAACAGCTTTTGGAACAGTTGATATTCTTGTCAATAATGCAGCTCATTGGGAAGCAGACACATTTATTCCAATAGATAACGAGTTACGTAACAAGTTGGTTGAACTATGGACTGACCGCCCTGATAGTATCACCGCTGAAAGCTTTGATCGCCTTTTCGCAGTCAATACAAGGGCGGTTGCTCTAGTGATGAATGAGTTTGTGCGAAGGCATATAGAAAGAGGAGCAGGCTGGGGTCGTATAATAAATGTGAGTACGGATGGAGCATATTGTTTCCCTTCTGAGATTTCGTATGGTGCAAGCAAGCAGGCGCTGGAAAGCTACACGCGAAGTGCGGCAGTAGAATTAGGACAATTCGGTATCACTGTTAATACCGTATCCTTGGGACCGATACAGACTGGTTGGATTACGCCTGAGCTGGAAAAACAAATTCTGTCCTCTATTCCCCTTGGAAGGATAGGAAACCCTGAAGATGTAGCCGACGTCATTGTTTTTCTCGCTTCAGATCAAGCCCGCTGGGTGACTGGACAGAAAATCTACGTTGGTGGCGGACACGCCATGTGACCGAAAAGAGTTTCATTTGGAATGTGATTTGGATTCTGAATAAGTCGCATTGACCATTGCTGTAGATTACACCGAAAGTATGTGGTGTGTTTTTAAGGTGTTGAGTATGATCAAAGGTTTGCTAGTATTACGAATATCTATCAGGGAAAATATTAGGCGTAGGTATGATTTCATGTTTGGCGATTCAGTTTTGGCTCATCTTAACATTTGCAATAAGCCGTTGAGTTTTGGAGTATTGAAAGGAGAAAACAGATGTTTACTGGATTACTGCTCAAAGAAAGTTTGAAAGACGAGAGCATCTTAGGTTTAATTAAGGTTACCATAACAGAAATTTGGGATATTGATAATACTGCCGACTTTCAACCCAAAACTTGGACTGCAATTTACTTCGAAGGTGATGAAAGTCAAGTTGCGGTCATATCAGAGAAATTGAGTCAAGCACTCAAGCCACGTTGGTATGCCAATGTCTCAACCGAGAGCGATGAGTATGTGGTCTTTCCCAACAAAGTTTTTACATATATAAAAGGGGATAAACAAAAGATAACGGAAGCGGTAAAATATGGCCAGTTGTTAGGTATTCCTAACCACCAACTCGATTGGTTTGAATAGAGGTTTGAACTCCGTTTTCCTATGTGTCTATCTTTGACGTAGAGAGAACAGGAGATCATCCATATTAGACCCAGCCAAGCTTTGGCATCAGCATCTGCAATGGATTTTGCACTGCAACGGGTAAATCCATAAACAACAGTGGCAATACATAACGGAATGAGACAAATAGACTTGCAGCACAGAGAGTTAATCAGCAAGGCAAACGCAAGTGTCAGCAACGCACAGGCCAAAGCAGAGAAAGATCCCCTCCGTCCGATCTACCACTTGACGACAGCAGCCAACTGGATCAACGATCCAAACGGCCCGATTTTCTACAAGGGTGAGTATCATATGTTCTTTCAACACAATCCCTACAGCGATACATGGGGAAACATATCATGGGGTCACGCAGTCAGCAAGAACCTTGTTCACTGGGAACATTTACCGATAGCGCTCACATCGGCTTCTGGCAGCTATGATAAAGACGGTATTTTTTCCGGCTGCTGTGTGGTGCATGATGGTGTGCCAACGATTATCTATACAGGCGTGTGGCCTGAAGTTCAATGTATCGCCAGAAGCTATGACGGCATGAGAACGTGGATAAAATATCCTGGCAATCCAGTGATCGAGCAACCGCCAAGGGATGACTTGGAAGGCTTCCGTGATCCATTTGTCTGGAAAGAAAATGATACCTGGCATATGCTAATTGGATCCGGAATTCAGGGCGAAGGTGGGATAGCACTGCTGTACAGCTCAAAGGACTTGGTTGCATGGGATTACATGTACCCCTTCTGTATCGGTTTTGGCAATATGTGGGAGTGTCCGAACTTTTTCCCCATTAGGGATAAACACGTACTTGTCGTTTCTCCTCATGATGAAGTGAAATATTCGGTTGGTACCTATGAAAACTCCATGTTCAATCCGGGACCATGGCATACAATGGATATGGGCGGTCGTGACAGTTTTTATGCTCCCAACTCTCTTAAGGATAATAAAGGACGACGGATCATATGGGGTTGGATAATGGGTGGTGGTACTAAAGGCTACCCTTGGAGTGGCATCTTAACACTGCCTCGCGTTATCAGTCTTCGGTCAGATGATGTACTATGCATGGATCCGTTACCCGAATTGAGAGAACTCCGCGGCAAACATTATCAATTCAAAGAAATTGCTCTCAAACCTGCATTCTCCAATATTCTTAATGGTGTTAAAGGGAATTGCCTGGAGATCGTTGTGGAGTTCGAACTGGGAACTGCGGAATCATTCGGAATAGAGGTGGGATGCTCTCCCGATGGAAAAGAAAAGACGAAGATCGGATACAACCGTATAAGCAAACGTCTTTTTTCAGGAAACCGAGAGGGAGGCTTTGAGTTAACGGCAGACGAAAAGGCGCTGAGGCTCCATATCTTTCTAGATAAGTCTGTGATAGAAGTTTATGCTAACAGACGGGAATGCATTACTGGTCGATATTATCCAAAACGGGCAGACAGTCTGGGCCTGAATTTGTTTGTGCGAGGAGGCTCAATGAAAATCAGGTCTTTAGACGTGTGGGAAATGAAATCTATCTGGTGATTGTACCGAATCCTCATTGGTACCAAGGTGCAGGCTGAAGATATGGATGCTATTGAAGAACATACTATGATTGAATTCGAATTGGAGAAAGCTTATCTATTTGATGGAATTGCAAAAGAAAGGATTCTTTGCTAATCATCAGAGTGTGCTTTTTTTTCGAATTAATCTGTTACAACTTTAAACACTTTATCTTTCTTTCTTGTTTTCTCAGATAATTTTACACCAATACTGTCGCCTTTCTTTGCTGCTGAAACAGAATTGTGTTCTATTTGCATGGAACCGACCTTGGTAATAAAATCAGTCGTATGTCCTTTAATATGTATGGTATCGCCTACGGATAGTTTTCCTGTCGTTATTTCTATTGCGGCTACTGAGAGTTTGCCAAAATAATTGGAAACGTAGCCAATCTCTTTTTCTTTCACAAGCAATTCCTCCATCTTTTGTTGTAAGTTATATAAAGATGATGCCTTAATTCAAGAATTATTAAAAACCACCCTTTTTGACACAATCCAAAATTATCTTAAGAACACCTCATAAAACAGACTTTTTATATTTCAATACTCATCTCAAAATCAAAGTATCAAAACCGGCCCTCCTACATGAGTTCTGAGATTTGTCCGGCATAAGAAAATCAGACAAATAGATTATGAGGAATTATACTAATATTATTGATAGCTTGCTACTCGTAACGTAGAGTAGAGGTGTACCCTGGGTGAGATTCCCCGCCTACCGTCGCGCAGGGAACTCCCATCTTCACTTACCTGTCCGTCCGACAGGCGGGCGTTACGGCGGACAGGCACGACCTATGGATTGCCCATCTTCTCCCGATTACATCGGGTTACGATGGACTAAGTTCGAAATATTACAGTTGTGAACTTGTGCATCGTAGGTGAACGAAGTGATCCGTAGATGTGTACCCCGGGCGAGATTCCATACCCGACTGCATCACGCCAGCCCGACTTTGTCGTACAGGCGGGCAGGCTGGGAACCTGTGACCTATGGATTATCTGTCTTCTCCCGATTACATTGGGTTACGACGGACAGGGAAGTACGTTGCTCTATCTGCTGAACGAAGTGATCCGTAGATGTGTACCCCGGACAGGACTCGAACCTGCGGCCTACGGATTAGAAGTCCGTTGCTCTATCCAGCTGAGCTACCGGGGCAATGCCTAAAATTACAGTGAATTAGATTGAAGGGGAAAAGATTCTTCCTTGCGTATTAAATAAAATAAGTCTGGGATGGAATATAAAGAAGCTTGAATTATGAACCGTCAATTCAGTTCATTTGTAGAATACAGCCAACTAAATTAATTCATGTTCAAAACAACTATTATTGACCAGATCAAAACCATTGAGATGGCAGGTGATGGTCCTAACGCCATGGATATAGAATTTCTTAAAACACTTAGTGGTGAGTTTGAGCCAAACGAATCATTTCATGGTGTGGTATTAATGGGGAATGGTCGCTTCTTCAGCGCCGGACTGAATATCATCCGATTTATGGACACCAGTCGTGATGATCTGAAAATGGGAATCATGACACTTGAGAGCCTTCTATATAAAGTTTTAACATTTCCTGGTCCTGTTATTGCGGTGGTCAATGGGCATGCAGTCGGTGGCGGATGTATCCTTTCTCTTGCCTGTGATTACAGGATTGGGATAAAGAGTCACATCAAATTTGCTGTAAACGAACTTACAATTGGTGTTGACTTACCTCCAATTGCACTTACTGCAATCCGTAAATCAATCCCTGTCAACAATTTATTTGAGGTAGTGGCTTTTGGAAAATTTTATACTCCGGAAGAAGCATTATCAGTAGGAATGTTAAACGTGATCCTTCCTTTTGAGGCGGCAGTTGAATATGCCAGAGAAAAAGTAAAATCAATTGCTCAATCACTCCCTGCTTTCCAACGACTCAAGAAAAGGTTGGTGGAACCTGAATTAGAGAAAATTAAGGAGGAAACAAGGTCTGTCGAGGAGTTTGTGGATCAATGGTTTACTCCGGAGACCCAGACAAAACTTAAAGCAGCTCTGGAAAAACTCAAAAAGGGTTGAATGTATAAGTGTAAAAGTGTTCATGTGTTAAAGTGTTTAAGTGTTCATGTGCCCACCCCGTAGGGAGCGTAGTCCCGAAGTTTTGGGATACGGGTTCATGTGTTCAAGTAAATACGTGACAGTATACCATAAATCCCTACTTTAAAAAGAGTTCCTGTTGTGACATTCTTACGGACAATTCATTAATACGTTAACACCTGAATACTTGCTCCAACGGAGTCCCTTTGACCCAGAGGGTCTCCCCTGTCCCGTAGGGACTCCCTCCGCGAGGAGGGAAACACTAATATTTTGTTATCATTTTTATGAATCATTAAGTCAGAGTTTTTATTGGTTTGGAATGACCACGACCGCCGTTCCGTAAGCAAGTATTTCCGAACTATTAGACATAACCATTGAGGTCAAAAACCGGACATCGGTAATGGCATTTGCACCCGGACTTTCGGCATTTTTTACCATTCTTTCCAACGCCTCTTCTCTTGATTCTGCCATCATTTCGGTATACTCTTTAATTTCGCCTCCAATTAATGTTCTCAAACTTGCTACGATATCTTTACCTATTATGGCGAGCACGGATTGTGCTTCCCTTAACCAAACCTTTCGTCTCCTTGATATGAAAACCGGCGATAGAGGAAGATGTAGTTAGGATCATTGTTTTATCCCCCTGAATGATTCTTTTTTGCGTCTGATCTTCTTTCCCTGATTAGACTGACAATGAAAAGTATTCCTCCGATGATAATAAGTCCGAGTCCTGCTTTGATAGGGAATGGAATATCGATAATAGCTTGAAAAACAAGATATGCAATATAAATTACAACAACTGCAGCTCCGGCTAATGCCAGAAAAATTCCTACTGTTCTCATTTCTTGCCTCCGGATCCCGAGTAAGGTTTAATAGTATCTTTTAACATTTTGCTAATTTCCTCTGGGCTGAGTGGAATCGATTGACCATCCAGATCCACAGTGGTGTGCTGACCTCGCATGACCATCATTCTGACTTCCCTTTGCAGGGTGAGGGCGGTTTCACGGTCAAGCTGTAAATCACCCAGGTCAATTTTTGAAATGTTAATTCCCTCTTTATTTAACGGTTCTAATATTTTTATTAATATACTCTTTTGCTTCTTCATTTATTCTGCCCAGTTAACAACCTTTGATAAAATTACAATAATACTCGCAGAAAATAATACATTTCAACTTTAGATTCATTGTAGATTTCCACTGTTTTTAAGAAATATGAAGATCAGAACATTTGAAGGGGGACTTGATAAAAATTTCACCTATTTGGTGACAGGAGGTGATTCTCCCCAAAGCGTTATAATTGACGCTGCGGTTCCAGTAGAACACCTGATACAGTCAGTCGAGAACAACAGGCTCACTCCAGTTTCATTACTGATTACTCACACACACCACGATCATATTGTTTATCTTCGGGAATATCAACAAGCCTTCCCAAATCTTAAAGTGCATCTTTGGAGACATAACAACCACTGTTTGAACCAGCAAAATCTCTCCCATTTAGACATGATTCATGTGGGATCACTCAAGTTTACAGTGATTCATACTCCTGGACACACACCGGATTCTGTCTGCTATCTGGTGGATAGGAAGCTATTTACCGGAGATACTCTGTTCGTGGGTCGCACCGGGCGCACCATTGGCGCAACAAGTGATACCAAGCAGTTGTACAGGAGTGTCTATTCTAAAATATTCACTCTTCCGGGTAATACTGTGATCTATCCCGGACATAATTATGGGAATGTCCAAACAATAACACTCGACGAAAATATAAAGATAAGTCCACTTCTAAGAGCAACGGATGAAGATGATTTTGTTAAGAGAATGAAAGAATATGAGCAATCGAGAAGAAAGCTTTACTAAATTTTAAAGGTTTAGTAAAGTTTAATAAATAAGGAGGTTTAAAATGAAGACATTCACAATAGGAATTATGACAGGTGTTTTACTTGTCACATCCTTATTTCTTTTCATCGGCGCAAAACCGGCTGAGGAGGATTCCATTAAAATGTATCTCGAGCAGTTAGAGAGCTTCCTCCGAACCGAATTGGCAAAAAGTGAAATTAGAGGAAGATATCAGCTTCAATCCTTTAGCATCGACCGAACTCACTGGCACTATATGCTGGACACCGCTTCAGGAGAACTCTACCGAATGGAATTGGGGAGAACACCGGATAGAAGCGAGTGGATTCTCATGTCCATGGGAATTGCAGAGGAAGAGCCAGTAGAGGATGAATAGCACTGAGTCATTTAAGATCATAGCCCTGACCCCCCCCCGACCCCGACTTGTCGGGGGGGTCGGGGAGAGGAATTAAAAAGACGTAGTCCCGAAACTTAGGGATTTGAGTAATACTTTTCGTTCAGACACTAAATAAATTTCATGCCACCCCGAAAACGAAAAATCGAGGAAATCATGCATTTAATCGAACCGAAATTTAGCAAGGTACAGTTGCTCAAATTTCGTTGGGGTATCTGGCTGTTCAACCAGCAGCGATATTGGGATGCTCACGAAGTTTGGGAAGACATCTGGCGTGAGCTTGGGAACGATTCAGAGGACGACTGGGAAATCATCTTGCGGGGACTTATTCAATTTGCTGCCGGACTTCATTGTTGTCAAGAAGGTAAAAAGACTCAGGGGAGAGGGAATCTCCGGAAAGCACTGGTGAAGTTTAAGGTACTGCAGAATTCATTTGGAGGGATCATTTTTCCTGAAATCGTTTTGAATATTGAGGAAACTTTTGATTCTCCCGGAGATTTGATTGGGTATCAATTGCCAATCATGAGGTCATAAACATGGGGAAAATTTATCAATTTCCACTTTTACTGCTTCTATCCGGCCTGATAGGAATTGCTGGTGGGTGTTCACCAACAGTTGAAACTAATCAAGTTGATGCGGATTTTATTTTAAAAACAGTCAGTACCCATACTGGATCTGAAGGCGTGCTGGTTAATTTTTGGGCAACCTGGTGCGAACCTTGTGTGGAAGAGTTCCCTATGATTGTTGAGTTAAGTCGTGAATATGCATCCCAAGGTTTGGTGGTCTATTTTGTGAGTGTGGACTGGCTCGAGGAACAAGCAAAGGTATTAACTTTCCTTAAAGAACATGGGGTGACGGGTCTATCCTTTATCAAAGATCAGGATAGTAATGAATTTATCGATGCAATTTCTGAACAGTGGACGGGAGCAATCCCTTTTACAATAGTTTTTGGAAAATCTACAGGGAATGTTGTAGATTTATGGGAAGGGAAAGAATCGAAAGAGCGATTTGTATCGGCAATAAAAAAATCGATTTATGAATCGATGGGAGGTTCATGATGCTTGATAAAAAAATAACTTGGATACTGCCCCTTTTTCTTATAGCGAAATTATTGGGTGGAGAATTGGCAATAGGATCGTCTATCCCTATGGCGGATGTAAAAATGCAGGACATCAGTGACAAAGAAATCAGCCTGAATGAAGCCATGGGTGAGAAGGGTCTCTTGGTGATTTTTTCTTGTAATACATGTCCGTGGGTACATGCATGGGAAGATCGTTACATTACATTAGCGGAGAACTATGTCCCCAAAGGAATTGGAATGATTGCTGTCAATTCCAATGAGGCTTTTCGGGAGAAGGGAGATGGAATTGACGAAATGAAGGTTAGAGCCAAAGATTATGGCTACAGCTTTTATTATACTTTAGATGAGGGTTCCAGGCTGGCGAATGTTTTTGGTGCAACACGGACCCCACATATTTTTCTTTTTAATAAAGAGAGAAAGCTGGTTTATCGAGGCGCCATAGATGATAACGCCGGGAAACCGAAAAAGGTAAAAAAACCATATCTCATGAACGCTATGGATGAAATGCTTGCCGGCAGGGAGGCAGCAGTTACATCAACGAAGGCGTTGGGATGTTCAATTAAATTTGACAAATAACTGACCCAACCGTTAAAGCGATATAGTCTCTTTTGTAGGAAGACTTCAATCCCCCTCGAAAATGCTTATGAGTGTAAGCTGGTTGGACATCAGGAAAGCCAAGTTCTGAAGGCTGATGTGCTCCTTGGGACTGTTGGATATTATTTTTAATTCAGAAACTGAGTAAATACAAGAACACTCAAACACGTAAACACATCTGCTAAACTCTACAGACCAAAAAGCCGTAGAATAGCAGGTGTAACATCTGTCAAATCGTGTAGGGTAGCTGCGAAAGGCAATCGCAATTGTGGTGCACCGATGACAAGCGCAGGTACAAGATTGGAAGTGTGTCGGCGAGTACTCAGGTCTTCAAGATTTCCGTGATCGGAAGTGATCAGGATCAAACCCAAGTCGTCATCCCAAACATCCAATAAGCCTCCTAAAACCTTGTCAAATGTCTCCAGTAAAGTGCAAGCTGAGCTCATATTGTGTCGATGACCGACATAATCACTCAGCCAGTACTCAAAGAAAGTAAAGTCGTATTCTTGAGCTAACATCCCCAAATGTTCCCCCGCCTCAGAAGGTTCAAGTTGAGGTATATCTGGGAAGCCTAATTGATCCCGCCACCCTTGACCTGTAAAATCGGCGGAGAGAGCCTTGCCTGCTAAGAGGTCTGACGTAGTCTTCAGGGGAATACCAGCGCTGGTGACTGCAAAAGCTACTACCCCCTGTTGGCGACGACCGGAGTCAAGTCCAGCGAAGTAGACAGGTGGGTAGGCATTGAGTAGAGTTACCTTGAGACCGACATTAAGTAAAGTTTTGAAAAGGTTGTTATCCTGTATTAAATGAGCAAGTTCATCGTTTGGTTTCGGTCCCTGGTGATACCCTAGTTTGGAAGACATATTTATACCTGTGAGCAGAGCAGCCTGACCGGTGGCCGATTTCGGCAATCCTTCCACTCCGAGACAGGCATCTAAAGCCAGCAAGGTGCAACGATCATTCTCAAACCTATGGTGTTGGTGAATTACCCGTTGGGGAGCTTTCTGAGGGTTTGGGACATTTGCAATGCCGCCTCGATAGCTTGTCCTCGACGGAATCGTATCCACGACCAGGCGCTGGCCTTCCAGCAGGTTTTGCAGGTGGGGCATGGCAGCGCGAGCAAAAGGATTGCGGCTTGGATCATCATGTCCCAGACCAATACCGTCAATGAAAAAGAATAGGAACTTCATATTCTCTGTTGCACTTTGATCACTGACAGGAAAAGGATGTGAGGATGTGTAATATGGGAGTAATCGAATATTGAATTAGCATAATTTACAACGAGAGAATCCGAATAATGAATATCGAACAAGGAATTCAAAATTCGTATATATTCAGGTATCGCCATCCCCCGTGAAATGTGAGCCTGCGAACTATTTCACCGGGGCAGGCACTCACCAATCTACCAGTCACCAGTTACCAGTCTCCAGTCACCTCTCCGATAACTGATTCACCGCTATTCTATCTTCATAGGTTGGGCTCATAATTAAGGTTCGGAAGCAGCCATCTTTCCATCACTTTCATTTCCATTCCTTTTCTGGTAGCATAGTCAGCAACCTGGTCTTTTTCGATTTTCCCTAACCCAAAATAGGAAGATTCCGGGTGTGAAAAATACCATCCTGAAACGGAAGCAGCAGGAATCATGGCAAATTTTTCTGTCAATTGGATACCGACTTTGTTTTCAACATCCAAGAGATCAAATAACACCCGTTTTTCCGTATGATCCGGGCAGGCGGGATATCCCGGTGCGGGGCGGATACCCTGATATTTTTCCCGTATCAGATCTTTATTGGAGGACTGCTCTTCTGCTGCATACCCCCAAAATTCTTTTCGAACCCGCTCGTGCAATCGTTCCGCAAAAGCTTCTGCCAGTCGATCCGCAAGTGCTTTGGTCATAATGCTGTTGTAGTCATCACTAACCCACTCAAATTCCTGACAAAGTTCCTCTACTCCCAAACCGGCCGTCACTGCAAATGCTCCCACCCAATCGGAAATGCCGGAAGCTTTCGGTGCAATAAAATCTGATAGGCAAAAGTTAGAACGACCAGGAGGTTTCTTAAACTGCTGACGAAGTCCGTGAATTACAGACAAAATTCCTCGACGATCACCATCGCTATATACTTCTATGTCATCCCCAATAGCATTGGCAGGAAATAACCCTATTATTCCATGAGCTACCAATAATTTTTCATCAGTAATTCGGCGAAGTAGTCCGACTGCATCATCAAAAAGTTTTTTCGCTTCTTTACCAACCTTTTTATCATCAAAGATGGACGGATACTTTCCACGCATCTCCCAAACAGCAAAAAAGGGTGTCCAATCGATGTAATTTACCAACTCGTCCAGGGCATAGTCTTCGAACAGTTGAATCCCAATTTGCTTTGGCACAGGTGGAAGGTAATGTTTCCAATCTATCTTCATTTTTCGTCGACGCGCCTCACTTATTGGTAGAATGTTCTTCCTGGTTTTTCGTCTCTTGTACATTTTACGAATTTGAGCATATTCCGTCTTTATCTCTTCTTCAAATAGCTTCAATCTGCTTGGTTTAAGTAAATTATTCACCACACCCACACCTCTGGAAGCATCCAACACATGAGTGGTTATCCCACCATAGTGGGGTTCTATTTTTATAGCGGTATGGATTTTTGATGTGGTTGCACCCCCAACTAATAGCGGGATTTTAAACTTTTCCCGCTCCATCTCCTTTGCCACATGAATCATTTCATCCAATGAAGGTGTTATCAGTCCACTCAATCCAATAATATCGACTTCCTCCTGTTGTGCTGTTTTTAAAATTTCCACAGATGAAACCATAACACCCATATCTATTATGTCATAGTTGTTACATTGTAGCACAACGCCCACAATTTTCTTTCCAATATCATGCACATCTCCTTTGACAGTAGCTAACAGTATTTTCCCTTTCTTCTCAGCTTTTATTCCAGACAATGCTCTTTCCTCTTCTATAAACGGGATCAGATATGAGACAGCTTTCTTCATTACACGAGCACTTTTCACTACCTGGGGAAGAAACATTTTTCCAGATCCGAATAGATCTCCCACACGATTCATTCCATCCATTAGCGGACCTTCGATCACCTCAATGGGGTGGTTATACTGCCGTCGCAATTCCTCTACGTCATCTTCGATAAATTTGACGATTCCTTCAACCAATGCATAAATTAATCTTTCTTTAGCCGCCTTCTTTCTCCATTCCAAATCAGTGTGTAGTTTTTTCTTTTTTCCTTTTATCTTCCCTGCAATGTCAATTAACCGCTCCGTCGCCTTTTCATCCCGATTGAATAAAACATCTTCTATGGTTCTTTTAATATCCTTGGGGATCTGATCATAAATTGTAAGCTGTCCGGTGTTCACAAGACCCATGTCCATGCCTGCCTTCTGTGCATGGTAGAGGAAAACAGAATGCATCGCCTCCCGTATGGCATTATTACCTCTGAAAGAAAATGACAGATTGCTTACCCCAGCTGAAATCAAACATCCTGGAAGTGTCTCTTTTAACGTTCGGCATGCTTCGAGGTAGGATAGTGCATAATTATTATGTTCCTTAATACCGGTAGCCACAGCGAAAATGTTTGGATCAAGGATGATATCTTCCGGAGGGAAGCCTGCTTTTTTTACGAGTAAATGGTAAGCCCGGCTACATATCTCCACCTTTCTTTTGTAGGTATCTGCCTGACCTTTTTCATCAAATGCCATGATGATTACTGCAGCGCCATAGCGACGAACCATTTTAGCTTTGAGTAGAAAATCTTCTTCACCTTCTTTCAGGCTGAGGGAATTGACTACTCCCTTTCCCTGTAAACATTTAAGTCCTGTTTCGATTACGGACCATTTTGAAGAATCGATCACAATAGGCACTCGACAAATATCAGGTTCAGAGGCAATAAGATTCAGAAAGGTTTTCATGGCTTCTTCAGAATCAATCATTCCCTCATCCATATTCACATCGATCAGTTGAGCGCCATTATCTACTTGTTGACGAGCAACTTCCAGGGCTTCATCAAAATTTTCCTCCTTCACCAATCTGGAAAATCGTGCAGATCCGGCTACGTTCGTCCGTTCCCCAATGTTGATAAAATTAGAGTCCGGTCTTACTACCAAAGGTTCAAGTCCGCTTAAGCGCGTATAAGGTTCCAATTTGGGAATCCGACGAGGAGCAATATTTTTAACCGCTTCTGCAAATGCTCTGATATGGTCGGGAGTTGTTCCGCAACAACCACCTATTATATTTACCGATCCTGTTTCTGCAAATTCCTTTAATATTTCTACCATGCTCTCGGGTGTTTCATCATATTCCCCAAACTCATTAGGCAACCCCGCATTGGGGTGGCACGAAACCGGCACATCCGCTATTCGTGCTAATTCCTGAATATATTGTCTAAGTTGTTTTGGTCCGAGAGCGCAGTTCAATCCGATACTTATAGGATTTGCATGTCTTACTGAAATCCAAAAAGCTTCTGTCGTCTGACCTGACAGTGTTCTTCCGCTAATATCCGATATAGTACCAGAGATCATCAAAGGAACATCAATTTGCCTTTCTTCCATGACTTCCTGAATAGCAAAAAGAGAGGCTTTGCAGTTCAAGGTATCAAAAACCGTTTCTACCATCAGTATATCCACACCACCCATCAGTAGAGCGATTGCCTGTTCCCTATAGGCTTTCACCAATTCATCAAAGGTGACATTTCGATTTCCGGGGTCGTTAACGTCAGGAGAAAGAGAAGCTGTTCGGTTTGTTGGTCCTAAAATGCCGCAAACAAAACGAGGTTTTGACGGATCTTTCTTCGTAAAATCATTTGCAACACTTTTGGCTATTTGTGCCCCCTCAAAATTTATTTCAAAAACCGCTTCCTCCGTCTGATAATCGACTGCCGAGATGGAAGTACCGTTAAATGTATTGGTTTCGATGATATCAGCGCCGGATTCAAGATATGCACGATGAATATCTTCTATAATTTGAGGCTGTGTAATATTCAGTACATCATTAAACCCCTTTAAATCAATTGAATGGTTTTTGAATTGGTCACCGCGATAGTCCCCTTCCACAAGCTTATAGGACTGGATCATGGTGCCCATAGCTCCATCTAAAATTAGAATCCGTTCTTTGATGATATTGTCAATCTTCTTCATAACAAAAAAAGCCGGCGCTATTCCGGCTGTGATTAAGGCCTTTTTAGCACTTTTTTTTGTGTCGCGGCAATATGGTTCAAATCACGACGCTTACAAGTTTAATCAGTATTAACGGATTGTGAAAACATTTTTCAATCTATCATCGAATAAAATTTCTTAATGAATAAATCGCTTGAGAACTCCAAAAATGAAGTGTACCTTTTATTGAAGAACATGGGAATGAGGAAGATTATTCAATAAAATTTCATAGTTCTACTAATAAGAAATAAAAGAAGAAATTAATTAGGTTAAAAGGTTTTCTTCGTTTTTCCTTCCTCAAATCCCCTCACCTGCCAAGAGCAGGAAAATGACACAGTAGAGATAAAACAGTTGAAATAACGGTTACACATTATGCATGTGTAAACCACCAAAACAACTTCAAAGATCTCTATAGGAATTTTGGACAGATCATGAGCAGGTATAAAAAATTGTCCAAATAACAACTTTAATATATTATTAGACGAGGGAATCTGTTATATGAATAAAGAAATATTCGTTAGTGAAACTGCCAGTGAACGTCGAATTGCAATCCTGGAAGATAATGTCTTGGTCGAGCTTTATGTTGAAAAACCTCACGACCAAGGTATCGTTGGAAATATTTACAAAGGGAAAGTGGAGAATGTCCTTCCTGGTATGCAGGCGGCTTTTGTGGATATTGGACTTGATATCAACGCATTCTTACCTTTCTCGGAAATCAGCGATCCGGAATATTTGAAAAACACTTCAAATTCTGAAGAGGAGGACGACAACAATAACCATAAGAGACAAACCCGATCTCAAAAAGAAATTCAGGTAGACCTCATAACAGGACAGGACATTCTTGTTCAGGTCATAAAAGAACCCTTTTCAGGAAAAGGTCCCAGGGTTACTACAAACATCACCCTGCCTGGCCATTTAATTGTCCTTATTCCTAACACCCATTTCATTGGCATTTCAAAAAAAATCTGGGACAAATATGAGAAGAGACGTTTGAGGAAAATAGTCAAAAGACTCGTCTCAAATAATATAGGATTAGTCGTAAGAACAGAGGCAGAAGGTAAAAGTGAGAAAATTCTAAAAAAGGATTTTGAAATCCTTATGAAGTATTGGAAGACAATAAGCAAGAAAGCCAAGAGTGTCGATTCTCCAACGCTTATTTATGAAGACTTAGAAGCTTTACCCACTATATTTAGGGATTTACTCACTTCAGAAGTTGTTAAGGTAGTGTTTGATTCTAAAAAATTATATAGGCGTATCCAAAATTACATTCAAAACGTATCGCCTGAATTAGCTTCAAGAGTTACCTATAACGGAAGTCGCCAACCTCTTTTCGAATCATTGGGTATTGAAAAAGAGATTGAAAAATCGATTAGGAGGCGCGTCTGGCTAAAAAGCGGAGCTTACCTTGTGATAGAACATACGGAAGCTATGGTTGTTGTTGACGTAAACAGTGGAAGATTTATCGGGAAAAGTGGTCACGAAGAAAATTCACTTAAGATCAATCTTGAATCAGCAAAGGAAATAGCGCGCCAACTCCGAATCCGTGATATCGGAGGTTTAATTATAATCGACTTTATCGATATGCAAGTGGAAAAAAATAAACAGAAAGTTTATTACGAACTTCGAAAAGAACTGAGAAAAGACCGCGCAAAGGTTGCGGTGTCTCCTATCACCGAGTTTGGTTTATTGGAGATGACTCGCCAACGAATACGTATTTCACTCAGAGATTCTCTCAGCGACGAATGTCCGGTTTGTGCGGGGAGTGGAAGAATTAGATCTAAGGATGCAATCATTTCAAAAATTGATACATGGCTGAAAAAATTTAGACAAAAAAGTAGGGAGCTTCGACTTAAAATCGCTGTTCATCCTTCTCTTGGGGAATATCTCCGAAACACCAAAAAAGATGCAATCCGAAAATTTATGTGGAGTAACTTCATCCACATTGAAGTCATTGATGATGAACTGTTACATCCGGACGAATTTCAGGTTTTTTCCAAAAAACGGAAAATAGAAATTACTGATGAGGTATAGCTTGACTTCTACGTCAATATTCAGCTAAACTTCCAAGCTTTAAAATCATAATTTAGACCATAGAAATGTATGCAATCGTAGATATATCCGGAAAACAGTTCAGGGTTGAACCTAAAAGTACGCTCAAGGTGCCATTTCAGAAATTTGAAGCCGGGAATGAGGTCTCATATGACAAAGTATTATTAGTTGATGATGGTAAAAATGTTAAGATTGGTACACCTTATGTTTCCGGATCACTGATTAAAGCCACAATCATAGAGCATGGACGAGATAAAAAGATTGTAGTCTTTAAAAAGAAACGCCGTAAAGGGTACAAAGTAAAGAATACGCATCGCCAGGAATTTACCCGTATTCACGTGGATACCATCAATCTTGACGTAGCCAAACAAAACAAATCTTCTCAGAAAGAAAAAACGACTGAAAAGGAGGATTAAATCATGGCTCATAAAAAAGGAATGGGAAGCACGAAAAATGGAAGAGACAGTAAGTCCAAGCGATTGGGTTTAAAGGCTGCCGATGGTCAATTTATTTCTGCTGGCACGATCATTATCAGGCAGCGGGGAACCAGAATTCACCCCGGGTTAAATGTGGGAATTGGTGGTGATGACACCCTTTTCGCCAAAATCTCCGGCACCGTAAAATTTAGTCATAGAGGACGAAGAAGAAAAATAGTCAGCGTTTATTCTTAAATCCCGCGCCACACCGGGAATGACCCCACCTTACAAATCCTAAAACCCTTTGCGGGATTTTTTATTTTTATACGGTTTCCTATAAAGGAATTTGGGTTTCACAAACCACAGGCATTCGATTAAATTTCCGAGGTAAATTCAACCGGTAAACAGATCAAATACTTTGTAAAATACTTAGGGTCTGACCAAAAAGTTATCATTAAAATGATAAATGCTACCCTAACAATCCGTCAGCCGATTTTGTCGGGACCGACCTTGATGAGAACTAACGATGTTGACGTCAGCAACAGGGTCGTCCCAAAGATTCGGGACTGTTGGATCTTAATTTTCGGTCGGACATTACTGACTTAAACAGACATTTTAAAATTATTATAGGAGTATCATCATGGCTAGAAAAAAAATAGCACTTATCGGTGGCGGGCAGATCGGTGGAATCTTGGCGCTTATTACAACACAAAAAGAACTTGGTGACATCACTATCATTGATATTCCTCAGGTTGAAGGAATGATTAAAGGTAAAGCCTTAGACATCATGGAAGCCCGCCCCCACGATGGGTACGACGTCAATATTGAAGGAAGTAGTGACTATTCAAAGATCGTGGGCGCTAATGTGGTTATCATTACAGCAGGTGTTCCAAGGAAACCGGGAATGACTCGTGAGGATCTGTTGGATATCAATCTCAAGATAATCACAGATGTGGCAAATAACGTCAAAAAATATGCACCCGATGCATTCGTCATCGTAGTCTCCAATCCACTAGACGCTATCGTCTACGCATTCTTTAAGGTGAGCGGATTCCCAAAATCACGAGTAGTAGGTATGGCAGGCGCCCTTGACACTGCCCGTTTTCGCACCTTTATCGCCATGGAGACAGGTTTGTCGGTACAGGATGTATCTTGTGCGGTTTTGGGGGGTCATGGCCCTACTATGGTTCCTCTGATTCGATCAGCAACAGTTGGTGGTGTCCCCATCACTGACCTCCTGTCTCAAGAACAGATTGATGCAATTGTGACGAGAGTTAAGGAAGCGGGAACTGAACTAGTTAAACTTTATGGACAGGGAAGTGCCTTCTTCAGTCCCGCAGCCGGTATCATGGAAATGGCGGAAGCCTACCTCAAGGACAAGAAACGGGTGATCCCCTCAGCAGCTTTCTGCGAAGGAGAATACGGTATTGATGGGTATTTTATTGGAGTGCCTTGTGTAATTGGAGCAGGCGGCATTGAAAAGATTCTTGAAGTCAGCTTGAGTAACGATGAAAAAGCTCTGCTTAACAATACCCTCAACGTTGTTAAAAAAACAGTAGAAGAAACCGGGTTATAAGGTTACTCAAGTTTCGCAGGTCTGATCAATTAGATCCATTATAGGATTTCTATGTCGCATTAGTCCCGATGCATCGGGATTATCTTTATCGTCAAACCATTGTTTTGGATGAGAATGAATTACTGTTTGAAGACCGATCCCGACTCGTCGGGAGATGGATGAGTTTAATTCATTCCCAAAACAATGATGCAGACGGATAGAATTTTTCTCCAGCGACAGTTTCTTTTGGTACTTTTCTTACGCTAAGAAAAGTACAGGGAGGAACGACAATAAGAAATTCGTCTTTTTTATTACGATATTTAATGAATTTATTTATGAACATCTTCTGAAATATAAAACACTTACTATTTGCGAAACATGAGAGGTTATAAGTTCGTTACCAGGGACAATCAGGCTGATTGTCCTTTCCGCAGGACTCCTCGAACAATGCAGGTTATCCAACGACCTCTATTACCTGCGCGGTGATGTTATCGTAGCCGCCGTTTTGTTTGGCGAGATCAATAAATTTATCCGTTGCCGTTTCAGGCTTTTCACGGCTCAGGATTTCATACAAGTCATCGTGAGAAATCAATCCCCACAGCCCGTCGGAGCAGAGTAGGAATTTATCCCCCGAAGTTAGCCTAAGGGGTTCTTGCCTGACCTCTACATTCACCTCCGGCTCGGCTCCCACAGCTTCCGTCAACACATTCTTGTTGGGATGCTTCTCAGCTTGCTCCTTGGAAATCAATCCATCGTCCACCATCCTTTGGACCAGAGAATGATCTTTGGTAAGTTGCGTTAACTCGCTGCCATGCAGGTGGTAAATCCTGCTGTCCCCCACATGAGCGACGAATGCGATATTCTCCTGAATCAACAAAGCCACGCACGTTGATCCCATCATGGCATCGCCGTACTCGTTCATCTTCCGATGGTGAATAACGGCATTAGCTTCTTCTATAGTGTGCCTGAGAAAGCCAGGTATCTCACCCGGGTCTTTCTCTGATAACTTCTCCTTCAACAGGTCTACAATTATCTGACTGGCAAATTGTCCTCCCTCTTTATGACCCAATCCATCGGCTACCACAAAAAGATCACCCCAACCGCAACTGACGTATGCCCACCTATCCTGGTTCACCTCCCGGACGAGACCGATGTCAGTTCTGCTTGAATATGAGATTTTCATTTTAGATCTTAGGTGCCACGCACTTCAAAAGTGCATGGCACCTTGTTTCAACTGAGGCTTAGTAAAGCTTTGTGTTTGGTACCTTTCTGTTCCATAGTTCCGTCTATTTTTACAGATCACCCCCGTATTCTAATTAATCGCGATAACCTTTTCATGGTATCCTGCCTTTCAAATAACTCCTCATCACCATCCCTCCAGAGACTGAGCAACCTCTCATAATTCAGTCTCGCAAGATCCATTTCACCCATTTCCTCATAAATGAGTCCTCGTAGGTAAAAGGCTCGTGGATAATTATAAGAATGAGCATCACGGATATAAGAATGAGCATCACGGACAATAGCAGGACTTTGCATTTCTTGGGTGATATCCAAAGCTTTTTCATAACCCCCCTTCTTCAGGTAGAGAAGAGCTTGATCATATAAATAACGATCGCTGATTTCCTTAGTCGCTTTAAGATTTTCAAATTCTTGTAGTGCATCTTCAACCTGTCCTCGGATGATGAAACGGTGTAACATAAGAGCATTATAAACAGGCTTCCTCTGATTCATAACATTCTTCTCTTGGATCATTTTCCCAACGGAATCAATAATAGATGTTAGTGCTTGCTCCTGTCCCCACCGTGCACGTATTAAGCCTTTAATCCAATACAAACCGAGAATTGTGTTAATATTCGGTTGTAGGGAAAAAGCACTATCTAAATATGCCAATGCGGCTGTGGTGTCTCCAAGAATGTGTGATGTATATGCAAGATTAATGTATGCATTGGCTTCAGAATCGATACCAACCGATTTAGCGATAATTAGTCTTTCCTGTGTTATCTTAAGTGCTTTCCTAAGCTGGCCTTGCTCGCGGTAGACAGAACTTATAAAAATTTTGCTATTCTGTTGCCAGTTGAGAGGTATATCCGGATTAGACAGTTCAGAAAATTTCTGGATTGCTTCGTCATACCTTCCCATAAGCTGGTAGGTGTAACCTATATTGTCAGTGAGACTATATGCCTTAGTGTCTAGCAGGAGACCTTTTTGATAAGCTCTAAGGGCTAAATCGAACTCTCCTTTTCCTCTGTACATTGCGCCTAAGTAACTGTAAGTCCACGACTTATCAGAATGTAAAATAGTTAACTTTATAGCTTCTTCAATACCCCGATTAAAAAACCTCTCATTAAAGTAGATATCAAAAATATTCTCATATGCAGATGTAAATTCGGAGTCCAATGCGACGGCTTTCTGAAAAGCTTCCAGTGCTTTAGTGTTATCCCCTTTACCTTTAAGCATAAATCCAACGTAGTAATATCCCCAAGGGCTATCAGGATTTAGATTCACAAACTGGCTCGCTCTTATAATTCCGCGGTTAAATAATCCTTTGGAGTTGTAGATATCAAAGATATGACGATAGGCTAAAGTGTATTCAGGATCATATTCCAAGACTCGCTCAAAAGCCACCTGTGCATTTTCAAAATCCTGAGGTCCATGGAAATATGCTTCCCCTAAACCATACCATGCCTCCTTTTCATCGGGTATAAAATTAACTAACTGGTGATATATCTCTTGAGCTTCATCCCAGTTTTGCCCAATCAATGCAGTTGCCCCTTTTGCCATTAGTTTATCTTTGGTTGACGTGTACCATCTTCCCGACAAGATATGAGAAAGTGATTCTTTTGCCTGTTCGGAAGTTGCTCTTCCTGACTGGGACTGAGACCACCATTGGGCAATGGCCATCTTATAATAAGCTTTGCCAAAAGTCGAGTCTATTGAAAGCGCATTTTGAAACCTGATGATAGCATCTTCAAATCTTGACTCATTGAACAAATCTACTCCTGCCAGATAGTATTGATAGGCATCTAAAGAAGATGACGTCTTCTCCTTTACTGCAACATCTACTTGATCCTCTTCCACTGAGGGGATTTTAAGATCCTTATATATTTGAACTGCAAGGGAATCCACCATTGTATAAATATCATTCCCCTCAACACGTTGGGACTCTATTACAGTTCCATCCTTCACATCAATAAGTTGCGAAGTTAAAATCATTTTATCTTCAGTCTGGATCAAATTTCCTGTGAGCATTGTTTGTGCCCCAGCTTTTTGCGCTATTTCGGTCGCAATTTCAGGGTCAATTTTCCTTCGATCCCGCGAACCTAACTGTTTTTGAATGTCAAATAGACGTTGTCTGCTGAATACCTTTAGAGATGTGATTTCAGATAGATCGGTAATGACGAGCTCCTGCAGAATCTGTCCTAACCGCTCACTATCCTCAGGATCTTTTAAGTTCTCGAAGTAGAGTACCGCTAGTGAATTCTCCTTAGTCTTTGCAGCAGGGGCCTCGGTCTCTCTTTTGAGAAACAGCCCGACTCCAATCACCATTACGACAACAGCCAAAACAAAAGCCAGGATGAAAGCAGGCTGTCGCCAGAGCGGCTTTTTTTCTGGTTCTTTCATTATCGGGATTTGGGTCGTGATTGTAGTTGTCCGTCCAGATTCCAAATCTTTTTTCAATTTCCTCAAATCCGCAGCTAAGTCATCGGCATGTTGGTAACGATCCTCCACCTCTTTCTCTAAAGCCTTATGAATGAATCGTTCCAGTTCTTTTGGAATGTTGGGATTCAATGAGGTGACTGGTAATGGAACTTCATTTACAATGGAATAGAGAATGGCTGCATCATGTTCTCCCTTAAACGGTAATTGACCCGTCGCCATCTCATACATGACCACGCCAAAAGAAAAGAGGTCACTTCGGCTGTCCACCTCTGACCCTTCCGCCTGTTCCGGGGACATATAAGCCAGCGTGCCGGGCGTTGTACCAATACTAGGTACACCTTTACGCTTAGCTATCCCAAAATCCATAATTTTCACCAGTCCTGTCTTGGAAATCATGATATTCTCGGACTTGATATCCCTGTGAACAATCTTTTGTTCGTGAGCGGCATTAAGTCCATCTGCCACCGCAATGGCAATGTTCAACAGTTCCTTGGTTTTCAGAGGTCTCTTTTCCAGTTTATCCTTCAGCGTTTCACCCTCAATGTATTCCATAGTGATGAAGGATTGATCGTCAACTTCATCAATCTCGTGAATGGTCATGATATTAGGATGGTTGAGTGCGGAGGCGGCTTGACCTTCGTGAAGGAAGCGGGTTTTATCCTCTTCGTTGGCAAGGAGATGGTGGGGTAGGAACTTCAGAGCCACCGTGCGTTTGAGTTTGGTGTCCTCGGCTTTGTAGACTATTCCCATACCTCCTTCGCCTAACTTTTCGAGGATTCGATAGTGTGATATGGTTTTGCCGATCATCGCGTTTGACTAATATTTAAAGGTTTAAACTTTTACCTCTAACTTCTCCCACTGCTTTCGCATGCGTTTCATCAACGCCTTGAAGCGCGGCTCGTTTCGCATGTTTTGCAGGCACGGATCCTTCTCGAACCACGGGTAGCAAGGGAACCCGTCATTTGCGGTTTCTTCCAACCAGTCCAGAGCTTGCTTCTTTTTGTTCATCAGGGCGTAGGCCGCCGCGATGTTGTTGGTCATGTGGTGGAAGTGACCAAAGTTTTTCCCTTTCTCGATAACAAGATTGATTTTTGTGATTGCCTCTTTCCCCTTGCCTTTGGCAGCTAAACAAATCGCTTCGATGCTGGCAACTTCCGGGTTGTCACCTAATGCTTCATCAAGCACCTCTAAGTACGCGGTTGCTTCATCTTTCCTGTCAAGATAGAAAAGGGAGAGAACGATAAGGGCATCACGCTCGCCTATTATCGATTCTTTTGGACCCTCGCGAAGCAGTGAAAGCGCGCGCTCATAATTACCGCGTTGAAGCTCTAACATCCCCATTCGAAAGTTCACTTTAACATCGGACGGATTGATTTCCATGGCTGTTTGCAATACTTCGTGGGCTTTGTCTATCAACCCGACGTGCCAAAGCACGCGCGCCAGCTCATCGTGGGCCTGGGCTAGACTCGGTTTAATCGCAATAGCGCGCTGATACTCTGCGATTGCCTGTTCATGCGGAAAGTGATGAGACTTCGTCCAGATAAGAAGGCCTTTTGCTACATATGCTTCAGCCAATTCAGGGTCAAGAGACAGGGCTTTTTCAATTGCCACAAAAGCCTTCTCCTCCCACTTTTTCTGCGGACTATAGGCGAAAAACTTTTCGATGTATGCATAAGCAAGGGAGGCAAAGGCGAGGGCAAAACCGGGATCCAACTCGGCAGTCTGTTCCAATAGCTGAATGGCCCGATCGTTGTCCTTCCTCGTCCTCAAATTGTAGCAATAGATGCCGCGTAAATACGTGTCATACGCCTTGAGATTTTCGGTGGTGCGTTTGACCAGTTGTTTCTCTTTAGTGATCCTGAGTTTGATTTTCAACGCGTCGACAATGGCGCGAGAGATTTCATCCTGAATGGCGAAGACATCTTCGAGCTCGCGGTCGTAACGCTCTGACCAAAGATGATAGCCGTCGGAGACGTTTATGAGCTGGGCTATGATGCGCAGACGATCACGCGCCTTTCTCACACTCCCTTCTAAAACAGTCTCTACGTTCAGGGCTTTTCCTATCTTGCGAATGTCCTCTTGCCTTCCCTTGAAGGCAAACGCCGAGGTTCGAGCTGCAACTCGCAGACCTTCCACGTTCACCAGCGCGTTGATGATCTCCTCGGCCATGCCGTCGCAAAAGTACTCCTGTTCCGGATCGGCACTCATATTGACAAAAGGCAGCACAGCGATGGAAGGCGGAAGCTCTATTTTTCCGGCAGGCTCTTTTTCCAATTTCTTCAAATCCGCCGCTAAGTCATCAGCATGCTGGTAACGGTCTTCAGCTTCCTTCTCCAATGCCTTGTGAATAAACCGATCCAGTTCTTGTGGGATGTTCGGATTCAATGTGGTGACAGGTAAGGGAGCCTCATTTACGATGGAATAGAGAATGGCAGCATCATGTTCTCCCTTAAACGGTAATTGACCCGTCGCCATCTCATACATGACCACGCCAAAAGAAAAGAGGTCACTTCGGCCGTCCACCTCCGACCCTTCCGCCTGTTCCGGGGACATATATGCCAGGGTGCCCAGGGTGCTGCCCACCTTCGTAATCCTACTCATCCCTTTACGCTTCGCCAGACCAAAATCCATGATCTTTACCAGTCCAGCCTTGGAAATCATGATGTTCTCGGACTTGATATCCCGGTGCACAATCTCCTGCTCGTGGGCGGCATTGAGTCCATCAGCCACAGCAATGGCAATTTTCAATAGTTCCTTGGTTTTGAGTGGTCCTTTTTCCAGTTTATCCTTCAGCGTTTCACCCTCAATGTATTCCATAGTGATGAAGGATTGATCGTCAACTTCATCAATCTCGTGAATGGTCATGATATTAGGATGGTTGAGTGCGGAGGCGGCTTGAGCTTCGTGAAGGAAGCGGGTTTTGTCCTCTTCATTGGCAAGGAGATGGTGCGGTAGAAACTTCAAGGCGACAGTGCGTTTGAGTTTGGTATCCTCGGCTTTGTAGACGATTCCCATGCCGCCTTCGCCTAACTTTTCGAGGATTCGATAGTGTGATATAGTTTTGCCGATCATATCGTAAGCCTTATTAGCCAAGCAAACCTGACATGTCAAGAATTCGCTGGGACCATCGCTCAGCTTTAGCTGCCAGGGTCAGTCGCCAGGTCTCGTCTTCCCATCTGTCGTGAGCTTGCAACTCCCATACTACCAATTCCATCTGGAGTTCGACCAAATCAGCAGTTCGTTGAATTTCGAGTTGGGCCGCAGTCCATTCTACAAACCATTTGCTTTCATGCAAAATAGTGGATACAACCTTCCGGTGTCCCTGATTCTTTGAAAAACTAGCAATGCGTGCCAAGTTTGCCGCTAATCCCCCAAGTCTGACAGGTACGGGATCCTGAATATATCTTAAACGAAGCCTCTCAAGTTTGGTCATACTCCCTCCAAAAGTTGCCTTACAACCGTTTCAACTTTTTACCTGATACCGGGATCTTGTATTGTCATTGAAAAATTCTGTTGATTGGGTCTGATATTAATGAGAGCTTCATACTCTACTGTAAGAGTGGCAGAAATCCAATTTGCACCCCAAATATCTTCTTGACAGCCACCGTTCTGAATAAGAACCCCTTCACAGTCCACATGCATTGGACCACCACCCGCCAGGATGTTACGTCGAATATCCACAGCCAATTTAATGAGTGGATCTAACTCTTCAAGCATTCCATTAACCTGTTTTTGTGTAGCTTTTTGGTTTATGATATGAATCAATTGTCACTTCAAGAATCGTTATTTGAGAATGTGAAACCTAATTCTGGTAGGATGTGTGAAAACAACGGTGCGTTTGAGCTTGGTATCCTCGGCTTTATATACAATGCCCATGCCACCCTCACCAAGTTTCTTGAGGATTTTGTAGTGGGAAATGGTTTTACCAATCATCTGTCTTTAGGTACCACGCACTTCCCCCGGAGGGGCTCCTTCGGAGAAAAGTGCGTGGCACCTTTTTCTCATATTGAGCTTTACCATACCTTCGAGGTTTAATAAAACTTTAAATTTCTTTATAATTCTGGCTTTCAACCTAAAACAGGTTTTCGGTAAGGTAAAAATCCTTAATACGCAGACTGGTGTGAATTAGGTTTTTTCTGGAAGAACTGGTCTATCGTGCGTCTAATCCTACTTCTCTGGTGTGAGCACGATCATTTTCGAGACGCCAGTAGATCTTCGCCTCATTCTTGCTGGCTGGGGTTCCTCCTCCTCGGAGTGTCCTAGCCTTTGGAATAGGTTCGTTGTTAGGATTTGCACCGGTTATTCGATTGTTCAACTCAGCCAAATTTGCCATAATAATCTTTATTACAGCTGGATCCTTGCCGTCTGGATTTTCACCGGGGGCAGCTTTAAGACCTTTTGTCAATGCACTCGCAATCCCGCCATTTGATATGATAATTGGGGGTCTTGCCATTTTTAGCTCCTCCTATGTTAGTTAGTTCAACTTTGGTTAATAGAAAGTTACGAATTAATTCCTCAAGGGAAAGGACTTTTGACCTTTATTATCCGGACATTATACCTACCGTATAGCATCCATTCACCACGTATCCTGATGTGGGAGCCCATATACTCTCTTAGGCGAGCTTTAGTTACTTCCTGGACCAAGCTGCTGATAAGCGCTGATTACGTCACGATTTTCACGTACGTTGTCAAGAAACATTCTTCGGTCTCTCGGGTCCTTGAATCTATCGGCACGCCTCATAACTTCTGCATAGGCTTCTTGTAAATAAGACTTCGCCTTGAGAGGCTCACCCAATCCGGAATAGACCTGGTATAAATTCCAATTCACAACCACAAAATATTCCCTGTACGACTCTAATTTCTTTATCACTGATTCAGTTTCGTTCACTCTAACTTGGGCAGATTCGAGATCCCCTGATTTCAAGTCGGAGAGACTCCACCAGGAAAGACTCCAGGCATAGTGAGATAAATCGTCGAGTTTTCTCCAAGTATTACATGCCAACTTAAAATAGTGAACAGCCAGTATATAGTTATTCTCTTGGACGTTTAGCACACCTAAACCCTGGTGAGAGATTCCTTCGGTATAGAGGTCACTAATGGATTGTGCTATCTCCAAAGAACGTTGATAATACTCGAGGGCCTTGTCATTTTGCTTCAATTGATAATAGACATCTCCAATGTAGAATAGAGAATACATCTCACTGCGTTTATCACCGACTTCCCTCGCCGTTTCGAGAGATTTTTCCAAGTAACTGATGGCTTCATCAAAATCACCTTTTATCGTGTAAATGAGACCAATGCCAATCCGGGAGTACGCCTCAGGACCTTTCTCACTAATCTCATGGAATATATTAAGTGAGTGTTGGTAAGAATCCATCGCTATGTCATAGTCCCCCATCTCCACGTATAAAGCCCCAAGATTGGATTGGGAATCTCCTTCTCCCCTCTGATTGCCCAGTTCAAGAGCAATTTCAAGAGACTCTTTGTAATACTTTAATGCCTGTTTGGTGTCCCCTTTATTATAGTAAGCACTGCCTATGTTCCGTAAAATAGATTCCTCCTTCGACTTATCTCCGATTTTACGTGCTATCCTTAGAGATTCTTTATAATATTCTAAGGCTGTGTTATAATTGCCCTTTAATAGGTAAATATCCGCCATATTTTTGATAGATAAAGCTTGGCTAGCACGGTCACCAATTCTTTCACTCTCCGCCAAACACTCGCGAAATATATCCGTTGCCCTCTCATAATCTCCTGTTTCTCGAAAACTTTTCCCCAACATTACCTTGGCTATAATGAGATTTTGATCCAGCTCAATGGCCTTATTCAATAACCCCCTGGAAACCTCTCTGTCTTGTTGATTTTGACGTTTCTCCCACCGATATTTTCCCATCAGGTACAATTCATAGGCCTCCGGATTTACGGTGACATATTTTGTCCCATATGGCTTCGATGAAACATCAAGATTATTTAGGATATCTTTTGCAACTGTCCTGCTAATCGTGCTGGCCCTTTCCACGGGTTCACTCCACCTCTTGTTGTACATACTCCTTCCCGTTTCTGCTTCGATAAGCTGGCAGCTCAAATCAAATGCGTCATCTCGTTTGTAGATGCTACTTGTCAGCAAGTACTTAACCCGGAGTTTCCTTGCTATGTCGAACAAAGGCATATTTAATCCCACAACATCTACAACATCTTGCATAGATGATACTCGAATCAGGCCAGCACTTGCCACGGTGCTGATAATATCTTCCGTAATACCCCGACCCCAGAACTCATTTTCTTCATCGCCCAAATTCTCCATATAGAGTATGCCGACAGAAGGGACCTCCTGTTCTTTCGGAATTACTAAATAGATACCCCCTATTATGACTGCTAAAAGAAGGATTCCCCATACAGTAAAAGATTTGAGCTGCTTTCGTAGTTTCTCTAATCTGAAAACTTTTTTAGATGGAATAACCACCGGTTTTGATCCCTTTTTCAACTGGTGCAAATCAACGATTAATTCATCCGCATGCTGATAACGTTCATCTGGATTCTTAGCCAGGGTCTTGGTAACAATCCGATCCAATTCCATTGGAACACCCGTCCGTAAACCCGTCATCGGCTCCGGATCTTCATTTAAAATGGAATACACCACCGCCAGTTCGTACTCTCCCCTGAAAGGGAGTTTCCCGGTGATCATCTCGTACAACACAACTCCCAATGACCATATATCCGTACGATGATCCACTCCTTCGCCCCGCGCTTGTTCGGGAGACATGTAAGCTGCTGTGCCCATCGTTGTGCCTTCTTTGGTAACTCCAGGGCTGCTTGCAAGCTTGGCTAATCCAAAATCCATGATCTTTGCTTGTCCATTGGAGGTCATCATGATGTTGGCACTCTTGATGTCCCGATGAACAATCCCTTTCTCATGCGCCTCCTGCAACCCCTCTGCAACCTGAATGGCAATATATAGCACCTCGTCTAATTTCAGCGGCCCAAACTCGATTTTTCCTTTCACACTCTGCCCTTCGATGTAGGCCATGGTAATGAACATTTGTCCCTCTGCTTCGTCGATTTCGTGGACAGTACAGATATTGGGATGATCTAAGGCAGCAGCTGCTTGCGCCTCATGAATAAAGCGAGTCTTTTCCTCTTCTCCGCCCAGAGCTTGTGGTGTGAGAAACTTCAGAGCTACGGTACGTTTGAGCTTGGTGTCTTCAGCTTTGTAGACGATTCCCATTCCGCCCTCACCTAACTTTTCCAGAATGTGGTAATGAGATATAGTCTGCCCAATCATGGACCACACCTCCGCAACCGAGTTTTTTCCCGGAGGGACCACTTTGTGGCGAGGATCTTATAGTGGGATATGGTTTTTCCGATCATCTTGTTATTAAGTGCCACGCACTTCTAAAGTGCGTGGCACCTTCTTGTTGCTACGGATTATTTTTTTGTCGTTTTACAACCACTAAGGTAATATCATCAAATTGAGGGGTGTCACCGGCAAACGATTGTACAGCAGAAATTATTTTCTCAAGGAGTTCTCCAGAGGAAAGAACTAAATTATCTCTCACTAAGGCTTCAAGCTTCTGTTCCCCGAATTCCTCTTCATTGGCGTCCATCGCCTCAGTCACGCCATCTGAATAAATTACCAATACGTCCCCAGGGTGAAAAGGCACCACTTCTTCTTCAAAATCCACATTTTCCATAAATCCGAGAACAATGCCACCTGTCCCCAATCGTCGAGGTTCTGCTTCTCCTGAAAAGAGAAATGGGTGATCGTGGCCTGCGCTGGTGTAACACAACTCGTTTTTCCGTGTATCGAGAATCCCGTAGAACAGGGTGGCAAATTTTTGTACATCGGTACTTTGAAAGAGCAGTTTATTCGAACGCTGCAGACAATCCTTGCACGAGGATGTAGAAAGGGTCTGTCCCCGAAGGGTCGCCTGGAGGTTCGCCATTAGCAACGCCGCCGGCATTCCCTTTCCCGAGACATCCCCCAGGCAGATCGCCAGCTTGTGGCCATTTACAGAAATAAAATCATAATAATCTCCTCCGACTTCTTTGGCGGGAATGCTCTTTCCAACGATGTCATACCCAGCAATGCGAGGAGCTTCCTTGGGCAGCAAGTTCATCTGAATCTCGTAGGCTACTTTGAGCTCCTCTTCCATATGGAACAGCATTTGTTCCTCTTCATAGAGGCGGGCGTTTTCGATGATCTGTGCTGATTGAGCGGCAATAATAGACAGAAGGCGTTGATCTTCAGATGTGAAACCTTGTTCGGTTTGCTTGTTGAAGACATTCAACAGTCCCATCATTCGCCCTTTCAATCGCAGTGGAACGCTGAGAAGCGACTGAACAGGGAAATCTTCTCCGGGATCCAGCCTGAAGCGTTGGTCGTTTTGAAAATCGTTGATGAGTAGCGGCTTTTGATTTTTTAGCATCCATCCGGAGAGTTGGAGGCCAAAATGATAGGGGACAACATCAATTTTTGAGTCCATCTCCCGGACCATGGTTCGAAAAGGACTGTCCGGTTTTTCCTGATCGAGAAGCAGAACCGCCCCCTGTTCCACCTTCAAATGTTTGATGCATTTCTGGATAATAAGCTCCACGACATCATTCAGTTCCCGGGCAGAACTCACAGCAACGGCTATATCGTTCAACACCGAAAGTTCCTGAACTGCAGCCTGTAATCGTTGTACTTCAGAATGATTTGTGTTCATCAGACAAATACTCTGTTAGAAAGGATTATTTTGTCTTTCTAATCAGTACTATAGCTGGCAATGGCCTCCTCGATCGTATCAAAGCTGTCGAACACTTTTGTTAATTGTGTCGCCATAAAAACACTGTAGATCTTACGAGTGGGACGGGCAATCCTTAAATCACCCTCTGCATTCCGTAAAGATGTATACGAGGCAAGTAAAGATCCCAACCCAGTACTGCTAAACCATTTTACTTTCCCCATATCCACCACAATTTTCGTCTGACCCTTTGCAATCAGTCCTTTGACATACGGGTGTAAATTGATGCTTTCGGGACCATTCATCATCCTCCCTGACAGGATCAATACGGTGACATCCCCATTAACTTTTTCTTTGATTCTCATTTGTTACTTCTCTCCTTTTTCCCTTTTGATTTAATATACTTTATTAAAGTAATTTTATTGGTGCTATTTGCCTTTCGCTCATAATACACGTCATCCACAAGTGTCTTAATAAGCGGAATTCCCAAACCTCCGTCTTTATATGTTGAGAAATCCTGGTGAATATCAAACGGTTCTATATTATCAAAATCAATGGCATCTCCCTTACTAATCACGATAGCTTTTATCGCTGTTTCGTTAATGTGTAATTCAAGATTAAAATACGATTCTTTTTCAGGATGAATTCCATACCGTATCGCATTTTGGCAAGTCTCTCTAATTGCCATTTCCATACGATTTGCGTCCATCTCATCCAATCCATGTTTCCTGCATACAGAATGAATCGAATCTCTTGTTTGATCTGAGTACATTCGATTCCCGGATATTGAAAATTTACAACTTGAATTAGACGTCATGTAATAATAATGTTTGAATCTATTTTTCTAAATATTCACTATACTAAATTGCGACCCTAATTTACGTAAGCAGAAAATACAAATTGCAAAGCTATGGTAAAAGGTAATGATATTTAATTAATTCACAAATCATTTGCTCAATCCACAAATTTGAGAACCATATTTCTGTTAGTAACTATTTAGCATATTTCCGGAAAAAGGCTAAGTCCCTCAATCCCGAATCGTCGGGATAGCCCAACGCTCTTTTCCTTTGCCTTCGCCTTGGCCTGAATAGTTACTTCTGTTATATTATAACTAATTCTCGTAGTTTTTAACGAACAGTAACATACAATTATTTGACAACCTTTTAGAATTCCATATGTCATAAACTATGTGGATCAACTACTGAATGGATCAAGAAACTGTCAAAATCATAAGAAGCGCCCAATCCGGAGATACGGAAGCATTTCATCATCTTGTTGCGTTATATGACAGACAGGTTATGGGTTTGGCATTGAAATTAGTCAACGATATTTTTGAAGCTGAAGACATTTACCAGGAAGTTTTCATGAAAGTATTTAAAAACATAAAAAAATTTAGATTTGAAAGTGACTTCAGTACATGGCTATATCGCATTACCGCAAATACAGCATTTAATTTTCAAAAAGGTATGAAAAAACACTCTGGAAATTACTCCTATGAAAATGAGGATGTCGATCAATGGCTACCTTCCTATAACTCGGTTAATTCGAATCAACAAAGAGAGATGCAAACAAGTATCATGAACGCCATGAACACATTACCACAAAAACAGCGTACCGTGTTTATCATGAAGCACTTGGAACAGTTAAAAATCATCGATATTGCCGGAATATTAAACTGTACAGAAGGCACAGTAAAAAAGTATCTTTTCCGTGCGATAGAGAAACTGAGAGTTGAATTAAAAGAATATCGATATGCCTAACCCGTTAAATAATAGACTGAAAAAACAGGCCGTTCTTTATATCCTAAAACTCTTAGACAGCAAAAAAAGTTTAGAGTTCGAAAAAAAGATGAACCAAGACCAAACTCTCAACCAATATGTTGGTGAATTGCAAGTTACTATGGAATTAACAAGTCAATTTCCGGTAAGACAGCCCTCTGAAAATTTCCTGAAAACACAGCGTAATCTACTGAGGGGTAGAATTGACATACTCGTGAAAGAGCCTGTGATCAAAAGAATCATTCGAAGCTTTGAACAAATTTTTATCCAAATCACACCGCTCTTCAGACTGCCTGCTATGGCCATTGTCAGTTCCCTAATAATCGGAATTCTTGCCGGCAGGTTTCTATTCACAACAGTAAAAGTAGTTCCCACACCCATTCGAATAACTAACACAACAGAAGAGAGAATTCATGACTTTTTAAGACGGGGGCAGTTAGCCGCAGGTCAAATTGAATATGTTAAAAATGGGCCAGACAAGGTTGTATTTCACTTGAAAACGGAAGATGAATATGTGTATAGTGGGGGACTCGATGATGCACTGGTAAAAGAACTTCTCACTTATCATCTGTTGAACGAAACCAATCCGGGGAAACGTTTAAAATCGATCAAATTTATGATGGAATCAGGAGCGGACGAAAGTTTGATGATGGTGTACGTTGCTGTACTTCTTACAGATGAGAATCCCGGTGTGAGATTAAGGGCTATGGAGCAACTTATACAATATCCTCCCAACAAAATCATCCGAGACGCAAGTATGAAAGTCCTTCTTGAAGAGGAAAATACTGCTATCAGGATGGGCGCTTTAAGAATCTTAGCCAACAACCCTGACGAACGCCTGGTACCTGTCCTCCAAGTCGTATCTCGTCTGGATGACAATGAATTTATCCGAGAACAGGCATTTATTATTTTAAGTCGATTGGATGAGGTGTCACGATCTGATATATCAGGAGAATAACATGAAGAAAAATTATTTGATCATAATGCTCATTTTATTCTTGAATTATTCATATTTATTCAGCCAAGACCTGACACAGGAATCATACAATCGATATGTGGGAACATCAAAATATATATTTGAGGTAGATGGCCAGGGTCAACTTGAAATGGATAATATCAGAGGAGATGTATCAATAGAAGGTTCTCCGGAGAATACCATTAAAATTGTTGAAAAGATCACCATCAAAACCAGTTCAAAAGGGAGCGCTCAGGAAATTTTCGAGCGAATAAAAGCAGAGATAACATCAACGAAAGATGAAGATGGAAAGACTTCGGTAAACATATCCGGAGGTCATTGGGAATGGAGAAGGCATGTTTCAACTGAATACGTGATTACACTTCCTCGAGTGTCGTCTATTTTTGTGAATGTTCGTGGTGGAGACATTAAAACAATAAATATTCAGGGAGAAATAGAATTATCTACATCGGGCGGCGATCTGTCACTTTCTGACTTGGCAGGTAAAATCTCTGCCTCCACATCCGGTGGTGATATCGATACCGAAGATATAAGCGGATTAATTTTTCTTAATACATCAGGGGGTGATATTGAGGTCATAAACCTGGAAGGAAGGTTAAATGCAAAAACGTCTGGAGGTGATATCGATATCGAGATAGTTAAAGGTGATGTTTCCGTCAATACTTCAGGGGGAGATATTACCCTTGAGGATATTGTTGGTAAAGAAATTACGGCGCGAACAAGTGGAGGTGATATAAGAGTCAAAGATATTATAGGAGAAACAGACGTAACCACATCCGGAGGTAACATCATCCTTGAATACATCACGGGAGAAGTAGAGGCATCCACTTCAGGGGGAGATATTGAGATGGAATATATAGTAGGATCAATTCGAGTTTGGACTAACGGAGGAAGTATTGAAGGAAAAGATCTGGCTGGAGCCGTAGATGCCAGAACGTCAGCAGGAGATATTTATATTGAAAAAACCTGGGATCGCGAACTGCAAGATCACAACATCGATCTTAAAACTTCAGCAGGGGATATTGAATTGACCCTACCGGCGGATTTTCCGGGGGATTTTTCACTGAAAGCATCCAACCCACCCGGAAAAGCTTCTTACGCAATCACATCCGACTTCCCACTTATAATCACTGCTTCTATGAATACTGCCAGGGCAAAAGGGAAAACCGGAAGCGGTGAATACAGAATTAATATCCAATCTAATATTGGTACTATCACCATTAAACAGGAGGATTAAATGATAAAATATTTTTCCCCCTCGATTTACTTATTCGTTTTTCCTGGATTTTTACTGGGACAGGTCCAAGATACTACCTATTCAGATTCCGTTGCTTTGGACTCTCATGATGAGTCTGATTTATACGAGGGCACAGGTAATGAACTGAAATTCTTTGGAGACTACTATATAGGTCTCAACGAGATTGTGAAAGATGATATACAGTTATTCGGTGGCAATCTTTTTGTGGCTGGGACCGTGCTGGGAAAGATTACAGTACTTGGCGGGGATGTTACATTAGAATCGACTGCTGTGGTAAATGGCAGAATTGTCGCAATCGGTGGTTCCATCATCACACATGAAGGTGCAGAAATAAATGGAACGGTTGTGGAAGCAAATATTCGAGAAGGGATCAGTTTCTCTGACAAGGGAGGAAAGATATCCACTCCGGATACATTTGATTTCCAAATGGAAGAACTCAAACGCCGTCCTGACCGAACTTGGATCCATCCTGATAATGACTGGTTCTCCTACAATAGAAATGAAGGGTTTGTATTCACACCCTTTAATTATCGATGGAATCGCAAGTCTAAATCAAGTTTCCAGCTTAGCCTCTCCCTGGGATATCGATTTGGACAGAACGAATTAACAGGTCGTCTTACGTTAGAAAAATATTTTTTCCGTAGACATAATTTCGTTCTGTTCACTTCCGGATTTCATGAAAGTGAATCAGATGACACCTATCGACTGCCAAACCTCGAAAACTCGCTGGCTGCTCTATTTGCCCGCCAGGATTTCTACGACAGATGGGATGAAGAGGGTTTTGAATTGGGATTTGGAATTAATTTTAGTACGATCCGTTTCAGAGTGGCGTATCACACTGTTTATCTTGATTCCATATCAATAACCAACCGACAGGCAACCTGGTTTCATGCCGATAGGGCATTCAGACCCAATCTCCCGATCATTCCGGGAAATGTAGAATCATATCTCGCTACACTGTCTGTGAAAACGAGAGGTTTTCAACCACTTGGGAATGGAATCGGTGCAATTATTGACGGAGAGCAAGTAATTACAGCAGAGAAATACGATAATTTTACACGTATCTTTACTACTGTCATGGCAAACTGGGAAATCTCCGAAGGGATAGTGCTCCGCAATAGAATCCTTTTTGGAACAACTGGGGGGATACTCCCTGATTTCCGGAAATTCACTGTGGGAGGATTAGGATCGGTCAGTGCTCACTCATACAAACCATCAAATCAAACAGGTAACCAGATGGTGCAAGCCAATGTAGAATTGGTATTTCTTCCAGAATTTTTAGACAAAGATTGGGTGATCTTTCTTTTTGCAGATGGCGGAAATGCTTGGGATTCCGCTGATTACAATCTTACAGATTTTAACTCCATTAGTAAAAACGGTATAAGCAGCATTGGCATTGGTTTTGGAGATGATGATCTTGATTGGAGAATAAATATTGCAAGACCCCTGGACGGTCGTGACACCTGGGAAACCACGTTCCGCCTAAATATGAATTTCTGATGCAAATATATAGAAAATTAATACCAGTACTATTCCTCACCTGTTTATCAATAGCTCAAGATAACCAAAACACGGTTATTGAAACCTATCATTTTGATACGGCTGATGTTAAACGTATTGATATTAAAATCGATTATAGCATGGGGGAACTCACTATTACTGACAACGGAAAATTAAATTTTATCGATGGCACTATTGAATACTTCCCAGAATGGATTTCACCGGATATCCGTTACTATACCATAGGTTCCAAAGGGAAGCTAAAGGTAGAGATTGACGCTATTGATCACAGTTTTACATTCCGCAGTAAAGATATTTGGAAAGGATTACGTGATAAAAACGGGTTGAGTTATGTTTCCTTTCGTTTACCTCGTGATATACCAACGGACATGAAAATTGACTTTGGCTTAGGCGAATCAGAAATAGATTTAACAACCCTGTCTATCTCAGATTTTATTCTTGAATGTGGTTTGGGTGAGACTAGACTCATAATGAACTCTGCGAATTCAGAGCGGTGCAAAAAGGTAATCATCAGTGCAGGCTTGGGCGAATTTACAGGAATAGAACTAGGGAACCTAAGGGGTAAAATATATGAATTCAATATGGGTTTAGGAGCAAGTACCATAGATCTTACTGGTGATGTTATCGAAGATATGAAAGGGACAATTGAAGTGGGACTCGGCTCTCTGGTTCTGATTTTACCTAAAAATGCAAATATTCGCCTGGAAATCGAGCGTTCTTTTCTCTCATCCATAATCGTAAGAGACCTGGTTCAAAAAGATGAGGTATGGTTAAGCCCAAGCTGGGATAAAAACTTACCCACTGTGGAATTTGAAATCAGTGTCGGATTGGGTGCTGTAAATATTCATTTGGGTGACTGATAAAATCGGCGCTGTTCTAAATACCGTATGGTCCGCCAGCGTTCGACTGAGCTCACGCCGAAGTCTGGCGGATTGAGAAAGTGGTTAAAAGGTTAGTTGTAACTGGTGAGCGGTGAGTAGTAACTGGTGAGTGGTGGAGTGGTAGTACCTGTAACCAATAACCAGCTACCAATCACCAATATCAAACCGCAGATCAAAAATGCTATCAAGAAAGAGGGGATAATTCATACGTTTCATAGAACAAAGCCATAAAATCTAATCCTGAGTAGTTGCTGTTTCCACAAGATGCTCATTAAGAAAGAAAAGCAAATCCGATTCTCTAAACTCCCCGTTTACGAAATAGACTTTACTCCCATCTCCTCCTGCAATCAAGATATGGAACGGAGTACCCCACCCACGTTTGTCCATGAGTACCGATCGAAGGCGATAATGCATCGTAGACTCTCTCTTTTCCCTGTCTTTTAACCTTACCTGTCCAAGGTACCATGGCATGGGAAGACTATGTCTTTTTACAAACAATTCAAATTTCCCCGGTTCTGAATACTCAGCAATGACCAACATTTCAAGTCCTTTGTTATGCCAACTTCGGTAAATGTTACCTAGGAAAGAAGCCTCGTAATTACAGTTTTTACACCATTCCGCCATAAAAGATAAAATAACCAATTTGGGATAACCCTCTTCTTCAAAATGGTCTAAAATTTTTATTTCATCGCCGGCTAAAGTCTCAACAATAAAATTCAAGTCATTCCATATACTGGGGTCATTTACCCGTTGTATCGTTGAATATTCATGATCACTGGTATCCGGAGGTACAAACAATAAAGAGACGTTAACAATAATAAAAACGGCAATCAAAACCATGACTTCAAAATGTGAATAGTGCTGATTCCACCCTTGTATTCAATAATTATCCAAAAAATACTGATCAGGAAAACAAACGTTGAAAGCCTAAAAATTATATACCGATTTGCTAAACGTCGTACAGGTTCATTACTATTCAAAGACAGGATCATTTTTTTCAAAATACCCCTTGAGGCGTGATACAAACCGATAGCAGTTAGTGCCAGAACTATTTTCCAATAAATTATCCCAACCTTAAGCCAATCTGTATGATCAATGATCAGCAATACACCCATTAAGATAATAAAAATCGATGCGGGAAATTCTGTTTTATCAGATACCTTTTGAATACTTTTTAAAAATCCTATTTGAGAAATATCACCGAGCTTTCGAAAATGCATCAGAAACCGAAAGTCGAGAATGACTGCGGACACTATCCAGATCATCATTAATAGAAAGTGGACGATGAGAAAGAAATTATACATTATGACTCTGTTCTAAACACTGAATGATATGTTATCAAGGTGAATAGTAATGACGTGATGCGGACGATCTTTTGTTTGTTCATGTTTCCGTTCGTGTATATCCGCCTAACAAGGTAAGTCACCTGCGCCGAATTTCGGTTATCGAACATCAATAATCTCTACTCACTTTAGTTTAACCCCAAACTCCCGAAATCACGCTGCTACTATTCCACGTCCGGTTGACTGGGGGTTAGGTACCTAATTAGTTTTGAAGTATATCCAGTGAAATTATTTTCCAAGGAAATCGCTCAATGTATTGATGTGCATCATCTCCCAGAACAGCTACGGCATACTTCATATTACTGAAATGTCCATATTGCAAATCATGGATATCTTCAGATTTATTAACAATAAAGGTTACTTGTTTTGGATCTAATATTAATTCATCAGCCTTTAATCGCCATTCTCTTTCCCAAGTAAAATCAATATTGTTATTAAGTTCAAACCTAACGTGTTTATATCTTATTTCTCGTGATAAATAATGATAATCCGAACCTGATTGATAAATTACTGGACAACCTCCTTTTTGGTAAAACCATTCTTTTGGAACTACAACACCATATGGTTCATATCGTGGTCTAGAATTAGAATCGAAGGTTGCTTCATTCGCTTTTAATAGCATAGCAATTTCAGTTATAGGAGCCTCACTAAAGCATATACACCTGTCTTTACTTTTAATAAAGCCATTACCGCCAATTAATTTTCCATTGTACATTATTTTTAAAAGAACTTTTTTTGCTGATAAATCATAATTTTTTCGCGTAAGGTGAACTAAATGTTCACTAATATCTCTACGAAATAATTTTATTAGATCCCTTTTGTTAATTTGCATTTAATTAGTATTCGAAACAATTCTGTTGAATTAGGCACCTAACCAGTTTTTAACCGGCCACATTTCCCTATAAATATGGCAGTTGCGTGCATGTCTGTGGAAAATACAGGAATATCATTTTTTTCAATTTAAACCTATATTTTTTGTAATTTCCCAATACTATTGATAGAGAAGAATTACCACGATTCTGTAACTAATATAAATGTAAACCGTAACATGAGCAAATCCAATTTATCCGAAGGATTGTTGCCATACGGGCATTTCTGTCCGCCAGCTCCGGAGGGGACCCTTTGGGTCTGGCGGATAGCCCAACACTCTTTTCCTTTGCCTTCGCCTGCCTGTCCGTCGTAACAGTAGTGTAGACGGGCGCCTTCGCCTGAACAGTCACAATGATTCTTTAATTTTTATGATAATTGAATCGAGATCTTCAAATGAATTGACAAGCCAAGTAGGCTTCATTGCTTCTATTTCTTCCCTCCACTCAGGACTTCTGCAGACAATGAGTGATCGAACGCCATTCATAGCGGCAACTCTGGCGTCGTTGGGTGTATCTCCCACCATTACCATTTTACTATACGTATAGGCCTCTCCCAATTCGTCCCAAGCTTGTTCCTGAGCAAGCCACAAAAGATCTTCCCGTGTGGAGGCTTCGTCTCCGAAAACACCCAATGCAAATTCGTCCCAGATTTTAAAACGACTCAACTTCACCTTAGCAGCTTTTCTCATATTGCCGGACAGTAGACCCACCTGCCATCCTTCTAATTTGCACCGGTGTACTAATTTCATTGCGTCTTCGTAGAGGTAGGGCTTCGGATATCGAGGATATTCCTCTTGAAGACGGTTGAAATAATTCTGAAGGATAATATCCACTGCTTTTGTCAGTCTTCCGTCTGTAAACTTAATTTTTTGCAGGGCATTATGAATGATAATAGGATCGGTAAAGCCTGCCACATCCTCTACCTGAAGACGCGGAGATTTTCCCGTAAATAGGGTGACTTCTTCATCCATCAACTGCCTTGCCAATGTGCCAGGATAGAGAATCGTCCCATCAATATCAAATAGAATAAGTAGTTTCATAAAGTATTATAGCAGAGCTAAGACTCCTTGGTTGATCTCTTCCACTTTTTCTTTCCCGAACAACACTTCCACTAATTTGAAGGCAAATTCCATAGCACTTCCTGCAGCCTGTCCGGTGATCACTCGTCCATCCACTTCTACCCGACTGCCTGTATATTCTCCAGACTTAATAGAAGCGGCATTATTGGGATGGCAGGCCACTTTCTTGCTGGAGATTATACCGGCTTCCTCCAGTACAACAGGTGAAGCACAGACTGCTGCCGTATATTTCTTGGATTCGCTTAACCGACGCAGTAAGTCGATGATTTTTTCGGACTGTTTCAAATTCACCATCCCCGGCATTCCACCAGGCAAGACAATCATGTCAAATCCATCAGGATTTACTTGCTCAATAGTTTGATCTGCCTGCACCGTAATTCCATGAGATCCTTCCACCAATTTTTTACCCAAACCGGCAACGACCACCTTCGCCCCTGCCCGGCGCAGAATATCGATGATGGTTATCGCTTCGATTTCCTCAAAACCTTCCGCTATGGGGACAAGAACTTTTGGCATGACACCGCAAGTTTAAGGCGGATACATACGAAAAAACAACGGGAGATTTTATGGAAATTCCAATGAAAATGGCTAGTACTGTGTATCATAAAAATGCTTACAGAAAATAAGGCTAAGTGTTTCCCAGAGGGACTCCTACGGAGCATGTGTTTGAGTTTTCCCATTGGGAAATACTGATGTGGGTAAGTGAACGTATTCTCTTTTTGAAAATTTTTCCCTAAATATTAAGGATTTTTTGTACATTCCATTTGGGAGGATTAACTGATGTTTCTTATAGAAGATTTTGGGTCATCTGTTTTCCTTGCCCTGTTAGATAATGTGATTTAACGTATTTGATAATAAAGAACCATATTTATCCCGAATTTTCGGGAGGGGCTTGTTCAGGTTGAGGTGAGATACAACCCAAAATTACATCAAAGTAGATCTGTGATTAAAAGAAGGTCCATACAAATTCCAATTTTAGCATCATTCGTCGTACTATGGTTATCATTGTTTATTTATCAAAAACATTTACAAAACCGAGTCAAAGAAGAGACAACCATTATAACGCCTGATGGTATTAATTCCCTGGAGAAAATAACCCTGGGTGGAATTGATCAGTGGGTACTAATCCGAGGATGGAGTAAATCAAATCCTGTTTTGCTATTTCTTCACGGTGGCCCAGGAGCACCTCTATTTACCTATGCCCGTGAAATTGGCGTTAAGGCGAAATTAGAACAGCACTTTGTTATGGTGTATTGGGAACAGAGAGGAACCGGAAAATCGTTTAGTCCTAATATCCCGGAAGAATCTATGACAATAGAGCAATTTATTTCGGATACGTATGAATTAGTGGAGTTACTGAGATATCGCTTTAAAGCGCCGAAAATATTTCTTGTTGGACGTTCCTGGGGTAGTATAATAGGAATTTTTACTGTCAAGCGTCATCCCGAATTATTTTATGCTTATGTTGGAATTGGTCAAATAGTAAACTCTTTGGAAAATGATAAGATTTCCTATCAATTTACCCTTGAAACTGCGGCAAGATTGGGGAATGAAAAGGCTTTAAAGGATCTGGAGGAAATTGGTCCTCCACCTTATGATTATAAGAAACTGATTATCCAGCGAAAATGGCTCACGGAATTCAGTAAAATCATTATGGCTGAAAAAACCGGTAAAGGCTATCCCATATCTAATTCCAGAATAAAACTACTGTCTACTCCCGAATATTCTTTGATCGATATCTTAAAGATGGGGATTGATCCATACTTTTCAATTAAACATCTTTGGGATGATGAATATTACAGAATTAATCTTTTCGAACAGGTTCCCCAAATAGGGTTACCGGTATATTTTCTTGCTGGACGATATGACTATTTTACGCCATCGGAAATAGTGGAACAATATTACCAGAGATTGATAGCTCCGAAAGGCAAACATTTTATTTGGTTTGAAAATTCCGGGCATGAACCTGAGTTTGAGGAACCGGAAAAGTTTTATGATATACTGGTAAACAAAGTTTTGGAAAAAGCTATCAACCTAGATTATCCACTGGATCTCTACCGGTAGGCGAGTCTGTGTCCTGCGAATTAACAACCACACAAGTTGGCGAACTCCCTTGAAAGAGGAGAATGTTACTGCCTATTGATTCACCAAATTGTTACCACACAGGAGTCGGATTTTATTGCATTTTAATCTGTCTTGATTAATATTCTTTAAGGTATATCTGAACCCACAAGAAAACTTGCCGCCATCATGTTTACCGATATTGTAGGCTATACTGTCTTGATGTCAAAGGACGAACAGAAAGCGCTACAACTTCTCCAGAGGAACCGGGATGTCTAGAAACCGCTCATCAAGGAATTCAATGGGGAATGGTTGAAAGAGATGGGATACTTTCCAGTTTCCACAGCGCCGTGGAGGTAATGAATTGTATTCTTGCCATTCAAGCAGCCACGAGAGATGACCAAGAGCACAATCTGCGTATCGGTATTCGCGCTGAGAGCAAATTTGCCCACACTAAGCAGGATAGCAATGATATCCTTAAACCCGAATTGTTTCTCCCGTCCTCACCGAATCTATCAACGTCACGATCTTTTCGGCAATCTGAATTGGAGTTGTCCATTGTGAGAAGTCCGCTTCCGGCATAGCCTTTCGGTTAGCTGATGTGTCGATGATGTCCGGAATGATTACATTGGCAGTTATTCCATAATCCTTTCCTTCCAGTGACACCGTTTTCGTCAGATTGATGACTGCGGCTTTACTCACGGCGTAAGAACCTGCCAGTCCCATTCCCTCCAGTCCTGCTACCGACCCGAAGTTGATGATTCTTCCAAAATGCTGTGCTTTGAATATGGGAAGAATCTGGCGACAACAATTCAAAACAGAATTGAAATTGAGATTATACATCCCACGCCAATCTTCTGACTCAGTATCTTCAACATTTTTCCCCATTGCAAATCCACCCACAACATTGATCCAAACATGGATAGATTTCAAATGTTTTACCACTTCAGATATAAGTCGCTCTACACTTTTTGGATCTAGAATATTTGCATTGATTTGAAACCGACTTCCACCCAAATTTGACCAACGACCATTTTCACCACGAACAACCCCTACAACAGCAGCACACTTTTGTGAAAGGTATTCCACAATGGCAGGACCCGTTCCACCTGTAGCGCCGGTTACTACGCAATTCATATCTTTCAGCTTCACTCAATATCTCCCACAAGTTTTTGGATTCTCACTCTCACATAATCCCTCAGTTCTTCTACCGACATCCCCTCATATTCCTCAAATGGAATTACCGGTCCAAACTCCACCTCCACCACACCAGGATTGATCCGCCAGTCAGTCTTCCGCTTGATTTCAAAGGCGCCTCTGATAGCCATGGGTAGAATATCCGCTTTCGCACCCAATGCCATGTGAAACGGACCCTTTTTAAACGGAAGCATTTTCCCATCAATCGTTCGGGTTCCCTCGGGTGCAATGAAAATGGACGTTCCATCGGCTAACTTTTTCTTTGCTAATTCTATTGCCTTTATCGCTGCTTGAATATTTCTCCGCTGGATAGGGATATTCCCCCATTTCTGAACAACTGTACCCCAGACAGGCAAATCAAATTGATAGGAAGCGCCCAACGCAACTATATACCGGAATAACACGGCGCCTAAAATAAATGCGTCGTACAGGGATTGATGATTAAACATGAGAATAAACGGTTTGGGATGCATAATATGCTCCTTCCCTTTTATTATCAATAAAAATCCGGATGAAAATAAAATAGTTCGAGCAATGATTCTAACAATGGGCAATATTCTTTTGGGTTGAAATATGAGCACGAGGAGAATAAAAAGGGACAATCCCACCACAAATGTGATACACATAAGCGGGTAGAGAAAAATTGATATTATACCATGGATAAAGGATCGATCTTCAACAGTATCTTTCGGAATCTCTTCTCCATGCATTTCTATCCGGTTGATAACCCGAAACATTGTGTATCCCAGTAAAAGAAAGATACTAGCGCCAATTATAAAAGCTACTTTCACTACTGTCCCTCCATCGTCTTCAATTTACGATTCAGACGATCCAACCTGTATACTAATTCCTCCAACTCCCGGATTCGATAATGAGCAATCTTCGAGATGGCAGATTCTACAAGCTCTTTTGCTTTTTTTATCTCTTTCGCTTTATGTTCATAAAACTTTGCCATCTCTACATAGGGGAGCAGATAAAATGGATAGGCATTGTCAATCATGGATTGCCAACATTCCAATGCCTTGCCCCATTCACCCATCGATTTGTATAACATGGATAAATAAGCGATGACCCTCATTTTTCTTTGAGTTGAGGATTCCATTTCCTTCGCTGATTCCAGAGATTGAATAGCCCTATCGCTTTCACCATGACGATGATAAACCTTTCCTTTCGAAAACTCAACTACTGAATCACTACTTTTTTCTTCGGTTCTGGTTTTATACCACAAAACATAAGTGACAGCAGCCAATGTGGCAATATCGTGAGCATTATGCTCGAAGACACGGAACAATGGATCAGGTTCCCCCCAACGAATATAATTAAAATAAGCTTGGGGAATATCTGCACCCGATAAATCATATTCACGAGTAAATCCAAGTATTTGCCGCTCAATCGTTTGCAATCTACAATTTTCTAACGACAGGTTCCAGAGTTGGCGGCAGGGATGAAGAATATCCAGATGTGCCATGCGAGCGAAAGGGTTTTGCTTTCGCTTTAAAAGGTATCGAGTTTCCAGGAGAGGGATATCAAACGTTTTCCCATTGAATGTTACCAGTGTATCAAACGGCTTAAGAAAATCAACCACAAGGTCTAACATTCCTTCTTCTCGGGAGTGGGAATCGGCAAAAAATTGCTCCACTCGAAATTCATTTCTGTAGTAATATCCAATACCAATGAGAAATGCCAACGTACCCCCGCCTCCTGCTAATCCGGATGTTTCGGTATCCACAAACACAGTTTTTTTGTGGTTAAATTTTCTTGGGCTCGGGAACTTTCCCCACCTGGATAGCCAATCATCGGAAATGTCCGTGATTGAGGCGAGGCTCACATTTCCGTGTTGATGGGTCTTCACATACCTGACTTTTCCCACAAATATATCACCGAACACTGTATTCACATACTCTCCTTCAACAAATTCGTGCATGCCCCTTCGGGCTCTGGTGAATGAATCGTCTGAAAAGTGTTTTATATGAGTATTTCGTGAATACAGTCTGTTGAGCGTATCTTTTAAAGAAGGTTTAATGAGTTGAGGCTCCTGTGGTAACGCACGAAGTTTTGACTTGAGAGTTCCCATCAGTGCTGCCAATTCTCCGAATCTAACTTTTCGAATAGCTTATGATTCGCTTTGGGGAAAGCATAGTCATCGATTTCTTCCCGAGTAATCCACTTTCTATGAATTCCATTATACACCAATTTCCGCTCATTTAGCATGGTACAATGATATCCATGGAGTGTAATGGTAAAATGGGTATAAGCATGATTTATTTCACCTATCTTTGTCGACGGGATCACACTAATTCCTGTCTCTTCCCTAATCTCCCGAATCAGGGCAGACTCCAAGTTTTCTCCATTTTGTACTTTCCCGCCGGGGAATTCCCAAAGACCTCCTAATAGAGCATTTTCCGGACGTTTCTGTATTAAAAACCTACCCTCATTCCAAATTACCCCTGCTACGATTGTTTGATGTGGACGTGGTTTTTTCCTCTCCTGCATGGGATAACGCTCCGGCTCTCCCTTCGAATATCCTTTGCAAAATTCTGACACAGGACATTCTAAACAGCGAGCTTGATTTTTTCGGCAGACCAGACTCCCCAACTCCATCATAGCCTGGTTGAATTCACCCGGTCTTTGATGGTCAATCTTATCTGAGAGGAATGCCAGAAATTCCTTTTGCACCTTTGCAACCGGTTTGGGATAAGCCAAGATTCTCGCCATCACACGATTCACATTTCCGTCCAATACAGGATAAGGCTGTTTGAAAGCAAAGGAGAGGACGGCAGATGCAGTATAATCACCTACTCCCGGTAAATTCCGGAATTCCTCCCATGTACTCGGAATTTCCCCACCAAATTTATTCAACACAGTCTGGCATGCTTTATGGAAATTTCTGCATCGAGAATAATATCCCAGTCCTTCCCACATCTTTAGTACCGCATCTTGTGTGCCTTTAGCCACTGAATTCACGTTTGGGAATTTCTTCAGCCAACGGTGATAATACGGAATAACCGTAGTAACCTGAGTCTGTTGCAGCATCACTTCAGCGAGCCATATTTTGTAAGGATCGGATTCACCCCGCCATGGGAGAGAACGCTTGTGTCTCCCATACCATGATAAAAGGTTTTCAGAAAAATATTCCACGGGATGTTTCCCCGAAAAAAAGGTCTCGGTATTTATTAATCATCTTCAGACTTTTTCTTTGAATCTTTAGTCCAAATTCAATTCATTCCAACATGATTTAAATCCGTTTTTCCGGATTTAAATTAAGAAACTGATCATTGTTTTACCGATTCAGTTGAGAACACCTCTCATTCTCCAGTACCACTATTCTCGGACGGGAAAGTGGTGGAAATAGAAACACTGTCAAGATACTGTTTCACCTATCGCCGTCTTTCAGAGATACTCCACTACTTCGATGAATCCTCTTTGGCACAGGCAAACTGGGAAAACACTATATTTGACATATACATCCATCTCCATTCCGAATCACGAATGTTTGAGTTTCTCCTTCGAGAGACCCCACAGAATTAACTCCAGAGATTCTTTGACCTGCTCCCGCTTTTCGAGTGGTACAGACTCAAGAATGGCATCCCCTAAGGTATCCAGAGTTTCCTCTACCTGTTCGGCAAGTTCTTCGCCTTGTTCCGTCAGACTCACCCGCGTGATACGCCGATCGAGTTCATACTTTTCCCTTTGGACAAAACCGTGCTTCTCCTGAGTCTCCACCAGACGGGTTACCGTACTGTTATCAAGTCCTAATTTCTCCGCCAGGGTGGACATATCAATACCGCCATCGGGGATACTCGAGAGAAGAAAGCACTGAGACAGGGTAAAACCTTTAACGGAAATGTTCCTCCGATGGAACGCATTCAGCGATAATGTCATTTCTTTTAGTAGCTCACCAAATTCCATAGTTGTATCCTACAACTATATTAATTGTGCATTTCCTTTAATCCAAGAAATCAATAATATTCCTGAGTATTCTTGTATGTTCGGGAGTTGATCCGCAACAACTCCCCACAATTTTCACTCCTAAATCTAACGCCTGTTTCATCCAACGTTCAAACGTATGAAGGGAATATGTCTCTTCGATTTCCCCTTCCGCAGAGGGCATGGATTTTCCCAGATTGGGATAAACACCCAGAGGAAGTGAGGTTATGTTGTTAATATTTTCAATGGCATAAACAGCCGTTTCAAGGTTTGTGCAATTCACAAGGATAGCTCCTGCACCCTTATCCTCACACATTTTAACAGCATCACTTAGGGAATCGCCTCCATACAAATGCAAACTGTCCTTCAATATAAAACTAACCCAACGTAGAATTTCAAAATCTTTTGTGACTTTCAGCACTGCTTCTGCTTCATCTAAACGTCCCATAGTTTCAATCAAGAGAAGATCGATGCCTGCTTCAACTAACCACTCAGCTTGTTCATTAAATTCTCTCTCAGCAACAGCTATCCCCGGAAAGAATTCAGGACAATAACAGTCCTCCAATGTCGAAATGGAGCCTGAGATCAAGGTGTTCCCTTCTCCTATTATTTTTTTGATTAAATCAACGGCTATCGACGTGGCAGCTCTGGCTTTTTCTCTTGCTAATGCTGGATCATCAATGACCTTCAAAAAAGTCCGTGTGGTTGTTCGAAAAGTGTTGGTTGTGATGATATCAGCCCCAGCCTTTAAATGCTCTAAATGAATTTTCCGAACGATTTCCGGATCAGTCCCGAGTGCGCGCGCCGACCATAGGGGAAGAGACACATCAACACCTCGTCGGAGTAATTCTGTCCCCATGGCGCCATCCAGGAGGAGGGTTTGTTGCTCTTTTAGCTGCTTCATTACACAATGGAATGTTAGTAACTATCACATCCATAGAAAAGAATAAAAACCCCGACCCTTATTGCAACATTAAATTTGAAAACTACTTGTAATAACGTAAGTTACGACCGGTTCGCAGTACGAAAAATACGGAAATCGTTATAAAAGATATCAAAACCATCAAATAGGTCCTGGACGAAATCAGGCAAGAGAATGTTTCTTTTATCACTTACCACTGGTTTGTTTTATGGCGGACACAAGTTTAAGAATCAGGGCTCTTAAGGCTCTGAACACTCTGAACTGGGGTCTGTTCTATATCCTCGGTCGTCCGTTAGGTATTGCAATCCATCCTTATGACCTTCATTGGGGATTGGCAGCTAATTTGAAAAAACAGCTATCGCGTAATTGCGTATATATCAATTATTCTGATTTAGACTTTACATATTCCAATCAAAACCGTAATTAACACATGACAGCGTGATTTGTTGTGATTTGAGGGAATCTAATGTTGTTCCATTTATATTAGCCCGGATTTCTCACAAAAGGTCGTTATGAATAGATTAACAATCGTAATAGAGTTTTGGTGAGAAATGCGGGTTAGACATTCATTTCTTCGGGACTTCTGAATTCAACACTGTCTTGTCGCATTGTGGATTGATTTATTAAGGTTTGCGTATACTTAAAGCCAGTACCAAGCCAACTCGTGAGTAAGAAAGGAATGTATTCGTTTGAGGATTGGTTCAGTCTCAAGATCTTCTCTAAAGATGCGCTTTGAATACCCCTGGCTTAAGTAACGTTCGGTCAACTGATCAAAACACTCTCTGAAAGACGGTTCATCAATGAGATACACGGATTCGGTATTGTGGACAGCACTCTGTGCATCAAGATTAAAGGAGCCAACGATCACAGGTCCGTAGCGACCGAATGAAGCCAACTTTTGGTGCATCGTCTGTTCGCCCTTTTCGAGCCTTGGTTTCCACTCATAGAGATGAAAATTCTCTGTATTTTTCATTATTTCGAGAGCAGCGTAATGGGCTGCAATGGTAAGAATTGGGTGGTTGTTTGACTCTAGGGAGTTTGTTAATACTATTACGGTGCCGCCAAGTTTTGCATGCTCAATGATTGCATCCCTGATTCGTTTTGATGGTGCGAAGTATGCAGTAGCGATGAAGATGGGTTCACCGGGAGGTGTGGCTTGCATGAGAATTCGGTAGAGATCCTCTACATAGCGTTTGCGCTCAGAAAGCGGGTGATGAACGACAAATCTGACGCGCGCTCTTTCGGACTTTGATTTGGAAGCTTTTGTTATTTTTTGGTAATGGGTTAGCAAAATTGCACTAAACATGTTTATAACTTACTGTAATTTTATTATGTTCGGATCATGGAAAAATGTGGTCGCTGTGGCAGTTCTCATTATTGGGTTCTCAAGACCGGTCAAAT
>SCKK01000014.1 GCA_004124475.1 Fidelibacterota bacterium
TGCATGGGTCACTACGCCAACCCTTATTAAATCTTTATCACCTGTTATCAATGACTTACGTTATATTGCTGTGTCAATGTATCTACTTTTATACCAAAAGTGCTCAGAAATGGCAAAGTTGGGGTAAGTGGCGGGATCGTTTCAATACGGAGGGACTTAAGGGGCTAAAAGATCACAGCCATCGTCCTCACTATAATCCCAACAAGCTGGATGATAGAATCAGAGCCCAGATTATCCGTTTGAAGGGTAAGATGCCTCCCTGCCTGCCGGCAGGCAGGACTGCGGTGGGGATCGTATGAGGAACGAGTTTGGGATAAAGGCATCCACGAAGACGATACAGAAGGTTTTTAGAGAAGAGGGGTTAACCAGACCCAGAAGGAGTAAGCGGAGCAAGCAGAGGGATTTAAGGGCATGGAAGGAAGCAAACTTTGAGCCGTTGCAGTACTGGCAGGTGGACACGAAAGATTGTGTGGATGTACCGTGGTATGTAGAGCGGATTTACAACAGGGGTTTCCCCCGGTACCTTTATCAGGCTCGTGATGTGAGGGCCGGTGTTCTGTACAGCGCCTTTGCGTATGAGAACACCTCTACGAATGCCATGCTGTTTATGAGGCGATTATTCACATTTCTGACAGATCTAGGTATGGATTTAGGGGAAGTGGTGGTACAGACTGATAATGGGACGGAATACGTAAGAAACAGTAATGATCTGACGAAACAGTCGGCTTGCGAACGGGTTATTGCTGGCGCTGGAGCAAGGCTGGTGAGGATACCGCCACGCCAGTGTACATATCAGAGCGAAGTGGAGCGTGCTAATGGAATAATAGAGTATGAGCTTCTTGCCCGCCTGTCGGCGGACAGGAAATAGAACGTTGGAGAACAAAATCAGAGCTAGTAGGAAATACGACAGCATGGGAGTATTATTTCAACCGGATCAGACCCAATTCCTACCACCAGAACATGAAGCCGTACCAGCGTATGAAAAAGGCGGGTATCTCATCCAGACAGGCAGAACAGACATGCCTATGGACGGTGACAATTCTGGATGATCCAAAGTTCAAAACAGTTAACTTCCAAATACCTCAAAGTGGAAACCATGTCTGTAAAGACGTCAATAAAAATGGATAAATGATTTTTGTTTCTGGGAATTTTGTGGTAAAATTCCCGCCAATTTTCTGTGGATTAAATAGGATAACCGTTATTATTTTGAGGTCATGGCCGATGCAGATAGAGGGTAATTGTAAATGATTTTGAACAAATAATGTTATAGCTACCATAATACTCTTATCCGCAGAATTCAGCGATATATTCCCTGATAACCCAATCACTTGAGGAATCAGGGTATTTTTGTTCAAGAAATTTTCTGTAAGAAGAGCTTAAGAAGGCGGGCATTGATTTGATATTACTGAACCTCGACCTGAAAGGAAATTAAGATAGACGCCATTTGGTAACATATCTGCGAAAATCAAAAAAATGGGACTACATATCGGTCATTGCCATTACCGGATATGTATTCATAGCCGATCGGGAAAAGTGCCAGGTGCAATGACTACCTGTCCATGCCGGTTAAAAAAACAGTTTTATTAGGAAACATCAAACGGTTTGTATTAAACATATAACGTGAAAAGGTTACAAACTCAATGAGGGAATATACTATGAGTGATCGCAAAAGGTTTTTGTACTTAATGTTAATAATGACCACCGTAGCGCTATTGGTCATGGGTATTACTGACTATATTTTATATCAGGCTGCCTATAAAGAAGAGCAAGAGCGGTTGGTGGAGACCGTCCAAAGCCAGGCGCGGTTGATGGAAGCCGTAGCCCGGTTCAACGCCATTTACAGTAATGATTACCCCGACGGTTCGTATTTAGCAACCGTGAGCCAGATCATCGATGCCCATAAAAATTATAAAGGGTTTGGAGAAACCGGTGAATTTACCTTAGCAAGACTGGTGGGAGATTCCATTGTTTTCCTGCTCAGTCATCGCCATTACGAACTGGAAAAACCCCGATCGATCCCCATTGGTACCGAACTAGCGGAGCCAATGCGACTGGCGTTGTCCGGGAAATCAGGTACGATAACCGGTCTTGATTACCGCGGTGAAAACGTCCTGGCAGCTTATGAACCGGTAGCCATGTTGCACTTAGGACTAGTGGCCAAGATTGACCTGAGTGAGATCCGGGCACCTTTTATAAGAGCCAGTCTAATCGCCTTCATGTCGGCGTTCATGATTATTTTAATCGGGTCACTACTCTTTCTGCGAATCAGTAACCCGGTGCTCCGACGCTTACAGGAATACGCCGAACGACTGGAAAAGATGGTAGCGAAACGCACTAAGAAATTTCAGGAAAGCGAAAACCGATTTCGAACTTCAGTTGAGAATATGCTGGATTGTTTTGGAATTTACTCGGCTATACGCGATGAATCCGGTAGAATTGTCGACTTCCGTGTAGACTATGTAAACGAGGCAGCATGCGTGAGCAATAGAATGACCAGGGAAGAGCAGATTGGGAAAGGTATGTGCGAACTGTTACCAGCGCACCGGGAGACAGGGCTATTTGACGAGTACTGTGAAGTAGTAAAAACGGGCAGTCCGTTCAGCAAGGAAGAGTTGGTCTACGAGGATGTGTATGGAGATCAGCGTCTTGTCAGGGCGTTCGACATCAGGATTTCGAGATTGGGAGATGGTTTTGCCGCTGCTTGGCGCGATATTACCGAGCGTAAGCGGGTGGAGGAAGAATTACGTCAATATGAGCGAATAGTCTCCACTTCCACTGATATGCTGGCACTCATCAATAAGAAATTCATCTTTCTGGCCGCAAATAAAACATATGTAGAAGCATTCAATAAAACTCCCGATGAAGTTATTGGGCATACAGTTGCTGAAGTGTTAGGAGAAAAGTTCTTTAATACCACTGTCAAGCCTAACGCCAAACGTTGTTTGGCTGGGAAAGAGGTCAATTATCAAGTGTGGTTTGAGTTTCCAGTTTATGGACGGCGTTATATGGATGTCACTTTTTACCCATATTATAATGAGGATAATAAGATAATTGGCTTCCTTATCAATGGGCGGAACATTACCGAGCGCAAGAAAGCTGAAGAGGATTTTGAAAACATATTTAACATCTCTCAAGATATGGTGGGAGTTTTCACTATTGAAGGAAAATTAGTTAAAGTCAATCCCTCTTGGGAAAAAGTTCTGGGTTATAAGATTGAAGAGCTTCTTAATATGGGCTGGGCTAAACTTGTTCATCCGGATGATGTTGAAAGGACAAACAGGGAGGTGGAGAAGCAGTTAATAGGCAGTTCTATTGCAAATTTTGTCAATCGATATAAATGCAAAGATGGTTCATATAAAACACTTGAGTGGCAGGCAACATTTGCCAAGAACGGTATTGTTCATGCTACTGCTCGTGACATTACCGAACGCAAGCGGACGGAGGAGGAATTAAATCGAAAACACAATCTGATAGAGTCTATAAAAAACGTTCAGTCTCAGTTCATCGCCGACGCCGACCCATATATCTTATTTGATAATATCTTAAAGTATACCCTTTCCCTGACTCAAAGCGAATACGGCATCATGGGTGAAGTTCTCTACACTGATGAAGGTGACCCGTATTTAAAGATACACACTATTACGAATATTGCACGGAATAAAGAAACTAAGGAATTTTATAAGAAAAACGCCCCCATAGGGATGGAGTTTAGGAATCTCAACACCCTTCTCGGAGCAGTGATGACAACCGGTAAACCGGTCATATCCAATGACCCGTCTACAGATCCTCGAAGCGGTGGACTTCCGGAAGGGCATCCCGCTCTAAATACGTTCCTGGGTGTACCCATTTATCATGGCGATGAATTAGTGGGAATGGCAGGTATGGCGAACAGATCCGGCGGCTACGATGAGGAGGTGGTAGAATATATAAAGCCTCTTTTCATAACATATGCAAACATCATCCAGGCATATAGAAATGATCAACTTCGGAAAAAGGCAGAAGATGCAGTGCGGGAAAGTGAGGAAAAATACAGGACGCTCATTGAGACATCTCCTGAAGCGGTCACTATGACTGATTTAGAGGGCAACCTTTCGTTTGTTTCACAGCGTACCCTCGAAATACATGGATACAAAAAGAAGGAGGAACTGCTGGGAAAAAGTGCCTTTGAACTTATTGCTCCCGAAGATCATGAAAAAGCAACTATCAATCTTAAGAAAACTCTTGAAAAAGGATTGATTAGAGACCAGGAGTTTACCTTATTGAAAAAAGATGGAGCGCGTTTCAAAGGTGAATTAAGTTGTTCCTTAATTAATGATGTATCTGAAAACCCCATTTCATTTATAGCAACAACAAGGGATATCACCGAGCGCAAGCGGGCGGAAGAAAAAATCGCTCGTTTTGCCCGTATCTTCGAAGAATCACTAAATGAAATATATTTGTTCAAAGCAGATACGCTGAAATTTACTCAGGTGAATAGAGCCGCGCAGCATAATCTGGGCTATACGTTGGAAGAAATTCAAAAGCTAACACCACTTGATTTAAAACCTAAATTTACACCTGACTCATTTGCAAAATTGGTAGGACCTTTACGCAAAGGCGAAAAGAAAAAGATTGTTTTTGAAACTGTACACAAACGTAAGGACCAATCAATTTATGATGTGGAAGTCCATTTGCAGCTTATGAAACATGAACGCGAAGCGTTATTCACAGCAATTATTTTGGACGTCACCGAGCGCAAGGGGGCGGAGGAAGCACTGCGGGAGGCCGAGCAGAAGTTCAGGCAGTTCTTTGAGAATGAACCTGCATACTGCTACATGGTCTCGCCGGAAGGAACAATCCTAGACGTGAACAGGGCCGCCACAGAAATCTTGGGATATGAGAAGGAGGAACTCGTGGGCAGACCCCTGAAAGATATTTACGTCCCAGAGTCCCTGCGCAAGATGGAGGAAAACATTGAAAAGTGGCAAAAGACTGGTAAACTCAAGGACGTGGAAATGGTCATCCAGGGAAAGGGAGGAGAAAAGCGCGTCATCCTCCTGAACTCAGGCGCGGTGAAGGACAAAGACGGAAATATCATCCATTCAGTCTCCGCGCAGAGCGACATCACCGAGCGTAAGCAAGCAGAGGAGAAGCTGCGAGAGACCCACGAAAAGTTGAAAACAAGCATAGATAATATGCCAAACGCTTACATCCTTTGTGATACTGAGACCATTGTATTAGAATGGAACTTAGCAGCTGAGAAGATATTCGGTTATTCAAAAGAAGAGATGTTAGGAAAAAACCTTATTGATTTCATTGTGCCTGAGAAAGGTCGTCACCTGGTAGGGGAAATAGTTAAGAAATTAAAAGTAGGTATAGTGGCAGATTATTCGGACAAAGATAACAATATCCGCAAAGATGGAAAATTGATTTCATGCCAATGGTTCAACACTCCTTTGGCAGATAAAAATGGTAAAGTGTTCGGCATTCTTTTCATGGCTCAAGATGTCACCGAGCGCAAGCGAGTAGAGGAGGCGTTGCAGGAGTCTGAAGAAAGTTACCGAGGCTTATATGACCACGCCATTGATGCCATCTACATTCAGGATAGAGAAGGTCGTTTTTTAGATGTAAATCAGGGTGCGGTTGATATGTATGGCTATCCAAAGGAATTTTTCATTGGGAAGACCCCGGAACCTTTAGCCGCTCCTGGTAAAAACGACTTGAAACAGATAGCTAAATATATAGAACGGGCTTTTAAAGGGGAACCCCAACAGTTTGAATTCTGGGGAAAACGGAAGAACGGGGAAGTGTTTCCCAAAATCGTACGCTTGAATAAAAGTCAATATTTTGGTAAGGAGGCCATTATTGCATTTGCGTTGGATATTACAGAGCGCAAGCAGGCAGAGGAAGAAGTTTATCAATCCCGAGAACAATTGCGGGCTCTTACGGCAAGATTACAATCAATTCGTGAAGAAGAACAAACGAGAATTTCCCGTGAATTACACGATGAACTGGGCCATTTGTTGACAGCATTGAAGATAGACCTCGTAGCGCTCTCAAAAGATCCACTCATAAAAAGCAAGCCTCAGGCTGATGATTTGCAATCTATGATTTCCCTGACTGACCATTCACTGCAAACGGTAAAGAGAATTGCCACAGAACTCAGACCCGGGGTGTTGGACCATTTGGGTATTGGTGCAGCGATCGAGTGGCAATCAAAAGAGTTTCAATCACATACCCAGATCAAATGTGAAGTCCGATTACCTGAAGAACGTATAGGATTGAACAAAGATAAGGATATTATCCTATTCCGGATCCTCCAGGAATCACTCACCAATGTAGCCCGGCACGCACAGGCGACAAATATCGTCATAACCTTAAAAATGGAAAAACAATCAATTTCAATGATAGTTCAGGATGATGGCCGTGGGATTGAAGAAAGTGAAGTTGTAGGTATGAGATCTCTCGGTCTGCTTGGCATGCAAGAACGTGCACATTTAGTGGGCGGTAAATTGACAATCACAGGAGAACAAGGCAAAGGGACAACGATATCGGTTTCAGTCCCGATTGATTAGTTTCTTCATGAGAGAAAAAAGAGAATAAACGGTTTACAATGAAAAACATTCTGATCGTGGATGATCATGTTCTATTGCGGCGTGGTTTGATAAAAATTATCGATGAACATTTTAGCAATGTTACTTATGGAGAAGCGGGCACTGCCGCAGAAGCTCTTGAGATAGCTGGGAAACAGAAATGGGATATTGTGTTGTTGGATATTAATCTACCGGGAAGAAGCGGGTTGGAGACCGTCAAGGATTTGAAACAGCTTGATCCTGAACTTCCTATTCTTGTCATAAGTATGTATCCGGAAGACCAGTTTGCCGTCAAAAACGAGCAATTATAAGAGGATGGAAACCCAAGTGATCCACGACTTTGTGGAGAAGTTTTGGGAATTGCCTTTGTTGAACAAGGTGAAACCACGAATTGAGAAGGTCTGAAAGAGTTTAGTTTCCAGGTAGTAGCTCAGTTTGACCAGTGGAAACGATTCGGGGAAATCTCTTGAATTATTCGACATGAAAAGTTACACTTACGGTCTTTTATGTGCATGTTTTATGATGTTACAAAGAAAAGATGGAAAAACTTCAGTTCGGGTGACAGTTTTTACCTTTGATGAAGAATATTTTTCGTTGCGAATAATTCATAAAATAAAATAGGGTGAAGTACTATGATTGCACTCAAAGAGGGATCATGTGCTGAAATAAGATATGGAGAAGGTGCCCTTGCGGATCGATGAGTTGCGAGCGGGCAAGACGATCATAAGTGAGCGCTGGCGTATCTGCAACGATGGAACCTTTCTCCCGGTTGAAATCGGTGCCAAGATGTTTCCCGATGAACGATTGCAGGGAATTGTCCGCTATATTACGGCGCGCAACCGGGCGCAAAGGCGTTTCCACGAGTTATTGAAGGAATCTCCGGCCATGCACGTGATCACTCAAAATAGTAATGGGTTTCGTATTTTAGCGATTAGTATCGACCCGTTCTTGTGCACCTGGCATATAGCCGCCAGCAACTACTGGATAAGCCTTTAGCCCATTTCTACGCACCCAACCGGAAGGAGCAATGCTGGAAGCAGCGGTGAATAAGAAGAAAAATGAACCTTGTATGTTACAAAAAGTATATAATAACTTTAGACATAAAATATTGGAAAGTCTTTGACGAGCACATATTTAGTGTAAAATACATAAAAAGTAACTTAACCAATCACAAATTATGGAAGTGACAGAAAAATTGGGGGACAAGATCGGTCACTAGATTAATAACACTACGTTAGAAAGCATACAGCTAGTTTTCGAAACATTTCTGCCCATAAGGGTTAAACACGGAATTCGAAACCAATGAAAAAATCAATTTTGAATAATATTAAGGATGCCAACAGATTAGCGGGTATATTCGGCATCTTGCTTCTCTTCGCAAGCACAGTTGTTTCCCAAGAAATAGGTACTGGGTGGGAAACCGATGAGACAGATAGTCTATCGGAGATCAATAAACTGAAGAAACAGGTGGAGGTCCTTCAGGAACAGCTTGAGCGACAGTATAGTTCCGACGAACAGTATACGGTTGATCTTTCTGGGGATGAGGTTCTATTATTTGAGGAAGAGCCTATCAGCCACGTCCTGGCCAGGCCCTGGTTCCAGAATATTGATATTTCAGGTTTCGGCGCAGCCAACTTTCTGGGTACAGGGGCGGCGGGGACGAGGCCCAACGGAGGTTTCCAGGTCAAGGAGGCTACTCTTTTCGTGGAGGCAGAGGCATGGGAGGATGCGACGTTTTTCGTGGAAATCCAAACCAACCGGCTTGGGGCTGACGAATCGAAATACATCCGCACTGGCGAGGTCTACGCTCAATTTCGCAACGTCCTGAAGAAATGGGGAGACGATCTACTGGGAATCAAGGTGGGGCGGATCGATATCCCCTTCGGGGAGGAATATCTCTGGCAAGATGCCTCGGACAACCCACTAATCACACAATCCGCCAGCTTTCCGTATGGCTGGGATGAGGGCGTTCTCATGTATGGAAAGGCTTTGGGCGTCAGCTGGATTGCAGCCCTTACCGATGGGACAGACGACCGCAGTATAGAAGACCACCCGAGCAAGGCGTTGAATGCGAAGGTGTCCGTCAACCCATGGGAAGCGTTATATCTCAGCGCGAGTTTCATGAAGAATGGTAAGGCGGCCAAGAGCGCCATGGAGTTCGGGGGGAGCCATTTCCAACCGGTCGGCGCATCTCATGAATCCAGCGCCGGGAAAAGCACCAGCGATCTGGTAGACGCTACCTTGTACGAGCTGAATGCGAAGTACAAATTCGGAAAATTCGGGGAAAAGGGATATGTCGCTATCTTCTACGGGCAGGCGTTCCAGGATGACCGCGATGATTCCTTCGATCGGGACTTCAGATGGTTCTCTGTTGAGCCACTTTACCGTATTACTAGTAAAATCTATGCCGTCATAAGGTACAGCGAGATCGGGACCTATGACTCCGATAAGGGGTACCACTTCGACGGAAAGACAACCGCGGGAGGAAATAGCGCCTTTGGTTATGACACCAAACTGTTCAGCAGGTTTTCTTTCGGCCTGGGCTGGAGCCCGAACCCACGGGTGAGGGTCAAGGTTGAAGTAGGGCGTGACTGGTTCGACGTGATCGACTCCTCTCCACTCAACCCAGATGACGATGACAGGGATTTATTCGGAATTGAACTGGTTTCGACGTTCTAAAGATTGAGAAATGAAAAGATTCTATTGGATTTCTGCTCCCATATTACTCACTGTCTCCTTCACTCTTTTACCTCTTACGCTGTTTGAGAGCCATGGCCAGGACAGGGAACAGACTGATTTTCATCCCAGCATGTTGGCGTTTAGTAAGGCGATAATTGGGATCGATAAAGCGCTCCCCACGGGAGATATAAACGCGATGTTATCCCACACTGAAGTTTTGAAAAGGGAATTGGCAGAAATCGTGACCCTGGAGCCCCAGATAAACGAGGATATAATAGAGGTATTCAATGAATTACGGACAAGGATCGGAAGCTTAACGTCCGAATTGGAATCTCTTTTAGTAAATAGGAAATTCGCAAATGTGCCTCAGGTAGTGAACGACATTCGCCATACTTGCGTCTCCTGCCATGTGAAGTTTCGTGCTACCGGTGATGAGACCGGGTTTTTCCCAAATATCGGAAACGTTATCAGTGGCGAAGTGAGGGTTCTAAAATTGGATGGGGAGGAACGGGCTAAGCGGTCAGACGTCGTGGTCTTTCTGGAAGGGGTTAAGAACGAGACCGGTTTTCCACTTCCAAGGAAAAACCCTGTGATTTCTCAGAAACATCGGCGCTTTGAACCGAGGATTCTTCCTGTGATGAAGGGAACCACAATTGACTTCCCTAACGATAACTCTATCTTTCACAACGTCTTCTCTCTTTCTAAGACTAGGCCATTCGATCTGGACATCTATCCCCCTGGGGAATCGAAGTCAATCACTTTCCCCAGGACCGGTTGGGTGAAGGTATATTGCAACATCCATCCCAAAATGGTTTCTCACATAATCGTCCTCGACAACCCGTTTTTCTCACTGACCGATGAGAAGGGCATGTTCGTAATTTCAGGGGTGCCAGATGGGGAATACACCCTGACAACATGGCATGAGTTTGGGAAGCAGATTCCGATAATAGGGAAAGAGATAAGGGTATCCGGTTCAACAACTAATATTTACTCCTTAACGATGCAAGAGGTTAAGAGGTCCGTCCAACACAAGGACAAGTTTGGAAAACCATACAAAAGGAAGTACGACTAATGCGTATATCCATTAGGTCCAAAATATTTCTAGTTGTCTTCACCGTTTCCGTAATCTTTGTTTTAATTTCTGCAATTGTTATGAATATTTTAATGGCAAGGATAGCAAATGACGAAGTGACTCAAAATCTCCGGGTAGGGAAAGAGGCATATGAACGGTTTATCGCCCTGCGGTACAGCCTCATCGAAAGTGAGGCAAGAATATTGTCACAGACGCCACACCTTAGAGCTGTGATGAATATTCCAGATGTCAATCATGAAACTGTCTTGTATACTGCCCAACCACTTTCCAAGATTAACGATATGAGTCTTATGCTGTTGTTGGATTCTCATGGGAAACTCCTTGCGGATGTTAGCGACCCTTCGGCTTCAGGTCATGATTTTCAAAAATTTCCCGGCATGCAGGAGGCACTGAACGGAGCCGAATATAACGGAATCTGGCGGTACAAAGATAATCTTTACCCGATAGTGATAATCCCGATGATTATGGAAGATCACCTCCTCGGACTGTTAATCCTTGGAGATCTCTTGGATTCTAGCGCCGCGGAGGAAATTCGGTACTTTACTGGAAGAGACGTGCTGATTCTCGATTCCGAGAAACTGATTGCCCTTTCAAGGGGTAACCCTGAATATTCAGAAGTCGATCCAGCTGAAATTGCACACCTGGTCAATATTCTTGAAAACTTCGAAACATTGAATAGTTCCCCGGATTCCCCTTTCAGGGTCGTTTTAGGTAGAAAAGAGTGCCTCGCTGTTGCTGTTCCTTTCGGGAATAGGCAGGGATACACTATTCTGTTCAGAGCCTTGGATGAAGTGGATACCGGAGTGGACGTTATTAGGAGGGCGGTCTTAGGAGCGGCCGGTGGCACCATTATCTTGGCATTGCTTTTGAGTTTATGGGTTTCAGGAAGAGTGAGTCGGCCCATTCGAGATCTTCGAGATTCCGCTGAACAGTTTGGTGCTGGAAATCTTGAAAAACGAGTAAGAGTCCATTCGTCAGATGAATTAGGTCAACTAGGAATAGCCTTTAACAACATGGCAGACAATTTGAACAAATCAAGGACAGAACTGATAGAAGCCCAAGAGCGGCTTGTCCGCACGGAGAGGTTGGCAGCCATCGGTGAGCTGTCAGGGGGGGTAGCGCACGAGCTGAGGAACCCCCTGGGGGCCATCAAGAATGCCGCCTACTACATTAAGAGAAGGTTGCTCGGTTCCGACCTGGTCAAGGATGAGCCGAAGATTGGCGAGTTTCTGGAGATTATGGATGAGGAGATAGAGACTTCGAACCAAGTAATAACAGACCTGATGGACTTCTCCCGGGTAAACCCACCCAAACTGTCCCCCACCAAACTTGAGGCTGTGGTGGATAGCGCCCTGTCCCGGCTAGAAGTGAAGGAAAACGTCAAGGTGGTTTTGGAGTTCGATCCCAGCTTTCCGGAAGTGGCAGTGGATACGGAGCAGCTCCGCAGGGCCTTCGGGAACCTGATCAAGAACGCTGACGAAGCCATGCCCGAGGGGGGCACCCTGACCATCACCGCTAAAACCGTCAACGGATTTGTGGAGTTGCAATTCCGCGATACGGGTCAGGGAATATCCGAGGCTGATTTACCTAAGGTCTTAGATCCTCTCTTCACCACCAAGCCGAAAGGCGTGGGGCTGGGATTGGCAATCATCAACTCGATCATCGAAATGCATCAGGGCAGTGTAGAGGTAAACAGCAAACAGGGGGAGGGGGCTACCTTCACTATTAGGCTCCCTCTAAGCAACCAGCAAGAAACCCAAAGCTCAGAAAGCGAGGAGTAGAAAGATGGCCGGAACCAGACTTAAAGTTTTAGTGGTTGATGACATGCGGAACATGCGCCTGACCCTATCAGGAATAATCGAGGACCACGGTTACGACGTGACCGGGGTGGAGGACGGATACGAGGCCATCGATGCAGCCAAGGAGACCGTCTTTGACCTGATCTTCATGGACATCAAGATGCCCGGCATCAACGGGGTTCAGACCTTTCGGGAGATCAAAAAAATCAGCCCGGAGTCGGTGGTGGTGATGATGACGGGTTTTGCGGTGGAAGACCTGGTGAAGGAAGCCCTGGAGGAGGGGGCGTTTGCCGCAATATATAAGCCTTTCGATGTAGACAAGGTCCTCACCCTTGTGAAGTCGGTACTCAAGACCGTCCTCATTCTAGTGGTTGACGACCGCTCATCGGACCGAGAGATTCTGAGCGAAATCCTGCGGGACCAGGGTTATCGAGTAGTCGAGGTAGCAGATGGAAACGAGGCCCTCCAAGCAGTCATCACTCGCCACTACGACATCATCTTTATGGACATAAAGTTGCCTGGGAAACATGGGGTCGCCGTTTTCGAGGAGATCAAGGCCATAGACCCCGAAGTCAGGGCGATATTTATAACCGGCTTTGTGCTTGAGGATTCCATAAAACAAGCCTTAGACGCGGGTGCCTATCCGGTGGCTTTTAAACCGTTCGAGGTGGAAAAAATCTTAGCTCTAGTCAAACAAATGAGCGCTGAAAAGTCCACATGAGTACCGACGCGGCAAAAATCCTGGTAGCTGAAGACGATGATGGGATGCGGACCACCTTGGTGGCCAACCTGGAAGACTTTGGGTACCGGGTGATGGCCTCCAAAAGCGTGAAAGAGGCCCTCGAGTGTGTCCAGCAAACTCCTCCGGACGTAGTGATAGCGGACTTGAGGCTGCCCGACGCCAGTGGCCTTGAGATTCTGGAAACCCTCAAAGAAATCAATCCTGACGCGGCCTTCATCCTTGTTACCGGCTATGCCAGCCTGGAAACCGCGGTGGAGGCCCTGAATGAAGGGGCCTTCGCATACATAACCAAGCCTTACAACATGGACGAAGTCCACAGCAACGTCCGTAGTGCTCTTAGACAGCAAAGGTTGTTGCGGGAGAACCGCAGGCTGGTGGATAACCTCCAGGTGTCGAATAAAGAGCTGGCTAAAGAAGTTGCCGAGCGTAAGCGGATGGAAGCGTCGTTGGCACGGCAGGCGAAGGAACTGGAGCGTTCCAACGCCGAACTGAAACAGTTTGCCTACGTCGCTTCGCACGACCTTCAGGAGCCACTTCGGGCGGTGGTGAGCTACTTGCAACTTCTGGACAGGCGTTACAGCGGCAAGCTCGATGCGGATGCAGATGAGTTCATCGGCTATGCAGTAGAAGGGGCAACCCACATGCGGGAACTCATCAATGACTTGTTAGCATATTCGCGCGTGAGCACCCACAGGAAACCCCTCCAGCCTACCGCCTGCTCTTCTATCCTGACCCGCGTGCTTGATAATCTAATGGTTCCTATTAAGGAGAGGGGGGCCGTGGTGACCCACGACACTCTGCCCGAATTGGTAGCCGACGCCACACAACTAACGCAATTGTTCCAGAACTTCATCAGCAATTCGATTAAGTTCTGCGGTGATAAACAGCCCAAAATTCACATTGGGGTTGAGCAAAAAGATGGCGAGTGGTTGTTTTCGGTGCGGGACAATGGCATTGGAATAGACCCTCAGTATGCCGAACGCATCTTTCTCATCTTTCAGCGCTTGCACAGCAGGTCAGAGTATCCGGGTACAGGTATTGGCTTGGCGATCTGCAAGAAGATTGTTGAACGGCACGGGGGGCGTATCTGGTTGGAATCGGAGCCAGGAAAAGGTGCGACGTTCTACTTCACAATCCGAGATCTTAGAGGTAATTCCTCATGAACCTGGAGGGAATCGGCAGGCCTATCGAGATCCTGTTGGTAGAAGACAACCGAGGGGATGTGCGCCTCACAATGGAATCCTTCAAAGATACCAAGGTGCGTAACAACCTGAGCGTGGTAGAGGACGGCATGGAAGCAATGGTGTTCCTGCGCAAAAAGGGGAAGTATGCCGAGGTCTCTCGTCCAGATCTCATCCTGCTCGATCTGAACCTGCCGAAGAAAGATGGGCGGGAGGTGCTTGCGGAGATTAAAGCCGATGAAGATCTGAGAACCATCCCTGTCATCGTCCTGACCAGTTCGCAGGCTGAAGAGGACGTCATCAAGACCTACCATCTTGGCGCGAACTGCTTTATCACCAAGCCCGTTGACCTTGATCAGTTCATCAAGGTAACGAAGTCCATCAAGGAGTTCTGGCTCACTATCGTGAAACTGCCACCGGAGTGAAAACAATGTCGGACGGAATTTTTCGTAAAGATGCAGTGATCAAAATCCTGCTGGTAGAAGACAGCCCAGCCGACGCCCGTCTGCTGCGGGAGATGTTAGCGGATGTCACCACCGCTCAGTTCGAATTGACACTAGTAGAACGGCTCAGCGATGCAGTGCAACGTCTCAGTGAAGAGTCCTTTGATGTGGTCCTCCTGGATATGATGCTACCGGATTCGGCGGGACTTGACATACTCCTGCGTGCTCAAGAGGTAGCACCAGGTCTGCCAATGATCGTGTTGACTGGAACCTTCGAAGACGAAGCTTTGGCAGTAAAAGCGGTGCAGGAGGGTGCGCAGGACTATCTGTTCAAAGACCAGGTAGATGGTATCCTTCTGGTACGCTCTATCCGTTACGCCATCGAGCGCAAGCGGGCGGAAGAGGAATTGAAGGCATCTCAGGAATATTTAAGGAATCTCATCGATTGTTCTTTAGATATGATCATTGCTGTAGATAGGAACCGAAGGATTACGGAGTTTAACCGTGCGGCTGAGGAGACCTTTGGATATCGCCGAGAGGATGTCTTAGGTAAACATGCGAACATTCTGTATGCAGATTCACAAGTAGGCCTGGAGGCCCATAAGACGGCCGTCGAGCAGGGTCAATCTGTGCAAGAAATTCTGAATAAACGCAAGAACGGTAAGGTCTTTCCGAGTCTTCTTTGCGCCTCAGTGCTCCTCGATTCACAGGGAAGAAGAGTGGGTGTCATGGGTATCTCTCGGGACATCACCGAAAAAAAACAGGCGGAAGAAGCACTACAAAAAGCCCACGATGAATTAGAGGATAAAGTTAAGGAACGGACGGCTGAACTGGAACAGTCTAATATGGAACTGAAGGGCGAAATCACTTTGCGCAAGCACGCGGAAGAACAACTGAAGAAATCGCATGATCAATTACGCAGGCACTCCGCACGCCTTCAAACTGTGAAGGAAGAGGAAAGAGAAAACCTTGCTCGGGAATTACACGATGAAATGGGCCATTCATTGACGGCATTGAAGATAGACCTCGTATCACTCTTAAATGATCCACTCATAAAAAGCAAGCCTCAGGCTGATGATTTGCAATCTATGATTTCCCTGACTGACGATTCACTGCAAACGGTAAAGAGAATTGCCACTGAACTCAGACCCGGGGTGTTGGACCAGTTGGGTATCGGTGCGGCAATCGAGTGGCAATTGAAGGAATTTCAATCCCGGACCCAGATCAAATGCGAAGTCCGATTACCTGAAGAACGTTTAGGATTGGGCAAAGATAAGGATATTATCCTATTCCGCATCCTCCAGGAAGCGCTCACCAATGTAGCCCGGCACGCACAAGCGACAAATATTGTCATAACCCTACAAAAGGATAAACAATCAATTTCAATGACGGTTCAGGATGACGGCCGGGGAATAGAAGAAAGTGAAGTTGTAGGTATGAGATCTCTAGGTCTGCTTGGCATGCGAGAACGTTCACATTTAGTGGGCGGTAAATTGACAATCACAGGAGAACAAGGCAAAGGGACAACGATATCGGTTTCAGTCCCGATTGATTAGATTTCCTCATGAGAGAAAAAAGAGAATAAACGGTTTACAATGAAAAACATTCTGATTGTGGATGATCATGTTCTATTGCGGCATGGTCTAATGAAAATTATCGATGAACATTTTACCTATGTTACTTATGGAGAAGCGGGCACTGCCGCAGAAGCTCTTGAACTGGCGGGGAAACAGAAATGGGATATCGTGTTGTTGGATATTAATCTGCCGGGAAGAAACGGGTTGGAAACAGTTAAGGACTTTAAAGCATTTGATCCTGAACTTCCTATACTTGTCATAAGTATGTATCCGGAAGACCAATTTGCTGTTAGAGTGATAAAAGCCGGTGCTTCAGGCTATCTAACTAAAGACAGTGCCCCGGAGAATTTAGTGATGGCCCTTAACAACATATTGGCAGGACATAAATATATTACTTCAAGTGTGGCGGAATTATTGGTAACGGAATTAAGTGGTGATTCTAGAAAGGCTCCCCATGAATCCTTATCCAATAGACAGTTTCAAGTATTACGTTTAATCGCTTCAGGGAAAACCATTACTGAAATCGCTAAGAAGTTATCTTTAAGCGTCAAAACAATCAGCACTTATCGCATGCATATTCTTGAAAAGTTGAACATGAAGAATAACGCCCAACTCATCACTTATGCTGTTAGAAATAATTTAACGGATTAGTTCCACAGATGAATGTTGAAAATGGAGGATATCACCGAAGATTCCGCATCGGCCAAAACCGTTAACAATGTAGATTGTGGAGCCTCCCGCCTTGCTCTACCGGCTGGTGGATGGCACCAATTTCAGTACGAAATCCCGCCCGCCTGAGCACAACTTCCTAAGGAAATGAATGAAGTCAGGTAGGTCCTGAAAGACATTCATCCCTGCCTGACCGGCAGGCAAGCACGCTTTTACCTCGGCGTGGCGGGGTAAATTGAATTCTAACATCTCCTATCCCCTATAGGACAAACACCGATATAGTCTTTCACAAATTCTGAGGGAATAATTAGACTTACTCCTATTTTAAAGGAAGTTTTTGATATTTATATTCGAAATGAAAATCTGCAATAATTCAAAAAAATAAATAAAGGGGATGCGATGAAAATATTAGTAGCTGATGATTCACCACTTATTCGAGAGCGGCTTTTCAAAATAATTTCTAAAATAAATGGAGTAACGCATATTTATCAAGCCACCAATACAACCGAGGCGCTAACTATTTTTCGTAATTCACATCCTGATGTGATTATTCTGGATATTTCAATGCCCGACCAGGGAATATTTATTAGAGGTAACATCATGCCTTACACGAGTGGAATCGATGTTTTAGAAATTGTTAAAGAAGAAAATCCTTTAACTAAGGTAATCATGTTAACCAATTACCCTTCTAAACAATTCAGAACGGTTTGTTCCAACTTGGGTGCAGATTTCTTTTTCGTTAAATCAGATGAATTTTTTGAGATTCCCCGCGTTATAAAAGATTTAATCAACAACGATAAACATTAAAGACATAAAGTACATAATCGCTATCATTATCAATTGAATAAGAATCATAAAGAAACAAAAACAGAATTATCAACCAGACAAAATAAAAGTGGCGTAAAAGTCCATTCATTAGCTAATGGAATTGCGCAAAATTATGCATGAATCTGAAGCATTAGAATACCAGCATAATCAGCAAAACGGGGTACAAATGGCTGGGAAACATTATCAGACTACCTCTGTTTTCACCAACTACTGGGAATACTGGAAGAACCCCGATGGAACAATACGCTATATTTCCCCTTCCTGTGAGCGTATTACTGGCTATACTTCCAATCAGTTTATAGATACCCCCTCACTTCTGCAAGAGATAATTTTGCCTGAAGACAAGGAAATATGGGCTGAACATCTCAAAAAAGTAGAAGAAGCACCTGGGTTAAATGGAGTTCAATTCCGAATCCAAAGGCAGGGTGGTGAGATACGTTGGATCGAACACACTTGTGAGCCGGTGATGGATGAGCAGGGTTTGTTACTTAGGTATCACGCCAACAACTGGGACATCACCAAACGAAAGCAGATAGAAGAGCAATTGCTCATTAATAAAAGGGCAATCGATGCCGCTAATGATGGCATCATCATCACTGATTCGAGTCTACCTGATAACCCAATCATTTATGCAAATGCTGCATTTTACTCAATAACCCAGTATTCCCCAAGAGGCGTTATTGGTAAAAACCTCCACATCTTAGAGGGTGTAAGCACAGATCCTAAAATTAAAAGAGAGATCAGATCGGCTATTAGGAAAGGCCGATATTTTACCTGTGAAGTTCTAAACTACAGAAAAGATGGAACCCCATTTTGGAATGAAATGACCCTGAGTCCGGTGTATGATACCGCTGAAAAACTCACCCATTTAATAATGATTCATAAAGATATCACCAAACGTAAACAGATCGAGGAAGCCCTACACCGGCGGGATGAAATACTCCAGGCGGTAGCATTTTCAGCTGAACGACTCCTCCACATGCCAGATATGGAGCAAAGTTTACAGGAGGTTATTAAACGCCTTGGTATTGTGACCAATGTTTCTCGGGTTTATATCTGCAAGAACCATACCGATGAATTTAGTGCATTGCTGGTTGGCAGGTGGTACGAGTGGACTGCCGTCGGCGTCACGCCACGAAATGATTCCGATAATTTTCAAAACTTTCAGATGGTTGAGTATGAATTTGATCGTTGGGTAAACATATTGAGCCAGGGGAAATCCTTGTACGGTTTGGTGAGGGAATTTCCACAGAACGAACGCCAGGTCTTAGAGTCTGCTGGTGTACAATCCATCCTGGTAATACCGATCTTCGTTGAGGGAAAATGGTGGGGGTCAATTGGTTTTGACGTATGTGCAGTCGAAAAGGAGTGGATGGAAATAGAAATTGAGACGCTCAAGATGGCAGCAAATGTAATGGGTGCTGCTATCGAACGTCAATGGATAGAGGACCAGCTTCGCCAATCTCACAAGATGGAAGCAATAGGTCTTCTGGCAGGAGGGATTGCCCATGACTTCAATAATATTCTCACAGCTATAATGGGATATAGCCACTTGTTAATGACCCGGATCCAGGATAATGAACCATTAAAGCCGTATGTTGCAGAGATAATTGACTCTTCAACCAAGGCTGCTAATCTGGTCCAGGGGCTGCTTACCTTCAGCAGGAAACAAGCAATAAGACCACACCCTGTTAATCTCAATGAGATTGTTCGAAAAGCGGAAATCCTTTTGTTACAACTAATTGATGAAGAGATTGAACTGAAGACAATGCTTGCTGATAAGGATTTGATCATTAACGCCGATGCAGGACAAATAGAGCAAGTATTGATAAACCTTGTGGTAAACGCCAGGGATGCTATACCGGATACAGGCTCTATAACAATTAGGACAGGGCTTGTAAATGTAAATGAGGAAGGGGTAATGATTAAGGGTGAAAAGCGAGCCGAGAAGTATGCTCTTCTCTCCGTTAGAGATACAGGTACAGGGATGGATTACAAAAGAAAAGAGAAAATATTCGAACCTTTCTTTACGACGAAAAAGGTAGGCAAAGGGACCGGATTGGGCTTATCAATCGTGTACGGAATTATCAAACAGAGCCAGGGTCACATAAGTATCGACAGCGAACTAGGGAAGGGGACCACATTTAAGATATTTCTCCCGATAACCAATGGTGATATTTTAAAATTAGGATCAATGTCAATATCCGATGTCCCACAAATAGAAGTTACGGAGACTATCCTGATTGCAGAGGACGATGCAGGGGTAGGAAAGTTCCTGAAGAACGTGCTAGAGAGTGCGGGCTATACAGTTATTGTGGCCGTAGATGGCAAAGATGCAATCAATAAATTTAAAGCTAACAAGGACATAATCCAGCTTCTAATAACCGATGCGATTATGCCCAAGAAGAATGGAAAAGAGCTTTATGATGCGGTTAAGAAAATAAAGCCGGACATGAAGACAATTTTTATTAGTGGTTATGCCGGAGAAGTAATAAAAAATAAAGGAATAGATGTAGAAACAGTAAACTTCATAGCTAAACCATTTATACCGGGAACACTTTTAAATACGGTAAGAAAACTGTTAGATCAATAAAATGAAAGTTGGGGTTGGTATTGTACACAAAACTATATCCATCAAAAAAATGACCAAACTCTATAAAGGGAATTTCGTGAATGTTTAGATTTTGGTAAAAGTGGGCATAATAATTAAGGAAAGGAAATTTAATAACAATGAAACGAATACCCCTAGAAACAAGACAAAGATCAATTGTAAACGAAGTTAAGAACGATATTATACAAATCTTGACACCGGAGATCAAGCAGGCTGCCATACGGAAAAGAAATCAGGAAGCACTTAAAGGGACCATGCATGATTTTATGTTGGATGTCATGAAAATGATGGTTATTGGAGAATTGAAAGAGGAATTGAAAGGGGAACTCGGAATAATTGGGTATAGGGGTGTTTCTGAGGAATTAACCCTACATAATGGATCCCGAGATCACAAAGAAGAGGCCATGGAAAGAGTCAATCAAAAGTTAAACAAAATCAATGGAAACCATTTGCCGGTTAATTCAGAAAATGTTGAGAATATCAGTTTAGATGATTTGGATGAAGTTGATTTGGCAACTATTAAAAAATTAGAGGCCCAGGGTGTCAGGGTTATTTTCCCTAACTTAAAGTATAGAAAACCTAAATATAATAATATGGAATCCGTTTTAAAATATGTTGAGAGTGGAGAGGATGATAAGAGCGTAATAAAGCTAATCATAATGAATTTCAATGATTAAACAATCCAACCATAAGAGAGGTACTAAAATGACTGAACTAGAAAGAGTGAAAGGTATTGGACCAACCACAGCGGAAAAGCTGAAAAATGCGGGATTTGAATCGATCCCCTTATTATCGAGGGCCGATTACAAAGATATTATTGAAAAGGTTGCTTTGGCACCTTCGGTTGCTCAACGTTTGGTAGATACCGCCAGAGAGATCGTAGAAAGTGAGCTAATGGCGGTCAAAGGTGTTGGGCCTGCCATAGCTAAAAAACTGAGAACTACGGGATTTGATACGATCTTCTCATTAGCAGATGCCAATCGTGGGGATTTAATCGAGAAGATTGCTTTGACGCCTGCGGTTACCCAACGATTGATAAACGCTGCCCAGGATATCGTAGAAGAAATTAAACAGGAAGAAGAACAGGAACCCCCTGTCGCTATCGTTGCCGAGCAGACTATAGAAGAGGTTGAAAAAGAACCCTTTACTGCTGCTGTGGCGGAGGAGGCGGTAGAAGAAATTGAAGAAGAACCCTATTCCCCGCCTGTTTCAGAGATTCTACAAGGCAACTTTCGGGGTGAGATATTATCTTCCCTTAAACAAGAACTTCTGAAAAGGGTCATGAAAACGCCGCATCTGCGGGATAGAATTCTACGAAAGGTGGCTAAAGAATTGTTTTAGTGATCTATTCCGCTAACTAACCCGGAATAATCAACACCGAGCCACGAAGAGTAGGAAGGAAGATAAAAATAGGGGGTTTATGCAACTTTACATAGCAGGACTTGTTTGATGATGAATTCCCCACCACCTACTTATAATACATTAATATTGGTTACCTTGTGTCTTAGTTTCGCCAGCTGGTGGATGGCTAATTGATGGAAAAAGCTCAAAAGTGCCTAGTGTTAAAAATAGGAGAATAAACAATGGATGTGTTCAAAAAAACAGATGTAATAAAATTTCTGGAGAATGAGAATATAAGAAATGAAATAATCGACTACGCCCTTCGTGATTCAAATATGACAAACAAGATTGTTGAGGACTTAGGGGATGAAATAGCCGATATTCTTAAAGATGATCCGGCGTTTAGACAAAGATTACTTTCTATTACTGCTGCAAAACCAGAATTTCGGGAAAAAATTATCACCAACCTCATTAAAGCGTTTAGAGATTAATCAGGACAAACCCAACTAGTAAGGGGCATATTGTCAAGATTGTCAATGTTTCGAGATCACGATCGGACTTTCTTTAAATGTGTCTCATGTTGTCATATACTTTCAAAACTTATTTACAACAATAGTAGAAATAATTTTATTCTAATAATTTACCGACTTGTTTCTTATATAAGTGGAAAATATTATACATGTCCTAATGGCTATACCGGTATAATATTTAGGAGTATCCGTTCATGAAAAATTTGCTGGTTGTTGATGACGATTACAAGATGAGGTCGTTGCTCCACGAAACTCTTTCTGATCGAGGATATAATGTAGATGTTAGTAAAAATGGAAAAGCTGCATTAAAAGCTCTTAAATCAGAGAAATACGACTTGGTAATATCCGATTTACAAATGCCAAAATTGAATGGTATCGAATTGCTGGAAATTGTGAAGAAACAATACCCTGATGTTGGATTTATCATTCTGACAGGATTTGGAACCATTCCCTTAGCAGTTGAGTCTTTACAAAAAGGGGCTGCTGATTTTGTAACTAAACCATTTTCTATTCCCCAGATAGAATCCAAGATAAAGCGATTCTTTGATTTTGAAGGTCTAAAAAAAGAAAATAAGAACTTAAGACACAAGCTCTTACAAAGGGAAAAATTTGAAAAAATAGTGGGTACTAGTAAAGCAATTAAAGATGTTCTAAACAAGATTATTGTAGTTGCCGATAAGGAAGTTCCAGTTTTTATTCAAGGAGAGAGTGGGACTGGAAAAGAGCTTGTTTCGCTAGCAATACATGCCAATAGCCCTCGTGCCAACGAACCCTTTCTAAAAATCAACTGTACTGCGATTCCCGAAACATTATTTGATAGTATTCTCTTTGGATACGAAAAAGGGGCTTTTACCGGTGCTAATGGGAGACACAAAGGCATTTTTGAAGATGCAGATCGAGGTACTCTATTATTAGATGAGATCACTGAAATCTCCATCGCCATGCAAGCAAAACTGTTACGTGTCCTTCAAGAAGGAAAAATTATTCGGGTTGGAAGCACCAAAGAAATTCCTGTTGATGTCAGAATTATTGCTACGTCAAATATGAATATCTATCAATTAATCAAGGAAAGAAGATTTAGATCTGATCTTTTTTATAGGTTAAATGTATTTCCTATAACCATCCCTCCCCTTAGGTCCAGGATTCGAGATATCAATGTTCTAGTGGAGTACTTTCTTAAAGAGTTTAAAGAGAAATATGCTTATAAAGAGAAGAGAATAAATAATGCCATCCGTAGAAACTTGATGCAATATGAATGGCCGGGTAATGTGCGGGAGTTGAAGAATTTGATTGAGCGAGCAATTCTAAACTCGGGTGAGGAAGTAGACCTAACATATAAGCATTTTTCCTTTGACTCCTATCAATCTCCTTCTGATATTTATTGTGATCCTGACGGGTCTCTTTCAACAATCACAGAAATGGAAAAGGAATTAATTTATGCTGCTTTAAGAAAAACGTATAATCACCGTGCTCGTGCAGCAAAAATTCTGGGTATTACTGCTCGCACCTTAAGAAATAAACTACGCCAATATAAAGCGAACGACCCCAATTGATATAAAGAGTTTTAGCCATCATTATGATTGTTAATTTTCTCTTTTGATGTCTAAGAAAACAATTCTTTTTAAAAGGACTATCAATGGAATATTTTTATAATAGTTTTATTCTTAGTTCGTCATTTGTTATTTGTACCCGTACCAATTACTAAACTAATAACAAAACGGAAAGATTAGCCTCCTTTTCCAGAAAAGTTTTCTGGAAATAATCTCGCCTCCCAAAAGCTTACGGACCATCCTATATTTTTTAAATATTCAAATTTTATCTAATTAATCGTCGATAGAGGTAAAAATTTATAAGGATTTCTTTATTATTATATAAGCCCAAAAATCATGAATGGCACAGTATTTGATATTTTATAAGCGTGAAGATTAACAAGTTCAATGGGGTTCTCGATAATTAGTATTGATTGATTAATAATGTCGAACCCCCAATAAATCAAATAACAGAAGGAGAATCACTATGGGATTCATAGAAGAATCAGATGTTCGCCAAATGTTGAGTGACGAGAAATTGGTAGATGAAATTATCACTGCCCTCGTCAGCGATCCGGGTGTACTTAAAGAACTTGCGGAAGATGTGGCCGATGAGCTCGAAGACCTGTTGGAAGAGGATCCGAACTTTCGCAAAAAGATAGTTGAAGAAGCAATATCAAATCCGGAATTCAAGAAGAGTGTGATCCAACAACTCGTGGCTGAAATGACCGATGATTAGGTCGTCTGTTTAGAGCAATGGCTCTTATGTTGTTTTAAGAGCCATCGCTCTAAAATTACTTTTAATCGGAGATGTTTAAACAAAATACAACTATGAAAAGTATTAAAAATGACGAAGGTAAATCCAGGTTTAGGACAGAATTATTGGAAAATGGAAGTGAAAATAATGGCGAAATATTAGAGTATCAATCCAATCGATACCAACGATTTGAATCAGACGGTCTGGCATCAAAGATTCAGACCTGGATTGATTCTTATAAGAATTTTATTAGTGTTTTTGAAAAATATTTAGCACTTATAGTAGTCATATGCTTTATTGTAGGAGTTCTAATATCGGGTATTCCCGGCATAGCTGACGGCGTTTTCAGCGCCATGGATGGCTTTATAGAATTTTATGGGCTATTCGCTCCTCTCATTATCTTTATCATATTAGCTCCTTCCTTGGCGCAAATGGTCAATGCCAGAAAAGGGAAACGTAGTGATTTCATATCGTATGCAATTTTCTGGCTTTCCGTTAGACGCTTACTATCGTTATTTTGGGCGGTCTTATTTACCTGGTTCGTTTTTGATCTTTCCTTTTATGGTGGTGGGAGCTCAGGCAGTCTGATAACGTCATTAAAAACGACTGGCCAGAACTTGATACATATGTTTTTGACCAGTCATTATTTCTATGCCATGTATCTCGCAGTGGCCTCCCTATTGGTGGCTAAGAAATACCCACGTTTTGAACGCTTTATGCGCAAGATTTTGAATGGTGTAGAGAATATGGGCCAGTATTTTATTCCTATCATTCCTGTCTTTATGTTGTCCATTGGTATATATGTATCCCAGATCGATACGAGATTGAATGATCAAATAGTGTCGGGGTATAATGAACAGATTAATAGTTTGCTCGCGATAGAAGTAAAGTCCCCCGAGATTAATGAAAAAATTACGAATCTGATAATGCTGAAAGAAAAAACAGTTACGGAACCTACATCCCTAAAACATATTTCCATTTTTGGTTGGGAACCCGAAATGAACAGTGACTACAGCATGGTATGGATCTATGTACTTATTTCATTGGTCATCGGTTTAGCATGTATTCTCTGGCATTTCGGATTGTTAGTAATAACAAAGGCTAAGGTAAAAGATTTTTCAATAAAAAAATATTTTAAGGGATATTGGTCAAAAGTGTATCCCCTACTGTGGGCAACCAGTTCAGAAGCACTGGCAACTCCGCTGAATCTTTACCTCGTTAAACGCCATTATCCAAAAGTTCGTACAAAGGTTCGACAATTTACCATTGGGGTTGGTAGTTACTTGAGTATCAATGGCACGATGATTTGTGTGATTGTTTTAGCGGGTGCAGTGGCTAACATCCTGGGAGTCGATTTGACAGCCATTCAACTCTTTCTATCTATCCCAATGGTATTTCTGATCGGTTTTGGCGTTCCAGGCATTCCAGGCGAATTACTGTTGTTTGGTGGTCCATTATTAGAGTTATTCGATTTATCACCGGAAGTACAACCCGTTTTCCTCGCCCTGTACCTTGGTTTACAAATAGGTTTGCCTGATTCATTTAGAACCGGAAATAATTCTACTGATGATTGTGTAATGTCAATCCTCCTGAATGAAGAATATAAAAATAAATTCAGTGACGATAGACTTTACATAGATGAATTATTAGAGGATTCCACCTTTAGGCGGTTGTTCGCCTCTCAATTTGTCGAACAATTTGAATCGTTCTTCATGACCTCCGCCATTGAAAATAATGTTACTGGTAAACGCCAGCCACTTGCTACCCATAGAGAAAAACATAAAAAAGTGAAAGAGGAAAGAAAAATTCGAATATTAGATCGTCGGGCGGTACAATTAGCAAACCTTCATACTGTCATAAGTTCTCCACGAGGCGAATTCTTCCGGTTTAGGCTATTACAAATGTTGGAGAGGGAAAAGAGCCTGACAGAGCTGCTTGAACAGAAAGAAAAGGAACCGATAAAAGAATTAAGCCGGCATCTTAGAATGCTTCAAGAATTCTCCCTGGTTGCTGAAATGATGACGGATGGAAAAAGGATGTATAAGAGGACAACGAAAGGTGAAGCGACGATCAATGCTCTCCGTGCTCTGGGCCGGAGAGTTGGTGAGGAAACGTTTTCCAGTATTTTGCATGCCAACTTTGGCGTTAATAGTATCCGGCTCTTTTTACGTACGTACGGATACAAGAAGGATTTGGATTTGAGAAAGCCACAAGTTGAATTCACACCATATGAAGTTGGAAAAATTGCCCTGTTTCTTCGTCATAATGTTGTAGCGGGAGTTTCAGTAATAGATAAACTCAGCAGTACTGGAATACTCGTCTATTTAGAGGATGGGACAATTCGCTTGGACTCCAAAAAAGCTCAGGCACTATTCCAGTATTGGGTAGACTTAAATGGAATATTAAACAGACCTATTTTGTACGAATTTCTATTTCAGCCTTCGTCAAATGGTAATTCATCGGGATCTCAATCGGTTGAAAAGGGAAACAGTGTATTTATTGCAAACGGAGAAAAATATGTTGCTTAAAGGGATATCATTCCCCGTTACTAAAAAGTGGAATGAAACTGATGGATTTCTAGAGAATTTTCGACGCTTTTCTTTCATGGAAGCACTTACCGAAATCAGTCTTATTTTTACGAATAAAGGTAATTTCGTAGAAGGTAAAGATGTATTCAACCAGGCTTTTAGAAAAGAGCCGGGGCGCTGGGGTATTGATTTCCATGAAACTGGTAATTATGCTTCTGGTAAGGAAATCTACCTTGGAATTCCGGCAGACGTAAACTACTTGATTATTCCACGATTGGTTGTATCCGGAATCGGGTCATCGTTGACACTCACCTTTGATACCATAGAGGATTTGAAGATTGCTCTTTCAGAAGCTTGTAGCAATGTTATCAAGCATGCGTACCAACTAAATAAAACCGGGAATAATATTACAATCAGGTTTTTAATCCAGAAGGGTTCGTTATCAATGGTTGTAAAAGATACAGGTAAAGGTTTCGATACCAAAATTTTAAATGCCAATAATGTTCCCTTATCAAGAGGTAAAGGACTTGGCTTATTTCTGATTAAGAGCCTTATGGATAAAGTACAAGTGAATAGTATTGTGGATCAAGGTACTGAGGTTAAAATGATCAAATTCTTAACAAACTGAAAGCGGATTAATGAAAGAAGGAAGGATGGAATTGCAACAACCAACATCAAAACTTCTCCAGGTTATCCCGCACGGGAGTAAAGGAGAAAGAAACCAAACGGTACCAATAAATATTATTGGTTATCGCAAATCTACATACGCACAGGAGGATAATGAAGAAAGGAAACACCTGATCTTTCAACACCTTGGGCTTGTGTCACTCCTTGCCAAAAGATTCAAAGGTCGGGGAATCGCATATGAAGACTTGGTTCAGGTAGGAATCGTAGGTCTGATCAAAGCGATTGAAAATTTCAATCCGAATAATGGTACGAAATTGGCGACGTTCGCGACCCATTATATTGTGGGAGAAATCAAACATAATTTTCGTGATAACGGGTGGTATCTTAAGGTCCCGAGGAGGATGAAAGATTCGCGAAATCAAGTGTTAAACGAGGTCGAATTCCTTACTAATTTGTTGCAACGATCACCTACTATTTCAGAAATAGCGAAACATATAGTAAGATCGGAAGAAGAGGTGATAGAAATTATGGAACTGAATGAAGCTTATGCACCTTCCTCGCTAGATGGACCAATTTCCAGAGAAAAGAACGACGGTTCTTTTTCAGTTATGGATGTCTTAGCTGGCGAAAACTTTGAAGACGCCTTAATTGATAATATAAGCTTGGATTTCGCCAAAAAAGTACTTACCAACCGGGAACGAACAATTGTGGTTCTTTATTTTGAATATGACATGTCCCAATCTGAAATAGCTCAGGAATTGAGAATTTCACAGGGACATATTTCTCGTTTGTTAAGGCTCAGTTTGAAGAAGATGAGAGAATTTATGCTGTCGGATAAACCGGAAGCCGCTTCAAGAATGCATAATAAGACCAGGCGTACTAATTCACACAATTACGTATGATTTTCAAGACCAGTTTGTCAAATGAATACTAAAAAAAGAGGGGACATCATGAACGAATACTTTACTGGATTCAGCGAGCTCCGAACCATAATGGTTCCAGAACCAAAAACAAAGATTGTTTTGCAGGCCTTTGCCGAATATCGCCGGGAATCCAAATTAGTGCGAATTATTGACAAAATAAGAGATTTTTTACGCCTACTTATTGGGAGAAATAATGGGATTCTTATCGATTCATAATAAAAGGGGAATAAATAAAATTACAGACATTGGTTTAAGTAATGTATTTAAAAAAGGGATTTTCAATACCGTAGTTATTGGGCTGATGGTGGCAAAGGTGTGCTTTATATCCTTTGTACTAATAATAACGAGTATTGCTTCATTTAGGACTTCACAATCAATCAATCGAAAGATTATTAATTTTCTTGTAGAAGAAATAATTTGATACCCATAAGACATATAGTTGATCACCGTATATTTTTTCAATTAGTAGTGGACTAAACCATGGTGTTTCGAAAAAGATAATGATTTACAAGGGTAATAATAGTGTCGTTTAATATCCGGTTATTACTACCTTTTTTCATACCGATTATTATTATGGGACAGGAATCGCTACTGTTTTCTGCAGGACGGCCAAGTGCAGGTGAACCAAGCACCGTCGTACCCAAAGGATTTTTCCAATTCGAATCAGGTTGGAGAAAAAATGAGAGTAGGAGTAGAAATGTGTTGGTACGGATGGGGCTTACGAATAGAATAGAACTGCGATTCTCACTTGATGATATAATAACAGATCATGAGCCTTTTTATGGAGGATTCATGGGTGGCATAATGTACCAGTTGACCAAAGAGGATAGAAAACGTCTGGAAAGTGCATTGTATGTGACTGTTTCTGCGCCAAATAGGGACGACGGTGTTTCCTTCGACGGAGCAACGTATAAATTCTTTGCTGCTTTATCCGCTTTTATGGGTGATATCGGTTTAGATTTTAATCTCGGTGGGTCATCGTACAGCGAAACCTTTACGGTTTTCTACACGGCGGGTGTAGGATATGATCTAACAGACAAGATCAGTGTTTTCATTGAAGCATATGGCCATGCACTCACAAGTGGCTTTCCTGAATTAGTACAATCGGTTGATGGGGGTATTACTTACCGACCATTCCATGTATTTCAAATTGACATAAATGGCGGATTGGGTCTAACTGAAAAGGGTGAAGATACGTTTGTCGAAGTTGGGCTTGCATTTCGATTGCCCCACTAAGCAAGTAATACACATCCAAAGGACAAATAGGAGCATATATCATGAGATTTCTCGGTAGAATGTTACCGTTCATTAATCGGATTGTAGAGACAGCCGCTGAAGCTGTCGATAAACTTGAAGCCGTTATGGTGAAGGAAATAACAGATGAATTTGCAGTGTTTCCTTCCTCCCACGTTAGAGAAGAAATTGATAAGATATTGGATGAACTATTCAACAATCCCAATTCTCCAGGTAGTTACTTGGCGGAGATGGATTCCTGTCTTGAAATACCAGTTGACGTGGACAATTTGATAATAGGAAAACTCACGGTATTTGGAATAAATTACGCATTAAACTGTGAAGATTTAGAGGATCTTCGTCAAACCATTATGCAGACTCTTATCGATATTGTCAGTCAAACATTCCCATTAGATGTGTCAGGGGAGAAACTATCGATACTGTTTTCTGTGGAGAGAGATAGGTTGGCGATTATTCTAAGAACCTATTTTCGGAGCGTGGAGACGAAGATGGTGGAGCACGAAAAAAGTTATGGGTCGAGGTATGCAGAACCTATAGAGATAAGTTGGAATATTACACCATCGCCGGCGTTTGGTTAAAGTCAAACTATTAACTTGGATTGTTCATAAGCTATATCCTATCATTGAACCCGTTCAAATCGTACATGATTTTTCACCGAGAATTCATCAAAACCAATTTGGTCCCAATGTGTCGGTATGAAAACCGGTTTACTGAATATCTACCACACGTGAACAAGCAAATGTGCTTAACTCATGGGAAAGTATCCTCATACAGAAATTGTCTATCGTTCGCTTGTGAATAATCCACCTTGCTCCCGCAGTTCCGAATCCACTGGGACGTGTGGCCCGAAGGATGATTAATTCATGAAAGCTTATGATATGAGCTCGAATACAAAGGGTTGTGGGAAAAATTCTTATTAAAGTATTGCAGATAGCAATTGTTCGACTTAACCTTCAAGGTTCAATACCAAAAACGGAATTCTGTATGTTCATGATCAAACTGGGGGTAGGAAAAACAACGTAGCCAGGTTCATCTTGTGAAAAAGCAAATAACGCCCTATCAAATTAAGATCAGGTATTAATTCGTTCATTGATCAATTCCGGAATAAATGAATATCAAAATTGATAAAAAATTAGTTGCTAGAAAGATCAAACGAAAGATTATGGATCAATTCGACCAAGAAGTATTCGAATTGCCTCAGCGGAATATGCTATTTGAAGCCAAGGATACCCATCACACACCGATGGGGGAAAAAACATCTGAGGCTTATTATAAATCTATTTTTGAAAAATCCAAGGATGGTATTGTAGTCATTAATGAAAAGGAGATAATAGTAGATTTCAACAGGGCGTTTATTGATATGCTTGGTTATACCCAAAAAGAATTAAAAAAATCAAAATTCAAAAAACTAACTCCGGAAATTTTCTCCCAATTAGATAATAAAGCATATCGGCAGCTCTTAAAACGAGGATATTTTGAAGAATATGAAAAAGAATTAATTAAAAAGGACGGGACAAGAATACCCATTACTCTGAACGGAGCGATGATCAGTGGTAAGGCAGATGATCCTCACTGTAAAGCCTTCGCCTTTATAAGAAACATTACCGATCACAAGCAGATAGAAGAGCAATTACTCATTAATAAAAGGGCAATCGATGCCGCTAATGATGGTATTGTCATCACTGATTCGAGTCTATCTGATAACCCAATCATTTATGCAAATGCTGCATTTTACTCAATAACCCAGTATTCCCCAAGAGGCGTTATTGGTAAAAACCTCCACATTTTAGAGGGTGAAAGCACAGATTCCAAAATTAAAAGAGAAATCAGATCGGCTATTAGGAATGGCCGATATTTTACCTGTGAAGTTTTAAACTACAGAAAAGATGGAACCCCATTCTGGAATGAAATGACCCTGAGTCCGATATATGATACTGCTGAAAAACTCACCCATTATGTAACGATTCATAAAGATATCACCAAGCGGAAACAAGCTGAAGTTGAATTAATCAAAGCAAAAGAGGAAGCCGAAAAGTCTAATAGTGTAAAATCATTGTTTTTAGAAAACATGTCTCATGAGATTCGAACGCCTCTAAACTCAATTCTTGGATTTATAGATATTATTAAAGATAGTATTGATCATTTGTTAGGTGAAGAAGAGAAAGGATTTTTGGATATATTAAAAAGTAGTGGTGAGCGATTGTACCGAACAATACACGGAATTCTGGATATTTATCAGATTGAAACCGGGACTCTCGATTTTAATCTTAAGCGATTACGACCCCATAATTTGGTTGAAAAGATAGTAAAGGAATTTCTACCTGAAGCTCAATCGAAGGGGTTAGAATTGATCTATATACCCAAAGTAATAGATGCCACTATAATAGCAGATGAGCCAAGTTTAATTAGTGCGGTTTCCAACCTTGTGGATAATGCTGTCAAATACACAGAACAAGGGAAGATTGAAGTATCATTGATTAAAAAGGGCAAAGAATTAATGCTTACTATCAAAGATACTGGAATTGGGATAGCCGAAGATTATCTAGATCACATATTTAATTCTTTTTCTCAGGAAAGTACAGGTTACACCAAGAAATACCAGGGTTTGGGACTGGGACTTGCAATTGCTAAAAGATATCTGGAAGTGAATAATGTCGGTATAGAAGTACAAAGTACCAAAGGGATCGGGACAACCATTACGCTAACTTTTAAGACTATAACCAAATTGTTACCACAAGAAACTACAGAAATAGAAGATAAACTGGCGACAGAGGTTGAAAAGATTGTTACTAAATGGAAACCGATTGTGTTGGTGGTTGAGGATGATCCCAATTCCCAGAGACTGATGGAATTTTATTTGAAGAAAGATTACGAAACATGCTTTGCAGTATCTGTGTCTGAGGCCAGACGACAGTTGAAAAAATATCCAGTGAATTTGATTCTGCTGGATTTGTCACTAATAGGCGATGAGGGTGGGCTTGATTTAGCTCGCTACCTGCGTAAGACCAAGAAATGGCGAGATATCCCGATTATTGCTTCGACAGCCCACGCCTTCACCACAGATCGGGACAATTGTCTTGCTGCCGGGTGTAATGATTACCTGGTAAAGCCCATCAAAAGGGAAGAGCTATTAGAAAAGATAAGTAACTTTGTTTGAAACCGTCATACTTATCCGTCCTCATTCTCCGGGAGCAGGCACGTATAATCAAGATAGAAACAATTGATTTGAGATTCCTACCATTCACCTCATCAAACACACCAATCTCACTAGAATCCACATTTAAAACCGCTGTCACCATGATTTCTGACTCCATATTCTATCGAATTGGAATTAAATTCCCCATAACATACCCCAACAACACACCCACCAACAGGGCAATGGTGAGAACCCTGGAACGTACAAGATCTTTGCTATAGCCTTTTTTGATGGCAATCACTGAAACGAAGTATCCTAATCCATGGAGAATCCAAAAAAATGGGATGGCAAATACATTTACAATAAGAGGACCTACGATAGGAATAAGTGCGATAATGGCGCCAAGTCCTACAAAAGCTTTGGTGAAAAGACCAAAGGTTACGGTGATGATGGCAACTAATTTTTTATCCACGCCAAAATGAAGCAGCAGCGCGATTCCACCTGCAATGATGAACCAAAGTAGGATCACAATCCAATATTGCTGGAAAAAATTCTTTTTCTTTGTCACTGTTTTTGATTGTGATGTATTCTCAGATTGTTTATTCATTTTTTTAACTCCGCTGTGAGTTTAAATCCAGATACCTTTACTTCGGCACGTAATATACGTTTTTTTTCACCCCTTTCAATCCAGATTTGACGTACACAATCGTCTAAGACAATACCCCATGTGAATATATCTGTTTTTTCCACAAGTTGGGTGGGTTCATTATCCGATGGGATCAGATCGAGTCTGTAATGATCGGTGAGATATTTGTCACCATCAATATTCACCTCTACAGAATCTATCCAGATGTATCGTGAGTTGAATAACTGTCCTTCGTGGTCGAGTTTCCACCACTTTGCGTCCAGAGAATCAAAAGTCATTGACCGTCCTCGCATAAAAAGTGTAAATATATTATGCGTAATCCCTTCCCTTTTATAGTTGATTTTCCCGGATTGGAAAGAATTATTTTCTTCGTTCCATTCGATTTTCAGTTTCTGATCAACATTGGATTGCCTGATCTTTTTTTCATATTTCAGCAATTGAAAGGTTTCAGGGTCATATTCGGTTTTGTAAAAATTATCAACTGAAAAAAAATATGAGAGAATGTCTCTTGTTCGAGTTGTAAAATTAATTGTTTGGTGATCAGATAGTGTATCATCATTAATAGTCATGGTGATATCAACACAAGGAATTTTCCAGAAATAAACGGTATATTTTAAAGTTTCTTCAGCCAGCGCCGGTAAAATATACAATCCGATTATCAGGACCAGGTTACGCAATTTTTATGTTTTCCTTACGTCCTTTCCAGAAAACGGGCAGAAAAGATCCGAGGGCACCCAGGACAACAACATATAGACTATGCCAAATCTCACTCAGGAGAAAAGCGGGGATATCGAAGGGTCGTCTAAGGGTGGAAGTGTATTTATAAATTAAAATTCCGTCTCCTGAAATTTTTAGAAACCATGGGAGCAGCCACGTTTGATTTGAGGATAATAGTGTCATCGCTTGACCCAAAACAACTCCGAGGTTGGTCAGATAAATGAGTATTAGGATCCACCGGAAGTGATGACTGACAAAGGGCAAATTAAAATAGGATTTTCCTTTTGATGCGAATCTAAGCCGTTGTTGCACAAATGCTTTGAAATTGGAAGGTGGTGGACTTTTTACTTCCGCTTCGGAAAGGAGACAAAAATGGAGCTTTAATCCATGGTGAGCAATTTTGTGCATCATAAGATCATCATCGCCGGAAATAAAGGATTGAATTCCTTCGTATCCCTTTACACTATCGAAGGCTGTACGTCGGATAGCCAGATTTCTACCACTGATGGTAAGGGGAAGATTCCGAGATAATCCACCGGCAGTTAGGGCATCCTGTCCGATTGAGTCCAGAAGAAGCATTCTGTTCCACATACTGTTTCCATTTTGAAGGGGAGACGGAGCCGCAACCATTCTAATCTGCCGGTCGGCAAAGCAATTTATAATTTGAGTGATCCATTCAGTATCCATGGTACAATCTGCGTCAGTAAATATTAATATTTCTCCTGAGGATATTTTTACCCCTTGTGAGAGCGCCCACTTTTTCGGAGCCCAACCTGCTGGGATGTCATCCACTTTCAGATACTTTAACCTACTTTCGTTTTTTGCGATGGAGGTGATAATATTATTTGTGTCATCTGTCGATCCATCATCAGCTATGACGATTTCATATTGTTCTCTCGGATAGGATTGATTCAGCAAATGTTCTAAGAGAGTGGCAATATTTGTCGCTTCGTTACGAACTGCCACAATTACGGAGACTTTTGGAGAATCTACAGTGTCCTGTAAATAATTCACATTTGAAGACTTATTTATTGTTGTTAATCCATTGCGAAGCCATAGAAGAAACAACAAATATGTTAGAGCCAATAATAGTGAGAGAACGATCATGTTTGACGTCCTCCCCAGGAGAGGCGTTTCCCCCTAAAACTCATGAATCCCATTAGGGTGACGTAAGGAATCTGGAAAATGAACCACAGTGGAAATATCCGCCGCAGTTCTTTTTTATCAAAAACCTGTGTACCCCGCAGCATCACGATACCTTCACATAGGAATTTGAAAGCAAGACCTTTGATTAAAGGTACCAAAAGAAAGGGAGACCAAAGCAGGTTGAGGGTAATCGCAAGGGGTAAAAAATTGACAAAGAAAGTAATCACGATGATACCAAAAAACAGGGGGTCGTCATTTTTAATAACGAAGGTATCAGAAGCCCACCGAGATCGTTGGGAAATGAACCCCCGGAAGTTGGATTGTGGAGGACTGGACACAAATCCTGCATGATCATAGGCAAACACAATATTCCATCGGGGACTTTTTTTGATTTGCTGCATCAGGAGGTTATCATCACCTCCAAGGGCATGGGCAAAAGATGAGAATCCACCGACATCTTCGAAGGCTTTTTTCCGATATGCAAGATTTTGTCCTGTGCAGGCAAATGGAATATTTTGTGTTACTGCACCACGAGCAGCAGTAAGGAGAATTAGGAAGTCCAATGCTTCAATTTCTTGGAGTCGTGTAGTTGTGGGTGAGACTTCAGAGTAACCAACGACCAATCCTATTGTGGGTTCGAAATAGGATACCATAGATTCAATCCATGTATTTGGGACTCGGCAATCTGCGTCTGTGAGGAGAATGATTTCACCTTTAGCCTTTTTTATTCCTAAGTTCAGTGGCTTCTTTTTGTATTTTAAATCAGAGGCATATTCAGATGTATTGTAAAGGAAAATGTTTGATTGTTTTTCTATCCATGCATGAACGATATTGGATGTTACATCTGTAGATTCATCATCTACAACATTGATTTCATACAAATCTGTGGGATAAGTCTGGTTTGTCAGGTCTGATAGAATTTTTTCAATATTGTTCATTTCATTTTTTGCAGGTATGACGACAGTTACAAAGGGTTGAGCTCTGCTATCGCCTACCGATTTTTTGAAAAGTCCCAGATAAAATAACGCCAGTATGAGGGCATACAGGATCAGGGAGATAGAGAAGAACAGCGGCAGGAATTCCACGAGTTGTTAGATTGTAGTGAGGAGAGAAGTGGCAATGAGGAAGTAGATAACTATACCGAATAGATCCGTTGAGGTGGTGACGAATGGACCTGAGGCGATGGCTGGGTCTACGTCTAACTTTCTCAGCAGGATGGGGACAATGGTACCGAAGGTGGTGGCGATGAACATCGAGGCACAAATGGCCAGTCCCACGACAAGACCTAATCGGGGTGGGGCGTCAATGAACTTGAGGGAAGCAACGATTCCCAGAAGAATTCCGTAGAAGATCCCCAGAATCAGTCCAATACGAATCTCTTTCATGATGGTCTTTCCCACTTGCCCAAGATGAATCCGCCCTGTGGCAAACCCCCGAACGATTATAATAGTCGACTGAGTTCCTACATTCCCACCCATTCCGATGATAACAGGGATAAATGCAACTATGGCAATAAAGTTCAGTACGGATTCAAAATAGCCGGAGACCCATACCACAACAATTCCGCCGATCCAAGTAGCAAATAGCCAGGGAAGACGAAGTTTCACGCTCTCAAGCGTAGATTTTAAAAGGATTTCACGGTCCTTTCCGACACCAGCCATCCGGAGAAAGTCTTCCGTAGCTTCTTCCCGGATTACGTCGACAACGTCATCCACAGTCACAATTCCCAGCAAACTGCCATCACTATCCACGACGGGAATGGCAAGGAGATTGTACTTTGAAACGAGCCTGGCTACTTCTTCCTGGTCGGTCTCAGGTGCAACCGAAATTACATCTGTGATCATGATTGACTTCAGCTCTGTGCTAGGCTGGAAAGTGACAAGATCCCGGAGTGAGACCACACCGGTCAGCCGATCAAATTCATCGGTCACGTACAGATAAAATACCATCTCTGCCTCTTCGGAGGTCTGTATCGCTTTGATTGCATCAATAGCTTTAGTATTTTCGTTAAGGGAAAAAGGATCCACGGACATGATTCCGCCAGCCGTATCTGCCGGGTATGCCATGAGTTCTTCGAGTTCTTCCGATTCCTCTCTTTTCAACAATTTAAGAATAGCTGAGGCTTTTTCTTCCGGGAGGAGGTTGAGGATATCAGCCATGTCATCGGAGCTGACTTCTTCTAAGAATTTTGCCACCTCCGCAGGCTCAAAGGGTTCGAGGATTTCCTGCACAATAGATGTATCTAATTCACTCAGGAATTCTCCTACGATCTCCGTTTTCTTGATAAGATCGAATACCTGTCCCCTTTCGTTGGGTACAAACTGTCGAAAGAGGAGAGACAAGTCAGTAGGGTGTGTTTTGTGAATTAGCTTTGCAAGGTTGGCACGGGCTCGTCTCCGAAGAAGTCGCCGGAATGTTCTAATAAGTACAGCTAATTCTGTTTCTAATATCTGTCCTTTTCCGAATGGTCTCATGGTATTAATCTACCTAATTTTATTGAGGGTGAATGTAATAAATATATCTTTTATCTGAAAATAGCTTTGAGCAGGCCTGCCCCGTAGCGTCGAAGGAGCGTATCGGGGGAGTAGAAACTTGAAACTTGAAACTGGGTTTGTTGACTGATTATCAATTATCCACCTATAGTTTCATTTTGTACTTGTGATAAATGCATTTAGCTTTGGACCAAGTTCGTCGATTATCTCTGTGTATTTGCTGATTTGTTTTTCCTGTATGACCTTCCGGCGAATGAGTTTCCTCAACCACCCTTTGGTTTCTTCAAATGATCCTCGCGAATAACGGTAAAAATTCCTCCTATCCGCTGGTGTATATCGTCCATATCCTTCGGCAATGTTAGCTGCAATACTATCAGCAGAACGAATGATCTGGTATCCGATAGTGTTCTGTACCTTTTTTGACCATTCGTCGAAAGCATACCATATTAAATCCGAGAGCTTTTCAGCCAATTTATATACATCCCCCAAAGGGGCTCCTTTGGAGCAGTTCATAAACTTCTTTCATTTAATTCTTACTCCAGTTTCAAGTTTCCAGTTTCAAGTTTCAAGCTTCGGAATGTCTGTTTCATTCCATCTTGCTCAATTGCCGCATCCCAAGATAGGTCAGAACAGCGCCCCCAACCAATACCAGGGGTGATACGTGTCCATTCCAAGTATACCAGGAAGGTATTTTATCGTTCCAGTTAGCGAAAGTAAATGCGAGCCCGTTGTTCATTCCATGAAAAATGATGCTTGGAAACACGGAATTTGACCGCCATGCCAGGTAACCCATAAAAATTCCCAGGAGGTATATCTGGATAATCCACCATGGATTGAAGTGAATTACAGCAAAAAAGATACTCGTTACTAATACAGCTTTGGTAATATCCTTCCAATGTTTTTCCAGAACCTGTTGAAGAAATCCACGGAACAGGAGTTCTTCCACCACTGCAGCTAAGATCACCGCTCCCATAAAGAGGAGAAACAAAGTTATTGCACTCCCTCCTGACATCGACTGACCTATCTTTTCCATCCAGTCAGGTGGGGGGATAATAAGGGCAACAACCCGGTCGAACTCATCAGCAAGAATGATGATACCAAGAGAAAGGATCACAGTTGCTTTGATAATGGTACTGGAAACGGGGTTAATCCTTAATATCTTCCGTATATCACCTCTCTGCCGTAACAAGATCAGCAGGGGAAGTATCAGAAGAAGATCACCTATAATGACACTGACGGGAAATGCGAGGTCAGAATTTGTATTGTCCTGGAGGTACAGGATGGCGCTGGTTGTAAGAAATCCGGATAACAAGAGGGAAAGAATAACAATGCCAAAGGCAGTCTTTGCTGTAAATGGATTGTTCATATTTACATGATCCTTGCGGCTTATCGGGTTCCTGCATTTCCATAATCGGTGAAAAGTTAATGATTACGGGAGGAAAACCAAAGGATGAACAGGGCTGGATATAGAGATAGCATTAAAAAGTTGTGATATAATATTTGTTGAGAGAAAGATGGTGTTTTTCTCCCACATTTATTATTTAAGCAGAAACATCAAAATCCCCCCTGCCACAGCAACATTCAACGACTCCGCCTTACCTGTTCCGGGAATAGATACAAAGTGATCAATCAGAGGAGTAATCTTTTCAGAAATACCGTGTGTCTCACTCCCTAATACCAAACACCATTTCGTAATACTTGATGCGTTACTCTTGGACAGGGGTTTTCCGGATTGATCGGCGGCGAGAATGGTGTATCCCATTGCTTTGATATCGTTCAGGTCGACTTCCGTGTGGATGGAAATGTGGAAGTGTGCCCCCATTCCACCTCGAACCACCTTGGGATTGTAGGGATCGATACTGTTGAGTGATAACCCTATATTCCGGATTCCAAACCAGTCCGCAGTACGAAAAATCGTGCCCAGATTGCCAGGATCACTCAAATTGTCTAAATAAATCCAGTTCTGATTACTGTTATCTGTTAGTTGCTTCTGTTCAGGGAATTTCACCAGAGCCGCTATCCCCTGATTATGAACAGTGTCTGAGAGAATATTTATTTCAATCTTGGTCACTTCTTCATAAGGAATTTGCTGCTGATCTAATTTATCTAATAACACCTGATCAGGATAATCATAGTCGGTGTGATACCATGCCTGGATGACATTCGCTTGGCTGGTTACTGCTTCATCGATCAATCGTTTTCCCTCAATGAGAAATTGAAAATATCGGTAGCGATACTTTTTTTGTTTTAGGCTTTTGAGGCGTTTCAGTTCTTTTGTGGGAATCATGGCGCAAATCTAAGAAGGAAGCAGGAAGGTTGGCATGGATTTTCCAAAATTTTTGAGAAATAATTCCCTGCACTTTTGAGGAGTGGAGTACTTCTTTACTATATTAACAATAATTTCTTTGAAACGGCAACCCCCTCCCCCTAAATTTTCAGTCCGATTGATAAAGGATAAATATGTCTAAAGGCGTTACCCCCAAAAGTCAAGATTTTGCAAAATGGTACACAGATGTGGTCACGAAGGCAGAGTTGGCGGATTATGGTCCCGTCAAGGGGACGATGGTCATTCGCCCATACGGTTTTTCCATTTGGGAAGCCATAAGGGAGCAGTTTGATCGCCGATTTAAGGCGACGGGACATGTTAATGCATATTTCCCATTATTTATTCCCAAATCGTTTCTGAGTCGTGAAGCTGAACATGTGAAAGGATTTGCCAAGGAGTGTGCCATCGTAACTCACCATCGCCTTATGGCAAATCCCGATGGAAATGGACTGGTAGTCGACCCGGATTCAAAGTTGGAAGAGGAAGTTATCGTTCGTCCCACCTCCGAAACGGTCATCTGGGCGATGTACAAGAAATGGATTCAATCTTACCGGGACCTGCCCCTGTTAATCAATCAGTGGGTGAATGTGGTGCGGTGGGAGATGCGGACACGATTATTTCTTCGAACAACGGAATTCCTCTGGCAGGAAGGACACACGGCACACGCAACCCCTGGTGAAGCAGAAGAAGAAGCAAGAAAGATACTTGAGATTTACCGGGAAGTGGTGGAAGAAGTAATGGCTGTTCCGGTTATTACAGGCAAGAAAACAAATGCAGAGAAATTTGCCGGGGCTGTACATACCTATTGCATCGAAGCCATGATGGGGGATAAACGGGCATTACAGTCAGGTACGTCTCACAATTTAGGACAGAATTTCGCCAAAGCCTTCGATGTTACATTTCAGACTGAGGATAACAAATTGGAGTATGTATACGCAACGAGTTGGGGTGTGAGTACTCGACTGGTGGGCGCTTTGGTGATGGTTCACGGAGATAATAAAGGACTGAGACTACCTCCGAATGTAGCGCCGCATCAGGTAGTAGTGATCCCAATTGGGAAATCATCCGAAGATATTGGGAAAGTATTAGATTATTTGGACTCTTCCATTTCAGCGTTAAGGGAAAAGGGAGTAAGAATCCACATTGATGATCGAACCACCGTATCCACAGGCTTTAAATTTCATGACTGGGAGTTGAAGGGAGTCCCCCTCAGGATAGAAGTAGGAAGTAGAGATGTTCAGAGTAATTCTGTTGTGTTGGCTCGCAGGGATACAGGTGAAAAGTATCAAGTATCAAGGGACAAGTTGCAGGGAGAGGTTGAACGAGTGTTGAAGGATATCCAGAATTCTCTTTTTCAGCAAGCGAAAAGGTTCCGGGAAGCCAATACCTATACAGTAGAAACATACGATGAATTTAAGGAGATCATTGAGAATAAAGGTGGATTTGTAAAATGCGGCTGGGATGGAGATCCTGAGACTGAAGCGGCTATTAAAGGAGAAACCAAGGCGACCATCCGGTGCATTCCCTTCGATGAAGAACCTGATGGATTGACGTGTATTTATTCGGGAAAACCTGCAAAGCATGAAGTCATTTTTGCGAAAGCGTATTAAAAAGTGTATGAGTGTTAAGGTGTTAAAGTGTTCTGGTGTTAGTGTGTTTTCCTCCTCGCGGAGGGAGTCCCTATGGGACAAGGGAGACCCTATCCCTCCAAAGGAGACCCTCTGGGTCAAAAGGATACGTCAGACTTCGGCGTGAGCTCAGTCGAACGCTGACGGACGGGTCGAAGCGATGTTCTTATTTTTCGTAAGTATGTTTACAATCGTATAGCTTAAACACGAGCTTTCTCATGGCTCTTGAAAAAACAGACGCAGTTATCCTGAAAAGTTTTCCATACGGAGATACCAGCAAGATTGCCCGGTGCTACACACGGGATTATGGAAAGATTTCAGTTATTGCCAAGGGTGTAAGAAAAAGTAAAACACTCCAGAGCGGTTACCTCGAGCCTCTGAATTGTCTGGCATTTTTATTCTACCATAATCCAAAGCGACGGTTACAAATTTTTTCCAAGGCAGAATACAAATATCTCTGGCGCTCCTTGAAAAATGATATGAAAAAAATAACTTACGGATTTGCAGTTGTGGAGCTCATTGATCGAAGCGTTACCGGGGAAGAACCGCATGAAGACCTGTTTCAGCTACTCGTTGATGTATTGAATGAAATAAATAGATGCGAGGGAAATCTGAACCTGATTTACTGGTTCTTTGTGATTCATCTACTTTCTCTTTTGGGTTTTAGTCCGCACCTTTCACACTGTCCAAGATGTCATGGGAAAATGGAATCGGGTTTTTTTTCTAGGGTATATGGAGAATTGATGTGTAAAAAATGTTTTGATGAAGCAGGTATGTCTGACCGGATTTCCATATCTCGGAATGAGAGTAATTCTAAATTTGATGGTCAAGGATTCGTCGTGAGAATCCGGGCTATTAACATTTTGAAGCGGTTAAAACGTGCGAATGTTGAGAAAGTAGGCCAGATCACCCTAAATTCCAGGGACCGTAAAGAGGTGGGCGGCTTTTTAAATCACTACTTGAGGTACCATATTGAAGGCTTCGACCAGCTTAAGTCTTTCTTGGTGATGGAGAAACTATTTACAAAATAGAATGTTTTAAAGTGAAGCCTTGACAAAGAAACAAATACAGTTCAACTTATAGATTATGAGATATCGATATACGAAGGGATTTTTCGGTGGGAATTACTTTCGTCCCCGTCTCTTTACGGATGCTATAAAGCTTTTGGTAACCATCAATTTTGGTATTTTTATTCTCCAGTCCTTATCAAGTCAGGAGACGATCCTATTCCGGCTTTTCGGTATAGTGCCTAAGTACACATGGAGCCAGTTGATGATCTGGCAACCGTTCACTTACCTTTTTTTTCATGGCGGAATCTGGCACGTGCTGATTAATATGTTGGTGCTGTGGATGTTTGGCTCCGAGTTGGAAATGATGTGGGGTCGGAAAAGTTTCTTTAAGTATTATTTTCTCACAGGGGTCGGTTCGGGAATTGTAACAATACTATTTAACATGAATTCGCAAATCCCGGTGGTGGGTGCAAGTGGCGCCATTTATGGAATCTTATTGGCGTATGGTTTGATGTTCCCCAATCGGCTCGTTTATCTCTATTTTTTATTCCCTGTTCGAGTGAAATACTTCGTAATTTTCATTGGAGTCGTTGCATTTTACTCTTCCATAAATCCGGGTTATTCCGGTGTCAGTCATCTCACCCATTTGTCCGGGATGGTTATCGGCTTTTTCTATCTGCGGTCAAATATCAGTTTGGGACTGGTAAAACGGTTTCTAACCAGTCAGGTGGATGAAGTAAAAAGAAAGGTTAAAAAACACCGACGGGAAAAGATCGATGAAATCAGGAGAGAGGTGGATAGAATCCTGGATAAAATTAACGAGGTTGGGTATGACGGATTGAGTGATGAAGAGCAAACTTATCTATTTGAAGCGAGTAAAAAATTATCAGGGAATGAAGACAGGAATTAGCAAAGTAAAATAGACTTTTATCAGGCCCTATTTCAGAAATATAAGTTTTTTTGCTAACATACGTTTTGCCACTTACGACAGGGATAACCAGCTGGAAAAAGCGCCAGCTTTTTCCAGTCTGAGTTGATCCCATTGTTAGACTTTTGCTACTTTTTCAATACTCTTGTACTTCTTCCTTATTGGACGTCAATGAAAGCCCCGTAGGCCAAGAGTTACAGTAATAGCAGATGACCCACCAGTTCCTCTGGAGCTGAGAAAAAGGGCGAGTGACTTGTGTCCATAGAGATAACTTTTTCGCATGGTAGAACTTTGTACATCTTCTCCTGCAATGCTGGAGTGATAGCCTTGTCACGCAGACACGAGATATAAACCCGGGGAACTCTGCCAAACTTTTCTTCAGTGGTGTTCACTGGAGTGGCAAAAGGCGCTACCGCCTGAGGCACCAAGAGCGATTTGGCTCGCGCCACGTCCTCATCGGAACAATCGCCATAAAAGGTTTCCTTGATGGCTTCATCTCTGACCGTAGCGTAACTTTGGTCTTCGGCCATAATCAGATTTGGTAGAACCAACGCTTCCGTATCACCTTCAGCCAATTGGAGCAGGAACTCGCCATTTCGCAGAAGAAAAGCGGTCAGATATACTAAGGTCTTAATCTTTTCAGGTCGATACTCGGCAGTCTGGGTGATGACTACGCCGCCCATACTATGTCCAACGAGAATCACCGGCTCAGACTGGGTATCCAGAATCTGGCAGACACGATCAGCATAGGCTTTTAGTGAGATTTCGGGAATAGGCGTCTTGTCTCTGCCGTGACCCGGCAGGTCAGGGGCCTCCACTTTATGACCTTCCTTTTCTAGAAGAGGAACAACTTTATCCCAACACCAGCTTCCATGCCACGCTCCATGAATCAATACATAAATAATCATAATTTAGCCCCCTTTCTTTTTTTTAAACGGTAAGTCTAACGGCTTGCTTCAGCAGGCACTTCTAAGGATTTCTTGAGAGATGGGGATACACGAAGAGCGATAAATTCATCTTTGGTTTCCATGGTTGTAATGTATAACGTTGTTAAACATTTTGCAAGTAAATTTTAGGTCTGTGAAGGACTGCTTGCTTTCATTTCACCCTACGCTCGGGAAATCCCAGGGATATATTCCATGATGGCTGCACACTCCTCGAAGTACAGTTCATAAGGGGACGGAGGAATATATACCTCTTCTGTCTGGTCGGGAGCAGGGCAACAGCCAGAGAACTGGGAATAGATGAGTTAAGGGCAGATCTCAAGCCCCGGGGATAAGACCAAGCATGTAGAGGCGTTAGAGCACAAATATGGAGCTGTGGCCATGGTGGGAGGGAATGGTCACATCAACGGACCTGACTTTGTTGGTCATTCCTACTATTTATTACCTGTGGCGTTCAATAGAAGTCAGGGAAGGAGTAGTAGAAACCTAAGTTTAAGTAATTTAGTTAACTAACGGAAAAACTCACCGCGCGTGAGACTTTCACTTTCTAAACATTTGTTGAACAAATTTACACTCATTATTCTTTCAAACCTTGAATTCACGCTACAGTCATCTCACGTCCGGTGGAGTGAGTGTTAGAGAGCATAATTCTTTGATAGTAATGATACCCAACTTTTTCTCTCATTAAATAATTTATTAAAATCACTAGTGCTACTAATAATTGAGCCATATGGAACAAAATTAAGCATTGTATTAAATACAAATTCTTTGTCTGTTTTCAGTCGTGCTGATACTTCGTTAATTAATTCCTTACTAAACTCTTGACTTACAAGAAGTTTAATATCTTCAACACTTTTTATATTTGTTATTTCAGAACTTACGTTTACAGAAATACGTTCTATCATTCTTCTGAAGTCTTCACCTAATAATGATTCACGTAATTCATGTATATCTACCCACGATGATTTACCTAAATCAGGCAATCCTAATTGAAGCCAATTGTCATAAAAAGTATCATTTAATGCTGGTAACCATTTTTGTTTTGCTTCATCATTTTTCATTTTAATAATAGGAAATGTATTTCTATAAACTAAAAATGGAATATTCATTCGAAAAGAAAATAATGAATCGAAATAAAACGATTCTACTATCTTACTCTTTTGAAAATGATTGTTTGGAAGATCATTTATTTCATTCAATTTAATACGATCGACCTGTATTTCTTTTTTTGCTAATTTTTTATCATCGTCGTGTATATCGCCATCCAGCCATCTAAAATAATTTTCGCTTAATAAATTAGCATCATGAATTATCGGATAATAATCTACTTCATAATAAGCAATTGCGGGTCCACCCATTATCTCGTTAGTTGGAATTTCTCCAGTAGGTCCGATTAATAATCGAAATGTTTCTCCAGGTTTAAAATATTTTATTTTTGTACGATCAATTGAGTTGGCAGGCATCATAAAGTCAATAGACCCGTTTTCCCCTATAGTACACGTATAGCGTGCATTTTGAAAAATTAATTCATCATAAATAAGCATATAGTTTTTAATTAGATATTCAAGTTTTGATCGGGTTTGATGATCATGAAACCAACCTGCGTTAGATCTGAGTGGTAAAAATATTTGCGTCATCTCATATAGTTCTTATATGCTCTCTAACGGAGCCGGCGGATGAGCCGCGAGGATCTCGACGAAACTTGTTTCGGAGAGACCGCAGTCAGCTCGATCCGCATGTTAGGCCGCCGCAGGCGGAATGACAAGCGGATCCTTGATACGCCGGCTCCGTTAAGCCGACCGCCTGCGGTCGGCTTAACTAGTATTTATACAGAATTATTTTGTAACGTGAAATCGTGATATATAGACAATTCCTCTGTAGGATATAAGTATTTTGCGAGTATCAATAGTTAAAATCTGATTAATAATAATTCTTAATATCATGACCGTTGAGAATTCTAAATAACAATCCTATCCCATGTAATTTGTTTATCACAATGTTTCATTTACCCCCTCCGTCGTATAAAGTATATTCATATAGGTTTATGAAATGTAACAACTTTTGTACAATAAAAACAAGCCTAACAGGATAAGTCACTAAGCTGTGTTTCCATCGCAGCTGAGATGCTGTCATCGGTAAATGAGAAAATGCAGAAGTATATTCCATAATCATCCGTCCTATCACAGCTCAGCGCCTTTCCTGCCCCCTAGGCGAATAAGGAATTGGTGATAACTACTAATATTACTAAAAAGAAAGTGATAGTTATTGGTCTTTTCATGACTGCTCCTCCTATTTCAGCACTACAAGTTTCTTTACCGCGATCCCCTGTTCGGTTTCTCCGAAGGATCCCGTGGAAATACGGTAAATATAGACCCCACTTGCCACATTGCTCGCGTCCCATTTTACTTTGTGACGACCACTGACCAATCTACCACTCTCCAGCGTCTCCAACTTCCTACCCGTTAGATCGTAAATGCTTAATGTAACATAGGATTCATTGGGAAGGTAGTATGAAATAACAGTCTGAGCATTGAAGGGATTGGGGTAGTTCTGGTAAAGTATGAATCTGTCCGGAAGTGGTTCAAATGCTTCTACTAATAATGTTGTCAAACCATGGTATTCCACAACACCAGTATAACTCACATCTGCCAGACGGTAGTCATAGGTCGCACCGGCCACCACTGTGCTGCCTGCCCCGTTGGTCATTTGACCTTATGGGGTCCACATATCGATACACTGTCCGATACGTTACACTCCCCTATCCCTGCAACTCCGGATGGGTGATGTAACTGGCAATCTCCTGCCATTCTTCTGCTCCCTGCTCTCCGCTCTAAAATAAACCCAAGATTCTCAATCTCATTCTCCGTTACCCATTCCAGAACGACAGAACCACTGCGCTCCACGCTGGCAGTGAAAGAGGTGAGTTCTACCAGCGGGAAACAATATCATGAATCTTACTACAGTCGGTATGAACATACAGAAATGCTTGATGAACAATACCAGGTTGTGAAAATGGCAAAATATGCGTATGTTTGAAAGTCATGCAGGGGTCCATTATTGACACGTTATCCATTTCAAAGCGACTAAGGTCGGTCGGAATCGCCGAAGACCAGGCAGAGGTCCATGCGCAAATCTTTGCGGAAGTGATTGAGAACAATCTTGCCACCAAGCAGGATATTGCTCTCATCCACAAGGATATGGAACAACTCCAATCAGAATTGCATCGAGATTTTGCCGAAATGAAAGCCAGCCTGCTGAAATGGGTATTCGGCATGTTCCTCACCCAGACTGCCATTCTTGTCACTATGATTGCATTAATCACCTGCCCCACATACTGTTTATGTATTAACGAGTCCGGCATCTCCTTCACAACCACCACCCCCTCTCCAGGGTTTCACAAGACAACTATTTTCCAAGCTTAGCATATGGATAGCTTAACCTATGAGGCGGGGCAGATTGAGCTACTTTACTAACACCAATTTTCCTGTGGACACAAACGACCCGGCGTTCAGTCGATAGACATACACACCTGAACCAAAATCACCTGCATCCCAAATCACCGAATGCGACCCTGCGGAATATTCCCGGTTTGTGAGTGTGGCAACTTCCCGACCGGTCAAATCGTAAACAGTCACGGTAACCTGCTGTGCCTCCGGCAGGTCGAACGATATTGTCGTCTCAGAGTTGAACGGATTGGGATAGGCTGGATACAGGGTAAACTTATCCGGGATGACTTCAGTCACGGTAACACCTAAGACAGTCATTGTATGATATTCCTTAACTCCCTCATAACTCACATCCGCCAGACGGTAATCGTAGGTCTTGCCTGTTTCCACAGTGTTATCGGTATAGGAATATTCCGTGCGGTAGGTAACACTGCCCTGCCCCTGCAATTCCGGATGGGTTATGTAACTGGCAATCTCCTTCCATTCTCCTCCGCTCCCCTGCTCCCCATCTCCTCCAAAGGATCCTTCGGACACGCTCCTCCGCTCGATGATGAACCCCAAGTTTTCGATCTCACTCTCCGTCACCCACTCCAGCACTACGGCACTTCCCTCCTGCCGGGCAGTGAAGGAGGTGAGTTCTACGGGGAGGGGAGCGTCACTCCAACTTGTTCCCACACGGATTCCATCAACTGTTATATTCTGGTTTGGTTTATACTGGCGAAGAGCTACATAGTCTATTCCGGTAAAATCTGTACCAACGGTATCTGGTCCTAAAGTTGGCGTACCTGGTTCACTACTAAAATCTTCTCCTGAGCTGAAAACGAAAAGGCTGACCTCATCATCACCCGATCCAGCTTTGAATTCATATTTTAATACGAGTAAATAAGTTGTGTCAAATGAATAGCCATTAGTTGTATAATTACCTGTATCTCCCGATTTTTTCAATCCAAATTCTAGTTTATTACTTACCTTTTTCACAAAAACCCGAGCTTTATTGGCGGTAGATTTTCTAAAATGAAAAAAGTAACCAGCATAAGCTCCATCAGTAGCAACATTTACTAAAAAGGAAGCATAAACAGTTCCAGATGTTTGCTCAGTAAAACCTTTCTTATCATCTTCACCTGTTGTATCAAGTAAAGCTGCATTTCCAATTCCTGAAGAAGCATAATCAGTAAAAGATAAACCACTGCTGGAAACCATGATTGGATTAGTTCCACTTGATTCGAAAGCAGACCAGCCATGATCAGTAAGATTATCACCCGCAGCATATTGAAAGTTTTCATTTAATAATTGTCCCCATAACACATGTCCAAAAGCTATCATCATAAAAAGAGTGCTAAAAATAGGCGTTTTTTTCATTTTAACCCTCCAGATTGTTAGAGAGAGTTTCAAATAAGAATCGTTTAACCCTCATTTACATTCTAAATAATATCTCTATAAAAGTCAAGCTGTATCTGGTTGTGATAAAACAGATCATTCCGCTTCCTCAAACCTCGCCATAAACTCCTGCCATGCACTTTACCATTGATTACAACACGAAAATAGTGTACACTACAACAGTGTAAAAAGGAAAGAAGTGTTAAAAAATATCACACTCAGCGCTGACGAGAGGCTTATTCAACAAGCTCGTGATAAAGCATCCAATGAGAGGAAAACGCTAAATTCGGTATTCAGAGGATGGTTGAATCGATATGTAGGTGGTTATAGTAGTTCGTTGAATTACAAAGAGATAATGAAAAAACTAAGTTATGCCGAACCAGGTAGGAATTTTTCACGAGAAGAACTGAGTGAGAGATAAATACTTTCTTGATACTAATATTATTATTTATTCATTTGACCGAAGTGTTGAAGATAAACGAAAGAAAGCCCATGAACTTATTAATACCGCGTTGTCGGATAACCTGGGTATTATAAGTTATCAAGTCATTCAAGAATTTATTAATGTCGCAACGAAAAAGTTTCTAACACCATTATCTTTGAACGATTGCAGATTGTACCTAAATCGAGTACTCTCTCCCTTATGTGAAATATTCCCAAGTATTAATCTGTATATGGCAGGAATAGAGTTAATGGAGAATACAGGGTTTTCTTTTTATGACTCAATTATTATCGCTTCTGCATTGCAAGGGGGTTGTAAAACCCTTTACTCAGAGGATATGCAACACGAACGTGTAGTGCTTGGATTGATGATAATAAATCCTTTTCTCAATTAACGCCATTTGCTACAATACATTACTCAAGTTTCGCACATAGTAAGTGTTTTATATTTCAGAAGATGTTTATAAATAAAGTCATTAAGTATCGTAATAAAAAAGACGAATTTCTTATTGTCGTTATTCTCTATACTTTTCTTAGCGTAAGAAAAGTATCAAAAGAAACTGTCGCTGGAGAAAAATTCTATCCGTCTGCACCATTGTTTTGGGAATGAATTAAACTCATCCCTCCTTCCAGTCGGTCTTCAAACAGTAATTTATTCTTATCCAAAACAATGGATTAACGATAAAAATAGAATTTTTCTAATGCGACAAAGAAATCCTATAATGGATTTAATTGATCAGACGTGCGAAACTTGAGTACATTATTAGTAAATATTTTTACAAAAAAAGCTTAAAGTAGATACCAGTCGCAGTCTTTTACGGTAACGTTCACCTTAAGAAATTACTCTCCCTCCTCAAACCTTGCCATAAACTCCTGGAGATAGGAGTTAACCATATCCGGATGATAGGAAACGATCAAATTTTCGTCATTGTAGCTAAACCCATTATTTGACCAGTTTGTCGAACCGGTGATTAATACCGGATCAGAATGGGGGTGTTCGGCATCGATGAGCAGATATTTGTGGTGAAGGAATTTTTTAATACCCGCTGTGTCTGTAACGGCATCCACACGTACCACCACCCTGTCTCCCCATGTTTCCATTTTATGAAATTCGCTGTATTGACTGCCAGCCTGTGTTTCGTCGAACAGTCCCATAATAGTGAGATCTGGAAAGTCACTAAGCTGCATTTCCATCGCGGCTGAGATACTGTCATCGGTAAATGAGAAAATGCAGAAGTATATTTCATAATCTGCAGTTGCAATAGCGGAGAGGATAGCATCTTTAGTTAGATCACTGGGTGACATGTAGATTTCAATGGGGTATCCATCTAATTCAAACAAATGGTTAATATTGTCTGATTTTTGGGTGTGGAATTTTGCTAATTCCTCATTAGGGAGATTTATCGGTGATCCCCACATCTCTTCAAACTCGACAGTGAAGGCTGTAGCGATTTCAGCGCTACTAAATTCTATCACATTGTTGGCATTCCCGAAAGTCCCATTTTCTGTGGCATTATATGAACCTGTCCAGACCCACTCCTTATCAAATACGGCGAATTTGTTGTGCATGTCTTTGCTGATATAGATACCACCGGCAGAATCAGAAATGACTGGGATACCGAGTGTCAAAAGGGGTGTCACTTTATCCAGATATTTATCATCGGTGATAACTCTCACACGGATCCGGTTATTATATGCTTTTTTAATAGCACCGATGACAGTATCACTCTCGATATTATAAAAACAAAAATCTATGGATGATTCTGCAGCGAGGATACGATCGGATAGCTTTAAATCTATCCTGACATTTCCGGTAATTTCGGTACCATTGGAAAAAGCGTTATCAACCGATTTATTGAAATATATATGCCAGACTGGCTCTTTTTCTTTCTTGGGATAAACTAAATAATCGCATTGGAAGAAAATTAAGAGTAAACCGATGCTGATAATTGAGTAAACAGTATGAAGAAACCGTCTTCCGCTCATTTTTTCAATGAGGCGCGATAACCACTGACGACCGAGGCAAGCAGGAGGTAACGAGTAAATAGATTACTGATGGGATAAGGTAAAATTTTTTGTTTCAGCTTGGCAATCTTTATCGAAAAGGAGTTAATAAACAACACACCCAAAATTCGTTTAAAATAATCTTTTCTCCATCGCAGTGAAACAAAATCGGCTCCAACATAGGGTGCAAGTTCAGGGAATTTATTCAAAATCACAGGTACGTTTTTTCCACCATATTCCCTGAAATCCTCCATTGCTCTTTCCAGAGTTTTTAATTTGTGCATATATACTTCAATGTCCGGTGCAAAGAAAAGTCCTTTTTGATGGTTCTTCCATAGCCGATAGGCATATTCCAGATCAACACCGTATCCGGGTAGCGCTTCATTAAATAAACCTGTTGTCTCAATAGCTGAGACCTTTACTGATGAACAGCCTAGAATGAAATATTTAAAAGGAAGGGAAATCCCAGGTTTTACTAACCTGGCTCCCCGTTTCCCGTAAAATATGTAGCGTTGATATTTGTCTAAATTGTCAGAATCCTTGGGCTTAAGGTTAGAAACAACTCCAATAACGTTTTCTTTCTCATGCCATGCTACATGTTTTGAGATGAAATTCTTTTGGATTTCAAGCTCACAATCCAAAAATATAAGTAAATCCCCTGTTGCAGCGTTTATGCCGGTATTTCTGGTTGCACATCTCCCTTTATTTCTGTTGTGGCGGATGACTTTTATTTTATCCTGCCAATTGGGTGAAGAGAGAAGTGTTTCCGTGTTATCGGTGGAGGCGTCATCCACACAGATAATCTCTGTCAAATGTTGAGGATAGTCTTGTTGTAAGAGCGCAGGAATAGTGACAGGCAGGATGTCTGCGCCGTTGTAAACCGAAACAATGATTGAAACTTTCACAATTTGTTGATTATGAGTTTTTCCAATAGTTGAGCATTCTCTTCCCAGGAATAGTGTGAGATGGTTTCTCTTCCAGCCTCGGCTATAACTGATCTCTCTTCACGATTTGTAAGCAATCTTATAACCTGGGAGGTCATTGAATTGACATCACCTATTGGACTTAATAGTCCTGTTTTTTCGTGACTGACATACTCTAGAATACCATCATTGTCAGCTGCAACAACGGCACATCCGCATACCATAGACTCAGCCGGAGGCAAAGGCCATCCTTCACGGTGACTGGTATGAAGGAAGATGGCTGTTTTATTGTAAATGTCTAATAGCTGTCCCGCAGAAGGACGTATCTCTAATTTGATCCAATTTGGCAGATTAATTCGTGGTTTTCGTGATGCGAATATAGTTGCTTTTAATTCTGGTATTTCTTCCTTTACCTGATTGAGAACATCGATTCCCTCCTTACTTCCTTTGATGGAAAGTCTATGATATAACATGGCGATAGATGAATGACGATCTTTAATTGGTTTGGTCAGGTAGAATTCATCCGGGTCGATTGCATTTGGAACGGGGCCTAGCGCCTCTTCGCCAAATTCTTCTGCCTTCCTTTTTAGCCATTGGGCAATAACAATCTTTGTGAGGGGCAACTTCCACGTATATTGAATTACCTCCTCGTTTCCCTGATAAGTTTCATAATTTTGTATAAAATAAAACTTCTTTCCCTTGGTTTCAGGCATAGCATCAACCCAGTAAGCTGTCTGCCAACCTGTAGCAATGATCGCTTCTCCATCGGGAATAAATTTGGGGTCGGGTGCAGGGATGACCAGATGTTCCACATCCTGTGGCGTGTCGTAATACGGTTTATCCTCGACATCGTGTTGCCAGTCCCTAAATTTTACTGCTCCGGTTTTTAATAAATCACGAAGACGATAACCTTCACTCTTAGGGGAAACAAGGGCGATTGTGTGCCCTAATTTTGCAAACTCTTCCGCATATCGATAGACAACTTTGGCGCCTCCCATAGGTATCTTAATGAGGGCAGGAAGAATGAATGTAAGTTTCACTAGGTATCTATGCAGTCTTTAGGGATCGATTTAATCGTTGAATATAGCGTGATAAACTTCCAAAGTTTTTTTAGCAACCTTATCCCAAAGAAAGCTTTGTTGTATATGCGATTTCAATTTATTGTTTGTTTTATGTTCCAGAGCCTGAAGGATTCCTCTTTTAATGGATTCAACAGAGTATGGGTCAACGTAAGTGGCTAAATCACCAAAGTATTCTTTTGTGCCACCATATTTCGTAATAACCACATTTGCCCCGGCAAGCCCAGCTTCCAGAGCTGCTATCCCTGGTGTTTCATACTTGGCCGGTAGAACAAATACTTTCGAGGCAGCATAAGCGGAGGCAAGCATATCTGAGTCATGAGATAATCCTTCGATGATGGTAATGTTCTTATTTTTATCGGCTTCCTGAAAGGTTAATTCGGCTTCTTTGGATGGTGTTACTTTACCGATAATGACAGCAGGATGATCGATGTCCTTTAGTGCCCTGACCAACCCTAGTACGTTTTTCCTGTCTCTCCCGATGTGTCCCACATTAAGGATAAAATCCTTTATCCCATATTTTTTGTAAAACAGCTCAGGATCGGCATTGGCAAACCGTTCTTCTACGCCATTGGGGATCACATGAATTTTTTCCTGGGGAATCCCGAACCCTTCAGAAATGAGATTAGCTTCATCTTGAGTATTGGGTAAAATTCTATCAGCGTTTCGACAAATATCCCCAGTAATTCCATAAGCTGACCATATTCCCCGGGCAATATGCCTCATAAAGTGATCTACAGATGAAACTGTTCTGATTGTTCTGGGGGATCTCCGAGTAAAAAATATGGGACTGATGACGTACTTAACGTGATGTGCGCTGAGGTAAGCAGCCAAATCATAATTCCCGATTGTGGAACCAAATAAATGAAAAAGGTTCCATTTATTGGGATTTAGGTCTGTTGGCCACATGTCGAGTAATTCTACGTGAACCCCTATTTCGGAAAGATATTTCTTTGTTTGAATGATCTGAGTTTTTGGTCCACCATGCCGCATCATGACCGTAGGGTAACTGGCAAATACAATTTTCATTTACTCAGGCTCCAGTAGTATTGCAGGAAATCATTTACGATCATTTTATAATGAATGCGACTGAGCTTCGCCATGGATACAGGGTAATCAAAACCGGCTTCGGAGGTTTTCCACTGAATGCTATCCAGGTCAATTTTTTCCTTCAATGGTACGAGACTCCATCTATTGTTATCTAATCGAATGCAAAGTCGCATCGTTGGGTCAATGGTGCTTACTTTAGGAACAATTACGTTATCAATAAAAGATATTTCCATTTTTTGGGCTAATCTCCTTTTCCACCACACAGCATAATTTAACAATGAAATAGGCTGTAAGTTATGTTCTTGAACCAAATTAAAAATAAATTTTATCACTTCCAGGTTTACACCCGTCGGATGATCATAAATAAAAAAGGGGAATTGAAACCTCAAGCATAATTGAAGGAAATTTTCATAATATTGTTTCATTTCTTTGGTCGAATGGTGAGCGTTTCTCAATCGTGCCGTGGTGATGGGATGTACAGGAATTTGAAGCACGGGTGAAAATCGATCTTCTAAGTAGGGATAAAAGGGTAGATCATCAAAATCCAATGCAAATTCGGAAGAATATACAAACCCATGGTGTTCAATAGCTTTTGACAGAGAAATATTCCACTTGCCAAAGGGAGAGGCATATCCCTTAGGAGATATAGTTGCTTTCAGTAAAACATCGATGCCCTTTTTGACGTCCCTTTCATTTCTTTGATACTGCCGCCAAATTCGATGTTGATGACCGTGTAACCCGATTTCCTGGTTGTCCATATTGGAGAATTGTTCGATATAAGATTCTGAGCTTCCTGTTTCTACAAACCAGGTCGCTGGTATGTCATGTTGACAGCAAAGGTCATAAAGGGTGTTTAATTTATCCGGTGTTGAAAAGTCCGTATCTATTCGAAAATTAAATATTGTTTCCTGACCATCCGGAAAAGGCCAAAGATAGGCAAAGGGGACGTTGCGCTTTGAGTGAAGATATTCCAGGACGCTTTGCACCATAGATCTTACGGTGTTCTTAGATTGCCTCGATACTCTTTCGGATGGGAGGAGAGGTCCCGAGGAAGGGAAATTTCTCCGTGTCACTTGACAGCTTAAAACGGTTGATGACAGACCACCGGGGAGGACAACCGCATATCCATTTCCTATTTGAACAGTTTGGATAAGTTTCCGTCCAAGATCACTGGTGAGATCCGTTGCGTGTAATGGAAGTATGAGACTTTTTTGTATGAAACCGGGAACGATTCGGGGGAATTGGGTGTTTTTATCGGTATTAATAAATTTCACATAATTTTTGTACGTGTTGGTTTTGAAAAGCCATTTGGCAACATGGGCTTCACATAACAGGGTACCCCCCTCTTTAATATATTTTAGGAGTTTCACCTTTGAGATTTGATCCGATTTGGAACTTACAATGATGGTGGAGTATTGCTCTATTTCCAAGGTACGAACATCCATGATTCCCTCAAATGAGACGCCAATCTGTGATAACAAGATCTGCCACTGAGGGAGCAATTCCGTCACACCAATTACCAGTCTCATACCAATAAATCCTTTAAGAATGTCAGATCGCTTCGATTTATCCCTGATGCTATTGCGAATATGGGCAATGTAATCAAAACTAAAATTAATGACAGCAGTTTGTGATCATATCCTAATTGAGCGTATAGAATTAAAAGTACAATTGTACACAACAAAGGGAGGAAAAAAGTTCTCCCGATTTTAAGTGAAATCTCCCTACTGAGGTTTTTCATCATATATAACATAGATGTGACTTGAAAAAATGTCAATCCTATAGGCGCAATGATAGTAGAGGGGTAAGGTAACGGAAGTAACATGATGGCAAAGAATACCAATCCTCCAATCATCAGTGATTGGGTATAGACTTTCTCTTTCCCTAATGCAATCATTGTAAATGTGAATACACTGTTCTGCACTGTGATTACAAAGTATATGATTAACAACTGGAATATTAATCCTGATGCATGGAATTGAGGACCAAATATGATGGGGAAAATAGAGTTTCCTGCAAGGATAAAAACGGTTGCTATATAAAATGTGCCAGTGGATATGTACTTCAGAATACGGTTAAAACGAATTTCCAATTGGTCAGGTGAGTGTTTTACACTTCGACTGATGGCGGGAAAAAAGACTGTGTAAAAAACTCTGTCAAGAACCAGCAGTAAGACTACAACACGAAAGGCAACACTATAGACTCCTGCATTTCCCTTTGATTCGAAAAATCCGATATAGAGTATTGGAAACTGTACGATGATTTGAGATATAAGTGTTGCTACTGCAAGAGGGATTCCTTTTTTAATGAGCGGGAACAGGTTAAGAGGACCCAGTGTGGTTTCTTTAATGTGATATTTTTCTTTCAAATAGATATGCCAGAGGTAAACAGCTTGGACGGCGATGGAAACCAACCAAACCACAGGAACATAAAATAATGATGCTTGCTTTCCAACGAACAGAAGTATGAGGATTAAGTACACGGACATGCTAAGGATACGACCGATAGCAAGAGTGGTCATTTTGTTCACACCCTGGAAAAACCATTCCAAGAAAAATGCAGAGGGGATGAGTGATAGGAGATAGAGTAACGCAATCGTCCGAGTCTGCTCATCCTTCAATAAAACCCAAAGAAGACATCCGGCAATAGTCAAAGACAGTAAAGATAGAAGAATTCTGGCGGTGCAAATCCTTTTAATCAGGAAAGGTTTGTTGTCAATACCACTGGCAACAAAACGTGTGCCCAAAATGGGAAGTCCGGCGTTTGCTGTTATGGAAGTGTACGCAAGTATTGCCATCCCGACAGCAAGAATACCCATGGCTTCGGCGCCAAGGGTCCTCGCAAGATAAGTAATAGCGATAAAGCTAAGCAGTCGTCCTAATCCATCAGCCGCTGTGAGAGAAATGATGTTTTTTGAGAGGGGTTTCATTTTTGGTGGATTTTATGGGTTAGCCCTAAGGTTTCTAACCCGATCAACCTCGGTTTGATACAGGGACTCGATTAAAGAACAACTCTGTTTTATGTTAAAGTGGCTCGTCTCTAAAATTTTTAGCGCTTCCGTTTGGGGGAAACAATCGATTTTTTGTTTCTCGTAAGTTAATATCACTTTTTCTGCCCAGTCATAGGCGGAAACAGATAGTGGCAATCGAGATATCAATTCAGGGATTACATCCACTTCAATGGGAACAGCGTCTGAAATAATACACGGAAGACCAGCGGCTTGAGCCTCTGCAAGAACGAGCCCAAGCCCTTCCCATCTTGAAGGGAAGACAAATATATCCATAGCTGCCATCATAAGGTGTGGAACGTCGTTACGCAATCCTAAAAATAAAACATTTTCGGTTAAACCCTCTCGGGCTACCCTATTTCTTATTGTCTCCTGTAATTCCCCCTTACCAATGAGCATACATTGAATGGTATGCTTTTTAGCGACTTCTGATACAATGTTGATTAGAAACTCATGATTCTTCTGAGTAGCGAATCTACCCACATGACCTATTACCAATGCATCAGGTGGGATATTCAGTTCGGAGCGAATGGCTTCACGATTGTACGACTGGTAAAATGGTTGAAGGTCTATTCCGCAATGGAGAACTCGCCATCGTGGATCCTGTTTCCATTTTGATCCAAAAAGTGATTCTGCCGCTTTTTCACTGGCTGCCAGACCCAGAGTTGCGTGTTTTTTCACGAGGTATTCAGTATAAGTGTAGTAAATTTTTCTGGAGAAAGTTGACTCTCGTTGAATAATGGACATATCATTGTGACTGTGGGCGACACGGATAGGTATCGCACATTTTTGAGCAGTTCTAAGTACCCACCCGCTGTAGTGATGAACATGGCTATGGATAATGTCATAGGGACCGTATTCTTGCAAGATTCTTTTTAGTTCTTTTCCGTATCTGTGAGGCTGTTTGGGAAATGGGCAAGGGATGATTTGCGATCCTAAACTCAATATTTCTTCATCGTAGGCTTGGGGTTGTGTCGTATGCACAAGGAAATCCATTTGTATCTTTTCATGGTCAATTTCCCGTAACAGATTTAACAGCCAGTTTTCTATTCCTCCGGGCTTTAATTCGTGAATGACATGAATAACACGAATCTCCTGCTGATTTGGTTTTGTCTTTTCTTGACTCACTTTCACCAAAAATAGATTAATATTTTCTTTTGACCGATTTAGAAATTAATTCGTTGATTAGTCTTTTTTAAAGATTGAGAAAACCTGTTTTATTTCCTGTTTAGACAAAACTCTAAATACAAAAAGAGCAGAACAGAAGAATAGGATACCAATGAGTTTTATTATAACGGTAGGTCCTAAAAGGATGGTAATAACATAAGCGCCTATGGCACTCAGGAAAAGCACTGAAATTTTCTTCCATTCATAGGGAATGTAAAATAGTCTCCTACTCATTAAAAAGGTTGTTCCTGCCATTGCAGCGTATCCGATCAGAGTAGCAATAGCAGCGCCAGTTATCCCGTATTTCGGGATAAGAATTAAATTAAGAATAATATTGATAGCGGCACCTGAAATTGTAATTATAGGGATCAACCCCGTCTTTTTTTCGAAATATATCCCTGGTAAGAAGTTGAGGTAATACCCTTGGAATATGTATCCAAGTAGGATGATAGGGACAATGGTTTCTGCGCTATAAAAAGATGGACCAATGAGAGAATAACCCCCTATTGTAATTCTGATTATTTCTGGAATAAAGAAGGAAATGGTTATCCAGGTGAAAAGTGCCACAACGCTAAAGTAGGTGAAGATTTTGGCAAAAACTGAAGATGCTTCCGTTGTTTTTCCGGCTTTAAGGAAGAATGGTAGCCAGGCGTAATTGAATGCGGTGGTGATGAGGAGCATGAAAATACCAAGCTTGTACCCGGCGCTATAGATTCCTACCATAGTAGCGTCTTTCAGATGCAATAATAAATAGCGGTCAATCATTTCCATGGCGATAGCCGCAAGTCCTGCAGGAATAAATGGTGAACCAAATTTTATAAATTTTTCTGCCAGTTTTTTGGAAAAACTTATTTTCAATGATGAGAAAGTGAAAAGCAAGACAGCAATATATGTTGCAACTGCGGCAAAAAATACGCTCTGAAAAACACCAATAATGCCAGCTTCACGAATGACAACAAGCCAGATGTTCAAGGTGAGTGTTATGACAACATTCAGTAGTTTGACTGCCATGAACACACTTGCTCTTTCCTCAAGGCGTAATAGGGCAAAGGGGATTTTTGCCAGGGCATCAAAGAGGAGTATTCCCGCAGTCAGTGAAAATAATGCGTGGTATTTTATATCTCCTAACAGGATTAACGAAATCTGTGACTTAAAACCGATGATTACTGCGGAAAGAATAATGCTTGTTCCCAGAATCATCCAGAAGGCTGTGGAAAAGGATCGGATTTTATCCTTAGAATCCTCTGAAGAAAATCGAAAAAAAGCGGGTTCGAGTCCGTATTGATAGATGATGTTCATAAACCCGAGAAAGACGTATACCAATGTAATAATTCCATAATCCTGGGGAGAAAGAGCGTGGGTGAGTATGGGCAGAAGAAGAAACGTCACCAGGCGGGAAATGATGTTCCCGGTTCCATAGATGAGCGTCTGGCGGGTTAAACTTTTTACTGAAGGCTTCAAAATAGTTAGGAAATAGTTACTTTCAATACTGTAAAATATAGGGATTATTTGGGTTTTTATTGGTACGATTCATAAGGCAGGTCAGTTCCGAAGTGTAATTTAATGGGGTTATAGGTTGAGGACAATGGTTGTTAATCAATTATACAGTAAATGTTTATAGTGAAGTTTAATAATTTTCCTGATGTGTGAGGATCAATAATTGATTACTTTTTCTTACCTAATTTGAGCCCAGAAACTTCGGGATTGTCCTAACAATGGTGCTTGGAATACCTATGAATGGTAATAACCCAATAGGAAATAGCAGGATATTCGATAATTTGCATAAAATAGTTTAAATTAGGTCTCAATTAATTTAGAAATTCAAAGAGTAAGTAGGAGATGTAAGTGAGTAAAATAATCAAAGTATTAGCTAGGGAAATCCTGGATTCGCGTGGTAACCCGACAATTGAAGTAGACGTATCGCTTGAAGACGGCAGTTTTGGAAGGGCTGCTGTCCCTTCGGGCGCTTCCACGGGATCATATGAAGCGGTCGAGTTAAGGGATGGAGACAAGAACCGTTTTCTTGGGAAAGGGGTTCTTAAAGCTGTTAGTAATGTGAATGATATATTAAGCAATTCTGTTATTGGAATGGATGCCACTGACCAAAAGAAGGTTGACGAAAAACTTTTGTGGACGGACGGAACGCCCAATAAGGAGAATTTAGGCGCCAATGCCATTCTCGGGGTATCGTTGGCAGTGGCAAAGGCTGCTGCGAATTGTGAACATCAACCTCTTTATCAATATCTGGCGAAAGATGGTGGTAATATTTTGCCGGTTCCCATGATGAACATTCTGAATGGGGGTCAGCATGCGGACAATAATGTCGATATTCAAGAATTCATGATTTTTCCTGTGGGTGCAGATTCTTTTTCCGAAGCGCTTCAAATGGGCACAGAAACATTTCATGTCCTCAAGAGTGTTTTAAAACGAAATGGTCTTAATACATCTGTAGGTGACGAAGGCGGTTTTGCTCCTGATTTAAGATCCAATGAGGAAGCGATTGAGGTGATTCTGGAAGCAGTTGAAAAATCGGGGTATAAAATCGGGGATCAAGTGTATTTGGCTCTTGATGTTGCCGCAAGCGAACTTTTTGATTCTGTGTCACAACGTTACTCTCTTGCCTCAGAAGGTAAAGAATTTTCATCTGAAGGAATGATACAATATTATGTTGATCTCGTGAATAAATATCCCATCGTTTCCATAGAAGATGGTCTATCTGAAGATGATTGGGAAGGGTGGTCAAATATGTATACATATCTCGGGGAAAAAATCCAAATTGTTGGTGATGATCTGACTGTAACAAATGTGGAAAGACTGCAGAAAGCCATCGATCTTAAAGCCATGAATGCGATTCTCATCAAGCTTAATCAAGTGGGTACCGTGACAGAAACAATCCAGACCATCGAGCTTGCAGAGAAGAACGGTTTGGCCTCGGTTATTTCTCATCGGTCTGGTGAGACAGAAGACACAACCATAGCCGATTTTTGTGTGGCAATGGGAACTGGGCAGATCAAGACAGGGTCTGCATCAAGAACAGACCGGATTTGTAAGTACAATCAACTATTAAGAATTGAGGAGATGTTAGGTAAAAATGCCCTGTTTCCAGGTAAGGAGGTGCTGATAAAGTGAGAACAAGGTGGTGGGGTAGGAGAAAGTCACACCGAAGATATATAAAGTACAGACAACAACGGGGGAAAGGTCTTGTCCCTAAGATACTACTATTGGTAGGAGTTATTCTGATTATCATCTTTTTTTTCGGAGACCACGGGATTTATAAGCTCTATGACAAGAAAAAGGAAAAGGAACAGTTGTTGAAAGAAATTGATAACCTTAGAGAACAACGACAAAAATTATTGGGGGAACGTGAACGGTTGGAAAGTGATTTAGAATATATCGAGCAGCTTGCACGAGAAAAACATCGCATGGCAAAACCGGGGGAAAAAGTATTTAAAGTTATAGAAAGACCCGAGGAATAATATGTAGCTAAAAGGATCGATTAATAACCTGGCAGGTTGAGCCAGATCCGCAAGATCAACATATTCCATTCTTAGGCAGCGACTGGTAGATTAAGAGGTTAAAAACTCAACAAATAAAATACCTGATCACCTCCAAGTCTAGATTTAAAGGATAGTTCAATATACTCCGGGATATCATCAAAGCTATAAATGAGGTCGGATCTCATGCTTTTTCCAGGTTTGATAGTACCAACACTATTTTTACACTGCATTATCTCCAATCTTCCGGGATTGTCTCCCTGATCAGTAACGCCAAAAAGTAATAATGCGCTCATGTCCAGGTTTTTTTCTCCGTTATTGATTATTTCGATAGAGAATTTTACTTGATTACCCTCCCTCATGGCACTCAGCAGTTTTATTGTAGTAAGATCGATATCCTGGCTTTCACCAATTCCCTTTGCTATTTGAGCATTCTCAAGGACGTTGATAGGAATGTAAAAATCAATGGATGCTTTGATAAAATTCCCGGATTTATCTTTTCCCAGTTTTACTATCTTGACTCCTGGATTAAGCTCTCCTAAAGTGCTTTTTGTGTTTGGACTTGAATAAATCGGGGTCTTCTCCTTCACATTTGTCATCTGTCCATAAAGAATAGGGGCAAGTATTACTACTGTAAATAAAAGATGCCCAAAACAGTGTTTTTTTAGCCTCATGATTACCTCCAACCCAAATAATAACTCATTAATTTATAGAGATTATGATAATGGTATAATTGGTATTTCGACTCTAAGTCTGTAGAAAAATATTTTATATTTATTTGCTTTGTTAAAAAAAATGATAAACAAGCATTAATCAGTTAATTGATGGTTCCAGGGATTTTTTATTACTAATGTTTATATCGGTGAGAAATGCATCAAGGTATATCTCTACTCGTCTATTATTGGATCTTCCATCTGGTGTATCATTTGAATCTTCAGGCCTGAATTCCCCGTACCCCATGGCTGAAAATTTATCCTGTTCGATCTCTGCATATTCACTTAATAATTTAACAACGTTCAACGCTCTCGCCGTTGACAATTCCCAGTTATCCTTGTATTTGCCTTGTAATCTATCTGGCAAGGGAACATTATCAGTATGACCCTCGCATCGTATTTCAATATTCAGTTCTTTGTCTCCATTTCGTATGGCATCAAGGAATGGTTTGTATTTTGGGATATCATGTACTTTTACGAGAGGAGACATTTTTATAATATATCCGACTTGTTTAATAATATTGTGGAATTCCGGTCTTAATGTCTCTTCACCGGATCTAAAAAGTTCACCACCAACACTTGCCATTTTAATTTTCACCCCTTTAGTAGCATGTTCCACAGTGACCCAGGATTGAAACTTTAATTCATGATGTAGTTCCTGGTAGGTTTCTTTCAGCAACAGGTTGATGATACGATCAATATGTTTTTCTGCTTCGTTCATAATCACCAATAACAAGATGAAGAATGTGAGAAGAAGGGTTACCATATCTCCAAAAGTTATGGCCCATGATGTGCTTTTTGCCTTAGCCTCAACGAAGGAGAGTTTCGTGACCTTTCTTGCCATTTTTTACACCTCTGACTTCCGTTTACTCTGGGGTACAAATGTCATGAGCTTTTCACGCAAAATGATGGGGTGATCCTTGGCATGAAGACCAATAATCCCTTCCACTATAATATCTTTGACCATGAGTTCCTCTTCTGATTTCCGTTTTAACTTACCCGCAATTGGCAAAAATACAAGGTTGGAGAGTAATACTCCATAGAATGTAGTAATAAGAGCAAGTCCCATACCTTCCAGGAGTTTCATAAATCTTTTGGCGATGTCGAATTCAACTCCAAAAGTACCCCCTTCAGGAACAGCAAAGCCACTTTTCATCATGATGATCAAGCCCAAAACAGTTCCTAACAATCCAAAAGCAGGGGCGTAAGCGCCCATATAGAGGAAAATCTCCTGACCAAGATTATGGCGTCTTTCAATGTTGGAGAGTTCTAAATCGAGGTAATTTCTCAACCGTGCCGGATCCCGTTCATTGATGGCAAGTTCAAGACTATTCCTCAAAAATTTATCTGAAATTTTATTTAAATCGGCTTCCAATGACATGATACCGGTTTTTCTCACTTTAGCTGCCTTATCAATCAACTCGTCTATTACTTCCTGGTGACTATATTCTTCCTTTACAAAAACTTTTGCTAAAACGCGAAAAATACCGACTACATCTTTAATTGAATAATTTACAAGAGTAGCAGCGAATGTACCACCAAGTACAATAATTAAGGAATCTAAGTCCATAAACCACCGTAAGTCTCCCTGTTTGTTAATAATTCCTATAGTAATCAGACCAATACCAAAAAGTAGTCCAAGAGCTGTACCGATATCCATATAGGTTCCTTTCTATGAGTGATCCACAGGTAACGTTATACTAAGAACATAGCTTCTGTCCCGAAACTTTGGGACTCCTCTGGAGAAATTCCTATCCTATACAATTAATCATATTAATGAATATTATTGGTATCTAAAACAAATGTAGCAGGCCCATCATTCGTCAATTTTACATCCATCATGGCGCCAAAGCTCCCAGATTCCACATGAATCCCCTTTTGACTTAAACGATTGATAAACTCATTGTACAGTTGTTCTCCTTTTTCCGGGATTGCTGCACGGATAAAACTTGGACGTCGTCCTTTTTTCCAGTCTGCACAAAGAGTAAACTGGCTTACAACCAAAACTGAGCCTTTTACATCCTGAACTGATAGATTCATTTTATCATTCTCATCATTGAATATCCGAAATCCTGAAATTTTATCTACAAGAAATTGCACATCTTTTTCTGTATCGTGATTAAATACCCCAATAAATATAAGTAACCCCTGATCGATTTCCCCTGTAATTTGATTTTTTACGGTCACTTCAGCGTATGAGACTCGCTGCAGAAGTGCAATCATCAGTCTAACCAAACGTTTTGGTCGCCGTAAATACCCTTGAGTTTTTGCAAAAATTCTTTATCAGATGTAACTCGGATCTTGTTAGATATTATCTTTGTACCGTTCCCTTTTTCATCATAAATATGGAAAAATAGAGGGGAATTCCCACTAAATTTTCTGGTGAGCGCATAGAGGGAATCGACATCAGCAATTGTCATTTTATCTACCTCTACCAGTATGTTCACTTTTTTTACATATTGACTACTTACTTCATCTAAGGAGTAAATATTTTCTGCAATAATTTTTGGTGTTGATTTATCCAATCTGGTTGTGGGTCGTCCCTTCACAAATATGAGAGCATCTTCATTCAAGAGGTTTTTGTGTTGCTTGAATGTTTCGTGAAAAATTAAAACATCGATTTTCCCCCCCAGACAGTCAAGACTTAAAAAAGCCATCTGCTGATTCTTTTTATCAAAGTGCAGTTTAAAATCCTGGATAATTCCACCAACTCGAATGGTCTTCAACTCAAGATCATTTGCAGATTCGGGAAAATCGTAGTTGGTAAATTTCTCTAATTCATATGCATAATCAAGGAGGGGATGACCTGTAAGAAAAAACCCAATCAGTTTTTTTTCCCACTTCAATTTTTCATTTCTTGACCAATCCTTCACCTTTGGTAATGGGGGTGTCGATTTGATTGATTCTCCAGAAGGACCTGAAATATCAAACATGGAGAACTGATTTGTAGCCTCTTCCGATTGGGACTGTATGGCATATTTTAATGCATTATCCACAGCGGAATATTTTTGGGCTCTGTTCCCATCCAGCGAGTCCATAGCACCCACTGCAATAAGACTTTCAATTACTTTTCGATTGACAAGTCTCAAATCAAGGTGTTGACAGAATTCAAAAAGTGTTTTGGGTGCACCATACTTATTTCTGGCTGCAATAATATTGCATAAAGCTTTTGTTCCTACATTTTTAATGGCGTTAAGTCCGAATGTAATGTTCATTTTATCCAGTGGTTTAAAATGAATATCAGATTGGGTAACATCCGGGGGGTGAACCGTTATATTCAGTTTCCGGCATTCATTGATCAATGTGACGATCCGGGCTGTATTGTTCATTTCGCTGGTTAGATTCGCTGCCATGAATTCTGCCGGATAGTGTGTTTTTAAGTAGGCTGTATGATAAGCAATGTAGGCGTAAGCTGTGCTGTGACTCTTATTAAATCCGTACTTGGCAAACTTCTCGATTAACTTATAAATCTTCTGTGCTTTATTTTTATCTATTCCGTTGCCTATTGCCCCTTGAATAAACGATTTTTCCTGTCCTTTCATCAGACTTTTTTGCTTTTTTCCCATGGCTCTTCTCATGATATCCGCTTGTGCCAGGGAGAAACCTGCGATGGTATTTGCAATTTGCATTACCTGTTCCTGGTAAACGATGATTCCATAAGTTTCTTTCAGGATCGGTTCAAGTGCAGCGTGGATATACTTTATCTTTTTCCTGCCATGTTTGCATTTAATAAAGTCGTCAATATTTTCCATGGGGCCCGGACGGTATAGAGCGTTCATGGCAATCAGATCTTCCAGGGTATTTGGTTTAAGTTTTTTCAGACATTCTCTCATCCCGGCTGACTCAAATTGGAACACTCCCACTGTCTGACCTTTCGCAAAGATTTTAAATGTTTTTGCGTCATCGAAGGGGATTTTATCCAGTTTTATATTGACTCCCCTTTCTTTAAGCAGTTTTATTGTCTGATCAATGACCGTGAGATTTCTCAAGCCTAAAAAGTCCATTTTAAGCAGCCCCAAATCCTCCAACCCTTTCATATCAAACTGGGAGGTAATGTCGCCTTGAGGGGATTTGTATAAGGGGATGAAATCCGTCAATTCTCCCGGAGCGATGACAATGCCAGCCGCATGAGTGGAGGCGTGGCGGTTCATACCCTCCAGAATTTTTGAGTATTCGAGGAGTTTTTTATGAATTTCATCTTTTTGAGAAATTTTTTGAAGTTCATTACTTACTTGCATTGCAGATTCGAGAGTTACCCCAAGGCCTGTGGGGATCATTTTGGCAATCCGGTCTACTTCACCATAACTAAGACCCAGTACACGTCCCACATCCCGTACAACCTGCTTGGCTTTTAGTTTACCAAACGTGATTATTTGTGTTACGGAATTTTCACCATATCGGTCCTTAATGTAATCGATAACTTCTCCGCGGCGTTCATAGCAGAAATCAATATCAATATCCGGCATTGAGATTCGCTCGGGATTTAAAAACCGCTCAAATAACAGGTTATGTTTCATGGGGTCAATGGTTGTGATCCCCAATGAATAGGCAACCAGGCTTCCTGCAACCGACCCTCTACCGGGTCCGACGGGAATGTTCTTATTCTTTGCGTATTGAACAAAATCCATCACGATAAGGAAATATCCAGCATAATTCATTTTTTTTATCACGTTCAGTTCATAATCCAAACGAGAGACTAATTCCGGTTCGATTTGTCTAAATCTGGACTTTAATCCTTTCCGGCAAAGGGCGTCTAAATATTCATCCGCATTGTCTGTTTGGGCGCCATCTGGGATCGGAAAGGTGGGTAATAGAATCTCGCCCATGGGAATTTCAAGCGTGCATGACTCTGCAATTTTTCGGGTGTTCTCAAGTGCATTCGGGTAGTCCTTGAACAGTTTCCACATCTCGTCCTGGCTCTTAAAAAAGAATTCCGCTGTGGCATAACGTTGCCTTTTCGGGTCGTTAAGATCTTTCCCGGTACCGAGACAAAACAGGATATCATGAGCTTGCCAATGGTCCGGTTTGGCGTAATGGCAATCGTTGGTTGCCACCAGAGGCAAATGTAATTCTTTTGCCAATTTGGATATAATTCCCCTGGCGTGGTCTTCTTCAGCAATTCCATGATGTTGCAGTTCAAGATAGAATCTTTCCGGAAAAATTTCGGCATATTCCAGTGCTGATTTTTTCGCTTCATTGTAATTTCGGTTTACAGCCTGTTCCTGGACTTCTCCCTTCAGACATGCAGAGAGGCAGATGAGCCCTTCGTTGTACTCGCGAAGCAGGTCTTTATCTACCCGGGGTCTATAATAAAATCCCTCGAGGTAACCGGCAGTTACTAATTTCATGAGATTTTTATATCCGGTGTAATTCTGAGCGAGCAGAACCAGATGGTTATTACCCCACCCCCCCTCTGCTCGGGGAGTTTTATCAAAACGGTTGCCTTTTGCCACGTAGATTTCGCAACCTATGATGGGTTTGATACCCGTGTCTTGTGCGGATTTGTAAAAAGAAATCGCTGAGAACATATTTCCATGTTCGGTAACAGCTACCGTATCCATGGAAAGATCGGACATGGTATCCAGAACAGTAGAGATTGTCTGAGCGCCGTCTAAGAGACTGTAATCAGTATGATTATGTAGATGAACAAATTCCGAAGACACTAAATCAGCCTAAGTAGACCGCCAGCAGTCCGGCGAATATACACCCTTTCAAAATCTGGGAAATGAGTTTACAGGTATAAATTGTGGGAGATTTCATGAGCATAAATAAAACATAAAGAAGTGGAATTTCAATCCCCAATATCAAAATTATGAGATATTCTTTGCCGTAAACCCCCAACATGTAAGGGACAAGGGCTCCCAGGCTTAGCAAAACAGTAGAAGCGATTGCTAACCAGACACTTGCTTTCATTCCAAACCGGACTGGGAATGTGTTAAGATTGGCAGCCTTATCGCCTTCTATATCTGCCATGTCTTTTACGATTTCCCGAATGAGGGTAAAACCGAAAGCGAGAAGCGCGGGCACCAGCATCCCCCATATGGTACCGAACGTAGCCCCGGTAAAAATAAATGTGAGTCCGAGGATAAAAGCTACCACAACATTGCCCACTAATGGCAACCCCTTAAACTGGAGGCTGTACATCACCATCAGTGGGACAGCCACAAATGTGGCGATGAAAAAAGCTTGCAGGTTGATGAATGCAGACATCACGATACCAAGTCCAAACAGAATGATGGCACTCCCCAACGCCACTTTTTGTGAAATATCTCCACGAGGTATTGGGCGGCTCGGATGATTGATTTTATCAGTTTCGTAGTCCATATAATCGTTAAAGGCATTGGCGGCGGCGTTGAACATGACTACCACTAAAATTGCCTGGATTAGAAGAGATGTTTGATCGATGGTTCCGAGAATAGCAGCAGAGATGATAACAGCGATAGTTCCTAAGAAGAGATTGATGGGACGAAAGATTTGCAGATAGCCAATTATGAGATTTAACAATTTCATTGAATACAGTTGATTTTTTCATCGATAATTTAGAACACTATACTGAAACCTTTTATGGCTAATCTGTAGGGCGTAAGATTAACTTAATATTAGATTGTAGTGAATATTTTAACTGATCTTTTACAGTGTGAGAACAGAATGTCAAGGTGAATCCGGGACAGGACTTCCCCCGATAATTCTCTTTGTGATCGCATAACTCATTTATGATCATTCGACTAAGAGATTTCATAAGTGGAGGGTATGTATTGTGAGAAAAAACGGGGGAACTTCTTGCAGATAGAAACGAGGCTTTTGTGCAAGGGGGTAAACCCCCACGCTCAGTCAAAAAAAGCACCCTAAAGGGCGCTTTAGCGTCCTTTTTTCGATTTAGCGTATTCACTTACGGATTGCAGATGTAAACAAAAATAATTAAATTAAATTATCATGCAACAAATCAAGTCATATATAAATTTTCTTCTTTATTTAGGGATTACCTTTTCAACTCTTCAATCCCAGGTAGTAATGCCGGATTATATACACAGGCGGTTTTTCGATGCAAACAACATCCGCATGCCAGTGTGTAACTCAGGGCAAATTACGAGCGACACAGTTTTATTTGGTGGGACGCGGCGTATAGGCCTCGAATGGCCCAAAGGAGAAGGCACTAGCTTGGTGTTTCATGCAGGCCCCTGGTTAGGCGCTAAGCTGGACACCCAGAAAGTATTCGCTCTGGCAGATTATTTCGGAACCAATTTCCTACCAGGGCCTTATGATACACCTACTGCCGATTCGAGTCTATATAGAGTTTACAAGATAACGACAGAGGATCTGATTAATCCCGGTCAAGACTACTTGGAATGGCCGGTTGAATTGGGTGCCCCGGTAGATAGTGAAGGAAACCCTTTACTAATTGGCGATCAGACACTTTGGACGATTTTCAGCAGTCGTGATACCGTTCAACAAGAGAACCCCTGGTTTGGATATCTGGATCCTATGGGTATTGAAGTATCATTATTAGTTTATGGTTTTAATGAGGATCCTGTTAAGGATGTAGTATTTCTTCATTATCAGATTACCAATCACAACTCCTTTGCCCTTGACTCACTTTTTATCTCCTTTTTCGTAGATATTGCCGTTGGTGGTGAAGCGGATGATCAAGGTGGATACGACTCAACCCTACAGATGATTTATGGTTATAATAGGGATGAAGACGATTATTGGTTCTCAAGCCCAATACCTGCGGTTGGGCTAATGATGTTAAATCAACCCATCTTTTCATCCTACATTTATGTTAAAAACATTTACTACTATCATGGCCCATTTAATACTGTCCAAACTTGGTATATGATGAATGGACTTATGATGAATGGTGAGACTTACGCAAGATTTACACCACCATACGATGTTCTAAATACTAAATATATGCTAGGGGGAGATCCGGAAACTCAAACCGGTTGGGTAGATACAGTCTGGTCTTCTGATAGGGCTGCCTATATTACCATACTAATACCCCAGCTTGAACCCGAAGGGTCTTTAGAAGTAGACTATGCATTTCTAGTATCCAGGGGATCCAATAGACTGAATAGTGTTACCATGTTAAAAGAGCTAGCGGCGATCACACGAGAATTTTATTATAACATACTATCTACAGTTGAGAGTGATCGACAGTACCAACCGAATGAATATAGTCTACTACAAAACTACCCAAACCCATTCAACGCATCGACCAGCATCGACTATACCCTACCATAGACAGGATATATGGCCTTATCGATCTATAATGTTTTAGGAGAGAAGGTGATTATATTGGATAAAGGCATGAAACTTGCCGGAGAATATTCAGCCATTTGGGATGGTCAGGATGATCAGGGAGTACAGGTAGCATCAGGGATTTATCTCTATACACTAAATGCGGGAAATAGAGTGTTGGTAAAAAAACTTGTTTTATTGAAGTAAAAAGAGGGGGATAGCGATATGTGCAATAAAGGATTAATATTTATACAACTGATTTTATTAATGTGCTTTTCATCTATTCAAGCACAAATAGTAATGACAGATTACATGCACCGGCGGTTTTTCGATGCAAATCATATCAGAATGCCTATTTACAATACTGGTCAATTTGCCAGAGATTCGGTTATTTGGACTGGTCATGGTCTTGAGTGGCCCAAAGGGGAAGGAACCTATGCTGTCTATAATTCGGGTCCCTGGGCGGCAACGAAAATTGATGGGGAAAAAAGAATTGCCTTAGCGGACCTTTTCGGAAAACACTTTTATCCAGGTCCTATTATAAATGGGGAACCTGCTGACCCTTATGATGACAGATACCGCGTATACAAAATAACTCCAGAGGATCTTACTAACCCTGGGATTGATTATTTGGAATGGCCCTTTGACCTGGGAGCTCCTGCGGATTCTTCCGGTAATCCCAGACTTATTGGAGATCAGACCCTCTGGACAGTGTTTAATAATGCAGACACTACCACTCATCCTTGGTATGGGTTTAATAATCCACTTGATCTCGAAGTACATCTAACAGTTTTCGGATGGGATATGGATTCCCTGGAAGACGTAGTGTTTTTACGCTACAAGTATATTAATAAAAGTGATAACCTATGGGATTCCACATATTTCTCATTAGATTGTGATGTAGACCTTGGTGATGCAAGAGATGACTTGGGCGGAACAGACTCCTTGCTCAATTTGGTATACGGTTACAATGCATTTGATCACGATGCCTCCTATGGGGAAGCACCGCCGGCTGTCGGCTATGTACTTTTAGATGGCGTGGAAGTACCTAATCTACCCTTAATGTACTCATCATTTGTTAGAATTAATACCCCACATTACCATATACCGTTGGATATTGATCAGATTTGGTTTTTAGTAAATGGTCTGACTGTATTAGGTCATCCATACGTTACATATCCGGATTTAGACACGTTGCAAACCAGATATGCCTTCGCAGGAGATCCTGTTACCCAGGAAGGATGGGTGGATGATTCGGTGATGGCCACTGATCGGGAATTCTGGGTAACACCACAACCTATTACTATGGAACCTGGAGAAACGGTTGAACTTACTTTTGCTATTGTACTGGAAAGAGGTGATGATCGATTAGATAGCGTTACAAAGTTAAAAGAGAAAGTAGTTTACGTGCGACAATTCTATGAAAATGAGTTCCTTTCAACAATTCATGGGCAAGAACCACAATTGCTGCCAAACAGATTGATTCTGTATCCCAATTATCCCAATCCATTCAATCCATATACAATGATTCATTGGTTTCAAAAACAAAGGGGTAAAATAAAAATAACAGTATATGACATACTTGGTCAGGAAGTTAATATTATCGTTCACGATGTATTTACAGCAGGGTATCACAGAATGAAATACGAACCAGATTTCCTATCCAGCGGGATCTATATCCTTATGGTTGAAAGCGAAAAGGAATATTTAGTGAATAAAATGATTTTCTTAAAATGATAGACGAGGACTAGGAATGCTGATATATAATAAAACGACCAATTTGATTACGGTATTAATAATCATTTCTAATATCACTTTTGCGCAAAATCCAAGGGGCTTTTATTGGGAACTTGGGGGGAAAGTATATATGAGCCCTGAAGAAATCCCAGTCGATGCACTGGTACAACTAGTAGCTGTTTCTGATCATTATGACAAAACAGGCAAAGTGCTCAAGTATATTGGTGAAATAGTGGGTAGTGTATTAACTGAAGATATTTATTGTGGCGATGCAAACTATGCATTTAATGCAGAATATACTACTCCAGATGAATCCGTGTGCACGGATATTATGTCAGAAAGTAGAATATACTATGGAATTTTAAGAGTCAGGGTATATTGGAATGGACAATATTATGATACATCTGTAGACTTTGATTATAGTCCTGGAGGAGACAATAACAATCCTATATATAAATATGCTTCACCAGATTGTTATATAGATTTTGATGTTGAAACTCTTAACTTTACGGAAGAATTACAAGCTGGATATCCCTCTATTTCAAACAATTTTGTCTTCACCGCTCCCGATGATTACGATTTCCAGAATTATGATTACCACTGGTTTGGTACCATAAACGTAGTTAGTGACGTTGTGATCCCTACAGGTCGTAAATTGACAATAGAACCCGGCACGCTTGTAAAATTCAATAATGGTAAAAAACCGCGAATTTATGGGACATTAATAGCTAAAGGTACTGATGGTAATCGCATAACTTTCACGCGTGCTGGCGAATCCGGCAATTGGTACGGCATCCGGTTTGAAGATTCCAGCGTGGATGCCAATTGTATTATCAAGTGTGCCAATATTGAATATGCTACATATGGCATATATTCATATAAAGCAGAACCTGAAGCAATGAACAACACTATCTCTAATTGTTATTATGGTATTTACTATTCATCCGCGCGATTTTTTAACTGTGTCGTATAATAGAAAGTTTAATAAGCTCTAACTCTGGAATTGTAGTGTGAAGAGAGCATTACAATTGCCAATAAGAACCACTTCATAAACATGGAGTCAATACATG
>SCKK01000052.1 GCA_004124475.1 Fidelibacterota bacterium
TGATCTAGCGCCTTGGCATGAGCCTGTTTATGTCGATAGCCGCGTTGGCCACGGTTCCGCTTCACTTCTCGGCTAATTGTCGATTTATGGACGCCAATCACTTCAGCAATTTCTGATTGATTATGACCTGTTTTAAGCAAAGAATATATTCCGTATCTTTGTTCCAGCGTGACCTGGCTGTAGTGTCTCATTTGTGCTCCTCATTTTTGTCTTAAAGAAAAGAGGAGAGCCTACAGCAGCTCCGCTTTCTTTACAAACAGTGTTTGAGTTGCACTTGATAGTTGAATTCATAAATTATTAGGAGAGAAAATATAAAATTATCACCTCAGCAATCATCTAATTTGTTGGATAAAATATTTATCACTATAGGATTACCTGAAAAATGTTTTTTTGAAGATAAGTTTTGTAGATCTGACTTTGGCCGGAAAAGAGTTTTCAAACTCGATTTTGGACATAAAGTCCCTTTTAAAAAAGGGGGTAGCATTACTGACGTAAATAATATCCTTTGGTTATGCCGTCGTCATAATTTTATGATGGGTGACCGAACCTTTGATGAATTTAGAAATATGGTTGATTCAATGCTTAAAAATTATGATTAAAAAAATTTACCACATGAAAAACCAGTACAATTCGGGCTGGGAAAAAAAAGAGATTGAAATTTTGAGGAAAGATTATCCTAAAGGCGGATGCTTATTAGTTAGGAAAAGATTACACAATAGAACCCCAAATGCCGTTCGATCGAAATGTAAAAGACTCGGAATAAAATATGATTCAAACCCATGGAAGGATTGGGAAATCGCAATTCTAAAAAAGTGGTATCCCCTTGTTGGTTATAGAACATCTAAATCGAGGGAAATTATCGGAACACCAAACATTCTCAAGTTTCTCCCCAATAGGTCAAAAAGAGTAATGGACCCCATAGTTTGGACAGATTTCTGTGAAAGTTAGGTGTAATCTTTCTGCTGTTATTAATGTCGCCATAGTCTGTTTTGGCTTATTGAAGTATACTTGATCAGGAGTCTGCCTGTCAAGGGATTGGTGCCTTCTGTCAAAATTGTAAAATTTAATCCAGTCAGCAATCCTTCTTCTTGCCTCAAAGATTGTCTCATAAGCATTCAAATAGACTTCCTCATATTTCAAACTGCGCCATAAACGCTCAATAAATACATTATCCATCCAGCGTCCACGACTGTCCATACTGATTTTTATATCAGCCTCTTTTAATACGTCTGTAAACTCCTCGCTAGTGAATTGAGAACCCTGGTCAGTATTGAAGATCTCCGGGCTGCCATAACGATCAATGGATTCATTCAAAGCATCTATACAAAAGTCTACCTCCATGCTATTTGATAAGCGCCAGCTCAATACTCTGCGACTGTACCAGTCCATGATAGCAACCAAATAGGCAAAACCTTTTCTCATTGGAATGTAGGTGATATCTGCTGCCCACACCTGGTTAGAATGATCAATAGTGATATTTCTAAGGAGATAAGGATAAATACGATGCCGTTTACCAGGACGACTGGTATTGGGCTTCGGATAAATGGCTGTGATGCCCATCTCCCGCATCAATCTCCTTACACGTTTACGATTTACTTTATAACCCCGTATATCCAATTGATCCACAATACTCCTGCTACCCATAAACGGATACTTCATATGAATCGCATCAATCAAACCCTTATGTTCCAACTCCATCCTGTTAATTCCTCTATTCACCGATTTGTAATAAGTCGTTGAACGACTGATTGATAGGAGTTTACATTTTGTTGTGACAGGTAACTTATCATTATTTTTTATCATGGCTTTGCGCTCTGACCAATCTAACGACCGAGCGCTTTGGATAAAAAATCACGTTCCATAGTCAATTGACCTATCTTGGCGTGCAGGTCCTTTATCTCAGTTTCAACATCCTTGTGTTCTTTGTTATCCACGCCAAATACATCTGTGGCTCTTTTTACCAACATGTTTTTCCAACGTTGAATCTGATTGGGATGTAATTCAAACTGCTCAGCTAATTCGCTTAATGTTTTTTCGCCCTTTATTGATTCAAGAGCCACTCTGGCCTTAAATCCTGGTGTATGATTACGTCTCTTTCTTCTCATTTTCTGCCTCTACTTACTGTACTTAGTTTAATACAGAAAATACACCTAAGTCACTGTCCAGTTTTTGGGGTCCACTTCTATAATCCCTACTCACCCCAATAGTCTTCGTTCTTGAATTGTCTGACTTTTTCGTTCTTAAAAGAATGAGATTAAGCAAGAAAAAGAGAGCGAATGGCAGTTTTCTAAGGGGAGTTCTTGACATCCACAAGTCTGGGAAGTAAATTGAATCTATAAGGATGATATGAAGCAAAAGTTCCCACATATTGACACTGTTTAGGTGTTTTTTCATAGAGAGATATAGATGAAAAGTAAAATTTTCTTGTTGCTGATAGTGACCATGTTTTTAATCAAACATACGGTAGTTATTTTCGCTCAACAAACTATTGATCCTTTGTACATAACAACTTCGATTGTGTATGGTTTAAAAGAGAAAAGTGAAAAAGTAATTGCGAGCGGATTTTTTTATAAGGATAGGAGCGGGAAAATTTACTTGGTGACTAATAAACACGTGATTTATGGTGAGAGATTCGCTGAAAATTTAGATCCTCTGATCGACCAAATCAAAATTACCCTACATTTGGATCCAAAAGACCTATCCAAGAATGATGACTATGTGGTAAGCCTTTTTGAAGACAAGAAGAGAATTTGGTTGGAATTAGAGTCAAAACCAGAGATTGATGTTGTACTCATACCAATAGCAATTGATGAAAATAGATATTTCTTCGTAACACTAAATAGGGATTTTATTGAAATACCAAATATAAAAATAGGTTTCGAAAAAATATTCATCATGGGCTACCCATATGGATGGTATGATAAGTTAAATAATTTACCCATTACGAGGGTTGGTCACTTGTCGAGTCCTTTTAAAATTCCCTTTCAAGGGAATAAAGTTATGCTGGGAGACGTCGAAACACATAAAGGCATGAGCGGAAGCCCAGTTTTAATGAAGTTGAAAGATTATGTGGAAATTAAAGATGGCAGGGGCACAGTGCAAATGGGGAAAACAAGAACAATATTAGTAGGAATATATTCAGGTCAGCCATTATGGGTCATAGAAAATAAAACAACAGGGGAAAAACATCAAATACGTCATACCTTGGCCACCATATGGTTTTCGGATCTAATCATAGATATTCTGGATCAAAACAAATAAACACCTAAACGTATTAAGACTTAGCACTTGATCGACTTGTCGTCAATGTGCAAGTCATGGTTGAACAAGCTGCTGATTTTTATTTAGAGCAATTAGAGGACAGAATTTTCCCACCCCTAAGCTACCATGTTATACAGACAAGGAAGATGGTATTGTTGAAATGATCCGCTCCTTTAATTGAACATTCTTGTCTAGATTTGGGCATTAAGATCTCTTCCATTAAAAGTACCTGAAAATACAAATACAGAATTAGCATTGCAATTTGAGTAATGAGAATTTAGATTTAATTGAAGTCATAACACTGACTTTCTGCATACAAAGAAGGGGGAGGTTCATTAGATCTGTTCCTTTTTTGTAGCTATTTATGGTTTGTGTAGTAAATTCGATTTGTGAGAGATTTAAATAACCACCACCCAAAGAAATAGGATGAGGACTTGGTATTTTAACTTTATAGTGTGGGAATATAGATAGTTATTTTATAATCCTAATAATTCAAATTTTTATTATCTAATTAAAAAAGTTTCGTCTGATACACGTCGTGGATTCTAAGGAGTCCCACGCAAGTATTTCCATCTTCATCTAGCACTGCTAAGACGGAAATTTGAGATACACGGTCTTCCATTAGGGTCATTGCTTCCTGGATCAAAGTCTTTCGCCGTATGGTGACAGGGTTAGAATTCATGACCTCTTCTACGGAGAGTACATCGATATCTCCGTTTTGAGCAAGACAGCGTCGAAGGTCTCCCTCGGTAATTATTCCATTTAATTTGTTGTCAGATGATAATACCAGTGCGGCTCCCTGTGGTTTTTCGGTCATTTGTATTACAACCTCCCTGATATTTTGTGAACGTGTCACAACGGCAACTTGATTGAGTGGTTGCATCACATCCTTTGCCGTTAAAATAAGTCGAAGACCTAAATCTCCTCCAGGGTGGAAAGCGGCAAAATCTTCGTGATTAAATTCTCTTGCAGTCATTAAAACCGCCACCAAAGCATCTCCGATTGCCAACGTAAGTGTTGTGCTCGAAGTGGGAACAATTCCCAGTGGGTCTGCCTCTCTGGAAATAGAAGCGTCCAATACGACATCCACCTTATTTGCCAATGGGGAATTAATGTTTCCTACCAATCCAATCAAGGGTGACTTTAATTTCCGGAGGATGGGAAGAAGTCTCACCAATTCATCCGTACTTCCACTTTTCGAAATGAGTATGGTTGGATCTCCAGGATGATAAATACCGAGGTCGCCATGTAGCGCTTCAGCAGCATGGAGGAAAACAGCTTGAATACCTGTGCTACATAAGGTTGCAACGATTTTTTGACCTATATGGCCGGATTTTCCGATTCCGCATATCACGACTTTACCTGCATGATCGAGAATAATTTTTGCGGTTTGTACAACAGCATCGTCTATGCGGTCGGCAGCATCGTTCAGTTCTTTTGCTTCAGCTTTTAATGTCTGAGAAGCAATATTTTTCAATGACAATTGTTTATTTTTATTCATATCCTATAGAGAAAGTCCGAAGAGTGGTGAGATGTTTTCATCTTTTCCACAGTGTGTCCGCATGATCCTGTCCATCCGATGGATCCTGTGGACAGGATGCTGTGCGCGGACTATGCACGGTAAAGGTAACGAAGCCTCTCAATCCCGACTGTGTCGGGAGGATCATTCGTCGATCGTAAATCATCAATCGTCAATGGCCAATCCCCACTATTTTTATAGAATAGTTTAACATACATAAATATTTGAAAACATACTATATTATTTTTCTAATATGAATAGACTTTTTTTAGGTTGCTATTGTGAAGATAATCCTTTTTTCTGTAATTTACCTTAAAATGAATAATCAAAATTTACACATATAATGAACCCTCTACTAAACCAATTTATGAAAAAATATCGATATAAGATATTTACAATTTTTATTGCATTATTCCTGACTACAGGTCAGGTTTATTCCCAACACCCTATCTCATCAAGTTCTGTTTTAGAGGTAGAAAAGTTATCTCTGGAGGATGTTAAATCTTCTGGGAAACTACTTATTTCACAACCCCTTGGATTTACTAAAATCGTTGGGGACGCAACTGATAGTCTGGATGTATTGGTTATTACTGTCCATGGATATAAATCCGAAGGGTATGAATGGGTTGAGCCCATAACGAAGTTAGCAGGACGGTATGCAAACACCTACTTTTACAGATATGAATGGGAAATATGTCCACAAGAGGCGGGAGATGAGTTGGCAAGACAAATTGGGCCATTAGTAAAATCAATTCCTGGAATAAAACGGGTTGTGCTTTTTGGTCACAGCTATGGAGGCATTGTTGTTACATATTTTGCAAGTGAACTTCAGATTCCACTTAACGTGGAAATCCACACCATAGCCGCACCACTTGCTGGGTATCCTCGCATTTTTGAACAATGTGGAATTGAAAAGAGCAAAGATAAAAAAATTATTTTCCCGTTTTGGGGATCATCCGTTCATCATTATCAATGGCGAACGGTTCATAAACAGGATAATGCATTTAACAAAATGCCTAATGATCCCCAGATTGTTTTTCTACAAGGAAGCCAGGCGAAAAGATTGCCGGAAACTATGGATGGGCGCAGACTCGGTCATAACTGGTCAATCACATGGGTTATCGATGAGTATCTTGGCATCCAACACATTCAGTAAATTCATTTTACTATTACCTAAATTGAGAGATTTTATGACAATTATTTCCGAAGGATCCTGTGGAAAAGAACATGTATATACTTATTGGGACATTAGCAGCTTAAGAATAGAAATACCGAGTAGAGAAATATGGCAAAATTAGGGACAGAAAAGAGACCGATTATCGTTCATGTACATTCGGATGAAAAAGCAAGGTATGTTGCAGAAAAATGTGCTGAGCATGGGTGGCATTACATTATTGGGTTTGAGGATGACAAACCAGAAGATATTTCAGATTTAGAGAGAGCGCTAAATCCAGAAAAACCGATTAAATCAAGTAAAATTAATCGCAATGCCCCTTGTCCGTGTGGCAGCGGAAAGAAATATAAGAAATGTTGTGGTGCGGTATTAAAGGCATGAAAAAGACACTAACTCAGGTGTTAAGGAAAGAGATAACAGAAAATGATAAATCCAGACTTTAAAGAATTTTTTCCGTCATTTGAGGGCGAATGTCAGGGTTGCGATACATTTGGTGAAGTAAACGACCTTAGTTTATGTGACAAATGTGCTTCAAAACTTGATAGGGATTTAATTCGTGAAGGCGACTGGGATTATTCTGCATTGGCATTTGGTGTGCCTACGGAGAGACGAGAGGATTTGAGAAAAGAAATAATCTCAAAGTATGACAAACAACTTGAATTGATTGCTCCGAAAAAAGAAAAGAAATCAAAAAATAGAAAAGGAAACAAAAGTAAGGATAGACACAGAAACATCCACCAACAAATGGGGCACACGATATGGACAAAGTAATATTCACTTATTTAGAGAACTCTGATGACATCATAATCTCATTAAGTTTTAAGGAAGGAACAGAATTTGGTATAGATGGATTCATTATCCAGAGGACACCCAAATATGAGTTTCTTCTCGAACCTGATGAACGTGGAGCAAGCATTGAATGGGAGGAACATGATGATATTAGAGTTTTGATCGATGAAGTCTATCTTAACAGGAAAGAAGTAAAGATTAAAACGAAAGGAAAAGTGCGAATATACCAATTTGATATCACAAAATTACCTGATGATGAGTATAAAAATCTGATTAAACTTTTTCATATAATAAATTTTGATCATTCAATTAAAGTTGAAATTGGTTAACAAGTCAGTGGAACGGACTTGGTGATTAGTGCTTTTTCCCAAGTTTGTCAACAATTTGAAATCCTATTGCCTTTGGGGAAGGGAGTTCCAAGACTACTCACTTTTAACGTTATCATTACTAAAGATATTACGTCTTATCACGAGGACAATCCCGAAGTTTAGGGATTATCCTACCCCGAAACTTCGATGCTTAATTTAGGTGTTATATTAATTCGATTTTATTTTGACACTCGCCATCCGGTAAGTTAAACTTCAGCGATAATGAAGTCTATGTCATACATTTTCCTGCTAACATTTTCAGTATCGTTCGGGTCTACTTCTGATATAAAATATTTCAGAACGGAAGATGATTTTCTTCGTGGTATTGAGATTACCGAAAAACGGTTAGGTTGGAAGGCATACCTTGAGGTTCACTATGATACTGAAGATCGTGTTATAAAAATTCTACATTTTAAGCGGAAACGAAAACTGCTCACCTATGTGGAATTCAAGTATGATTCTACAACCGGAGACCTCGCACTTAGATCATTTTTTAATGCCAAGGGAAAACTTATCAAAGATATACTTTTTGGACCAGAAGAAAATTTATCCCTAAAGTATATCAGGTACGTTTACGGTGTGGATCATGTCCTTGATTTTGGTGACAGGTTTACAGAAGTAGTGTATAAAGATAATAAACCTTCAGTTACTAAATTTTATGATGTAAACACTTTTCAATATGGAGAGATAGAGTACTTTTATGACGGAAGTGGAGAGCTCAGGCAGGAAGATTGGATTTCCAAACCCGGTGATCAATTAGTTAGACGTTTTCTTTATACTTATTATCCGGAAGATGGAATCACAGAATTATGGGAATATGATTCTACCCTGGCACAGGTGACACACCTCAAATTAACACCAGATAATAAAGCATTGCTATTTACTGTAGATTTTCCAAAAGATTCTTCATTTATTAATACTTCAAGGGTGTCTTATACTTTAACGGAGAATTTGGTGTCAGGCGCTATTAAATGGGAGTGGGAGGGAGGTAGACCGGATTTTAATGCTCCACACACAGCACTTTTATCACCCTCTGAAATGAAAGCAGGGACTTATGATTTGTTACAATTGGTGAATTCTCCTGATCTTGTGGATAGCGCCACCTATAAAATTACATTTTCCGGAGTGGGAAAGAGTGAATATCCATCGGTTGATATTACAATTGAGCAGGTAGAATACGATCTTGTTCATCCGGAATACACACTATCCATCAATCCTGTTATAAGTAATCCCATAATATCATACAGTTTGAGCGAGAATCTATCCAAAGGTGAATTCAGGTGGATATGGACTGGTGGAGAAGTGGATACTTTAGCCCCTCACATATTCACGATCTCACCTGGATTGGCAAATGCTGGTGAACATAATGATGTCCTATTTTTAGATGAACTTCCTCTGAATGATGGGTCTATTTATTCCATTGAATTCAGAGGAGAGGATTTTGCAGGAAATGTAGGATCCCTCACTATTTTGGAAGGAATACGTTTTGACCAGACTCCTCCCAAGTTTTTTACCGTATTTCCAGAGGATCATGGATTTACAAATAATAACAGGGTTTCTTATGAATTGAGTGAAAATCTTGCCAGTGGAATGGTTATATGGTACCAACTGAATGACGATTTAGACACGGTGAATATTCATGTAACGGATTTAATTACAAAAGAATTGGAGGCAGGATTTCATGATCAGATCTTATTTGCAGACGCTCCAATGTTAATTGATGGAACTGTATACCACATAGAATGGCGTGCTGTTGACTTCGCTGGGAACACTTCCGATACACTTAGAATGCGCCACATAACTCATGATACCACTGCACCTGTGCTGGTCATAGAAAAACCCGCCAATCATGCATCAATCAATCAATCATCGGTGGTTTATTCGCTAAGTGAGATTATGTCAGAAGCTGTCATTGAATGGACAAAATCAGGTTGGGGAATTGAAGACACGACTATTACAGTTCAGCTTAAAGGAAACTGGCTTGAAAAGGGGAGCAACCTGATCCTTGATCCCGAAATTTCCCCGAAATTAAACGATGGTATAAGATACGATATTACTGTAAAGGGACGGGACATGGCAGGAAATGAAGCCAAACCCTATAGGGTTTTTTCTGTGCTTTACGACGTTACTCCACCTCAGATTTCCAACTTATTTCCATCTGATAGCGTGTTTGTGAACTCCGGCGAAGTTTCTTATACATTAAGTGAATATGCCATTGAGGGAACAGTTATTTGGATGCAAGTATCCGGTAAATTTGACACAAAGTCTCCATACTTGATCTCGCTAAAAAATGAAGAATTAGTAGAGGGCACGCACGATATGGGACAGCTAATAAATAAGCCCAATCTTCAGGACAGTTCCATTTATCAAATCATGTTTGTTTTTGCAGACTCGGCAGGTAATGTTTCGGAGCAAAAGGTAGTGAATTGGGTTACGTTTGACACCAGTCCGCCTGAACTTGTGGTAATTACACCCGACCATGATATTGCTGTCTCAACTTCAAATGTAACGTGGGTGACTGACGAAAACCTCCATAGCGCTACTATCGTATGGGGATGGATTAATGGCGCTTTCGATATTTTTTCACCCCATGAAATAACTCTAACAGAAAAAGGATTATATAAGGGAAAACATGCGGAAATTGAGTTGTCTCTTCCTCATTTGGTAGAGGGCGCCGTTTACAATGTTTTTATGAAAGGAACTGACAAGGCAAGTAACCAGGCAACCTCCGAAATCGTGACAAATGTATTATTTGATGCGACCTCCCCGATAATATCTGGTTTTACTCCAGGGGATAATTCCTTTATTAATTCCTTTGAAATTACATATGAACTGAGCGAAAACCTGACAAATGGCGCTGTTATATGGGAGCAAACAGGAGGAATCCCAGATCCCCTAACTCCCCATATTTCACAACTTGCAGATGAAGAACTGTTGAAAGGTCATCATAAAAACATCCAGCTTACTGATATTCCGGTTCTTAATGACGGGTCCATTTATAATATCACTTTTTCCGGAGAAGATCGGGCTGACAATGAATCAAACACGATTTTGATTAAGGACATAACCTATGATGTAACAAGTCCGGAGTTTGAAGTATCTTATCCTGTTGCATATACCCCAATACCGAATACGATGGTATCTTATGGCATCAGTGAAAATTTGTATGAAGGTGAAATAATCTACAGATGGGTTGGGGGGTTGCCCGATGGGAATGAACATGTTGTCAATCTGAAAAATGAAGAATTAAAAAGTGGCGATCATTCAGAGAATCTTTTCACTGATGTGGGACTAATAGAAGGAGCAATATATAATGTTATATTTAAGGGTAAAGATGCCGCTGGCAATGAATCTTTCCCAATAATTATTTCTGGGGTGTTATTTGATGCCACGCCGCCTCAATTTGTAGATATTCTCCCTCAAGACGGCATCATATTTCGGACCCCATCTATTGCATGGGCTTTGAATGAATCCTTAGAAAAAGGGATGATTGTCTGGGAACAGACAGGAGGTCCAATAGATCAAAACTCACCCCATAAAGTTGACTTGGTTGATAAAGAATTACTCTCTGGTGCGCATCTATTTAACCTGACAAATGCCCCGATTTTACAAGATAGCGCTCTTTACACCTTGAAATTTGTAGGCGAAGATGGTGCCGGAAATGTATCCGACACAATGTTTATAAAGAATGTTCAATATGACTTTTCACTGCCAAGAATAGAAGTAACCTATCCGTTGGCAAATGGTTATACATCTTCGCCACGACTTAGTTATAAACTTAGTGAGGATCTTGCTGATGCGACCCTTGTTTGGACTTGGCAGGGAGGGAATAAAGATGAAAAGTCGCTTCATTCTCTCTCTTTAAAAGAAGAAGAAATAAAAGAGGGGATATACCAAAAACTTTCATTTGTGGAAAAACCGGAACTCATCGCAGATGCTATCTACTCCATAGAATTCAGTGGTTGGGATTTGGCAGGGAATGAAGCAATTCCCGTAATCATACCAAACATTGTGTATGATCCGGTTCCTCCTCAGTTCACTGTTACGTTCCCCAACAATGGGATGTATGTAAACCACGAAAAAATAGAATATTCAATCAGTGAACACGTAGTGAGTGGAACTGTATCCTGGAAACAGGTTGGCGGAGTAAACGACCCCGAATCGCCTCATATCATGGAATTGTATGGGGATGAATTAAAAGGTGATGTCCTATTCTCAGGGAGATTGTTTAATTCTCCAAAACTTCAAGATGGATCGGTTTATGATATATTATTTACTGGAATTGATAAAGCGGGAAATGTTTCAGATACAACCAAAGTTTCGAATGTCAAATATGACGTAACAAAGCCGGAATTAATTGTGCAATACCCTCAGTCCAATAGTTATGCCCGTACAAATAGTATAAGTTATACCCTGAATGAAAATATAAAAATTGGGGTTATTACCTGGCAGAGGACCGGAGGAGAGGAAGACCCTGATTCACCCTATAATATTCCCTTGATCGACGATGAATTATCACAAGGTCTACATGGAAACCAGGTTTTATTGAATTCCCCTGATCTCATCGATGGCTCTATATACGAATTGACATTTATTGGCAATGATAGCGCAGGAAATCAATCTGAACCGGTTGTCATACCCAATGTAATATTCGATGCTACACCACCCGTCATAAGTATTTTCTTTCCCATAAAGGATAGTTACGTTAATAATCATTTAATTTCATATACCTTAAGTGAGACTTTGGTAGAAGGTACGGTGGCATGGGAAACAATTGGGGGTATTCCCGATCCGGAATCACCTCATCAAGTAACCCTTTCAAACGAAGAGCTTAAAGAAGGGTCACATCTTGATGTCACTTTGGTTAATCAGTCTGACCTTAACGATGGGACAATCTACCGAATTTCCATGATTGGGAAAGATTTCGCGGGAAATGTTTCTGATACTATAGTTTTGGATTCAGTGACATACGATATTACTATACCTGAAATATCTGTTTCTTACCCAACTGTAAATACTTTTGTAAAAAGTACCACCCTATCTTACCATTTGAGTGAAGATTTAAGTGAAGGTACGATCACTTGGGTTTGGGCAGGAGGAACACCTGACTCTCGCGCACCCCATCGTGGTTCACTAACAGAAGATGAAAGAATAAATGGAGATCACGATGAGGTCAAAATTGCAGGAAGTCCAATCCTCGTTGACGGTGCGATCTATTCCATTATATTCAACGGTAGAGATAGGGCAGGGAATCAAGCCGAAGCAACTGAGATTAATGATATTATTTACGATAGAACTCCACCATTCATTACAAATGTCTACCCCAAGAACGATTTGTTTATAAATAAACCGGTAGTATCGTACATCATGAGCGAAAAGTTGGCTTCCGGAAAATACATCTGGGTGACAAAAGACAGGAAGAGTGGTTCCGATACGATTCAGGAAGTAATCTTAATGGATGAAGAATTGAAAAGTGGATCTCATGATTCGCTCGATTTTGAGGGCAGGATAGAACTTCAAGATGGAAATCGATATACCATAAAGGTCGTGGGTGAGGATGCAGCAGGTAACGTTTCGGATACACTGTATATTTATAATGTAACCTATGATATTTCTGCACCTATAGTTACAGTCAATTATCCCTCAAATGAGGCATCTGTTAATAATGTAGAAATAGGTTTTACACTTTCTGAGGAACTTGTGTCTGGCAAAGTAATCTGGACTTATAATTCTGGTATACTTGATAAAAAAGCCCCTCATGTTGTTAATCTTGAGAAGGTGAAAAGAGAGGCTGGAGAACATCCCAGGTCGGGTCTTTTATTCCCTCCCAAATTAGTTGATGGGGCTGTTTACAATCTTTCGCTGTTCGGTGAAGATTTTGCCGGGAATGTATCGGACACTGTTTCAGTCAACAATGTATTGTTTGACGTTACTAAACCGGAAATTGCCATACATTCACCGCTTTCATCTTCTGCCCAAAACCATGTGAAGATCTTCTATTCCTTAAGTGAAAACTTAGCGGATGGGAAGTTAATATGGGAAAGAACGGGAGGGGAAACAGATGAAAACTCCCCTCATATTTTAGAGATAGTAGAGGAAAGGTTAGAGGCTGGAGATCACATGGATTTCGAGGCTTTTCCCACAAAAGCTCATAAAGATGGTTCAATATATCAGATAAAAATGATAGGGATGGATATGGCAGGAAATTTAGCCGATTCTGTCATGGTTTATGATGTTTTGTATGATATAACAACTCCGGTTTGTCAAATATTAAATCCTCTTGCAGGGACAGAAATAAATTCGATGGTATTGTCTTACACTCTGTCAGAATCATTAGAAGAAGCTAACCTGACTTGGGAAAGGATGGGGGGAGAAGAAGACACCAATTCACCCCATCAAGTCACCCTATCGGAAGAGGAGAAACTTTCGGGTCAACATGAAAATATAGTTTTATTAAATTCGCCGAAATTAGTAAATGGGACCATTTATAAACTGACTTTACTTGGGAGAGATATGGCGGGTAATTCGGGGAAAGAAGTCATAATTCCCAATATTCGTTATGATGATGAACCTCCATTCCTGACTATAACATCTCCAAAAGCAGGTTCTTTTATTAATTCCTCAAAATTAACCTATTCTTTATCCGAAAAATTGAAAGAGGGACTTGTTTCATGGATATGGATGGATGGGACAGAAGATGAACAAGCGCTACACGAAGTTCACCTGACAGACACCGAACTTACAGCGGGATTACACTCAGATATAGTACCCGTCGAGAGTCCTGATTTAACAGAGGGAGCAATTTATGACATTAAATTTAAAGGAATAGATTATGCGGGGAATGAGGCAATTACCGTTAAAATTTCCGGTGTAAGATTTGATGCTCAACCCCCTCTATTTACCTGGATTTCCCCCACAGATTCTTCATACATCAATTCATTTGAGATTGGTTACACTCTATCCGAGAACCTGAAAATAGGGACTTTGATATGGGACAGAACAGGAGGTGCAGATGACCCGGATTCACCTCATACGGTTGAATTGGTCGATTGGGAATTAGAATTCGGTTTACACGAAAGGTTATTGCTAAAAAATTCTCCACCTATTATTGATGGCGCTAACTATGATATCAGATTTGAAGGAAGTGACATAGCTGGAAACGAAGCAGATTCAAAAACTGTCAAAAATATCCATTTCGATATTACACCACCGGAAATAGTTGCGGACTATCCAGCTCCTGGAAGTACCGTGAATTACTCAAAAATCTCCTATATGATTACCGAATCTCTAAGCGAAGGAAAAGTCACTTGGACGCCTTGGATCAATGGGGAAGAAGATGTGAATTCCAGCATTGAAAGAGATATGACATCTCACTTAGTCGTCAAAGGAGATCACCGGGATGTAATTCTAAATCCCAACCTGGTAAGCGGTACAAATTACACAGTTAAGATTTCTGGGGTTGACCTTGCGGGGAACAAGGCATCCGGCATGATCATCGAATCTGTCACATTTGATAATGAACCTCCACGACTGCATATAGAAATTCCAGGGGATAACAAGTTCATCAATGAACCGAGAATTACTTATAGTTTGAGTGAGCATCTTGATAGCGCATCATTAATTTGGACGTGGATATCAGGGACAGAAGACAGTCGGTCTCCCCATAGCATCAAGTTGGTAAGTGAAGAATTAGATTCCGGATTACATTCAGATGTTTTGCTTACAAACTCTCCGGAGCTACAGGATGGAGCCATCTATTCAATAACATTGCGAGGCACAGACCTGGGAGAGAATGAAGGTAATCCTGTGATAATAGAGCAAGTGTTATTCGACACGACCTCACCGAATATCTCACTAAAATCTCCGGAGAATGGTGAATACATCAATTCGCTTAAATTATCTTACACCATATCAGAAAATCTACAGGAGGCGAAAGTTTCCTGGATTCGTACCGGGGGAATTGAAGATCCTGATTCTCCTCATATTATTTTAATGGAAGGAAACGAGCTTGAAATGGGTGAACAGATAGATAAAGAGTTAACACAACAGTCCGGTTTGGTGGATGGCGCTATTTACGTATTAAAAATTATTGGGAGTGACCTTGCTGGAAATAACTCCAATGAAATCGTCGTTGAAGATGTCAGTTATGACATTACTTTACCGGTATTGACAGACTTTTCCCCGGTTGATGGTTTTTATATTAATAGAATAGAAGTCAGTTACACACTAAGCGAAACTCTTTCTGAAGGGATGATGACTTGGGAGGCAACAGGTGGTATAACAGATAGCAAATCCCCTCACATTGTTATTTTAACAGGTGATGAACTTTCTACTGGACCCCATTCAAATATATTGCTCTCCAATTCACCTGATCTTATGAGTCACGTTGAATATCGAATTAATATCAGTGGAGTAGATCTTGCAGGGAATAAGGCTGATTTAGCTGAAATTGAACAGGTAACATATGATACCGTACGTCCGGTAATTACCCTGTTAGTGCCAGTCAATCAATCTTATGTCAATCATTCAAGGATTTCGTATGAATTAAGTGAATTGTTGGATTCTGGCACTATTAAGTGGATTCCTCAATCAGGTGGGAATGAAATCACCAAAAGGTTTTCCAGTGGAATGCTTGAAAGGGGAGAGCATCTTGATGTAGTGTTGTCCGTGCCCCCACAACTGACAGACGGCGAAATTTATTCTTTGATAGTTGAGGGTCGGGATAAGGCTGGGAATAATGCCAATCCAGCGGAAGTGGAATGGATAGCTTACGATGCCACACAACCCACTATCACAATTGATTTACCAGAACCTCATACTTTGGTAAAAGAAAAGGTGATTAACCTCACCATAAGTGAGGACCTTGACTCGGCAATGATCATGTGGGTCAGGGAATCCGGAGGAACAGATGAAAATTCACCTCACATTCTGGAATTGATTGGAGACTACCTCAAAAAGGGTCAGCACTCGAGTGTTAAATTAGAAGGTTCCGACGCAATTCAGGTGGGAACTATCTATTCTATCACAGTCCAGGGTATTGACCTGGCTGGGAATCAAAGCAGTCATATGACGGTTAGAGGCATTGACGTAATACAGGACTTGGAGGGGGACTGGTTATATAAGGGAGTTCTTATCACAGTCATTTGGTCATTTCGTGGGGAGACTAATTTTACCCAGGGAGTTGTGATGGGAAGCCGAATCAGTAATGAAGAACCAGGAACCTATGGTCTCGATTTTACCACAAAGCCATTTAAGATGGAGATAAATTTTGAATCAGGGATCAAGCGGTATGCATTATTTGAATTTACCGGAAATAATAAGTTAAAGGTTGTTACTTCGACAAAGCCACCTGAATCCTGGACAGATGGTGATATCATGTTTTTTGAGAAGATGGAATCTGCATTGCCATAGTTCTAGTATTGGGTTTCCTTAATATTATGGCAACAAACGGCGTTCTCGCAACGTCCCTTGGACAAGTGTTCTTGTGTTAAAGTGTTCAGGTTTTCACGTCGAGATAAGACAATAATACATTAATCCCGAAGCTTCGGGAAACACATTAATATGACAGTCCTTCATTGGATAGCTTTTTTGGAAACGCTATACTAGTATCGCTTTTCTACCATGTTGTATCTATGTTCTTTTTTTTGAAACCATGTCCTGTTTTTTATGTTCATTTAAGTTAAATTTGCGTCCTAATTTTTGAGAGAACACAAAACTTTTAAAGGAGGAAACAATGGCAAAAAAACCACAAAGTTTTGCTGAGAAAGCTGCAAGAGGAGCAAAAAAAGAAAAGCAGTTCAAAATTGTAAAATATATTAAATCAGTAAAATCAGAGAAAACAGGCAATTATCGATTTCAGGAATCTATGTTGAAAATACCCCCTGGCATGAGTTTAGATACATACCTAAAACAGTTAGAGGAACAAGATCAATTTCCTGAAGAAGTTGATGAACCAGCAGTGGAAGAGGAAATAAAAGATAGTGATTCTAATGATCAGATGATTGAAGCTATTGAAAAATCCGATGGGGATAGCGTATCAGAATCGAGAAAAGTAGAAAATGGCGGCGATAAAACCATACCTGAAGCAGGTACCGATACTACTAGTGTATCAAAAGAGATAGAAACCACTTCCTCAGATATTAAATAATAAAATATTGTAATGGAGAGATGGCCGAGCGGCTGAAGGCGCACGCTTGGAAAGCGTGTTTACGGTATCCCCGTAACGGGGGTTCGAATCCCCCTCTCTCCGCTTTTTCTCGACATTAGAACCGGTTAATCTTCCGGTATTTCCACCACCATCTAAAGAGCCACCCTTGTCCTCCTTATCCCCATTTTTATCCTTTTTATGCAATTTTTTTGCAACTTTTTTTTGTAGCGTGTACCTTTTCGGTGATTATCTTAAAAAGTATTTTCTGAGCCCAATCGGATGATAGACTTAGTATTTCCCGAGCCAACTCTACTTTGATATCAAGCTCACCCTTCCAAAACAGCCAATTTAAAAAATGTTTTAAATCCTCTAATAGTCATGTTAGCAGTAACATTTGAAATCCCGTCTTCAGTCCTGCGATGTATAAGAAACTTATTTATATCCTGACGATTCACCTTTCCGATTTCTTTATTCACGATAGAGGGTTGAAATTCAAATCAGAATTGGAACATAGTCTCATTCATCTGCTTTGTCCTTTCAGCTCACCTGTCAAGCCCTTTCGTTTGTATATATAATTCAACAATTTTTTCTAAAGTGATATAAGACCTAATTTTACTGTTTTTATATTTTTACTCCAGAAGCGTCAACTCGGCTTCCAGCTTCCGAGCTTCCCGAGCAGTCAGATGATGACACTCCTGACGACGACAACCTGTCTCATCACGAAAGTCGGCGATATATAATGATACTCCGGGACGTTTGAGCTTCTTCGGAGATCCACTGTTTACTTTACGTATTGATGCCATTCCAATTTCTTATTCTGGAGCAAACTGTGTTCAACTTTGATTTCAAATCCAATGTTTGTGATAAATTCTCTTTTGTGAAAAATTGGATTATGTTTGCGGCGAACAAAACCTTCTTTTTTAAGAATCGTTTTCCTTCACCGAGATTAATTCTATCTAAGTAGTCTGACAGTGCTTCATATTCACCTAATTTTTCATGTGTGTTTTGAGGATACAGTTCTTGTAATGCATCAATTGGAATATAGTTTTCAATCTCTTTTCCTGCAGTGACCCATGAGAAACCATCAATTTGTTTGATTTCGTTTACGATTCGTTGTTTTGTCTTGTTTATTCGTGCGCCTTTTTGATCTCTATCACTATCTATTAGCAGTATAGCATTCCGATTAACTTTTAGAATTTTCACCAATTCATCTTTATCCATATCAGGATCATCAGCAGAAAGATGGGCGAGCAAGTGCCCGCCATAAAAAACACATTGGTAATGAATGCCTTCTGTTAGTTTTTCTTCTGCCCAGATATCAATCCATCGTCTAAAATATAATATGTCCGATGGTCCCTCTACCCAAACGACGCAATTTGCCTGTAATAGATCACTGGCGCGTACATCTAAATCGTCTAAGATACCCTTATTTTGAATATAGGTTGTTACTCTTGTTACTTTGGCTTCAATTCCGTCATGTTGAATATCTTGAATTCAACTATTAAGTGCAACTCAAACACTGTTTGTAAAGAAAGCGGAGCTGCTGTAGGCTCTCCTCTTTTCTTTAAGACAAAAATGAGGAGCACAAATGAGACACTACAGCCAGGTCACGCTGGAACAAAGATACGGAATATATTCTTTGCTTAAAACAGGTCATAATCAATCAGAAATTGCTGAAGTGATTGGCGTCCATAAATCGACAATTAGCCGAGAAGTGAAGCGGAACCGTGGCCAACGCGGCTATCGACATAAACAGGCTCATGCCAAGGCGCTAGATCA
>SCKK01000015.1 GCA_004124475.1 Fidelibacterota bacterium
TTGGGGGAACATATTATCTTCGTACTTCCCGAATGGATTTAAGTGAGCAGGAGATATGGAATTTATACCTTATGCTTACGGATTTAGAGGACAGTTTTCGTAGTCTCAAAAGTGAATTGGGATTGCGGCCGAATTTCCATCAGATGGATCACCGGATAGAAGCACATCTGTTTATTACTGTCCTTGCATATCATTTTGTGACCTGTATCCAGTGGTATCTCCATCGGCAGGGAATCTATATGCGTTGGAGTTCCATCCGGTCGCTGTTGTCCACGCAGGTTCGGGTAACCACGGAAATGACGACCCGGGATGGAAGGAAGATTATTCTGCGAAACACCACGGAACCGGAACGGTTTCACCAGATGATCGCCAGGAGCTTGAACATCGATCCCAAACCCCTGGGTGTCGTGAATATTGGGTTGTGAAAATACGTAGTGACCATAAAAATGAAATCGTGTAGTTATTATTGGGCTTATGTAACCCATATGACAAAGTTGGGTTAATGATTCCTGTCGGTCATGTAGAAGCATGATTACGTTCATTCGATCGAAGTATGCCCGAAGAAATAATAAGGCTCATGACAGACCAGATTTCTGGTTTATTGTTTACTCCATCTAAGGATGTTGACGATAATTTTGTGCGAGAAGGCATCTCAAATAGTAAAATTCATTTTGTAGGCAATGTGATGATTGATACGTTAGTCAGGTTGTTGCCAAAAATGTAAAAAGCATAACCTATAGGGTCTATCAGATAAATATGCTCTTGTTACATTACACAGGCCATCCAATGTTGATAACCCAGTAGTGCTAAATAATATTTTAAAAATGTTGAGTAAGATGAGCGGCTCAATACAAGTTCTTTTCCCTATTCATCCAAGAACACAGCAACGCATTACTGACTTTAGGTTGGGTTTATCCGCAAGTAATAAACTTAAGCTGATGGAAAACCAATAGGCTACCCGGATATCTTGGCTTTACAACATGAGGCAATGGTTGTTATTACAGATTCTGGTGGTATTCAGGTGGAAACTACTTATTTAGGTGTACCTTGTCTTACGATTCGGGAAAATACTGAACGGCCAATCACGATTACAATGGGAACAAATACTCTGGTTGGTAATGATATGGAGCTTCTGAAAAAGGAAGTTGGGCGTATTATCACAGGAAATGGAAAGCAGGGGAAAATCCCACCACTCTGGGACGGACAGGCTTCTCTTCGCATTGTTAATATCCTTTAGGAGCTATGAAGACAAGTCACAATAGAGGTTCGGAAACAATTGTAAGTTTTGGTTAAGATAATCCTTGACTTCCATTTGAGACACGAATAAATTTTCGCAAAATTAAGGAGTGCCTATCGACATTTGTTAAAGGGTTAGTTTCGAATAACAGTTACTGTATAAAAAAGCAGTAAAACAAAAAACCTCTAACAGATGAATATTTTCCTTAGTGATAATCCGGATGTGATGGTGCACATTCGGTTATATATTATTTTAGCGTATTTTTTACACAAAAATCCTAACACAGCATGGCAAAATTAGACTTCCAGAGGAATTTTAAATTTTGGACAGTAGTCGCTATTCTATTAACTGTAGATATAGTAATGGGTTGGATTGCATTTTCAAAAGTATTAATTCCGGAGATATTAGCAACCAATGGGATTTCTTTGATAGGCGTATTTATCGGTATTAATACAGTATTAATTGCTCTTTTTTATTTCAATAATAGATATAAAGTTGACCCCACACTTTCCCGTTTTGCAGAAATCGAAAATATTTTCAAAGTTACTTTAGGTACAATTTTGTTTGTGATTTTGTTTAATGAGTTATTTGAGCTTCCGGTTATTGTTTCTTCCACTGTTTTACTTCGATACTGGATTACCCTTGCAGTCACATTATCCGCTGGGCGATTGATCATTAGACAAATTCAGAAATCGCTGCTTAAGAAAGGATATGGGGCTAAGAACACCATTATTGTGGGTGTAAACGAAAGGGCAAAAAAGGTAGCAGAATATCTTACCAATCGCCATCTTGGATATAAAGTTGTCGGGTTTGTGACGCCCGATCCTATACAGAAGAGTAGCCGTGACCAACCTGAACAACCTATTCTTGCATCAGTCAACGAATTAAAGCAAGTCATAGACAATTTCCAGATCAATGAGGTCATCATTGCATTTGAACGACCCAATCATAATCGATTATTGGATATAATAACCTTGGCAAATGGTTCTCCTGTCTCTTTGAAAATCATACCGGATATGTATGAGGTAGTAAGTGGCCTGGCAAAAACGGAACAGATTCATGGACTGCCCCTGATTCAAATTAATCCAGAGATTATCAGTCGTTTTGAAAAATTTCTGAAGCGGTTTTTTGATATTCTTTCTGCATGTATTGTAATCATTCCCTTGATGCCATTCTGGTTCATTCTTGCCCTTGCTATAAAAATTAATTCTAGAGGACCTATATTTTACTGGCAGGACAGAATTGGGATGGATGGAAAACAATTCAAAATCGTGAAATTCAGATCTATGTTCAAAGATGCGGAGACCCATACGGGACCCATATGGGCGGCGGAAGACGATCCCCGTATTACGAATGTGGGTTACTTTATGCGAAGATTTCGATTGGATGAAGTTCCTCAATTTCTTAATGTACTAAGTGGACAGATGAGTGTGGTAGGTCCCCGCCCCGAAAGACCCTATTTTGTTCAAAAATTGATGGAAGAATTTCCTTTTTATTACCGTAGGCACAAAGTTCGACCGGGAATTACCGGTTGGGCTCAAATTAAACGTTCTTATGACACGACCATAGAAGATGTTCGTCAGAAACTGAAATATGATTTCTTCTATATTGAAAATATCAGTATATCACTCGATCTAAAAATCATGTTTAATACGGTTGCGGTGATGTTCTCCGGAAAAGGTCAGTAAAGGTTTCCATCTTATATATAAATTCTTTTTGAAAACTTTCTGAACCTGTATAGCTTTTTACCTGCTTTTATTATATCAATTAACGGGAAGTTATCCATGATCAATAAATTGAGAAGAAATATTTTCAGTATCTTACTATTTCTGATACTGCCTGTGTTGTTAACAGGGCAGGAATTGATCATGGAATCTGGGTCTAATTATCACCGTATGGAATCTCTGACGATTCAAAATGGGGAAATTAATCCTTCTCTATCTGTCCGTTTATCCCATGTTTGGCAGCTAAAAGCCCGAAAACAGTTTGCCGATCTATTGAAATCGAGAAAGTTTGATGGCTTGTTAAGGAAACAACGATTAAAATTTTTTCCCAGCCTATCCGGAATTACTTATTTGAATGGAGGTAACGTAAATCAAAAAGGTACGTATTTGGACATTTATCCCTCGGTCACAGTAGCGGCGAATTACAAAATACCCCCTACCGGTCGTTTTAGTGTTCTATTCTGGAGCAGAATTGAAAAGCATTCTGTTGTCAGCCAGGAAACGATATCAGATCTTACTTATGATTTTCATGGGCAGAAGGAATTGGGATATCAAAAAAACCAGGGATGGGATTCTACCTGGGTGGAATACGATATCGGTGATGGAGGTATACTTTTTTCACACTCAAAAGGATATATAACCCTTGCAAAGTCCAATCCCATCTGGGGACCAGGCTATTCCGGTCAGTTAATATTCTCTGATAAAATCCCCAGTTTTGTTTTCTTCAAGGTAATACATCAAATTAGTGAAAAGTGGACCTTTTCTTTTTTTCATGGTTCTCTTAATTCCACTTTACGGGATTCTTCCACGGTCGAGTTGTATCAAATGAAAGGGGGGTTACCTTTAGTTAAAAAATTTATTGCTGCTCATCGGTTAGACTTTTTTCCAACCAAATCCGTTAGGATTGGTTTGGGAGAATCTGTGATTTATGGGGCAAGAGGAATTGAAGGAGTATACCTGATCCCCTTTATGTTGTACTGGTCAGCCCAACACGATTTGAGTGACTCAGATAATCTTCAGATGTTTGCTGATATTGACTGGGTAATAAAAGAAAAAGCTCGTTTTTATGGATCTCTATTCATGGATGAGTGGGATTTAGTTAATACGTTTAATAAAAAGAAAAACCATAACTGGATAGCTTATCAAATCGGGGCAACTTTGAGATTACCAGTTAAGCCGATTTTTGATCCGTTGTTCAGACTGGAATATACTCATTTATCCCCTTACGTCTATGTGCACAAAAGCAAGATCAATACATTCCAGAACCACGGTCGTTACCTTGGTTTTTGGGCTGGACCCAATTCAGATAATTTGTTTGTAGCCATAGAAGGTACACCTAAGCCTGGATGGTGGATACAGGTTTATGGTCAAAAAACAAGACGGGGTGAAGTCGATGATGAAACAATTAAAATGCAATACAATAACGAGCTGATTACATTCCTCTATCGAACCTATGAGGGTGAACCTGAAACTCGATCATTGGTTGGTTTTCGTGGAGAATTTGGATTAACCTCATACTTCAGGCTGGGATTTGATATTTATCGTGACAGATGGGATCAAAAGTTGGATTTAACCACAGGCAAACGGAAAACGGTAAAAAAATTGAATGGCAAAATTGAGATTCTGTTGGGAATTTAATTCATAATTTTTTAATTGTTAACCTGAATAATTCATCCGCAAATCTAACAGGAATGTAAGTGCTAAAATATTGCGAGATGGAGAAAAGTTGCTGATGAATTATTCACCGAAGGCCGCCTATGGCGGGGTTAACCCCGACACTGACGAGTCAGTGTCGGCCCGGAGGGTGATTAATTCATGGACACATGAATTAATCAGGGTAACAGGTATACCGGATATATTAGGGATAGACATTTGACATGCTGGATTGTAATTTTGGTCTCAAATATAACGGTAACATAAATCTATAAATTCCTTATGCTTTCCATAAAATACATTCGTGAAAATCCTGAGGTGGTTCAAGCCGCTATTTCCAATAAAGGCGAGAAGGGTGACGTTCATGAAATTTTACGGTTGGACAAAAAGATCCGGCAATTAATTCATGATGTGGAAGCAAAGAAAGCGGAAAAGAATCGAACAAATAGTCAGATCGTTGAAGCCAACAGGAACAGCCAGGATGCAGACCAGCTTATTAAGAAAATGAAAAAGCTTTCCGCAGAAATAAAAATGGGTGACAGTGACCTTACGCAATCAAGACATCAGTTAAATGAACTGTTAATCTGGGTTCCCAATATCCCTCATGAGTCGGTCCCTGTTGGAGTAGATGAATCAAAAAATGTGGAAGTTCGAATGCGGGGTGAGGCACCTACTTTTGATTTTGAAATAAAAACTCACTTGGACTTGGGGACCTCATTGCACCTATTTGATTTTGAACGGGCTGCTAAGATTTCTGGATCAGGATTTCCCCTTTTTACAGGGAAAGGAGCCAAATTAGAACGTGGACTTATCAATTTCATGTTGGATTATCATGTCCAGCGGGGATATAAGGAGGTGTATACACCATTTATGACTCTTCCCGCAGCAAATGAGGCGACAGGTCAGCTTCCCAAATTAAAGGAAGACATGTACTTTGTGGAACGGGATAATTTGTATCTCATCCCTACAGCAGAGGTACCTGTGACCAATATTCATCGTGGAGAAATATTATCTGAGGATGAACTTCCCATTCATTATGTGGCTTTTTCGCCCTGTTTTCGTCGTGAGGCAGGATCATATGGGAAGGAAACAAGGGGCTTGTTGCGTGTCCACCAGTTCAACAAAGTGGAATTGGTCAAGTTTGTGAAACCGGAAACCTCCTACCAAGAATTGGAACGATTAATAAGGGATGCGGAATCGATCCTTAAGGAGCTCGGGCTTCATTATCGTGTAGTTGCCCTTTCCACCGGAGATCTCAGTTTTGCTGCAGCGAAATGTTACGATCTGGAAGTGTGGGCTCCCGGTGAGAATCGTTGGTTAGAAGTTTCGAGCTGTAGTAATTATGAATCTTTCCAAGCTAGGAGAGCCAACATTCGGTACAGAAGAAAGGATGGCAAATTGGAATTCGTTCACACCTTAAATGGGTCGGCATTGGCGACACCGAGATTGACGATTGCCCTTCTTGAAACCTACCAGACGGATGAAGGGTCTGTCATGATCCCCGAGATATTGCAGCCATATGTGGGAGACACTGTTTTAAAATAGAAGTGGAGAACATATCTACGACCCGTCCGTCAGTTGACGGATCCCTTTTGGGATAGGGTCTCTCCGTGGGAGTCTCCAGGGGTCATGAAGGACTCCCACGGAGAGTCCATTGTGACCTTCGTGACCTCCCCCTGGAGCGAATTGATTATCCGAAGAATCCTTTGGAAATAGGCGAGGGAGCAGAGGAGAAGACAATGAGATGTGAATAACGAATAAGGAGTGAATCCCGAAGTTTCGTGATTGACGAGAAACATTGTTCCGTAGGATCTCTCACTGAGAAATTCCCCGCTTGACGGTAAACAGGCGATACAGTCAATTAGTTAGGAGATGCGAAACATGAGTGACTTGACATCACTATAATTATTGGTATGTTAAATTTAACCGAAAGGAAACTATTTTGATTCGGACTATTTTTTTCTTTATTAATTATTTTTTCTGGACTTTTTTATTAGGTTCAGCGTCAATTTTTGTAGGGATATTTGACCATTCAGGGAGAACGATCGGGAAGATTGTCCGGTTATGGGCACAGATTCTTTTGAGAGTCGGAGGGATACGATTTCGTGTATTGGGTCTGGAAAAATTAGATCCCAATCAGGACTATTTTTTTGTAGGGAATCATGAAAGTGCATTCGATATTTTGTTGAGTTATGCAGGGTTACCCTACTGTCTTGTTTCTATCGCAAAAAAAGAATTGAAGAAAATCCCAATTATGGGTTGGGCGATGGTATTGGCAAAACACATATTCGTGGACCGGACTAATTACCGTAAAACGATGAAATCTCTTGAAGAAGCGGAAATATCGTTAAAGAAATATCCACGATCGGTGCTCCTGTTCCCTGAGGGAACTCGAAGTCCGGATGGGGAAATTCATCGATTCAAGCGAGGAGGGCTCAATCTTGCTGTAAAGGTGGGAATGCCTGTGATTCCTATGACTTTTTGCGGAACGCGTAATATTATGGCAAAACGTGGATTGAGAGTTCATTCTGGGGAAATTGAATTGAGATTAGGTCATCCTATGGATACAACCCTGTGGAAAAATGAAAAACCTAATTCCTTTGCCCGGGTTGTGCGTGAAAAAGTCGTCGCCATGAAAAATGAGTGGCTTCACCAAAGCTTAAAACATAGCTTAGTCTCCCCAAGCCCCCCGACAAATCGGGGTCGGAGGAGGAAATTAAAAAGCCAAAAGATGATAGACGATAAGCGAAAGACGATAGCTTGAGTTTCACCCCGATACGCTCTCCCGACTACTTCGGGACTACGGGGCAGGCGCATCACGTTTCATGTTCATTTGTTACCTGTCGGGACGTTTTATTGTCCCGACGCGTCGGGATACGAGGGAAAACATTATGCCGAAAATTCGGGATTCCTATGAAGAAATTCCCCGCCTGACCATGTGCTCAGTCGGGCAGGCGATACAGTAAAATGCTGAATCAAATAATTTCCGGATGTGTGAGCATTTCAGACGCTCCGGTTTATTTTGAAAATGCGCTTTATCAATGGTGGCAGTGGTTAAAACCCGGGTCTTCACTTACAACAGTTGAGAGAAAAGTTATTTATATTCTTGATAAAGGAGACGTCAATCAATATGATGGACCCGATATAACCAATGTCACCCTATTGTACGATAATAAGGTATTAACAGGTGATGTGGAATTTCATTTAAAAGAAAGGGACTGGTTCCGCCATGGACATCATTACAACCGAGGTTACAACCGTGTGATCCTCCATATTGTCACGGTTCCCGGACGTAATCGGGTAGTAACCTCTGCCGAGAGAATGATTCCCACGGTAGTGGTTTCCGAACTCGGGATAACTGGGGTAGATTTAAATGTTTGTAAACTCCATAAGAAGATCACCCCCAGACAATTGTTTACCCAATTGGCGCCTTTAATCTATTACAAATGGCGAGTAAAAGTAGATGGGATGGGGGAGGTTATCACAACTGTGGGAAGTAGACAAGAGGCTTTTTACCGAAAGAGTTTCTGGACTCTTGGATTAAAGGGGAACGGGGAACTTTTTGAACAATTGGCAAGGCAAATCCCTTTGGAAAACATTAAAGAGGTAAAAGATAAACCATTTTTATATGTAACCTATTTTAAAAAAGCAGGGTTATTGGACAGAATGCCCAAAGATGTTCGTGATTTAATAAGGATGAAATTAGGTTCTTTAGTTAATTTATCATCAAATTTATCTTTAAGCCTAATTGTAGAGCCATGGGAATGGAAAAGAAAAGGGATTCGACCTACTGCTTATCCCGAGCGTAGGCTGTCTTTTGGAGTGGAATTGGTCTGGGCGCTTTTAAACGGGTGGCATCCTTGGGAATTGCGTTCAGAGATAAGTTTTTCTTCACTTCAAGTAAAGTTTGGGGAATGCCTTCCCGGCAGAGGGTGGTGTAGCGAATGGTTGGGAAATGTGGTCTACCCATTTCGGGAGGCTGTCGCTTTGAAGCAAAAGAATTATAGACTCGATGAAAATTTTAATTTGTGGAAACAACTGAAAATTGGCTACACTTACGGCAAAATAGACAGACAATTTTCAAAATATATTGACAAAGCAACCCTGAATAAATTTGCAGTCCAACAGGGGCTCCTCGCTCTTCAAACAAGGTACTGCAATCCCAGGTTATGTGACGTTTGTCCAATCCGTTGATCTTATGTCTATTCTAACAATCCAGGAAATGAGCTCCCTTTCTCAAAGATTACAAAGTGAGGGTAAAGTAGTAGTTTTTACCAATGGCTGTTTTGATCTGATCCATCGGGGGCATATTGAATTGTTGAAAGCAGCCAAATCCGAAGGTGACATCCTGTTTATTGGTGTCAATAGCGATGCATCAGTTCAGCGGTTAAAAGGAGAAACCCGCCCCCTGACGAATGAAGAAGACAGGGTTACGATTATTGATACGCTTAAACCTGTCGATCATGTGGCTATCTTTGATGAAAATACACCTTACGAATTAATTCTGATGGTTCGTCCCAATGTGTTGGTAAAAGGGGCAGATTACACATTGGAAGAAATCGTGGGGGCAAAGGAGGTGATTCATTGGGGAGGCAGGGTGGTCAGAGTCCCCATTGTATCCAATACAAGTACTACCCGGTTTATCAAGGAATTGGATCATAAAAACAGTATGAAAAAACCTTGACGATCCTTTTGAGAGCCAGTAACTTCGCCTACTTTTTTTCCCGATATTTATGAAAATAATACAAAAAGAGATCATCTCCCTGGGAACCTTTATCTTTGTTATGTCCATCGCCCAGATTTGGGCTATTCCCTCTGATACAACAGGCATTGACTCCATTGAAGTGGAACATGCTTCATCAAATGGAGAAGTTGATAATATTCACGGAGAAATAAACTCAATAGCGAATGGTCAGTACAACAGAATTCCCTTAATTCTTAGTGAGGCGAAAAGTTACTTTGTCGAGGCAGTTATTGCGGACAAGTATGGTGATACGTTGGAAGTGATCTATCTTATAGATAAAATTGTGGATCTGCTGGAAGGTGCTGAACAGTTGGGGGAGTTGTCGGCAGAGGATCAAGAAGAGTTCGATCGATTTGAGAAAACCCTACTTCATGTATATGAAAACCATCTTGAGACAATGGATCAAGTGGAAACTCCCTTTGCCATTGCAAGTTTGAAAGATGAATTGTCGGCCTTTTTGGAGCCGTTGGAAATAGAGATTAATGGATCCAAGTTCAGGGTAATTGACGATAGGGACGGGCATATTCCTCTAATTGCAAACAAGCGTGTCGATCAGGCGATTAAATTTTTCCAGACAAAAGGGAGAAGGAATTTTGAAATCTGGCTGTCACGGTATCCTGTATATGGAGATCTGATAATAGATATTTTGAAAAAGAATGAGTTACCGGAAGAATTAATTTTTCATGCCATGGTAGAAAGTGGATTGAATCCCAAGGCATATTCCCGAGCACATGCAGCGGGAATGTGGCAATTTGTATCTGCCACAGCCAAGAAGTACGGTTTGAATCGAAATTGGTGGGTTGACGAAAGGCGAGATCCGGTAAAATCGACACAAGCTGCCGCTGATTATCTCAAAGACCTTTACTTAGAATTTGATGATTGGTATCTGGCAATCGCTGCCTATAACGCTGGATCCGGACGAGTAAATAGAGCCATTCAGCTTCATCAGACACGAGATTTTTGGAGATTAAATTCTCTCCCAAGGGAAACAAAAAATCATCTGTCTACATTTTTGGCAACTGCGATTATTGCTCGAAATCCCGAAGAATATGGTTTTGATATTACATCGGGAGAACCGTTTATATTTGATGAAGTGACCCTTGACCGAAGTGCAGACCTGACAGTTCTGGCAAATTGTGCGGGAATCTCAGTAAAAGAACTGAAAATTTACAACCCAGATCTTCGTCAGTTTGCCACACCGCCTGATGAACCATATACTTTGAAAATTCCTCCACAAACGCAGGATCGTTTCTTTGAGAGATTTACAGCTCTTCCGGATGAGCAACGATTTGCTCCTCAGTATATAATCCATCGGGTGAAAAAGGGTGAAAATCTCTGGCTTATTGCTCGAAAATACCGCGTTTCTCTTCATGACATTGTTTCCGTAAACAAAATAAAAAAATATAATCGGTTACAAATCGGGCATAAGTTGACTATTCCTGTCCCCGGGACCCAAGTATCGACTCCATTGACGACAACAGCGGGAAATGAAGAAAAAACCATTTACAAGGTTAAGAGGGGTGACACACTTAGCTATATTGCTTTAAGGTTTGGAACCACAGCTCGTAGAATTCGCCAGTTGAACGGTCTTCGCTATGGCGCAATCATTTATCAGGGACAAAAGTTAACCGTTCCCTCGACAAGTCGGGGTTCAAAATCACTAACAGAGAAAACGAATCCTATAAAAGAGCTTTATACAGTGAGAAAGGGAGACACTTTGGGGCGTATTGCTCTTAGATATGGGACCTCGGTCAGTAAAATAAAGCGGTGGAATGGGATTAAGCGGGGTGATTACATTTATCCCGGTCAGAAACTGGTAATATTTATTCAGGAGAGTTAATTTCCTTTACAATAAATTTCTAAAATTTCTATTTAGGAGGAGTAAGAACATGACAAAGGCTGATATTATAAATACCGTCTCCAGAGCCACAGGCTTGACAAAGATTGAAACGGAAGCGGTGATGGAAGGTATATTTGCTACCATAAAGTTATCATTAAAAAGGAATGAGAGGGTTGAACTGAGGGGATTTGGCACATTTGGGGTAAAAAAAAGGGGACCTAGGAAGGCAAGAAACCCAGGAACAGGTGAAATCGTAGATCTACCGGAACGCTATGTACCTACATTCAAGCCATCACGGATTTTGAAAAATGAAATAAATAAATCGCTCATAATGTAAGGGAGAAAATATGCCCAGCGGGAAAAAACGAAAAAGACGGAAGATGAGCACACACAAACGAAAAAAGCGTCTCCGTTTAAATCGTCATAAGAAAAAGAAGAAGTAACCACGGTCCAATAAATATGAGAAGGAATCTCTTTTCTTTTTTATTGATGGTGCAAGTGATCTGCTTCTCTGTCTACCCGTTGCTTGGATGGGGGTTCAATGCCCATAAAATTATCAACCGTGAGGCGATACACCTGCTCCCAGGTATTCTGGGAGTTTATTTTTCTCACCACATTGACTATATTTCTTCCCATGCCATCGATCCTGACCTATGGAGAGATGATCCTAAAAAATACCCAAATGAAATGCCCGGTCACTATATTGATGCAGATCTGTATGATGTTTATCCCTTTGAAAATATTCCAAAAACCTTTGTTGCTCTTGTAAAAAAATATGGAGAGGAAAAAATAAATCGTTGGGGATTAGCTCCCTGGCGAATTGAACGTTACTTTCGTATGCTTGTCAATCAAATGAGAAGTGGGCAGTGGGAAGGGGTTCCGTTAACTGCCACAGCCCTGGGACATTACATATCTGATATTCACATGCCCCTTCATGTGGTGGAGAATTACAATGGTCAATTATCCGGTAATTTTGGAATTCATAAGAGGTGGGAATCGGATATGGTAGACAAGTACCTCTTGGATAAAATCAATCCTAATGGAGATTTGATTACTGTCGATAACCCAGTTGAGGAGATGTTTAAAATCGTTAAGGAATCCTACCGTTATCACTTAAGACTTTTGAGCGCAGATTCAGTGGCGAGGGAAAGCATTCCCCTTAAGGAGCAAGCCAAGATTGCAGACAGAGACGCCTCCATGGAAGGAACGTCTTATATCGAAATATTGTTCAGAGAAACCGGTGACCTCGCAAATCAGAGGATGGAAACGGCTGCTGTTACGGTTGCCTCTTTCTGGTATTCTGCCTGGATAGAGGCAGGCAAGCCAAGACCTCCGGAAATGGTTATTGGTGAATGGTAACTGGTTATTGGTTACTGGTACTACCACTCCACAACTCACGAGTTACAACTCACCAGTTACCACAGTTTCGGGACACTATCAAGGTACCAATCAGGGAAAATAACTAACCCATGTATACCCAATTATTTGATGCTGATAACTCAGAAGGGATTTCGTCAAAACCAATATCCGTTTCTGCTTTAACAATCCAAATTAAGGAAGTTTTGCGGGATTCTTTTCCCTCCGTTTGGGTAGAAGGAGAGATTTCCAATTTTATACACCATGGTTCCGGTCATATGTATTTTACCCTAAAGGATGAAAAAGCGGAAATTCGATGTGTCATGTTTCGAGGGTACAACCAGTATTTAAGATTTACTCCGGAAAATGGGATGAAGGTACTGGTCCAGGGTGCTGTGACGGTCTACGAAATTCGGGGAACTTACCAGATAATGGTACAAAGTATGCAACCTGCCGGTATCGGTACACTGTATATTGCGTTTGAGGCTTTGAAGAAAAGGTTAGCGGAAGAAGGTCTATTTGGTGAAGATCGGAAATTGCCCCTTCCCGATTACCCATTTTATGTAGGTGTGATTACATCGGGCACGGGAGCTGCCGTTCAAGACATCACAAATATTTTAACCCGACGTGCTCCTCATATAGAAATTATCCTGAGACCTACATTGGTACAGGGGGATGGTGCGGCAAAAGACATCGTATCTGCACTTCAGGAGTTTGAGGCATGGGGTGAGGTGGATGTTCTCATCCTGGGTAGAGGCGGTGGTTCATTGGAAGATTTGTGGCCTTTCAATGAAGAGCAGGTCGCCAGGGCGATTACGGAGTGTACCATCCCAATCATTTCAGCGGTGGGGCATGAAACCGACTATACCATTGCCGATTTTGTTGCCGATTTTCGAGCGCCCACACCTTCTGCTGCTGCGGAAATTGTCTCTCCGGCGAAACAGGATCTGTTATCTATTTTGACGGAAACGGAGCGAAGAATAGGGGAATCCGTGAAGAACCTGATTGAGTATTGGTGGCAAAGATTAGATGGGCTCACAACCCGTTATGGATTTCAACAGCCTGCAATCCTTTTGGAACAAAAGAAAAAGCGTCTAACTGAATTGAATGACAGAATAGTTCAACAGATTACCTATATTCTCTCTCTCCAATTGGCAAAATTTCAGGGGTTAAGCAGGCGATTAATCGCATCCAGTCCAAAAAGTATTCTTAATCGGGGATATTCTATTGCATATACTTTACCGGATGAGCAAATTATCAATTCGGTGAAAAAAATGTCGCCAGGAAAGGAGTTCGGTTTGTGTATGACGGATGGGGAATTAGTTGCGGAAACGAAACGTATTATCAAGATAGGACAGAAGAAATGAAGTCCTTTTATTCCTCTTGATGTCATGAAAAATATTTATAATAAGTAGGACAGATTCATGGTTATAAAAAAGAAAACGGTCGAATTTGAGCGGGCAGTGTCCAGGTTAGAGGAGATCGTAAAATCGCTGGAAGAGGAGACGGTATCACTGGAGGAGAGCCTGGCTCTTTTTGAAGAGGGGAAGAAGTTGGTACAAGTTTGCCGAGAAAAATTAGAAGACGCTGAAGAAAAAATTAAAACACTTTCAAAGGATTCCAAGGGGAAAGTGACGGTTAACAAGTAGGGACAGAAAAGTTATGAAAATAGGGATTTGGGCAAACACAGCCAAGGAGGTATTCTGGGATATTCTACCTGAGCTAATGGACTGGTTAAAAGAAAGAGGGCACGAAGTATACCTGACAACAAGAGTAGAAGGGCTCTGGAAAGATAAGGATCAATATACATATTCTATTATTCACACAGCCGATGAATTTCCCAAGATTGATTTTCTTTTAGCCATGGGGGGTGATGGTACCATCCTGTCTGCCGCTCGACATGTGGCACACCGAAATACCCCAATTTTAGGTATCCATTTGGGGGGATTGGGATTTCTTGCCGAGGTGACATTGGATGATTTCTATCCCCGATTGGAAAAAGTGTTAGCAGGAGACTCCACAACCTTCCAGCGTATGGTTCTGGAGGGCGAGGTTGTGGATGGGGAAAACCGGATAGTCCATGTACTTAATGACCTGGTTGTGGACAGGGGAGATAATTTTCGCCTCATCAAATGTTCCCTTTTTACGAATAACCGCTTAATTACGACATATATCAGCGATGGTCTTATTATCTCTACTCCAACGGGTTCAACGGCTTATAACCTGTCCGCCGGAGGTCCAATTGTAGCACCCTGGCTATCCCTCATTACGATCACACCGATTTGTCCCCATACCCTATCCGCCAGACCCATCGTTCTTCCTGCGGAGAATGAATTAAAAGTCACGTTTCCCGATGCGGATAAAATACGATTAACGGTGGATGGTCAGGAAAAGTACGATCTATCTCCGGATGCTACTCTTTACATTCGGCGAGCCTCTTACGATATTCATTTGATTACATTTGAGGATCGAGATTACTTCCAGACCCTCAGAACAAAGCTTGGACTGGGGCAGGAATAAAGAATATTGGGTAAGACTTTAAGAAAATAGATCTGTGTATTGAAAAAAAGGCTGAGGCTAGGGCGAAGACGGAAGAATTGGTAGTTGCTTGCCTCATAAGTGGGAATGGCTGGACGGTGTGAGATAATTTATTTTTTCCCGTATGGACTCCTAACGGAGCGGTTAAGATACCGATGCTTGGATTGTTGCTTTACAGGCTTTTCTGTCCGCCAGCTGGCGGATAGCCTAACTGATCTTTTACAGTTGTATGAGTTGACTTTAGTCACAAGTGTCGCGTTAAAGTAGCACGACAAACGTGTAAGTTCCTATATTTATGATTTTAAATACCATTGAGATATTTTTCGATTTGAACTCGAACTATTTCTTTGCCCTAATGTGTTATTCTAAAAGTAAAGAGAGGATAACACATGAGCAAAACAGTTTTTACCCAAATTATGGAGTTCATTGCGAAGTATGAGTTTGATAAATGTGTAAGAAGATATGATGGCAATTATCGTACACGTAATTTCAGATGCTGGGATCAGTTTCTTTGTATGAGTTTTGCTCAGTTAAGTTATCGGGAGAGTTTGCGAGACATTGATGCCTGTTTAAATGCTCAACCCAATAAACTGTATCATATGGGAATAAAGGGAAATGTGTCCATTTCCAATTTGTCCCGTGCTAATGAAAACAGAGATTGGCGCATCTATGCAGACTTCGCTCAGGTGTTGATTTCAAAAGCCCGGGTTCTCTACCACGATGATTCTAATTTCTTACTTGATCTTAACGATACCATTTACGCTCTGGATTCTACGACTATTGATCTGTGTCTGTCACTGTTTCCGTGGGCAAAATTCCGTAAACATAAAGCTGCTATTAAGCTACATACACTGTTAGATTTACGAGGATCAATCCCATCATTTATCGAGATTACAACAGGTTTGATTCATGATGTAAACATCCTTGATGTTCTGATTCCAGAGCCCGGTTCGTACTACATAATGGATAGAGGTTATCTTGATTATGAAAGACTTTATCGCTTGAACCAGGATAAGGCATTTTTCATTATTCGTGCCAAAAAGAACATGAAATTCAGACGTATGTATTCCAGTAAGGTAGACAAAACAACCAGATTACGTTGCGATCAGATTGTGAAATTGACCGGATACAAATCAAGTCGGTTTTACCCTGATAAACTGCGAAGGGTCAAATACTATGATTCGGAAAACCCTGAAAATTGAGATGAGCCTCTACATAATTCTACAGATTTTCAGTGTTTCGCTTTTTGAGAAAGTGCCTATTAATCAACTACTTACAGAAACAAAATCCCAAAATTCAGAAGGGTACTCTTCTAACCAATTGAATTTATGGGAGTTATAACGCGACAGTACTGATTACAATTAAATAAATATTCCGTTAAACCTGGGTTAAGAAAAATGTAAAGGATAAATAGGCCGGTGAGTTTTTTTCGTTAATCCACCGCAATAGCCCTTTTAAATTTCATAGAATTCTTGCAAATCAATCATTCCAACCTGTAGATTTCAATTACATTGAAAAATCATACATTAACTTAACAATCCATGAATCTGATCAAATCCAAATCGGATATTAATCCAATGGTTTATTTGGCTTATATTTTTATTTTTATCATATTGGTATTTCAAATTGAAATCTGGAAACAGGCAATTTGGTTATTTTCATTTTTGGCGGTAGTTTTATACAAACATCGAAAATTATTACAATCGATTTTTAAGAGGGTGAGACCCTTTCTTTTTTTCCTGCCTGTAATGATTTTGCTTTATATGTTGTTTTCGGTCATTCTTGTGGAATCCGCCAGCTGGCGGATGGAAATTTTTTATACTGCCTTGGTTTCAGGTGGAAAACTTCTTGTCATGGTGATTGCTATGTCTGTCTTTTTAGAATTAATCGATCCTTCGGACTTGATGGATGCATTTCGATTTCTTTGGTCGAGGACAGGATTAAAGTGGAGATGGGTAGAAGATTTTTTCCAGCTCATCTATTTAACACTGAGATTTTTTCCAACCTTTCAAGAAGAAGTCAACAACAACAGGAACTTCAAGAAGGCTTTGGGATTACCAGAGCCCACAGGTAAGATTGAAATGATAAAACAGACGGCTCTTTATCTCCCCAATCTTATAAACAATAGCATGCACAGGGCTACTAATCTTGGCTTGGCCATGGAAGTTCGTGGGTATGGAAAAGTGATACCCCGGGGAATCGCAAAATCTTACTCACTCCGGTTCATCGATTTTGTAGCTTTAATCGTGTTGTTTGTATTCAGTCTGGAGTTTTTTTTACTTGCATAATTACAAGATAATACTTGAATATGATGGTACGGATTTCTTTGGCTGGCAACTGCAGAAAAATAAACGGACGGTTCAAGGAGAGTTAGAACACGCTCTTACCAAATTGGAAAATGGAAAACTTATCCGGGTACATGGGGCAGGTCGAACAGATACAGGTGTACATGCTTTAGGTCAATGTGCAAATTTTAAATTGAATAAACCTTGGGAATCACATGGTTTAAAAAGGGCAATTAATGGGAATGCAGGAAAGGATATCCGTGTTCATCATTGTGAGGAGGTGCCAGAAGATTTTCATGCCAGATATAGTGCAATTAAACGGCGATATTTTTATAAATGTCGATTGGATGAATCCATAATGGATAGAAATTATGTTTGGCAAATTCCATCTGATATTTCCATGCGCAAGTTACGTTTTTGTGCAAATATCATCTTTGGTGAAAATGATTTCACTACCTTCAGCAAAGTATCGAATACAGTTAAGCATACCCGTTGTATTATTTTTCAATCTAAGTGGATAAAACGTGGTGTTTTTGTAACTTATATGATAGAATCGAATCGGTTTTTACATCATATGATTCGATATTTGGTCGGTACAATGGTAGAAGTAGCAAAAGGAACATTAAGTGAGAAAGAATTTGAGGTTTTACTTCAATCCAAAAATCCTGAGGCAAAGGTGTACAAAGCTCCTGCCCACGGGTTATATCTTGAGAGAATTTTTTACGAAATATGACCAGATTTAATAGACAAATAAGACCAGTTATCCGTTTTATCATCATTTCTATGATTGTCACGGTGGTGACAGGGAATCCCTTTGATATCCGGAAATCAAGGGAAACCGCCATTACGAAAGCAATTGAGAAAGTGAGTCCTGCAGTGGCAAGTATTAACATAATCCAGATAAGAAAGCGCCCATCATCACCTTTCTTTAATGACCCATTTTTTCAGTATTTCTGGTTTCCTGATGAATTCTATAAACAGGAAGTAAAAAGTCTCGGATCAGGTGTGGTCATCAGTCCGGACGGATATATTATAACAAATCAACATGTGGTGGCAGGGGCAAGTGAGATAATCATCACACTTCCGGGGGGAGATGAATTTGACGGTGAAATTGTGGGCATGGACAAAACCTCTGATGTGGCGCTCCTAAAAATAGAAGGCAAAAACCTTCCCTATGCGAATCTTGGAAGCTCAAAAAACCTTATTTTGGGGGAATGGGTGATTGCACTTGGCAACCCTTTTGGTTTGTTTGATGTGAATAAACAACCCTCAGCCACGGTGGGTATAATAAGTGCACTGAACATGAATTTCGGACGAGAGCAATCCGGAAGAATTTTTCAAGGAATGATTCAAACGGATGCTGCAATCAATCCGGGTAATAGTGGTGGTCCACTTTGCAATGCCAGTGGAGAAGTCATCGGCATCAACACCTTTATTTTCACAGGGGGTGGATATTCAGAAGGAAATATTGGAATCGGATTTGCCATACCGATTGACCGCGCCAGGAGAATTGCAGAAGAACTGAAAAAGTATGGAAGAGTAGACCGAAGTTTTTCTACGGGTTTAAAAGTGCAGAGAGTGGATCGTTTCCTCGCAGAGTATTTAAATCTTCCGGGTATAACAGGCGTGATTATCACCGAAGTCGAAGCGAAAAGTCCGGCAGAGAAAGCCGGATTAAAAGTGGGAGATGTCATTCTGAATGTTGATGGTGAACCGGTGAAATCAAGAAATGATATATTGAATATTATCGAGGAAAGAGAGCAGAGGGCAGGGGATAAAATTGGGATCACTTACTACCGAAATGGGAAAAAGAGAACTACCTCACTTCGACTTGCAAGCGGTTAAAAACTGAGCTAAGTTCCATTCATTATGATTGCCTCAGAAGGTAAAAAAATTATAGGTTGGACCGGATTTCCTGTAATCCTGATACTCATAAGTGCATTTTATTTTAACTTTTTAATCTTAAAAATTATTGGGATCATAGGTATCTGTTTCACAATCTTTGTGATTTACTTTTTTAGAGATCCTCATCGTGAAATACCTGAAGGTGATAATCTGATTCTTGCTCCTGCTGACGGAAAAATTATTGTAAAAAGGGGGATTAAAATTGATAATGATGAGAATGTACTTGTATCCATTTTCTTATCTGTATTTGACGTTCACGCAAATCGTGTACCCGTTACCGGAATTGTGACCTATGTAAAATATAATAAGGGTAAATTTCTCGCTGCCTATAATCACAAAGCGTCAGACTTGAATGAACAAACCGAAATCCATATCCAAGCAGGAGAAAAACTTGTGAAGGTAAAACAGGTGGCGGGGTTCCTTGCGAGGAGAATCCTTTGTTATCTGAAAGTAGGGGATAATGTGACGGGGGGTTCTCGTCTTGGGTTCATACTTTTCGGATCAAGAATGGATTTAATTCTCCCTGTTTCAGCTGAAATATGGGTATCTGTAGGTGAGCGTGTTAAGGGAGGAGAATCAATCATTGGAGTGTTAAAATGAGAAGAAAAGTTAAAGTAAGTAAAAATGTAATCCCTGGGGTGTTTACACTTTTTAACATGTTTTTTGGATTTCTTGCGATTGTCACAGCGTCCCAGGGATTTTTACAGAAAGCCTCATGGTTGATCTTTTTTGCAGGCATATTTGACATTATAGATGGAAAAGTTGCGAGGATATTTAAAATCCCATCAAAATTTGGGGTTGAGTTTGATTCGGTTGCCGATTTGGTTTCCTTTTGTGCTGCCCCTTCCGTATTAATTTATTTTGCTTATGTGAAGGAGTTACATCCAGTCCTGGCGGCAGCCATTAGTTTTATTCCTCTTATTTTTGGTGCTATTCGGCTGGCTCGGTTTAATGTTCAGACTCTTGAAAAGCCTTTGCCTTATTTTGTTGGACTCACAACACCCATAAATGCTCTCATCATAGCCTCATTCATATTATTCAATGAAAAAATTATCGGTTCGTCCGGGGATCCAAGAATCGCTCTCCCATTGATTTTTCTTACGTCTTTTCTGTTGTTGAGTCATGTTCGATATTCTAAAGTTCCAAATTTTGAAAGGGGTAAATGGGGTAAAATAAAATTAATTTTTGTGCTTGCTGTAATGGTTTCAATTTATATCTGGCAGGGTCTTATTTTATTCCCGATCGTTATGCTTTATGTCCTTTGGGGGCTCATAGGATGGTTAATTCACCATGGTGAATTGGACATCGAACTCGAGGTTGAATCCAATTGGAGATTCAAACGACACTGATGTGTTTGTGGTAATGAATCATGATAGGTAGACGATCCATTCTCATAATAATCTTAATTCTTTTTGTTGGGGCAATGGTTGGGTCTCTTTTGGGACAACTGTTCGGTTATGTTTTGCCAGAAGGGGTTGTGAAACAATTTTTTCTCCAGAGCGTTGAGTTTTCTCTGGGTGGAATCTTAGGTGGAGAAAACGATGCTGTTGAGCTGAACCTTGGAGTAATATCCTTGATTTTAGGGTTGAGGATGACATTAAATTTTGCAGGACTTCTTGGTTTAGCCGTGGCATACTATTTTCTCAGATATTTCAGATAATTAACAATTGAGGAGGAGATTATGTCTCATTTCATGAATATTCCTTATTTGCTGTTTGGAACTTCCGGTGGTTGGGAGTGGATTATTATATTGCTGGTCATATTGCTATTGTTTGGTGCGAAAAGATTGCCTGAACTCGCCAAAGGACTTGGGAAAGGCATTCGTGAATTCAAGGGCGCAATAAAGGATGTAGAAGAAGAATTGGATAGTACGGTTAAGTCTGTGGAAAATGATAACTCCAAGACCAAATCGTCCGGCGATTAGTACAACTGTTTTCTGAAAATTCGAGATTAATTTTCAGACTGATTATTTTATAATGCTGCAACACTATTCTGACTATAATCTATTTACATCATCCCCTGAAGAAAAACTCTACATTAGGAAACAGATAAAAACTGGTTTATTGCAAGGCAAAACAATAGCCATCAAGGATAATATTGCTGTGAGAGGGTGGCAATTGTCATGTGCATCCGGTATACTTGCCAACTATTTGTCTCCCTATCATGCAACTGTTGTGCAGAGAATTTTGGATGGTGATGGAACAATTATTGGGAAGACGAATCTTGACGAATTTGCCATGGGTTCATCTAATGAACATACAATATTCGGGTCGGTGAAAAACCCGGTTGATTCTACAAAAGTACCAGGTGGTTCAAGTGGGGGTTCGGCGACAGCGGTAGCGCTTGGTGTATGTGATATGGCATTGGGATCGGACACAGGCGGTTCAGTCCGTCAGCCTGCTGCTTTTTGTGGTATTTATGGCTTAAAACCCACCTATGGTCGTGTTTCTCGTTACGGTTTGGTGGCATTTGCCTCTTCTTTTGACCAGATTGGTATATTATCAAATTCCACGCAAGATGCTGCCCTGCTTCTTCAAGTTATTGCCGGACACGATCCAAGCGATGCTACATCCTCAGATCGACAAGTTCCCGATTATTTAAAAAAGTTGTCTGAACCTGAACAACCCAAGGTCGGTATTCCATGGGAACAAATAACAGACGGTGCGGATGTAGAAATTATTGATAGATTAAAATCTCTTATTACTTTTTTAAAAAACTCGGGATGTGATGTAAAAAATATTAATCTGCCCCATTTAAGGTACTCAATTGCAACCTATTATATTCTAACAATGGCGGAAGCTTCCTCAAATCTTGCCCGGTATGATGGCGTAAGATACGGTTTGAGTGATCGAAAAAATGTTTTAGAAAATATGTACCGGGATACTCGTTCAGCCGGCTTTGGAGAAGAAGTTAAACGGCGAATAATGTTAGGAACCTACATCCTTTCATCCGGTTATTACGATGCTTATTACAAAAAAGCACAAAAAGTCAGAAGACTCATACGAGATGATTTTGTCAATGTTTTTAAGAATGTAGATGTGATTATTTTGCCGACTACTCCTACACCTGCTTTTGATCTTGGAGAAAACCTGAATGATCCCATTAAAATGTATTTATCTGATATATTTACAACTCCTGTGAACCTTGCAGGAATACCCGCTATTAGTGTTCCAGCCGGCACACATTCATCCGGACTTCCGATCGGACTTCAGCTTGTGGGTGACTTTTTTAACGAGGAAACAATTTTACGTTTGAGTCATTATATTGAGTGCAATTATACTAAATGATTTGTGTTTAAATTTGCCAGCCCTTTAATTTTACTTCTGTTACCTATCGTTCCCTTTATTGCTTGGTGGTATCACAAGCGAGGGGAACAGAGGGAAGGTACCATTCAATTTTCATCGCTCTCACTTTTAAAGGATATAAAAGGTTTAACTGGAAAGGGGAAAATAAGATTTTTAATGGGACTACGCCTGTTGGCAATCACCTTACTAATATTAGCTCTGGCAAAACCACAAGTAGTTTCGATAACGTCTGATATTCTGACAGAAGTCATAGATATCATTTTGGTTTTGGATATCAGTAGCAGTATGCTTGCTGAGGACTTTAAACCCAACCGTTTGGAAGCGGCGAAAGTCACTGCTAGAGAATTTATTGAAAATCGGAAAGGTGATCGCATTGGTCTGGTTGTGTTTGCGGGAGAAAGTTATATTCAATGCCCCCTCACTATTGATTATGATGTGTTGAAAAGTTTACTTGATCAGGTGACAATCATTGATGAGCAGCATGATGGAACGGCAATAGGAATGGCTTTGGCTCATTCTCTCAATCGGTTACGAGGAAGTCACACTAAAAGTAAAGTAATCGTGTTGTTATCCGACGGAAGCAATAATGCTGGTGAACTTGACCCAATTACAGCATCAGGATTTGCCAGAGATTATGGTGTCAAGATTTACACAGTTGGGGTGGGAAGTAAAGGAAAAGCGCCATACCCGGTTAATGATCCAATTGTTGGAAAAAGATATGTACAGGTCGATGTGGATATGGATGAAGAAACATTGAAGAGGGTTGCAGAGACCGCCGACGGAAAGTATTTCAGGGCTACGGATGAAGAGAGTCTTTTGGAAATATATAACGAGATAAGCAGATTGGAGCGGTCTGAGATAAAGGTTAAAGAATTTCATCAGTATGAGGAATTATTTGGATTGTTTCTAATTTCGGGATTAGTGTTTGTTCTGGGAGAAGGAATTCTGAATGATGTGTTTTTCAGACGGAGAACGTAGATGATCGAATTTCGATACCCCATACTCTTTTTTCTTTATTTGATTCTTGTAGCATTTTTTCTTTATCGTCTGTTTACTCGAAATCAAAGAAAGAGAGAATTGGCACATTGGGGTGATGAGAAATTACAATCTCGCCTATTTTTAAGATTTAATTTTAAAGCATATAACTGGAAAAGAAGAGTAAGATTATATGGTTTAATCCTTCTTATTTTTGCCTCAACGGGTCCTCAGATCGGAACAAAATTAAAGGAGATCGAGCGCAAAGGTGTGGATGTAATTTTAGCCTTAGACATCTCTATAAGTATGAATGCCACAGATGTGAAGCCAAGTCGACTTGAAAAAGCAAAATATGAGATTGCCAGGCTTATTTCAAATCTGAAAGGTGACAGGGTAGGTTTAATAGTTTTTGCCGGAACAAGCCATCTATATCTTCCCCTGACCAGTGATTATGATGCAGCCAAATTGTTTCTTGATGCTGTGGAAACGGGTATGATCCGAACCCAGGGAACAGCTATTGCAGAGGCGCTTGAGGCGGGAATCTCAGCCTTCCCCGAGGGTGAAGACAAATACAAAGTCATTGTTGTCGTTACCGATGGAGAGGAACACGAAGGACAGGCATTAGAAGTGATTAATGAGGCTGTCAATAAGAATATTGTCATCCATACAATTGGTGTTGGTACGATTAAAGGGTCTTTAATTCCAATTTATGACGAAGGTAATAGTAGGTTAGATTACAAAAAAGATCGACGTGGGAAATTAGTGACAACAACATTAAATGAAAGAATGCTACGGGAACTTGCTGAAACGGGTGGGGGGATCTATATCCGGTTTGATAATCGTTTCGGGGCTGTAGATGATCTGGTGAAAGTCATAGATACGATGGAGAAAAAGACGATAAAAACGCATGAATATTCCCAATTTGAAGATCGATATGGGATTTTTCTTACAGGAGCTTTGTTACTCTTAGTTGGAGATATTTTTATTTCAAGTAGACGAAAGTACATTGAAGATTGGAGAGGCAGGTTTGTTTAAAACTATCTTAACAATCCTTTTCACAATAAATTGTGTTTTTACCCAAGAGGGACCGGATAATTCCCATGAAACAGATTCAAATGGGAAGACATTAGACTATTATGAATCAATTTTAGTAAAGCACCCGGATATGACAGAAGCACAATTTGGTGTTGGGGTAGGATCGTATTTAATGAGTGATTTTGATCGGGCAGAATCTGAATTTCAGGCGGTGATTCAAGCGGGGAATCAAAATTTGATTGGGAAAGCTTTTTATAATTTAGGTAATACATTATATCAGCAGGGGTTATTTGAAGAAAGCGCTGGAGCATATAAAAAAAGTCTTGAAATCGTCCCGGAAGATTATGATGCTAAGTATAACTATGAACTATCCAAGCGCATGCTTCAACAGCAAATGAATCAGAATAGTCAAAAACGGCCATCATCTGAGAATGAAAAAAATGAAGAGTCCAATGAGGAGCAACCGTCTTCTCAATCTGATGACAAAGATCAACCTCAACAGCAAGATTCCGAAGATCAAAACAATACTCAGATGTCAAATGAACAGAAAACCGAAGAAACTCAATCTGAATCTGAAAGAAAAGAGGAAGACCAACCTAAGCCTGATGCGGAAACTATATTGAATGCACTAAAAGCGAATGAGAAAAATTTGATGAAACGGCAATTAGATCGTGGAATGAAATCAAAAAAACTGGAAAAGGATTGGTAATATGAAATTCCGATTTCTTTTATCCCTATTCCTTTTTTCATCATACTTGATAGGTGACATAAAGGTATATAGTACGGTTGATGACAACCATATCACTATTAATGAAGCGATTAATTTTAAGGTCATTGCCGAAGGGAGCAAAGGATTCCCCCAATTAGATATATCTCAGGTTGCAGATTTTTCTGTTATTTCCGGACCTTCTCAAAATAGCAGTTTTCAGTGGATTAATGGAGAAATGTCAAGCAGTAAAATCTTATCGTGGACGTTGATTCCCAAGAAAGTAGGCAATCTTCGAATTCCTAAGATGAGTGTTCGTGTAGACGGTAAGAAATATACATTGTCGCCTATTAAAATTACGGTTATCCAGTCTCCTGTTTACTCTCAAAAAGGAAAGAAAAAACAAGGAAGACAAAACAAAGAAACGGGTCCGCCTGAAATTTTTCTGAAAGCCGAAAGTGACAAAACCGAGGCATTTCAGGGAGAGCAAATTACTGTGTATTATAAATTGTATACCCGGGTGAAGCTCCGTCAATATTCTGTGGAGAAAAAACCACAAGGGGTAGGATTCTGGCAGGAGGAATTGTATGCTCCCAAACAACCGATTTTGCGAGACACTCGTGTAGAAGGTGTCAAGTATCGTGTTGCCACTTTATATAAAATGGCTATTTTCCCCATGACAAACGGGGATCTATTATTGGATCCGATGGTATTGAATTGTACCGTAGAAATTCCGGGTAAATCGAGGTTTTCACCATTTTTTGACGACTTCTTCTCTGATTCCTTTTTTGGTAGAACTAAAAGTTTGGTTGTACAATCACAGTCGCTTGAACTTAAGGTACATCCAATCCCGGATGTTGGAAAACCTTTGAATTATACAGGAGCAGTAGGTCGTTTCACCCTTGATTCCTATGTTGATACATCTGTGGTTGAAGCTAACCAGGCAATCACATTTACGGTGGAATTGAAAGGAACAGGCAATATTAAATTGTTTGATATGAGTCCACCCGAATTTCCACAGACCCTGGAAATATTCGATCCAAAGGCTTTTTTTAAAAAGGATGAATTCAGGGACGATATCACAGGAGTCAAAAGGTGGGAATATATCATTATTCCCAGAAAAGCAGGACGATATTTTATTCCGCAGCAAGAGCTCACATATTTTAATCCACAATCCGAAGAATGGGAATCTTCTTCTACAGAGGTCATTTCACTCACAATACTTCCCTCAAAGCACATTTCAGATCAGCCAACGGGATTAACAAAGGAAGAGATTGCCTTGTTAGAACAGGACATCCGCTATATTCATACGAAACCGGTGAATTTAAAACCGGTTGAACGTCGTCTCATTTCACTTACTTTTATCTGGGCGAATATGTTGGGACTGTTACTTTTTGCCAGCCCTAAATTGGTGGAAGCAATCAGAACTAATTTAAATGGTGAGAGTGGTATTTCGAGAGCAAAGAGAGCTTTACGGAAGGCAAATAGGCAACTGAAAAAAGTTACCAACCATTCGGATTTTGAAACAATTTCCAGGCAAATCTATGAATATTTTGGTAATAAGCTGAACATCCCATCTGTTGGTTTGGACAGTCAACAGGTACAATCAGTACTGTCTGAACAAATCAGCTCTGACCTGGTAAATGAAATAGTCAAAATTATTGAACAATGTGAGCAGGGACAGTTTACTCCTGAATCTCAAGAAATCAATGCCATGGAGTTAGCGAGAACAGCTTCATTAGTATTATCTAAAATTGACCGAAAATTATGATAGCTGAAAGAATACGTATTTTAATCATTATAATGTTTCCTGTATTTTTGATGCCTCAAAGCAGTTATATAGATTCATTGTTTATAAAAGCGAATCAGGAATACAGCGCTCAAAATTTTGCTTCAGCATCTAATATGTACCATCACATTATGAATCAGGGATATGGTCATGCCGATCTGTTTTATAATATGGGAAATGCTTACTACCACCTTGCTCAACTTGGTGACGCAATTTGGGCTTATGAGAAAGGATTGCAACTCAATCCACGGGATGGGGATCTCAGGTTTAATTTGAAGGTTGCCAATGCCAGGATGATTGACAGGGTAGAGGCACCCGATAGTTTTGTCCTCTTGGACATGTACCGCAGTATTAAATATGGTTTTTCATCTCGTCAATGGTTGGATCTTATCGGTATTCTGGTTTTGATTTCCGGGCTTCTTTTTATTGTAAGTAAATACGTCATGATCTCATTTGAAAAAATTTTAAGAAAAATGACCTGGACTCTTTTAGGTATTGCATTGGTTTCTCTATTAGTATTTTTTGATCAATATTATGAGTTATCCAAAAGGGAAGAAGCGATTGTAGTGTCGAACAAGGTGGATGTATATTCAGCACCAACTAATCTCAGTAGTCTGGTGTTCGTGATGCACGAAGGGACAAAATTAAAAGTCACCAATAATCAACCGCCTTGGATAGAAGTCGAACTCATTGATGGGAAAAAGGGGTGGGTTACTATGGAATTAATTCGAGAACTATAATTCAACGAATTTCATCATGAGAAAATTATTGCTCATTTTCATTATAACATGTTCTCTACATTCCCAGGATGAGCAAAAGCAATATGATGAGAGTTTTGATCCGACTACCCTCAACGAACCGGAAATGGAGTTGCCTATTTTAATTTTCCCCGGGGATACGTTTCAATTTAAAAATGGTATTGATGTAACCGACTCTACAGAGATGGGGTACCGGATACAGGTGGTATCCACCCCGGATTATCAGAATGTAGAATTGGTAATGGAAGAACTGGCTCAAATGATGAAGGAAAAAGTATATTTGAGTTTTGATCCGCCGAATTATAAAGTACGAATAGGGAATTTCCGATTTCGATCTGAGGCAGAAAAGGTGCAAAAAGATCTCAATGCCATGGGTTATCGTACTGCCTGGATAATTCGAACGCATATTGTAGTTATACCAAAGGTACAACACGAGTAATTCCCGTCGGGAAATTGGTTGTTCACAAGATATCCTCTCCCTAAATTCTATACGATGACTATAATGCACCAGAGTCATTTTTATTGTATTTTGGGGATATCTGTCGATTGTATGTTTTTACTGTTTTAAAAGATTATCCGTAATTGTATGTATTGTCACTGAATATTCTTTTATAAAGGGATAGCGAAAATGTCAGGTCATTCTAAATGGTCATCGATTAAGCGTAAGAAAGCAGTCATTGATGCGAAACGCGGGAGGATCTTTACCAAATTAATTAAGGAGATAACTGTAGCCACTCGACTTGGTGGCGGAGATGAGGAAGCGAATCCAAGACTGCGTCAGGGCATACTATCTGCCAAGGAAGCCAATATGCCTGCTGATAACATCAAACGGGCAATATTACGTGGGACAGGTGAGCTACCAGGTATCGTCTACGAAGAGGCAGTATTTGAAGGGTACGGTCCTGGAGGCGTTGCGATTTACCTGGAAGTGATGACGGATAACAGAAAACGAACCGTAGCGGAGATTCGACATTTAATGACCAGATTTGGCGGGAATTTGGGAGAATCGGGATGTGTCTCATGGATGTTTGAAAAAAAAGGACTCATTACTATTGAGAAAAATAATGTAACAGAAGATGATTTGTTGGAAACAGTTATTAACAGTGGAGGAGATGATTTTTCTGAAGAAGAGGACGTTTTTGAAATAGAAATGCCACCGGAAAATCTCCATAAAGTTCGTTCACAGTTGGAAAGTGATGGATTTACAGTCCTGACTGCCGAGGTGGTGATGATTCCACAAAATACGGTAAATGTTGAAGGAGATTTAGTTGGTTCTTTGTTAAAATTGATGAATGCTTTAGAAGAGCATGATGATGTCCACTCAGTATCGGCAAACTTTAATATTGACGATGATGTACTGGAAGGAGTGGAATAGAGGATGCGAATTCTGGGTATCGATCCGGGAATTCATATAACAGGATATGGGATTATCCAAGTAAAGGATTCCTCTCTGGAGGTAGTTACTACTGGCGCCATATCACCTGCTCATAGTAAAAAATATCCCCAAAGACTCGCTTTTATTTATGACCGAATCACACAAATTATAGACGAATTCCAACCTGATAATATTGCTGTGGAAGATTCCTTTTATAGCAAAAATGCCCGTACAGCCTTGGTGCTGGGTCAAGCTCGGGGGGTTATCCTTCTTGCTGCAGCTCATCGAAAAGTACCTTGCTATGAATACGCACCCAAAAAAGTGAAAATGTCGGTGGTGGGTAATGGTTCCGCTTCAAAGGAGCAGGTCCAATATATGGTGAAGGCTATTCTCAACTATAAGGGGGAAATTTCAAAATATGACATTTCCGATGCATTGGCAGTAGCTCTATGTCACTCAAACCAATATGGAGTAGTTGTATGATTGATTCGATTCGAGGTAAATTGACCTTAAAGGAACCGACTTTAATAGTATTAGATGTAGGGGGTATAGGATTCAAGCTGACCATACCCGTGTCTACGTTTGATAGACTACCGGGACTTGGAGTTGAAGTGGAGGTGCTCACGTATTTGCATGTCAGGGAAGATATTCTACATTTATACGGTTTTTTCACCCACGATGAGAGAAACATGTTTCGACTGCTAATTGGAATCAGCAAAATAGGTCCGAAATTAGCGGTGGGAATCCTGTCAGGCGCTACACCCGATGAATTTAAGCGCCGGATTATTGCCGGTGATGTGGGTGCAATGACAACGCTTCCGGGGATCGGACAGAAAACGGCGAAACGGATCATCGTGGAATTAAAAGATAAATTTGTAAAAACGGATGACGATGTAGTTTTTGATGTTGATGAAAAAGTTTCTGCTGAATTCGATGAAGCTGTTGCAGCATTGGTATCTCTCGGATTTACAAGGAGAGAAGCATTCCGGAAAATAAACGATTTGAAACGTAGTGGTGAATTGGAGGGGGGCGTGGAAAAAATCGTCCGTTTGGCACTATCTAAGACGTAGACGTAGAATTCATGAAGAGCGGGAGAGGTAAATTTTCTTTATAATGCTATGAAAAAAACGACCTTGTATAATCATCATATCAAAAAAGGTGCAAAAATAGTATCTTTTGCAGGGTTTGCTATGCCCCTTCAATACAGTGGTATAATTGACGAACATAATACAGTACGAAACAGTGTGGGTATTTTTGATTTGTCCCATATGGGTGAATTTGAGATTTCTGGGAGGGGAGCAGAAGATTTCCTTCAAAAAATGACGATTAACGATGTTGCCAATCTGGAAATTGGACAAGCTCAATATACGGCGATGTGTACCAACGAAGGTGGAATTATCGACGATTGTGTTTTGTACCGGAATGATGTATCCTACCTGTTTGTGGTTAATGCCTCCAATATTGAAAAGGATTTTCTTTGGCTAAATAAACATTTGGAAGAAAATGTCACACTGATAGATGTTTCCCATGATACCACATTGATTGCCGTTCAAGGACCTGAATCAAAAGAATTATTAAAAAAGGTGCTGGATGATGGATCTTTGATAGATTCATTAAAATTTTACCATCATGGGACGATTACTTTTAATGGTAAACATGTCCTCTGCAGTAGAACAGGATATACGGGCGAACTTGGTTATGAGATATATTGGAAAGGTGAGGGAGCAAGTAATCTTTGGGATGTTTTACTTGTAGCTGGGAAAGAGTTTGATGCGAAGCCAATCGGATTGGGGGCCCGGGATACATTGCGGCTTGAGATGAAATATTGCCTTTATGGGAATGATATTGACGAATCCACCAATCCAATTGAAGCAGGATTAAGTTGGATTACCAAGCTGGATAAGGGAAGTTTCATGGGTAGAAGAGCTCTTGACAAAGTGAAGGAAAATGGAGTATCCCGTCGTTTGGTGGCATTTAAAATGTTAGAAAAAGGTATACCACGTAAAGATTACAAAGTTTTTTCAAATAACATTAAGATTGGCAAAGTGACAAGCGGTACTCTCACTCCCTCAATAAAAAGCGGAATTGGGATGGCATATGTGAATATTTCATTTGTAAAAGTGGGGACAGAAATACAGATTGAGATAAGAGGAAAACTTCTACAAGCGAGAATTATAAAACCACCCTTTTGGAAGAATGGTAGCTTAATGGCTAATTAATTGATGGATCGTTTCATTTGAACTACGAAAATTCTCTCACAGTTCGTATGTTTTTCAAAAAGGTACTCTGTTGGAGCAAATGTTGGAGTGTTAAAGAGTTAAAGTTTCAAGGTGAACGAGTCTTTTAAGTTGAGTAATTCCAAATTCTCGAACAGGAATCTACTGAATTGTTAATGGTTGGTAAATATAACCACACATGACTCTATAAATACTTATATTTCAAATTGTTGATCGCAAAAAAAATAATAAATGTTAACATTTATTTGAATTACTAGACTGTTAAATTTGATTTGTGATATTATCATTTATTTTAAGAGTGAGATACATCCAATAGGAGTTATTAAGCCAATAAAATGAAAAACAGGCGAAACGAAATCATTGGGATTCTTCTGATACTTATATCAGTACTGGTATTGTTAAGCCTTGTCTATCACAATCCAACAGAAGAGCCCTCAGTCTCCCCCCACATCGCCATCACAAATCCGATGGGTATTGTGGGGGTGTACATTTCACATTATTTAATCAAGTTCACTTTGGGCTATGTCACTTTCATCTTTCCTTTGCTTGGTATCATTTGGGGTTGGTGGATTTTTAGCAGAAGGTCGCTGAAACAATTAACTCGCTTGTCACTGTTCATACTTTTATTGGCACTTTTGACCTCAATTGCCATAGGTCTTCCTTCTGTAATTAAAGGGATTACCGGAATACCCAGCTATCACTATTCAGGTTTGATCGGAGGCGTGCTGGCGAATTTGCTACATGACTTTTTAGGGACCATTGGAACAGTGTTATTCCTATCTGCCGGAGCTTTAATTCTTATAAGAGGATATTTCCGGTGGAGTTATTATAAACCATTTAAAGAAATAGCTGAGAAGTGGATGGTAATTAAAGAAAAAAAAGCTCAAAAAAGTCTGTTGAGGAAAAAGGAACGTGAAAAGAAAAAACATACAAAAATTTTACTTTCGCAATTGCAGCAGAAAAGAAGTGAAAAAATTATGCCGGAAAAAGATAAGTCGATCAAGAAAAGAACTTTTCCTGAAGTACCTTCCGTTATTTTACCAGACGAAGAGAAAGAACGTCTTCAAAGATTGGACAAACCAGATGATTCTGAGCTAAGGAAAGTAGAACAGAGTGATATGTTTGGAACTGGAGTACCCGAGGACAAAGGGGAAAAAAGCCTGACCGAAGAAGGGGAATCATCTTATACCATCGGAACAGAGGTCATTGAAGAAGAAGTAGATTTGGATTCACAGACACAGAGCGCCCCCCGGCGTGAATACCGATTGCCCTCTGTGGAACTTTTGGATGCAAAAGCTGATGTTTTTATTCCCAGTACAAGTCATGAAGAACTTGTAGAAACGGCAAATTTTTTGGTGCAATCACTTCGCACTTTTGGTGTGGATGGCAGAGTCGTGAATATTTCACCTGGACCCATCATCACACTCTTTGAGGTAGAACCTGCCGAAGGAGTACGAGTAAATAAATTTGTTCAGCTATCTGATGACCTGGCACGAGTGATGATGGCACAAAGAGTAAGGATCATCGCTCCCATACCCGGAAAATCGACAGTAGGGATTGAGATACCAAATAAGAATCCATCTATTGTCTATTTTAAAGGAGTGATCAATTCTGAGAAGTTTATCAACTCGGCATCAAAATTGACCATTGCTCTCGGAAAAACCACAAGCGGTGAAAATTACATCATTAATTTAAATGAGATGCCGCATCTGCTCATTGCGGGTACGACAGGTTCCGGAAAGTCAGTGTGTATCAATACCATAATTATGAGTATTCTTTACCAGGCAACGCCAGAAGAAGTTCGATTTATTCTTATTGATCCCAAGAAATTGGAATTGGCAGCCTATCGTGACCTGGAAAAATATCATTTGATAACAACCCATGATATTGATGAATATGTCATTACTACGCCGGAGAATGTAATCCTTGCGTTACGTTCTGTCGAACGGGAGATGAGCCGCCGTTACAATGTTTTAGCTGATGCCGTGGTTAGAAATATTGAAGAATATCATCGTAAGTGTGAAAAAGATAGCCAGCTTGAGACCATGCCATATATTGTGATAATAATCGATGAATTGGCTGATCTTATGCTAAGAGCGCCAAAAGAAGTGGAAGTCCCTATCGCTCGTCTGACTCAGATGGCAAGGGCAGTTGGAATTCATTTGGTTGTAGCTACACAACGTCCCTCAGTCGATGTGATAACGGGTGTTATTAAGGCGAATTTCCCGGCGAGAATTGCATTTCAAGTAGCAACTCGGGTAGATTCACGGACAATTATTGATGGGAATGGCGCAGAAAAACTTATTGGGAAAGGGGATATGTTATTTCTACCTCCAGGTTCATCAAGCCCAATTCGACTACATAATTCTTTTGTTTCTCTCGATGAAATTAATCGAATTGTAGATTATATCACCACACAGCCTACACCGGAAGAATTGAAACTGGAAGGCGCAAGAATACAAATTTCAGGTGAGGGAGAGTTTGATTTAGAATCAAAGGGAGAAGACAAGTTGTTTCGAGAAGCGGTACAACTGGTAATAACTCATCAACAAGGGTCAATTTCACTTCTTCAACGGCGACTTAGAGTTGGATATTCGAGGGCAGCCCGACTAATTGATGAAATGGAAGAAGCAGGAATTGTGGGACCGTTTACGGGGAGCAAAGCCAGGGACGTACTCGTAGACGAGATGTATCTTCTTGGGCTGGGAGATGATGAGCCCTAATTTTTTTCACCGAAATCTCTCAATTTTACTTATCATAACCTATTTCCTGTTCGGGAAATCTTATGATCTTTTTGCAAATACCGGTCATCCAACTAATATGTTGGACAGTATAAAAGCAGCTCTTTTTGACCCTGAAGGTTTGGAACTGAATGTTGTCTGGGAATATAATTTTAATAGTGAAAAATGGAAAGGTGACGGCATATTATTTCTATTAGGTAATGACTATTTAAAACTTACCTTACCTCACCAGGTTATACTGATTAAAAAGTCGACCATAATGAGCTTTTATCCTGAAACAGACCAGGTAATCATTGATTATTTTGATCGAAATGACAATTCAAATATTTTATCTATATTACTGGGAGATTTTTCGGGGTTCTCTATCGTTTCGGAACATAATGTAAATGTTACCAATAGACGGGTTGTTCTGGAATCAAACTCTTTGATTGGATTTGATCGTATTGAAATGACATTAGGCCAAGATGACTGGGTCCCAAAGACTATTCTGGGTGAGGCGGGAAAAGATATTAAAATTATGATAACAATTGTGTCGAGCTCTCTATTAAAAAATCCGGATGCTTTGATAAATGGAACTTTGGTTGGTACTGAAATAATAGATTTTAGAGAGTGACATGAAGAAGTTGATAATAGGGTTAATCATAAGTGCGATAGGGCTTTATATAGCTTTTCGTAAAATTGACCTGGCAGCTCTAAGTGATGTGTTCGTCCATATTAATTTCGGGTGGCTATTATTAGCAATAGGGTTAATTATTTTTAGTGTATGGATCAGAGCCCTCCGGTGGCACTTGATTCTAACTCCCATTATAATGATTCGCATTGGGCCACTTTTCTCCGCCACAATGATTGGATATTTCGGGAATGGAGTACTCCCATTTCGTTTAGGAGAACTGCTCAGGGCTTATGCATTAAAAAGAACTGAAAAATCAATATCGATAGCATCTTCCTTCGGGACAATCATGGTGGAAAGGCTCCTGGATATGATTGGTGTAACAGTACTCATGGTGACCCTTTTTGGACTTTATCATGTTCCATCATGGTTAACCAAAGCAGGTATATTAATGGGTATAATCGTTCTCGCGTGCATTGCATTACTATTTTGGATGTCTTTTTCTCACAAAGAATGGCTGGACCGCTTTGAATCACTCACAATTTTAAAAAGAGGAATGGGGTTAAGAATTAGAAAACTTCTTCATTCTTTTATAGAAGGTTTGTTAACATTACGCCATATCCGAAACGTAACCCCCCTTATTATTTATTCTATATCGTTATGGATAATTTACTGGGTGATTACCGTTGTCTCCGCAGCTGCACTTAATATTCAACTTAGCTGGATTGAAGCTGGTATAGTGTTGGTTGCAACAACTATGGTAATTTCGATTCCATCGTCACCTGGTTATATTGGTACATATCACGCTGCTGCAGTTATAATAATGGTAGATTTATTTGGAAAATCTATGGCGAGTTCACAGGCTTTTGCCATATTAATTCATGCAGTTGGATTTTTCCCACTTGTATTGATAGGATTTTATTATCTATTAAAACATTCAATTCACATAAAAGATGTACAAAAAATTAGATTAGACAGCTGATCCGCACTTATTGATTAAAACTATATTCTATGAAAAATAATTTGGTAGTTTTTCTTGACAGAGATGGGACCATAAATCCTGACCCGGGTTATATTTCATCACTCGCTGATTACACGTTTTATGAAGATACACTGGATGCTTTAAGCCTTCTTTCGAAATATAGTTATAAGTATGTTATTATTACCAATCAGTCTGGTATTGCTCGGGGATATTTCAGTGAATCTGATTTACAAAAGATCCATGACTATATAAAAATAGAATTTAAAGAAGCGGGAATCCCACTTTTAGATATTTATTATTGTCCGCACCATCCTGATGATAAATGCAAATGTCGGAAACCTGGTATTGAGTTTTTTATACAAGCTTCAATAAAACATTCCATCGACCTCAAAAAATGTTATATCATCGGAGATACACTCATGGATATGGAAGCAGGTAGAGACCTGGAATTAAAGTTGATATTAGTAAAAACTGGCAAAGGGAAAAAAACCGAACTGGAGATTAATATTCAGGATGGTCAAATCGATTTTGTTGGAGATAATCTAATGGATTGTATTAAATATATAATCAAACAGGAAAAATTACAGTGAAGATAGCCATACTTATGGGTGGTAACTCCTCTGAAAGGGAGATTTCTCTAGAAACCGGAGCGGCTGTCTTAACAGCCTGTAAAAAATTAGGGTTTAGTGCGATTGCCTGTCCCTATCAGAACAGCATTTATGAAGTGATTCCCCTCTTAAAGGAAGCTGATATTGTATTTAATGCGCTTCATGGCGGAGAAGGAGAGGGTGGCGGTGTACAAAAAATTCTCGATAAAGAAAATATTAAATATACAGGTTCAGACCCACGGTCATCTGAATTGGTGATGGACAAACATCGCAGCAAATCACTTATGTTGGAAAACAATCTGCCAACGCCTCCCTGGTTGCATATTGATACAACTAAAGTTAACGGAGTTGATTTTAGTGATGCTAAGTTTGGATATCCTGTGGTTGTAAAACCGAATTCGGAAGGGAGTACAATCGGTGTGACAATTGTCAAAAGCTCAAATGAATTAGATAGGGCAATGGACCTCGCATCTGAATTTGGAAAGGATATTATCGTCGAAAAGTATATTCCCGGGAGGGAGATCACCGTTGGGATCCTCGGAGAAGTAACACTGCCGATCATTGAGATTCTCCCTTCCCATGAAATGTATGATTATAATTGTAAATATACTTCTGGTATGTCAAAATATATCTGTCCCGCAGATCTTTCATCAGAAATTACAAAAAAAATATCAGAAGCGTCATTACAGATAACCAAACTGTTGGGGTGCAAGCATTACTGCAGAGTTGATTTTCGCCTTGATAACAGGGATAATTTTTACTGTTTGGAAGTAAATACTTTACCCGGAATGACTCTTTTCCCAAAAGCAGCAAAGGCAGCAGGTATTTCATTTGAACAACTCATCCAAAGAATATTGGAATTTGCCATCCATGAATAAACAAACTGAAAAATCGGTCTGGCTGGCAGTCTACACAAAGTCACGTCATGAAAAAACAGCAAATAATGAATTCATGAAAAAGGGAATAGAATCATATTTACCGTTAATAAAAACCAGAGTTCAATGGAAAGATCGAAAGAAATGGGTTTGGAAACCACTTTTCAGAAGTTATATCTTTGTAAAAATACTTTTAAATAACACATTATATGTATTGCAGACTCATGGCGTACATCACATAGTTAAATTTAATGGCAAACCTGCCGTGATTCCAGATAACCAAATAGAAGCTGTAAAATTAATTTTAGAAGGGGGATACCATCCTGATTTGCACGAATATCTTGAGGTGGGAGATGAAGTTGAAATCATTGATGGTCCTTTAAGGGGATTACGGGGGATATTATCACGAAAAGACCGCCGCACCCGATTTGTATTAAAATTAGACGGCATTCAACAGGCACTTTCCCTGGAAATCAGTCAGGAGTTTTTGAAAAAGGTGAAAAAATAGTGGGACTTAAACTATATAATTCATTTACAAGAAAAGTAGAGAGTTTTCAACCAATAGATAATAATAAGGTGAGACTCTATTCTTGTGGTCCTACAATTTACGACTTTGCTCATATTGGGAATTTTCGAGCTTTTATTTTTATCGATCTTTTAAAAAGAATATTAAAATTTTCAGGATATGAAGTAAACCATGTTATGAATATAACAGATGTGGATGATAGAATAATAAAGAAATGTGGAGTAGAAAATACATCAATTTCTGAGTTAACACCTCAATATCTCGACGCTTTTTATGAGGATATGAACATATTGGGTATTGAACCGGCTGAATATTATCCCCTTGCTACTGAGCATATCGCTGATATGATTAAACTCATCGAAAAATTAGTGGAGAGAAAACATGCCTATATCACAAACGAAGGGTCTGTTTTCTTTGATATAACATCATTCGTAGACTATGGGAAATTATCAAAAATTAGCACCGATTCCTTAAAGCAAACGGCCCGTGTATCATCTGATGAATATGAAAAAGAAAATCCTACAGATTTTGCTCTATGGAAAGCATGGAAACCGGAAGATGGTGACGTGGGATGGAATTCACCATGGGTTAAAGGAAGACCAGGATGGCACATTGAGTGCTCAGCCATGTCGATGAAATATTTAGGAGAATATTTTGACATACATTGTGGAGGAACTGATTTAATGTTTCCCCACCACGAAAATGAGATTGCCCAAAGTGTAGGTGCAACCGGGAATGAGTTTGTGAATATATGGCTCCACTGTGAACACCTATTGGTCAATAACACCAAAATGAGTAAATCACTCGGAAATTATTTTACATTAAAGGATTTACTTGAAAAAGGATTTGCTCCGGAAACTCTACGATATTTTTTGTTAACAACACACTATAGACAAAAAATTAACTTAACATTTGAACATCTTGATGCTGCTGCATCCTCAGTAGAAAGACTACGTGATTTTCGCTGTCGCCTAGAGTTGCTGGCAGGTGAATTGAAAGGGAAAACCTACGCGTATGTAGAAGAGAATTTTCTAAAGGTTATGAACGAGGATTTAAATATATCGGCAGGATTGGCTGTGATTTTTAACTGGATTAGGGATATGAATCGGCACCTTGATTTAAATAGCCTTTCTTCAGAATTAGCGGGAGAAGCGCTGGTTTTACTCAAACGATTTGACATGATATTAAATGTGATATTTGAGGAAGGTATTGTTCTTAATCAAAAAGACAGTGATCTCATAAAGGAGCGGGAGGTAGCCCGGCAGAATAAACGTTGGACGCGGGCGGATGAAATACGTGAGTATTTTTTAAAAAAGAATATCACCCTTGAGGATACCGCAAAAGGGACAGTGATTAAACGAAAAATTAAACAGTAATATTTTATTTATAACCACAAATATTAATACGTTTTTTTATCTAAAAAAAAGAATTTTTTTAGATAAAAATAATTTGACATTATTTTTTGGTATAATTAAATTTCAAGGCTGTAGAATCGGAAAAACATAGTTGACAAGTCCTGATAAGTTGAGATAGCTAAACCGGAAGAGTCAAGATTTGCTGATATAGCTTCCCGACTTGCCGGTGTAGCTCAGTTGGCGGAGCAGCTGATTTGTAATCAGCAGGTCGGGGGTTCGACTCCCTCCACCGGCTCAACAGAAAGTCGGGATAATCAGCGGGTTGGGGGTTCTCCCGACCTTTGTCGGGACTTCGGTGGCTCAGGGTATTCAGCATGCAGTTAGCTTAAATAAATGAGAAAAGTCGGATAGGCAATTAAAAAATAATTCGCTAAGATATTGAAAAACACAAACCAATATTATTTTAATGATATACTGCATACTCCCAATAAATTGGGGAGATGGCAGAGTGGTCAATTGCACCAGACTGTAAATCTGGCGGCGGAAGCCTTCGGTGGTTCAAATCCATCTCTCCCCACATATACTGGTTCAAACTACGATAGGCTATTTATTAAGTACAACTTTATATGCGGGTGTAGCTCAGTTGGTAGAGCATCAGCCTTCCAAGCTGAGGGTCGCGAGTTCGAACCTCGTCGCCCGCTCGGTAAGGTAACTAAGGGTCATCCCGATGGAATCGGAAAACCTCGTCGCCAACTAAATATCGATAGGAACAATCAGATAGATAAAATTAAGATACCCTTTCAACTTTATATCGGACTTAAACCAACCAATTGGTGTCAACCTATATTAAGTGCCTACGTAGCTCAGTCGGTAGAGCACGTCCTTGGTAAGGACGGGGTCACCGGTTCAAGTCCGGTCGTAGGCTCATTCAATAATTAGGGAAGGAGGTCAGTAATGGCGAAAGAGAAATTTTCAAGGACAAAACCTCATGTAAATATAGGGACGATAGGTCATGTAGATCATGGCAAGACGACATTGACGGCAGCGATGACATTAATATTATCGAAGCGTGGTTTATCTGAAGTCAGGACATTCGATTCCATTGACAATGCCCCGGAGGAACGTGAGCGAGGGATCACGATTCAGACAGCACATGTGGAATACGAGAGTGAGAAGCGTCATTATGCACACATTGACTGTCCTGGACATGCTGACTACATCAAGAACATGATTACAGGCGCAGCACAGATGGATGGAGCCATCCTGGTGGTATCAGCTGCAGATGGACCCATGCCCCAGACACGTGAGCACATATTATTGGCAAGACAGGTGAATGTTCCGGCGATTGTGGTTTATCTGAATAAGACGGATATGGTAGATGATCCTGAGTTGATCGAGTTGGTGGAGTTGGAGGTACGTGAGTTATTAAGTGAGTATAAATTTCCTGGAGATGATATTCCTGTTATTCCTGGGAGTGCGTTGGAGGCATTAAATAATCCGGAGGATTCTGAGAAGACGAAGTCCGTCCTGGAGTTAATAGAAGCGATAGACAGTTACATTCCTGAGCCTGAGCGAGATGTGGACAAGCCATTTTTGATGCCGGTGGAAGATGTATTCAGTATTACGGGACGAGGGACTGTAGGGACAGGCAGGATAGACCGAGGAATTGTAAAGGTAGGTGATGAGGTAGAAATTATAGGATTGGGATCGGATATGAAGACGGTAGTGACGGGAGTGGAGATGTTTCGTAAGGAGTTGGATGAAGGCAGAGCGGGAGACAATGCAGGATTATTGTTACGTGGAGTAGATAAGGATGCGTTAAAACGTGGGCAGGTTATATCTGCACCTGGTAGTATTACACCTCACACGAAGTTTAAGGCTGAGGTGTATGTACTGAAGAAGGAAGAAGGAGGAAGACACACGCCCTTTTTCAATGGGTATAGACCTCAGTTTTATTTTCGGACAACGGATGTGACAGGGATTGTGGATTTACCTTCAGGGACGGAGATGGTGATGCCGGGAGATAATGTGACGGTTGAAGTAGAGTTGATCAGTCCTATTGCCATGGAGAAGGAGTTGCGTTTTGCCATACGTGAGGGTGGTCATACGGTAGGCGCCGGTGTCGTTACGGAAGTGGTTGAATAATTCGTGGGTGGAAAAAGTAAAAGGAACTTTGTTACTTTGGAATGTACCGACTGTCATCGTCGGAACTATTCTACGACGAAAAACAAGCGGAAACACCCTGAAAGAATTACATATAAAAAGTATTGCCCATGGTGCCAAAGTCATTCCCTCCATAAGGAGACAAAATAAATCTTACGTGATTAAATAAGACCTATAGGTGAGTAGCTCAATTGGTAGAGCTCCGGTCTCCAAAACCGGCGGTTGCGGGTTCAATTCCTGCCTCACCTGCGGAGAAGATTAATGATTAACAAATTAAAAACTTTTATTAATGGTGTGTCATTTGAAATGAAGAAAGTATCCTGGCCTAGTTGGAGTGAGTTGCGAGGATCTACAATTGTTGTTTTAGGACTCTCTTTAATACTCAGTATCTTCCTTTTTATAGTAGATTTTGTTTTGTCACGTTTATTGAATGTGATTTTGTGATATGGATTGGTATACATTAAAAGTTTTTTCCGGGAAAGAGAAAAAGATCCAAGATACAATCATCAGAGAGGTAGAGCAGAGTGGCTATACGGATATTATTGGACAAGTATTGGTCCCATCAGAGAATGTTATCGAGATGAGAAATGGAAAAAAGATAATGAAAGATCGTGTCTTTTTCCCAGGATACATACTGATTAATATGGAAATGAACAGAGAAACTAAGCACTTGATGGAAATGGTTCCCGGTGTAATAAGTTTTGCTGGTCCCAAAGGGTTACCTCAGTCTCTCCGTGAGGAAGAAATAAATCGGATTCTTGGAGAAGTCGAGAGGAAGGAAGGTCGTGAAGTTATAGCATCCCATTTTAACACTGGTGATCCAATAAAGGTTATTGATGGTCCCTTTATCGATTTTTCCGGTTTTGTCCAAGAGGTCAATGAAGATAAACAAAAGGTAAAAGTTTCCGTATCAATTTTTGGCCGCCCAACGCCTGTTGAGTTAGATTTTTTACAAATAGAGCACGAGAAATAATAAGAAATTATGGCAAAGAAAATTTCAACACTCATCAAATTACAGATTTCTGGCGGTAAAGCGAACCCAGCGCCACCTGTAGGACCAGCATTAGGGCAACATGGTGTAAATATCATGGATTTTTGTAAACAATTTAATGAAAGAACCAAAGAAAGCATGGGAACGATCATTCCTGTCGTAATTAGTGTTTTTGAAGATCGATCCTTTAATTTTGTAACTAAAACACCTCCCGCTGCTTTCCTTCTGAAAAAAGCTGCAAAAATTGAAAAGGGTTCTGCCGAACCAAACAGGGAAAAAGTTGGAGTTGTGACTGAAAACGATTTGCAACAGATCGCAGAATTGAAAATGAAAGACTTAAATGCAAATTCGGTTGAATCTGCTGTCGAGATGATCAGAGGGACTGCAAGAAGTATGGGAATTAATATTAAGAACTGAGCTTATATGAAACGGAGCAAAAGATATAAAGAAGCATTATCTGGAGTTGACCGATTTATGGAATATTCCCTTGAGAAAGCAATAGATGTTGTAAAAGCTTTTGCTACAAGCAAATTTGATGAAACAGTGGAAGTGGCGATTAATCTTGGGGTTAATCCAAAACATGCTGATCAGAATATCCGTCTAACGACTTCTTTGCCTCACGGAACTGGCAAAAAGGTCCGTATTCTTGTGTTGGCTAAAGGTGCTATGGCAAAAGAGGGAAAGGAAATGGGAGCTGATTATGTGGGTGATGATGAGTATCTGCAGAAACTCTCCGGTGGTTGGGATGAAATAGACATCATTGTTGCGACTCCTGACATGATGCCTAAACTTGGGAAATTAGGTAGAATTCTTGGGCCAAAAGGGTTGATGCCAAATCCAAAGAGTGGTACAATCACCCAGCAAGTTGGAAAAACAGTCAACGAAATCAAGGCAGGTCGGATTGAACTGAGAGTAGATAGCAATGGAATAGTACATACCGCAGTTGGAAAATGTTCTTTTAATAATGAAGAGCTTGGAGAGAACATTAAATCTATCGTTTCTATCCTAATGAAAGTAAAACCAGCCGCTGTGAAGGGAACATATTTTAAAAAGTTAACACTCTCCTCTACTATGGGACCTGGAGTGAAAGTTGATAAAGCTACGGTTGTATAACATATGCCTACAAAACAAAAGATAAATATTGTATCGGATATTTCAGAAAAGTTTGAGAAAGCTAAGGGAATCTATTTAACAGATTTCTTGGGGTTAAACGTATCTGAGATAACAGAACTAAGAAAACAGTTTTTTGAAAAAGGTGTACAATATAAAGTTGTCAAAAATACGTTGGTTAAACTTGCTGCAAAGAATGCAGGGTATAATAATCTTGGGGAATATTTAAACGGATCTACTGCTATTGCTTTTTCTTATGATGACCCTACCATTCCTGCACAAATAATAAAAAATTTTGCAGCTTCTCATAACCTGCCAAAGCTTAAGGCATTCATTTTTGAAAGCCAATTGATGGACGAGTCCAAGTTTAATTTGGTTGCTAATCTTCCATCCCGGGATGTTTTATTGTCCCAACTAATAAATGGGTTAGCTTCTCCGATGAGTAAATTAGTAGCCACAATGAAGAGTCCGATATTAAATCTCATGAGTGTGTTAAATAATTTAAAAAAACAAAAACAATCCTAGGGTATTGGGAGGATAAAAATAATGGCAAAAGCGAAACGTTCTGATGTATTAGAATATCTTGAAAATGCAAATATGCTGGAGATCGCTGAACTGATTGGTGATATAGAAGGGAAGTTTGGAGTAACTGCTGTTGCACCTGTTGCTGTTTCTGCGGGTCCCGCTGGTGATGGCGAAGAAGCTGCGAGTGAAGAAAAAATCTCATTTGACGTTGTTCTCACAGGTGTAGGTGATAAAAAGATCCAAGTAATCAAGGTTGTCAGATCTGTCACTGATTTAGGTCTTAAAGAGGCAAAAGAAGTCGTTGATAGTGCTCCTAAATCAGTCAGGGAAGGATTGACAAAATCAGAAGCAGAAGATATTAAAAAACAGTTAGAAGATGTGGGTGCCACTGTAGAACTAAGATAAAATTATGATAAATATCTTGGGTGCTGACATTGAAATTTAAATTAACAAGGAGGACTTTTTGTCCGTGAAAATCAAAGAAATAACCGAAAGACAATCATTCTCACGTATTTCTAGCGTTATTGATATGCCTCATTTGCTGGACATACAGGTAAAATCTTACAATCAATTTTTACAACTGGAAGTTCCAGAGGATCAGCGTGAAAATATGGGACTGGAAGAAGTCTTTCGTAATATGTTTCCAATCGAGGATAATCATAAGAACTATATACTGGAGTATAAAAGTTATTATCTCGGTGTGCCTAAATACACCCCAAAGGAATCTCTTGAGCGTGGTGTGACTTTTTCCGTACCCTTGAAGGTTCGGTTGATTCTGCATCTGACAGATGAATTCGACAGATCAAAATATGCTCAAAGTATTGAGCAAGATGTCTATTTTGGGAATGTCCCTAGAATGACGGAGAGAGGAACATTCATCATCAATGGAGCGGAAAGGGTTATTGTCAGTCAATTACAAAGGTCTCCAGGTGTCTTTTTTGATGAGCACATACATCCCAACGGTACAAAGTTATTCCAGGCACGGGTCATCCCATTTCGAGGGTCATGGATAGATTTTACGACTGATATTAAGGATTGTCTTTATGTAATCATTGATAGGAGAAAGAAGTTTCCAGTTACAATCCTGTTGCGTTCTCTCGGATTTTCAAGTAATGCTGATATTTTCCGGGCTTTCAAATTGCTGGTAACAGTAAAGCTAACTCCAGCTGGTATTAAATCTGCAGTTGACCAGTTCTTGGCTGAAGATGTTGTTGATTTGGACACTGGAGAAATCCTTGCAGAAAACGGTTCAATATTAACAGAAGACTTACTGTTGAAATTGAAAAGAGCGGGAATCACGAAGATTGAAATTGCAAAGACAAAAGATAATCTTGCCGCAGAGATACTTGCGAACACTATGATTAAAGACCCCACGGATAACACTGAAGATGCTTTGCGAATTATGTATCAACATTTACGTTCAGGTGAACCTCCGAATTTAGAGGTTGCTCAAAAGTTTATCGAACGAATGTTTTTTAGTCCAAAGCGATATGATTTAGGAAAAGTAGGTAGATATCGTCTCAATAAACAATTCAACCTAAACATTCCGTTGGATCATACTGTACTTACGACAGACGATCTGATTATGGTTCTTGAATTTTTAATAGAGATGAGAAAAGGAGATCGTGGACCTGACGATATCGATCACCTTGGGAACAGGAGGATAAAAACGGTTGGTGAACAATTGGTAAACCAATTTTCGATCGCCTTGAACAGAATGACTCGTACCATTAGGGAACGGATGAATCTTCGTGAGGCTGAAAGCCTTACACCACAAGACCTCATTAATTCAAGGATCGTGACAACGGTAATCAATTCTTTCTTTGGAACAAGTCAACTCAGTCAGTTCATGGATCAAACCAATCCACTTGCAGAAATCACTCACAAAAGAAGGGTTTCGGCTCTCGGTCCTGGAGGTATGACCAGAGAAAGAGCCGGATTTGAAGTGAGGGACGTCCATTATACACATTATGGCAGATTGTGTCCCATAGAAACTCCTGAAGGTCCAAACATCGGACTGATATCATCTCTTGCTACTTTTGCGAAGGTGAATGAATTAGGTTTCATCGAAGCCCCATATCGTATTGTTCGTTTGAAAAATGGTGTAGCAAATGTCACCAAAAAGATCAAATATCTGTCTGCCGAAGATGAAGACAGGTCAATGATCGCACAAGCAAATATAACTTTAGAGGAGTCAGGTAAAATAAGTGAACCGCAAATTAGAGCCAGAATAAGGGGCGACTTCCCCGTTGTGGAATCGTCCGAAATTCAGTTTTTAGATGTTGCTCCTCATCAAATTTTAAGTGTGGCTGCTACACTTATCCCGTTTCTTGAGCACGATGACGCTAATAGAGCTCTTATGGGTTCTAATATGCAACGTCAATCTATACCATTGATAAAACCGGAAGCTCCTATTGTCGGTACAGGAATGGAATCAATAGTTGCTCATAATTCAAAAACATGTATTAACTCTCCAGTGAAAGGCGTCATTGAATCAGTGGATGCTGAAGAAATTGTCATTCGTACCTCCGAGGTCCCGGAAGATATAGCCATCACTCCTGAGGAGAACATCGTAAGGCTTCCACTATTGAAATATTCCCGTACTAATCAAAATACATGTATGAATCAGAGACCATTAGTTCGTCCCGGTGACAAAGTGAAAAGAGGTGAAATCATCGCAGATGGACCGGCAATTACAAATGGAGAATTGGCTCTTGGCAGTAATATCTTAGTCGCTTTTATGCCATGGCGCGGGTATAACTTTGAAGATGCCATCGTAATCAGCGAAAGGCTTGTGGAAGAAGATGTGTATACCTCAATTCACCTAACCGAGGTGGAACTTGAGGTCAGAGACACAAAACGTGGCGAGGAAGAACTTACACGTGAAATTCCAAACGTAAGTGAAGAAGCGACAAAAGATTTGGACGAAAATGGACTTGTACATGTTGGAGCTAGAGTCAAATCCGGTGATATTTTAATTGGTAAAGTCACCCCAAAAGGAGAGACAGACCCGACACCTGAAGAGAAACTTTTGAGAGCAATCTTTGGTGAAAAGGCTGGTGATGTGAAAGATGCTTCGAAACGTGCTGATCCCGGTATTAATGGCGTAGCAATTAAAACCAAGCTTTTTGAAAGAAAGACAAAAGCCTCCAGATCTCAGGAAAGGATGATTATTGCAGAACTTATGAAAGAACTCCAAAGAGTAAAGAAGGTATTAAAGAAAAGACGTGATCAGACTTTGATGGAACTAATGGTAAATCAAATTAGTGCAGGGTTGCGAGATATTGGAACGGGTAAGACTATTATTAAAGCTTCAACAAAACTCACACGCAAAAGACTCGATGGATTGGATTTGGAAAGAATTTCAAGGGATAATCCATGGGTTCAAGATCGTTACCAATGGGTTCATATTCAGCAGGTTTGGAATTCATTTCATCGGGAGTGGAGGAATGCAGAAGAGAGTCTGGAAAGGGAAATATACAAATTACAGGTAGGTGATGAACTTCAGCCAGGCGTCTTAAAGCTTGCTAAAATCTATATTGCTAATAAACGGAAAATAAAAGTTGGTGATAAAATGGCAGGTCGTCATGGAAATAAGGGTGTAGTTGCTACGATTGTACCTAAAGAAGATATGCCGTTTTTAGCTGATGGTACTCCTGTTGATATCGTACTAAATCCTTTAGGAGTTCCATCAAGGATGAATCTTGGTCAGTTATATGAAACGATGTTAGGATGGGCTGGCAAGATATTGGATGTTAAGTATAAAACATCACCATTTGATGGAGCAACACCACAAGAGGTTGTTGAAGAACTTAAAAAAGCGGGTCTTCCTGAAAGTGGAAAAGTCGATTTATATGATGGTCAAACCGGCGAAAGATTTGATTACCCAGTAACAGTAGGGTATATCTACATGATGAAACTGAACCATATGGTTGATGATAAAATGCACGCACGATCTACTGGTCCATATTCTCTGGTTACTCAACAACCCTTGGGCGGAAAAGCTCAATTTGGTGGACAGAGGTTTGGCGAAATGGAAGTATGGGCACTTGAAGCATATGGTGCAGCTCACACTCTGCAAGAGATTTTGACTGTTAAATCTGATGATGTTGAAGGCAGGTCAAAAACGTATAATGCTATAGTTCGAGGTGAGAATATTCCACATTTCAATATCCCTGAATCGTTTAATGTATTGGTTAAAGAACTTCAGGGACTTGGCGTAGACGTTCAATTACATCAATAGATGGAGGATTAACATTGGTATATATTAAACCACCCCAAATAGATAGAAGTCGTAATTATAAAGCTGTCTCAATAGGACTTTCATCGCCTGAAGAAATTCTGGGTCGTTCTTATGGGGAAGTATTAAAACCTGAGACTATAAACTACCGATCCTATAAGCCGGAAAAAGACGGTTTATTTTGTGAGAAGATCTTTGGACCAGTGAAAGACTACGAATGCCATTGTGGAAAATATAAAGGTATTCGTTACCGAGGAATTATATGCGATAGGTGTGGTGTAGAAGTCACACGCAAGAGAGTAAGAAGGGAAAGAATGGGGCATATTACTCTAGCGGTACCAGTCGTTCATATTTGGTATCTCCGATCTGTTCCAGGAAAGTTGAGCCATTTATTAGGAATTCCCACACGCGGTCTTGAAAAAGTGATTTATTACGAAATTTATTTAGTGATAAATTCCGGTGCTTCAGATAAAAAACCACTCGAATTGATTGAAGAAGAAGAATATCAGGAATTAGAAGCTCTTTATGGGAAACGGGCAGTATCAGAAGAAGATAGGGAGGATGAGAATTATTTCAATGCTGGCATGGGTGGTAGTGCGTTAAAGGATGCCCTTAGAAATATAAATATCGTGGAGACGATTAAAGAGTTAGAAAATACAATAAAAACTTCACGTTCTAAACAGCGACGGTCTGATGCTTTAAAAAGATTAAAAGTCGTTAAAGCCTTTCAGCCTGCAATCGACAAGAAACACGTGAATCGACCAGAATGGATGGTAGTAACTGTTTTACCTGTGATTCCACCGGAACTACGTCCTTTAGTACCTCTTGAAGGTGGAAGATTTGCTGCCAGTGACCTTAATGATTTATATCGGCGCGTAATTATTCGGAATAATCGTTTGAAGCAACTTATGGAGATTAAAGCGCCTGAGGTGATTCTTCGAAATGAAAAGCGTATGCTTCAAGAAGCAGTGGATACGTTATTTGATAACGCGCGTCGAGGTACAGCTATGAGTAGCGGAACTCGCAGACCCTTAAAAAGTTTGAGTGATATGTTAAGGGGAAAACAGGGACGATTTCGTCAAAATCTGCTTGGGAAAAGAGTGGATTATTCTGGACGATCAGTGATTGTTGTAGGTCCTGATTTAAAATTAAACGAGTGTGGGCTTCCTAAAGATATGGCAATTGAACTATTCAAGCCATTTATCATACATGAGCTTATAGCGAGAGGATATGCAAGCACTCCTAAAAGTGCTAAACTAATGGCTGATGAAAAACATCCGGAGGTATATACTGTTCTTGAATATGTGGTGAAAGATCATCCCATAATGTTAAATAGAGCACCCACACTTCACCGGTTGGGTATTCAGGCGTTTCAACCCGTACTAATAGATGGGAAAGCAATTCAAATACATCCTCTGGTCTGTGCAGCATTTAACGCGGATTTTGATGGGGACCAGATGGCTGTTCACATTCCTCTATCACCTGAAGCTCAGGCAGAGGTCCGTTTATTAATGTTGTCAAGTCATAACATTTTACATCCTGCTAACGGTTATCCTATCACCATTCCTTCCCAGGATATGATCTTGGGCTGTTATTATTTAACAAAACAGAAAAAAGGTGATAAAGGTGAAGGAAAGAGGTTCTCCAGTATTGATGAAGTAATTCTGGCATATGAGAATGGTGTTGTAGGACTTCATGCTATTATCGATTTGAGACACAACGATAAATGGCATAAGAATACAACAGTTGGACGGGCAATTTTCAATACTATTCTTCCCAATGAAGTTGGATATGTGAATGACTTAGTGACAAAAAAAGTGGTAGAAAACATTATCTCCGAATCTTTAAAAGTTGCAGGGAATTACAATACCGTAATTTATCTTGATGAACTAAAAAAATTAGGGTTTAAATATGCAACCCAAAGCGGCGTTTCGATTGCGATTGATGATGTGTTGATACCCAAGGAAAAACCAAAAATTTTGGCTGCAGCATATGAAGAAATAGATTCGATTCATAGAAAATTTATTCGTCATGTGCTGACTGAGGGTGAGCGGTATAATAAAGTAATAGATGTATGGACGCATGCAACCAACCAGGTAGCTGCAACAATGATGAATAATTTAGCTACTGATAAAGACGGGTTTAACCCTGTATTTATGATGGCGGACTCTGGAGCCAGAGGCAGTCAGGACCAAATTAAACAGTTAGCGGGAATGCGAGGATTGATGGCAAAGCCCAGGAAAAGTATGACCGGTGGGAAAGGTGAAATAATTGAAGATCCTATCACTTCGAATTTCCGCGAAGGTCTTTCGGTGTTGGAATACTTTATCTCAACTCATGGAGCGAGAAAAGGACTTGCCGATACTGCTTTAAAAACAGCTGATGCAGGATATTTGACTCGCCGATTGGTAGATGTAGCGCAAGACGTAGTTGTATCACAGAACGATTGTGGCACAATCAATGGTGTATGGATTACCGATCTGAAAGAGGGAGAAGATATTATTGAACCTCTTATGGATCGTATTCGTGGTCGGGTGGTCCAAGAGGATGTAGTCCGTAACGGAGAAGTAGTTCTTGAAGCGGGCGTAGCAATTGATTATGAGAAAGCGGAAAAACTATCCGGATATAATATTGAGAGGTTATTTATTCGCTCTGTGTTGACCTGTGAAGCAAAGCGTGGTGTCTGTTCCATGTGTTATGGTTATGACCTAAGTACTAACAAATTAGTGAGTCATGGATCGGCTGTGGGTATTATTGCTGCCCAAAGTATTGGTGAACCCGGTACACAGCTTACGCTTCGAACATTTCATATCGGTGGCACAGCGTCAAGAATTATTGAACAATCTTTTACTACTACAAGAAAATCGGGAAAAGTTAAATTCTCATCCAACCTTGAATTTGCTGAAGTTGAGGATTTGGAAGCAGTGGTTATGAAGGGAAAAAAGAAACCACTAATTCGAAGGGTTTTGGTCAGGAATTCCTCAATTGATTTAATAGATGAAAACAAACGCACTATTTCAACTTTTAGTATCCCTTATGGGGCTACTCTATTAGTCAAAAATCGTCAAAAGGCCAATGAGAATCATATTCTCTTTAAGTGGGACCCATACACCGATGTTATTTTAGCAAGACATACTGGAAACATTAGGTTTGTTGATGTGATCGAAGGGGAAACTTTCCAGGTAGAAACAGTGGAGGGTGGGAAAAAACAATCTGTCATTATTGAATCAAAAAACCGAAGATTGTCACCTCATATTGAAATTACAATTGGTGAAAAAAATTCAGTAACAAGTGGAATGATATTGCCTGTAAAAGCAGTTTTGATGGTAAAGGATGGAGAAAAAGTTAAGGCTGGAACCGTTCTAGTTAAGATTGCCAAAGACATTGGAAAAACCCGGGATATTACCGGTGGCTTACCAAGAGTTGCAGAGTTATTCGAATCCAGAAATCCCAAAGAACCGGCTACAGTATCTGAAATTGATGGAATTGTGAAGTATGGCGAAACAAAACGGGGGATTCGAGAGATCCTCGTTATGGGTGTGCAAGATGAAAAGCGGAAATATTCTATTCCATATGGACGTCATGTAATTGTTCATGAGGGTGACAGAGTATCGGCTGGGGACAGATTATGCGAAGGCGCGATCTCACCCAGAGACATATTAAATATCCTCGGACCAGAACGTGTGCAGGAATATTTAGTGAATGAAATCCAGGAGGTTTATCGATTACAGGGAGTAAGGATAAATGATAAACATATTGAGGTCATAGTCCGACAGATGATGCAAAAACTTGAAATTGATATTGTTGGTGATACAAAATATTTACCTATGGATAGAATCGGTAAAACAGACCTATTTGCTGAGAATGCACGTGTTTCGAGGATGGTGGTTGTAAAAGAGCCTGGTGATTCTGGATATGAAGAAGGATCGTTACTGGATAAGGTTGAAGTTAAGAAGATGAATGCAGAATTAAAGGAGGAAGGGAAAGCCACTATTAAAACTCGACCTGCAAAACCAGCGACTTTCCGTCCACTGTTACTTGGGATTACACGAGCTTCGTTAAATACTGAAAGTTTTATCTCTGCAGCGTCTTTCCAGGAAACTACAAGAGTTCTGACAGATGCTGCAGCCGAAGGGAAAACAGATCACCTGCTTGGTCTTAAAGAGAATGTTATTATGGGACGTTTGATACCGGCAGGTACAGGTTTTAAAGAATTTAACAATCCATTAGTTAAGAATAAGAGGGAAATTGAAGAACAGGTTATGCTTGAATTTTCGGAAGAGATTTTTAAAGAAGAGATTTCCAGTTAAACAGTCTGTAAATACGGGGAGTAAATTAAATGCCAACAGTCAATCAGTTAGTTCGAAAGGGTAGAAAAAAATCCAAAAGGAAAACGAATACGCCAGCTTTAAAGGGGAATCCTCAGAAAAGAGGGGTATGTACTCGAGTTTACACAACCACGCCTAAAAAACCGAATTCTGCCTTACGGAAGGTGGCAAAGGTTCGACTAACAAATGGAATGGAAGTGATTGCCTATATTCCTGGAGAGGGACACAATTTGCAGGAGCATTCTATTGTGCTGATTGAAGGTGGTCGTGTTAAAGATTTGCCTGGTGTTAAGTATCATATTATTCGAGGAACACTTGATACAGCTGGTGTATCTGAACGTACAACGAGTCGTTCCCGATATGGATCGAAAAGACCGAGATAAATTATGAGAAAAGGGAGAGCAACACGAAGAATTATTTTACCGGATCCTGTTTATGGGGATGTCATGGTACAGAAATTCATTAATAATCTGATGAAGCGTGGTAAAAAGGGTGTTTCTGAGCAAATCTTTTATGGGGCTCTGAAGATAGTAGAAAAAAAAACGAAGGGTGATCCCTTAGAAATGTTTCACAATGCCATGGAAAATGTGAAGCCGATTCTTGAAGTAAAGTCCCGCAGGATTGGTGGGGCAACATATCAGATACCAATTGAAGTTCCTAAACATAGGGCATATGCTCTTGCTACGAGGTGGATTATCGGATTTGCTAGGAATAGAAGTGGTAAATCAATGATAGAGAATTTAGCTTCGGAATTCATTGCAGCTGCCAATAAAGAAGGTGGAGCAATAAAGAAGAAAGATGATACCCATCGTATGGCAGAAGCAAATAAAGCTTTTGCACATTATAGATAAAAGAACATGAAGACGTTACCATTAGAGAAGGTTAGAAATATCGGGATTCTGGCACACATTGACGCTGGGAAGACCACTACGACTGAACGTATTTTATACTACACCGGTCGTCTTCACCGGATGGGGGAGGTGCATGACGGTGCGGCAACAATGGACTGGATGGAACAGGAAAAAGAAAGAGGTATCACCATAACTTCTGCCGCCACCACCACTTTTTGGGATGGCTATCGAATTAATATCATAGATACACCGGGTCACATAGATTTTACTGCTGAGGTGGAGCGATCCCTACGGGTGCTTGATGGCGCAATTGTGATTTTTTGTGCGGTTGGTGGTGTTGAACCGCAGAGCGAAACAGTATGGCGTCAGGCGAATAATTACAAAGTACCAAGAATCGCATTTGTCAACAAAATGGATAGGATGGGTGCTGATTTTTACAATGTGTTGGACATGATGAAAAAACGGCTAAATGCCAACCCTCTTCCGATTGTCTTGCCCATCGGATCAGGAGATTTATTTGCTGGTTTGATCGATTTAATTAAAATGAAAGCCATAATTTATAATGAATTATCTCTTGGCACTCACTTCGAGTATATTGATATTCCTGAAGATATGGAAGAAGAGGCAAAGAAAGCACGTTATCACCTCGTTGAAGAGGCGGCAGCTTTTGATGAACATTTGCTTGAGAAATACTTGGCGGACGAGGAATTGACTCATGAAGAGATTAAACAGGCAATACGTCGGGGTTGTATTGATAATGCTTTTGTTCCGGTATTTTGTGGATCCGCCTTTAAGAATAAAGGTATACAAAGATTACTTGATTCGGTAGTTGATTATCTTCCTTCTCCACTTGATCTACCTGATATTATTGGTCATATACCAGAAGACACTGACATTATTTTAAGTAGAAAGCCTTCAACGGATGAGCCTTTCAGTGCCCTCGCATTTAAAATTATGACAGACCCTTATGTGGGACGTTTAACCTTTTTTAGAGTTTATTCAGGTGAACTAAAAGCTGGCTCAAGGATTCTTAACGCATCGGTAGGTAAAAAGGAACGGATAGGTCGCTTATTACTTATGCATGCCAACAAACGAGAAGATAGAGATTTGATAGTCGCCGGTGAAATTGGTGCAGTAGTGGGTTTGAAATATACCAAAACCGGCCACACTCTATGTGATATGAATGCCCCAATCATACTGGAAGCGATGGAGTTCCAAAAACCGGTTATTTCTGTCTCCATTGAACCAACCAGTAAAGCGGATCAAGACGCTCTTTCTTCAGCATTAATCAAACTTTCTGATGAGGATCCAACCTTTCAGGTGTCAACGGATAATGATACAGGGCAAACAGTTATATCGGGTATGGGTGAGCTTCACCTCGAGATCATAGTGGATAGACTTAGACGGGAGTTTAATGTCCAGGCTAATGTTGGCAGGCCGCAGGTATCATACAGGGAAACAATTACGCAAGAGTCCAGTGCGGAAGGGAAATTTGTTCGTCAATCCGGTGGTCATGGACAATATGGACATGTTTATATAAGAATCGAGCCGAATGAGATGGGGAAAGGTTATCATTTTGAAAGTAAGATAGTTGGAGGAGCCATTCCAAGAGAATATATTCCAGCGGTCAATCGCGGAATGGAGGAGGCTTTAAAAAACGGTGTTTTGGCTGGTTATCCCGTAGAAGATATTCGTGTGGAATTATTGGATGGAAGCTACCATGATGTCGACTCATCAGAATTGGCTTTTAAGATTGCCGGCTCTATTGCGATTCAAGAAGCTGTAAAAAAAGCAAAACCTGTCATCCTCGAACCCATGATGAAAGTGGAAGTTGTTTTACCTGTCCAGTATTTGGGCGATGTGATGGGAGATCTTACATCAAGGAGAGGAATTATCCATGGGACGAATTACCGTAAGGATGCAGTTGTTATTCAAGTAACAGTACCATTAAGTGAGATGTTTGGATATGCAACAACATTACGATCCATCACACAAGGTCGAGCCGTCTTTTCTATGGAATTTGAGAATTATAACGCTGTACCCAAGTCAATCTCAGGTAAAATAATTGAAAAAATTCATGGCATAGAAGAAGAAGTAGTTTTTTAATCAGGAGGAACCAAACAATGGTTAAAGAGAAATTTTCAAGGACAAAACCTCATGTAAATATAGGGACGATAGGTCATGTAGATCATGGCAAGACGACATTGACGGCAGCGATGACATTAATATTATCGAAGCGTGGTTTATCTGAAGTCAGGACATTCGATTCCATTGACAATGCCCCGGAGGAACGTGAGCGAGGGATCACGATTCAGACAGCACATGTGGAATACGAGAGTGAGAAGCGTCATTATGCACACATTGACTGTCCTGGACATGCTGACTACATCAAGAACATGATTACAGGCGCAGCACAGATGGATGGAGCCATCCTGGTGGTATCAGCTGCAGATGGACCCATGCCCCAGACACGTGAGCACATATTATTGGCAAGACAGGTGAATGTTCCGGCGATTGTGGTTTATCTGAATAAGACGGATATGGTAGATGATCCTGAGTTGATCGAGTTGGTGGAGTTGGAGGTACGTGAGTTATTAAGTGAGTATAAATTTCCTGGAGATGATATTCCTGTTATTCCTGGGAGTGCGTTGGAGGCATTAAATAATCCGGAGGATTCTGAGAAGACGAAGTCCGTCCTGGAGTTAATAGAAGCGATAGACAGTTACATTCCTGAGCCTGAGCGAGATGTGGACAAGCCATTTTTGATGCCGGTGGAAGATGTATTCAGTATTACGGGACGAGGGACTGTAGGGACAGGCAGGATAGACCGAGGAATTGTAAAGGTAGGTGATGAGGTAGAAATTATAGGATTGGGATCGGATATGAAGACGGTAGTGACGGGAGTGGAGATGTTTCGTAAGGAGTTGGATGAAGGCAGAGCGGGAGACAATGCAGGATTATTGTTACGTGGAGTAGATAAGGATGCGTTAAAACGTGGGCAGGTTATATCTGCACCTGGTAGTATTACACCTCACACGAAGTTTAAGGCTGAGGTGTATGTACTGAAGAAGGAAGAAGGAGGAAGACACACGCCCTTTTTCAATGGGTATAGACCTCAGTTTTATTTTCGGACAACGGATGTGACAGGGATTGTGGATTTACCTTCAGGGACGGAGATGGTGATGCCGGGAGATAATGTGACGGTTGAAGTAGAGTTGATCAGTCCTATTGCCATGGAGAAGGAGTTGCGTTTTGCCATACGTGAGGGTGGTCATACGGTAGGCGCCGGTGTCGTTACGGAAGTGGTTGAATAAGGGGAGTTCGTTTTGGCTGGACAAATGCTAAGAATCAAATTGAAGGGTTACGATCACCATCTGTTGGATAAGACAACGGAGAAGATTGTTAAAACTGTGAAATCCACTGGAGCTGTGATCTCAGGGCCAATTCCTCTACCTACTGATAGAACAATCTATACTGTCTTACGATCCCCACATGTGGATAAAAAATCGAGAGAGCAATTCCAGACAAAAATTCATAAACGGCTCATCGAAATTCTCAATGCTTCACCCAAAACGGTAGATGCACTCATGAAATTGGATTTATCAGCAGGAATAGATATTCAGATAAAGGCGTAAACATGCCAGGATTAATAGGAAAAAAAGTTGGAATGACACGGATCTTCGATTCGAATGGGCACGATATACCCGTCACTGTAATTCAGGCAGGTCCGTGCGTGGTTGTACAGGTGAAAACAAAAAACAAAGATGGATATGAATCTGTACAATTAGGTTTTGGTGATAAAAAAGAAAGCCGGACAAATAAGCCTATGGCAGGGCATTTTAAAAAAGGAAATGTATCTCCAAAGCAATATTTGGTTGAATTTCCTCTTAAAAGAGGTAGAAAGCCAAAAATTGGGACTTCCTATACTGTCTCATTATTTAAAGAAGGGGATCGTGTTTCTGTCGGGGGTGTATCCAAAGGCAAGGGATTTGCCGGAGTTGTAAAGAGACATGGGTTTAAGGGAGGACCAAAAACTCATGGACAATCGAATCGGTTGAGGGCGCCTGGTTCTATTGGACAATCTTCTGATCCATCCCGCGTTTGGCGTGGAATGAAAATGCCAGGACATATGGGTAATATTAAGGTTTCTCTGAAAAATCTTGAAGTTGTTAAGATAGATGAGAGTAATAATTGTTTGTTTATTAAAGGCGCTATTCCGGGAGCAAGAAATGGCATTGTTACTTTGTTAAAGTAGCGAAAGGTGAAAGAATGCGTTTGCAAGTACATAATACAAATGGTGAAGCAACTTCGAAAGTAATGGTGCACGATTCCGTGTTTAAAATTGAACCCAATGAAGATGTTGTTTATAGAGCGGTTATTGCTGAAATGATAAATTCGCGTCAAGGAACACATTCTACGAAAACTAAAGGAGAAGTTAGAGGTGGTGGTAGAAAGCCGTGGCGCCAAAAGGGAAGAGGAGTAGCAAGAGCCGGTTCCATACGCTCCCCTATTTGGAGAGGCGGTGGCGTTACCTTCGGTCCAAAACCGAAAAAATATAAGGCGAGGCTACCCAAAAAGATGAAACGTCTTGCTCGACGGAGTGTTCTCTCTCAAAAAATAAAAGATAAAGCAATTGTTATTTTAGACGAAATAAAATTTGATACACCAAAAACAAAATTGTTTTTGGAAGTATTGAGTAATCTTGGGATCGAAAAGAAAAAGATTACATTTTTGCCCTGGCAAGTGGACAGGAACGTGATGCTTTCACTACGGAATATTCCCAATGTATCATTGGTTCGAGCTAAGCAGGTTTCTACGATTGATTTATTAGACTGCGAAGTGCTTTTATTCGAGAAGAAGGGGATTAAAGAATTAAACGAACAATTACTGGTAAACTGAAATGGAAAAGAAGAGGCAAATAATAATTAGACCAATAATGACTGAAAAGATGAGTAGACTTGAGGATACTCAAAGGAAGTTTGCTTTTCAGGTTGATTCCAGTATTAACAAAATTGAGATAAAAAAAGCGATAGAGAAAAAATTTAATGTGAAGGTTTCAAATGTCCATACTATGAATATAAAAGGAAAAAGTAAAAGCATGACAATCCGTAGTGGTGGACGTGTGATCCGGACTTCCGGTCGGAGAGCCAATTGGAAAAAGGCAATTGTTACTCTGCAAGAAGGATTTAAAATAGATTTATATGAATCAGAAGTAGCCAGGTAAACCATGCCGATAAAAAATAAGAAACCGAATACACCTGGACAACGGTTTATGACTGTGTCTACATTTGAAGAGTTGACGCGGAAAACTCCGGAGAAAAGTCTCATTCGACCCCTAAAGAAATCAGGGGGCAGAAATAATAAAGGTCGTATTACATCTCGAAGGAGAGGAGGCGGTCACAAACGGCAGTACCGAATTATTGATTTCAAGCGGAATAAATTTGATATTCCGGCAAAAGTAGCATCAATTGAGTATGATCCGAATCGATCCTCTCGAATCGCACTTTTGCATTATGCTGATGGGGAAAAAAGATATATCCTTGCACCATTTGGATTGAAAGTAGGAGACTCTATTATTACCGGTGAAAAGACTCCATTGAGAATCGGGAACTCTATGAAATTAAAAAACATCCCAGCTGGGCTTGTTGTTCATAATATTGAATTAATCCCAGGTAGGGGAGGGCAAATGGTAAGAAGTGCCGGTACAGGTGCTCAAATAATGGCGAAAGACGCAGGCATGGTTACTTTGAAACTACCTTCTAATGAAATTAGGATGGTACGTGAAGATTGTAGAGCAACAATTGGTGAAGTGGGAAATCGAAGTCATGAGATGGTGAAGTTGGGAAAAGCCGGCAGGAGTCGTTGGTTAGGTCGGAGACCAAAGGTTCGTGGAGTAGCTATGAATCCTGTTGACCATCCCATGGGGGGAGGAGAAGGAAAATCTTCCGGCGGGAGACATCCTGTAACTCCTTGGGGAGTACCGACAAAGGGGTATAAAACTCGAAAGAGAAATAAAGCATCTAATAAATTTATCGTGAAAAGGAGAAAATAGCGTATGTCTCGGTCAGTAAAGAAAGGCCCATACGTCGATGAGAAGCTTCTCAAGAAAATTGAGAAAATGAAAAAAGATGGGAAGAAGAAAGTGATAAAAACCTGGGCAAGACGGTCAGTTATTACACCAGATTTTGTTGGGTATACGCTGGCAATACATAATGGAAGACAATTTATTCCCGTCTTTATATCAGAAAATATGGTGGGACATTTACTGGGTGAATTTTCTCCAACCCGGACGTTTAGGTTGCACTCAGGCGATAGAAAGAAGAAGTAATGATAGCAATAGCTAAAGCAAAATACATACGCCAGGCACCGCGAAAAGTCAGGAAGATATTGGATATTGTTAGGGGAAAAAATGTAGAAACTGCCTTAAATATTCTACATTATTCTCCACAAAAGGCTTCTGATGTTATCGAAAAAACTATTCGATCAGCTGTATCAAACTTTTTGCAGACTGAGGAAGGAAAATCCAAAGATCCGGACGATTTATTCGTAAAAGAAGCTTATGTGGGAGAAGGTCCAACCATGAAACGATTCAGGGCAGCTTCCATGGGTCGAGCATCTCGAATTCGAAGAAGGTCAAGTCATCTGACAATCGTGCTTGAAGATCTGGAACTATAGGAAGGAAAACTGTGGGACAAAAAACACATCCAACTGGATTTAGGTTAGGAATTAATAAGCCATGGGTTTCAAATTGGTTTGGTGGGAAGAACTTCTCTGAATATATCGCACAGGATATAACTATACGAAAGTATATCGAACGTCGTTTACCCAATGCAGGAGTATCTAAAATTGATATAAGCAGGACTTCCAAAAAAATTACCATCACTATTTTAACTTCTCGACCGGGAATTGTGATTGGAAAAGGTGGTGAGGAGGTAGACCGGTTGCGAGAGGAGATGAAAGTATTGACTGGAACAGAAGTCCAAATCAATGTATCTGAAGTTAAAAGACCGGAATTGGATGCCCGTCTGGTTGGTCAAAACATTGCACAACAGTTGGTGAAAAAAGTTGCTTATAGAAGGGCAGTTAAGAAAGCGATTCAATCTACTATACGTATGGGAGCTGATGGTATCAGGATTCGGGTAGCTGGACGACTTGGCGGTGCAGAGATTGCAAGGAGTGAAACATTCCGAGAAGGGAGGGTTCCGCTTCAAACCCTCCGTTCTGATATCGATTTTGCAGTAGTCGAAGCCAAGACAACTTACGGGATTATTGGAGTCAAGGTCTGGATTTGTAACGGGGAGATACCTACCTGATGTTAGAACCCAAAAAAGTTAAATGGCGTAAGACGCACCGCGGAAATCGCCGTGGAATGGCTATGAGAGGAAACAGTGTTGCTTTTGGGAGTTTTGGGCTTAAAGCTTTAGAGCCAAGCTGGATTACAGCAAGGCAAATAGAATCTGCACGTATTGCAATCATCAGGAAAATTAGAAAGCACGGTAAAATGTGGATTCGAATATTCCCGAACAAATCGATCACAAAAAAACCGGCTGAAGTCCGGATGGGAAAAGGAAAAGGTGCACCTGAATATTGGGTAGCAAATGTGAAACCGGGACGTATTCTATTTGAAGTAGAGGGAGTAGATAAGGAACTTGCCGCAGAGGCTTTCAGACTTGCCGGACATAAACTCCCTATAAAAACTAAATTAGTTGAACGGAAAGAGTTTGGTCATTGAGATTAGAGATTAACGTTATGAAAAGAGAAGAAATTAAAGAAATGACTGTAAACGAGTTGAAATTGAAACTTCAAGACGATTTGGAAGAACTTCAGAATTTAAGGTTTCAGAAAGCTCTCCACCAGTTGGAGAATCCTATGCGTATACATCATGTTCGGAAGGAAATTGCCCAAGTCAAAACTGTAATCAGGGAATTTGAATTAGGAATCAGGCAGTCAGAGGAGATGAGTTAGCTTATGAGCGAGAGGGGAAAAGCACAGGTATTTGAAGGGAAGATTGTCAGCAACCGGATGGAAAAAACGGTTGTTGTTGAGGTTTCTCGTCGTGTCAAACATCCGGTTTATAAAAAATTTATAACGAGGAAAAAGAAATTCAAAGCTCACGCCAGTGACCATCTTAAATGTGATTTGGGGGATTATGTCAGGATTATTTATTCCAGACCGATAAGTAAAACAAAACATTGGCGAGTGCTCGAAGTATTGGAAAGATCAAAAGGAGTATAAAAGAATTCTCTCAAAGGAATTAAGGAAGGAATATGATTCAGTCAGAAACCAGATTAAGGGTTGCGGACAATTCAGGCGCAAAAGAAGTACTCTGTTTCAAGGTTCTTGGTGGCACGAGAAAGCGATATGCCAGGGTGGGTGACATTATTGTAGTCACTGTGAAAAATGCAATTCCTGGAGGAATGGTAAAAAAAGGGGATATTTCCAGGGCCGTGGTTGTAAGGACAAAGAAAGAAATACGTCGAGTTGACGGTTCTTATGTTAGGTTTGATGATAATGCTGCGGTTCTGCTCACAGGTGCTGGCGAGCCCCGAGGAACTCGAATTTTTGGACCAGTTGCCAGAGAGCTTAGAGAAAAGGGATTTATGAAAATTATTTCGATGGCGCCAGAGGTAATATAGGATGAAAATTAAAAAAGGTGATTTTGTGGTTATCATTTCTGGGAATGATCGTGGTAAATCCGGTAAAGTACTTCGAGTGTTTCCTAAAAGAAGTCAGATTATCGTAGAGAATGTAAATTTTATAAAACGTCATACTAAACCGTCACAGCAAAGCCCACAGGGAGGGATAGTGGAAAAGGAAGCCGCTATTCATGTCTCGAATGTTATGATGGAATTTAAAGGTCAGAAAACACGTATTGGTTACCGATTTTTAAAGACTGGGAGAAAAGTTAGAGTTGCAAGGAAAACAGGAGAAGACATCGATACTTAGGAGGAATCTTGGCTGAAGGAAAAACAAAAGTGGTGAAAAAAGTCAAAACAACTTCGAATGTACGAGGTAAATCCGGTACTGGTAAAACGAAGATAAAAGCTGTGATAAAAAAAGAATCAAAAACCATTACAGCAAAGAAGAAAACCGTCCATCATAAGGGAAATGGTTATATCCCATCCCTGTTGAAAAGGTATAACGAAGTGATTGTTCTACAATTAATGGATAAGTTGGGGTACAAGAATAAGTTTGAAGTACCAAAGCTTGAAAAAATATCATTGAATATTGGGATGGGCAGGGCAAAAGATGAACCGGCATCTCTTGAGCACGCCGTAGAAGATTTAACAACAATTTCAGGGCAGAAGGCAGTTGTAACATCAGCAAAGAAAGCCATATCAAACTTTAAACTTAGGGTAGGAGATCCAGTGGGTTGTCGAGTTACTTTACGACAGTGGAAGATGTATGAATTCTTTGAACGGCTTATTACTATTGCGCTTCCCCGAGTACGTGACTTCACCGGATTACCGGTAAAAGCCTTTGATAAACGGGGTAATTATAGTTTTGGAATTGAAGAGCAAATTGTGTTTCCTGAGATCGATTATGATAAAATTGACAAGATAAGGGGGTTACAGGTTTCTATTGTAACCACAGCTAACACGGATAAGGAGGCTTATGAGCTTCTTTCTGCTCTTGGCTTTCCTTTTCGCGGGAAACTCGAAAAGCAAAAAAAGATGAATGATACAAAGGAAATTTGATGGCAAGAAAAGCACTTATTATCAAAGCTAAACGGAAGCAAAAGTTCAGCACAAGGGAGTATAATAGATGTACAAACTGTGGACGTCCCCGAGCCTATCTAAAGCGGTTTGGACTCTGCAGACTTTGTTTTAGAGAAATGGCGCTGAAGGGTGAAATCCCCGGAGTAACAAAGGCGAGTTGGTAATACAGGAGATTTTTTAAAGTGACAATGACAGATCCTATAGCAGATTTATTGACAAGAATCAGAAACGCTCAAAAAGTGAAAAATCGCTGGGTGGATATTCCAGCATCAAACTTTAAGAAACGAATTATCTACATTCTGAAAGAGGAAAATTATATCAAGGATTATATCATTATTAAAGATGAATTTAGAAAATATTTGAGAATATTTCTTAAATATGATCGTAATGGAGATCCGGTCATCCAACATATAAAGAGGGTAAGTAAGCCAGGTCGTAGAGTTTATGCACGTGTTGATGATATTCCCCGGGTTTTAGATGGACTGGGAATTTCCATATTGACAACATCAAAAGGGGTTATCTCCAATAAAGTAGCCAGAGAATTAAAAGTAGGCGGAGAAATAATCTGTAATATTTGGTAGGTAATTATGTCCAGAATAGGAAAAAAACCGATTAATATTCCAGAGAACGTTAAGGTAACTGTAGATGGGAATCATGTGACCATAACGGGGAACAAGGGAAAATTAGGATTTGATGTCCACCCGGATATCATTGTAAAAAAGGATAATGGAAAGATCGTTGTGACACGACCTTCGGATACCAAATCTCATAGAGCCCTTCATGGCACAACCCGAGCGATATTGGCAAACATGATTGAGGGAATTACAGCTGGGTTTAAAAAAGAACTTGAAATCAATGGGGTGGGTTATTCAGCAATTCTTGAGAGAAATCGGTTAAAACTATTATTGGGATTTTCCCATGATATCTATTTTGATCCTCCGGAAGGGATTAGGATTGTAGCGAAACGCAGCAATATTACTGTATCAGGTATTGATAAGCAACTTGTAGGAGAGGTAGCGGCGAAGATTCGATCTTTTAGACCACCAGAGCCTTATAAAGGGAAAGGAATCCGTTATAGAGGAGAATTTATACGAATTAAGAAGGGTAAAACGGTTGGGGGATAGATTGTGAAACGATTGTATGAAAAGAGGGAAAGGCGGCTCAGACGTCGGAGACGCAGCAAAAGATCTCCCTATCAAATAAGTGATCGTTACAGACTTGTAGTGTATCGCAGTCTTCGTCATATATATGGCCAAATCGTAAATGATACAAAGGGAAAAACGCTTATTGCCTCTTCCACGCTTGATATGAATCTTCAGGAAGATTTAAAGAAAGCGGGCTCAAAAATAGAAAAAAGCATAATTGTTGGTAAAGCTATAGCTGACAAAGCGAAAAAGAAAAGGATAAAAAAAGTCGTATTTGATAGAAACGGTTATCTTTATCACGGGCGTATTAAAGCTTTGGCAGACGGAGCAAGATCTGGAGGGTTAGAATTTTGAATGTCATCGATCCCACGGAAATAGATTTACAGGAAGAAACTGTTGTCAGGATAAACCGGGTAGCCAAAGTAGTGGCAGGTGGTCGCCGATTCAGGTTCAACGCTCTGGTTGCAATTGGTGATAAGAATGGTCACGTTGGTCTTGGACATGGTAAAGCTAATGAGGTTTTATCTGCAATATCTAAAGCAAAAGAAGATGCAAAGAAGAATTTATTTCGTATTCCTCTTATTAAAGGGACAGTTCCTCATAAAATTATCGGGAAATTTGGTGCCAGTCGAGTCATGTTAAAACCTGCCTCCCCTGGTACAGGTATCATCGCTGGGAGTGTAGTTCGTGCGCTGGTTGAACAAGCAGGAATCACAGACATATTAACAAAGAGGTTTGGATCGAATAATCCAAACAACGTCGTGAGAGCAACAGAGGTTGCCTTAAAGGGTCTTCAAGACCCGGTTTCTGTGGCTATGAGACGCGGAATTACTATTTCAAAGATTTTTAAATAACAAATCGATGGCAAAGAAAAAGCAAACTCAATTAAAAATTACTCAAATCAAGAGTGGTATTGGCTACAGGGAAAAAGCGAAAAAAACACTGATAGCCCTCGGTATCAGGAAAATGCACCAGTCCGTATTTCATGATGATACACCTATAATCAGGGGTATGATTAAGAAGGTCGACTTTTTGGTAAAGGTTGAAGAAGTATAGTGAAATTGAATTCATTAAAGGCGCCCTTAGGATTAACGAAAAGGACCAAGCGAGTGGGTCGTGGAGAAGGCTCTGGAAAGGGAAAAACTGCCGGAAGAGGAACGAAAGGTTATCATTCCAGAACCGGTAGCAAACGACGAGCCTGGTTTGAAGGGGGTCAAATGCCTTTGCAGCGGCGAGTTCCAAAAAGAGGCTTTAAAAACACTCGATTTCGGAAAATTCACCAAATAGTTAATCTGGACAGAATAGCGAGCCTTGGTTTGGATAAAGTCGATATCACAATCATGGTTAAAAATAGGTTGATAAAAACTGAAAACAAACCTGTCAAAGTTCTGGGTAATGGTGATCTCGTAAAAGCAGTATTAGTGACTGCAAACGCTTTTAGCAAAACAGCAATGGATAAGATCGAAAGGTCCGGAGGTAAAGCAATAACGAAATGATCGAAAAATTTCGAAATATTTTCAATATCCCTGAACTTAGAAAGAGAATTCTTTTTACGTTGACGCTTCTGTTCATTGTTCGGGTGGGAGCACATATTCCTACGCCAGGGATTGATAGTGAAGCTCTCGGCGCTGCAATTCAAAATTTCCAGAATACACTTTTTGGGCTTTATGATATGTTTGCCGGAGGGGCATTCCAAAAGGCTACCCTTTTTGCTCTTGGAATTATGCCTTATATCTCTGCATCCATTATCATTCAACTTATGAGCGTTGTTGTGCCCTATTTCCAAAGACTTCAAAAAGAGGGTGAAGAAGGCAGAAGAAAAATTACTCAGCTGACCCGTTACGGCACGGTTTTTATTTCTACATTACAAGCTTATGGAGTAGCCATATATTTAGAAGGCATGACAGCTACTATTGCCGGAGGATCTATCCCAGTTGTTCCAAGTCCCGGTTTATCGTTTCGGTTTATCGTTTTGATAACACTGGTGACAGGGACAATATTTATGATGTGGTTGGGAGAACAGATAACTGAACGAGGGATTGGCAACGGAATATCGCTCATCATCATGATTGGTATTGTTTCAAGACTTCCTAATGTCATTATTAGTGAAATTTCATTAATACAGGAGGACGTACGAGGACCATTAACAGAAGTAATCCTGCTTGGACTCATGTTTATCATTGTCGGTTTTGTTGTATTACTTACCCAGGGAACCCGGAAAATACCTGTTCAGTACGCCAAAAGAGTTGTGGGGCGGAAAGTTTATGGTGGGCAATCCACTCATATTCCCATGAAGGTTAACTCAGCAGGTGTGATGCCCATTATCTTTGCCCAGTCTATCATGTTTTTACCCTCCACGGTCGCCACGTTTTTTCATGAAAGTGATTTTATGCAGGGAATTATCCGAGTATTTTCATTTGATCATTGGTTTTATTGGCTGTTCTTTGGTATGCTCATCATTTTCTTTACTTACTTTTATACGGCAATTGCCTTTAATCCTGTGGAAGTAGCCGATAATATGAAGAAACATGGGGGTTTTATTCCAGGTGTGAGGCCTGGTAAAAGAACCGAAGAATTTATCGACAATATTCTGACCCGAGTCACGCTCCCGGGGTCTATTTTCTTAGCATTCGTTGCAGTATTTCCTTATATCCTCATGAATACAATGGATGTACGTTATGATCTTGCATCTTTTTTCGGAGGTACAAGTTTGTTGATTATCGTTGGTGTGGCATTAGATACGCTACAACAAGTTGAGTCTCATCTCTTAATGCGGCATTATGACGGGTTCTTGAAAAAAGGAAAACTTCGTGGCAGGCGGAGGTTTTAATCATGGTGCATATTAGAAGCCAGAGAGAAGTAGATTTTATTCGGGAAAGCAGTCGGATAGTTTTTAATACGCTGAACATGTTAGAGAAAGAGATTAAACCGGGAGTAAAAGGGGAATACTTAGATCAATTAGCGGAAGAATTGATCCACTCCGAAGGAGGTGAGCCGGCATTTAAAGGGTATATGGGATATCCTTCAAGTCTATGTATTTCCTTTAATCATGAGGTGGTACATGGAATTCCCAACAGTTGTGAGTTTCGTGAGGGTGACATTGTGGGAATCGATTGTGGTGTATTAAAAAATGGTTATTACGGAGACAGTGCAAGGACGTATCCTATCGGAGATATCTCAAAAGATTTGAAGCGGCTTTTAGAAGTTACAGAAGAGTCCTTATACATTGGGATCAAGAAAGCCAAAGCAGGTAATCGAGTTTCTGATATCGGTTATGCCGTTCAACATTTTGTAGAAGGACATGGATTCAGCGTTGTAAGAGATTTGGTTGGTCATGGAATCGGGAGTCAACTCCATGAGGATCCTCAGGTACCCAATTATGGTGAGCCAGGGAATGGAGTTGAATTAGATACTGGAATGTGTCTTGCCATTGAACCCATGGTTAATTTTGGTAGGGAGGAAATCTTCACCAAACCTAATGGGTGGACTATTTGCACAAAAGATGGTAAACCCTCGGCCCATTTTGAACATACTATTGTGGTGACTTCTCATGGCGGGAAAATATTAAGTAATGGAATATATGATGGTTAAACAGAAAGCGATTACCATAGACGGGACCATTACTGAATCACTGCCAAATGCATTGTTTCGGGTAAATGTGGAAATTGGTGGTAAAACGCATGAAGTCCTTGCTCATGTGGCTGGAAAGATGAGAATGCATTTTATTAAGATTCTTCCTGGTGATACGGTTACACTCGAAATATCGCCATATGATTTAAGTAGGGGAAGAATCGTTTTTAGACATAAGTAGGAGTGTATTGGAGTGAAAGTTAGATCTTCAGTGAAAAAAATTTGTGATAAGTGCAAAATCATTCGACGGAAAGGTGTTGTTCGGGTGATTTGTATAAATCCGAAACATAAGCAGAGGCAGGGTTAATTATGGCGCGTATTTCAGGTATAGATTTACCACGAACTAAAAATGTAGAATATGCTATGACCTATATTTATGGAATTGGTCATACTCTGTCTTGTGAAATTCTTAAACAAACAAATGTGGACGGTAATATTAGAGTGCAAGACCTGAGTGAAGAACAGATCGCGGCAATCAGGAAAGAAGTCGGTACAAGGAAGGTGGAAGGTGAACTTAGAACAGAATTGACGATTAATATTAAGCGTCTCATAGACATCGGATCATACCGGGGACTACGGCATCGGAGAGGCTTACCCGTTCGAGGTCAAAACACAAAAAATAATTCCAGGACACGAAAAGGAAAGAAGAGAACCGTAGGTTTAGGAAGAAAGAAGTCAGTTGGGAAGAAAGGGTAATGAATAATTATTATGGCAAAAAAAAGTAGAAAACGTAAGAAGAAAAAAGGTCAGGTTGCTCCTGAGGGAGTGGCACATATTAAAGCTACATTTAATAATACAAATATCACATTGACTGATATGAATGGGAATGTAATTACTTGGGCAACTGCTGGTACTATAGGATTTAAGGGTTCTCGAAAAAGCACCCCATTTGCAGCAGGTCAGGCTGCCGAGAAAGCTGCAAGGGAAGCCATGGAACGGGGTTTGAAAAGTGTGGAAGTTCTCGTAAAAGGACCGGGGCCCGGTCGAGAGCCGGCAATACGATCGTTGGCAGTGGCCGGTCTCGAGATTACGTCTATGAAAGATATTACTCCAATCCCTCATAATGGTTGTCGCGCGCCAAAGAAGCGCCGGGTATAGGAGGAGAATTTATGGCAAGGTTTTTGGGGCCCAAAGGGAAAATCGTTCGGAAATTTGGCGAGAATATTTTTGGATTAAAGAAGTTCGACCGTTTATTGGACAGGAAAAATTATAAACCGGGTCAGCATGGTCAGAGTCGGCGCCGTAGAAAATCCAACTTTGCCATGCAGTTGAGTGAGAAACAGAAACTAAAATATATGTATGGGCTCCTTGAACGTCAATTTCGTCGTTTCTTTAAAATGGCAGATAAGATGAAAGGGAATACCGGGTTAAACCTGTTGATACTGTTAGAGCGACGCTTAGACAATATTGTCTACAGGATAGGATTTGCTCCCAGTCGAATGGCAGCAAGACAATTAGTTTCCCACAGACACTTCCTTGTTAATGATAGAGTAGTAAATATTCCGTCATATCTTGTAAAACCTGGAGATGAGATTAAGGTTCGTGACCGGAGCAGGAAACTAGGGATTATCCATGATTCTATCAAAAAGATTAAAGGTGACTTGGATCTTCCGTGGTTATCTCTCGATAAAGCTACCCTAACAGGTAAATTTCTTGAGATCCCTGAACGAGATCAAATGGGTCTTGTAGATGTTAAAGAGCAAATGATAGTAGAATTGTATTCAAAATAGTAGAGTGAGGAATCAAAAAAATGACCAAAAATAATGAGTTAAAATTTAATGTTGATGAGCAATCATTAACAGATAGTTATGTACGTTTTACGCTTGAACCTCTTCAAAGAGGGTTTGGAATTACGATTGGGAATGCGATGCGTCGTGTACTCATGACGAGTATTCCGGGTGCTGCAATCACTTCTGTTAAAATTGACGGTGTTTTGCATGGATATTCTACAATTGAAGGGGTGGTTGAAGATGTTTCAGACATGATTATCAACCTCAAAACTGTCCGTTTTAAGTTGTCAGATTCTAGACCGGATAAGGTGGTTTTAAGCTTTAGTAGTGCAGGAAAATTTATTGCTAAAGACATTGATGATGCCTCATCTGAATTTGAAGTGATGAATCCGGATTTGCATATTGCTACTATGAACGAAAAAGCTAACTTTACCATTGAAATGCATATTGGCGTGGGTAAGGGATATGTGGATGCTGACAGCCACCAGAGAATTGACCCCCCCATCGGTACTATTTTTATCGATTCAATTTTTAATCCTGTTACAAAGGTAGTATACGATGTTCAGCCGGTATCTTCTGCCAAGGACAGCTTGGAAAAGTTGGTGCTTGATGTCAACACGGATGGTACTACATCTCCCCAGGATAGCGTCAATTATGCAGCAGAACTGCTTATTGACCACTTCAGGCAATTCTTGCTCTCAGATGCCCATCCTGTGCTTAGTGTTACGGAGGAATTTGATGAAGAATTACTGCGTATCAGGGATCTTTTGAACCAATCCATTGATGAAATGGAATTATCCGTACGCAGTCATAACTGTCTTCAAGCCGCTGGAATAAAAACCATTTCAGACCTTGTTTCCAAAGAAGAAAACGAAATGCTTAAGTATAAAAACTTTGGGAGAAAGTCTTTGTCTGAATTGGTAGAGAAATTAGGTGATATGGGTCTATCTTTCGGGATGGATGTGGACAAGTACCTTCTGGATACAGAAGGTTAAGGATACCTTATGAGACATAGAAAACGGGGTAGGAAATTGGGCAGAACTACGAGTCATAGAAAGGCATTATTATCCAATCTTGCTGCTTCCCTCATTGAACATAAAAGAATTACAACTACGGATGCAAAAGCGAAGGAGACCCGTAAATTCATCGAGCCTCTCGTTACTTTTGCCAAACGAGGGGATCTTCACGCTCGAAGGCAGGTCTTGAAAAAGATTCCTCGGGTAGATATCGTGAAAATTCTGTTTGATGAAATTGCACCCGTCTATGCAGATCGTCCTGGTGGATATACTCGTATTACTAAATTGGGTTTTCGTGATAATGATTGTGCTCCTGTATCACTTCTGGAATTTGTCGATTTAGTTGGGACTGTACCTAGTCCAAAGGAAACCAAAGGCAAAAAAGAAAAGGTAAAGGTGTAGAATCAAAAAAAGATCAAAAATAAATTTGGCAGATAATGCAATGCAATATATACAAAAGGCAACTCATACGGTTGCCTTTTGTATTGTCGGATTGTTTTTTGGGGTTTCCGCACAAGAAAATCCTCAATTTCAGTTTCGTGGTATTTGGGTTGTTCGAACATCCATGACTTCAAAAGCCTCAATCGACTCTGTGTTAGATTTTGCTCAAACATATCAATTTAACCATCTTTTTCTGCAGGTTCGTGGGAGAGGGGATGCTTTTTACAAAAGTGATTTAACGCCGAGGTCTAATACCATAAAAGACGAATTGGATCCTCTATTGTACGCGATTTCGGAAGGTCATAAACGCAATCTAAAAATTCACGCTTGGATCAATGTGTTTCTAGTTTGGTCTTCGAACAGTCTCCCTCAAGACAGCACGCATATAATGAATTCACATCCTGAATGGGTGGACGGTAGTTTAATGGATAATCATAAAGTTGAGAGCGAATTTCAGAATAATAGTGGTAATAGGATAAAAAAATTCTTAAACCCTGCCATTCCTGGAGTCACGGATCATCTTATTTCAGTGTGTGAGGAATTATTGGCTCGATATGATATTGATGGACTTCATCTTGACTATATCCGGTATCAAGACATGGATTATGGGTACAATTCTCTCGCTATTCAAAAATTCAAAGATGCATCAGGAGTTTCTCCAATAGACTCCTATTTATTCGGGAATTCACCGGTCGAAATCGGTGTTAATAAAAAATTAAATCAGATAGAAATATGGGATGATTTTAGACGAGCTTCTGTTACAGAATTTGTTCGGAAGTGCAATTCACTTATTCTAAAAGTCAATTCGAATGTTGTTCTCTCTGCAGCTGTTAAACCTAACTTATGGGAAGCTAACAATAGATATTTCCAAGCATGGGATCAATGGATTATAAACGGTTATGTGGATTTCGTCATACCCATGAACTACTTCCCTGATTTAGAGAATTTTGCTCGAAATGTAGACTTAATGATGGACATTATACCGTCAAAATATCATCAGGAGATTATAATAGGGTTAGCGGTATACAATCAGGATACAAATGCAGTTAAACAAAAAATTCGTTATAGCAGGGGCGCTGGATTTTCGGGTATTTCCATCTTTTCTTATGACGCTCGGAAAGATGATACTGACTATTTTGAGACGATTTTGCCTGAATTATTGAAGTGACGGTAACAAATGGAATTTTCATTTTCTTGCGTCGGTGATCCCGCCAATTGGCCCTGTGGAATACGAAGTAAATTCAACGGGTCTGGCGGATGTCATGTTCTAACGATAAAAGGTGATGTAATTGAGATAAAGTTGACTTCTTGCAATTGTTCCCGTGTCCAGTACCTGATTCAAATTTTTCCTTTGAGCCTTTCATAGGTTAGAATAAGGATTATGGATCAGAGATTTTCCGCTTTATCATTAGCCTTCGCTGCATTCCGACTATTATACGCAAAATCGTAAATCAGTCACGACCATTATACAATATATCCTAAAATAGTCGTGTTTAATTCGTATTGTTCCAAAACTACCTTAAAATCCTTAACTGTGGGCATCCCATACGGAAAACTCAACTACGACCAGAATTTGCAATCTTTTAATAGACACATAAAATCAGTAGTGTCCGGTTAAAATAAGTATAAGGTCTGGTAATCCTCATAAAGGAGAGTAATTTCTCCTTATGAAATCATAGAATAACAGAGGAGAACCAGACCATGAGGCAAGTTAACACGATTATGTTG
>SCKK01000053.1 GCA_004124475.1 Fidelibacterota bacterium
AAAGAACGGTGTAATCTCACATATGCGAATGCTACAAAAAACACCACAACGGGTGATGAATTACTTTAAACATCCTAAGACTGTCTACGCTGCATGATGCATACGATTAATCATCGCCGGAGTAATAGTAATAGTTCACCACCATAATGAAAAAGTTACATCCACAGGATCCTGCGGATAAGAGTAACACCCTGCTTTAGCTGGGTGATAATGATCTTAAGAACATAATAGTCCGCTTTTCCCATAGGGATGCCTTTGGCAAGCGGACTTACTAAGAATGTTCAGAGTGGTATCTTTGATGATTAAAAAGTACACTGAAGCGCACTTTTCAGGATGTGTTAGTTTATGCAAACCACCCAGCTAAAGCAGGGTGCTATTCTTAACTGCTCGACTACGTCATTCACGTAGGTAGAAATATTCAACGTTACGAAAATAAATTATTATCAAGAATCATTGCATGGTGAACTATTACCATTTATATTAACCAATTCCCCAAAAAAGAGATGAACACAATGAAAAAAATTAATATGATTCTATTGATTCCTCTTCTGTTTAATACTTTTGCTGCAGCTCAGGAATCTTTAAAATCTGATGATATAGCATTGGAGAAAGGAATTGCTCTGGTCAATGAAGAAAAGTACGAAGAGGCACTTCCATTTATTAACGAGGCAATTTCTGCAGATAAAGAAAATGCAGAACTTTATCGTTTGTTAGGTCAGATACTGGAGATGTTAGACGAAACCGAGGAAGCTATTGTAGCATGGACATTATGCCTGACTTTAACTGAGGATGAGGAGTTGGAAAAAGAGGCAAAACTCCATCTGGAAGCATTAGAGGAATAGGTGAAATTCATACGATTATTAGTCCTTCTATCTTTTTTATTTGCTACCGGTTGTTATAATAACATCGTTGTAAAGGAGGGGTTCAATTTCTCGGATGTCAAGACTGTATCAGTGGCTCCTATCAGGGATTATGAAAATTTTCTTGGGTCAGGCGAAATTATTTCCAGAAGTCTTGTTCACCACCTGATGAAACTCGGATTAAATGTAGTTGAGCGAGAGAAGTTATACACAGTAATTGAAGAAGCAGCCCTTTCTCAGACGGCAATCACTGATGCTGACTACACTTTAGAAATAGAAAGTCCTGACGCAATTATCCTCTGCACTATCACGGAATTCAGCGATAAACAGGTGATTGTCATTCCTATTATCACCCAGGATAAAGGTCGAACCGTGACAACTGTTGAGGAAAAACGAGAACCCATTATTAATAAGGATAATGATGATGAAGATTCTGACTTTGCTTATACAACTACTACGGTTGAGGAAACAACACATTTTAAGGGATCTATCATCGAAACAAGCCGGGTGGAATATGTCAACTCTGTAGTTGGAATTACTCTCCAGATGATAAGGAAGGAGACCGGAGAAATTCTCTGGTCATCAAACTACTGGTACAATTCGCTCAGTCTTTCCAATGCAGTGGATAAATGTGTGTCCGGTGCAATAAAACCCTTAAAAAAGATTTACTCGAAATAGCTGTAACTATTCAGTGTATAGGCTGGTCATGCTCAGTAAAAGGCTAAGGCCAAGGCTAAGGCGAAGGTTCTACCCGAAGAGAATTGACTGATGAGGATCTGCCTGAAATACCCTCAAATCATTGATCAGATTGAACGGAATTTTCCATATGGTGATGGGATATACTCCCACACATTAATTTACCACGCTCACATATTTGTAATATTATTGTCCCACAGGGACTCCCCTGACCCAGAGGGTCTCCTATAGAGCAGCAATTCATAGCTATTTCCTGTGCTGTTTTGATCACTATTGATCTTGACCTCAGCCTTCACCTGCCTGTCTGTCGTAACGGTAGTGTAGACGGGCGCCTTCCTGTCCCTTAGGGAGCTTGCCTGCCCAGTAGCGAAGAATGAGCGTATCGGGGTGACCGTACGGGAAGCCTTAATAGTTACATATTCTTAAAGTCTATTTAAAATTTGTTAGTTCTGAAATTCTACCCACTTCAGGTGTCAACGTATCGAAATACCTTATAAATAATATAAACTTCGCATTAAATGTATTATTGGAAATTTATCTAAAGTACCATTACGGTATTACAAACGATCTTATGATTGACTACTATTTTGTCCATCCTTTTGCATCTGTGTAACGGGGATTGAATGAAAATATAAATGGACTAATAGTACCATAATTCAAGAATGAGTTCTTCCAGAGGGTTCAGCGATTGTTAATTTCTAACGGGTGAATTCACAGGTGTGGAAACTCTGTCCACTGACCGTTTTTAATACGAATTTACGTTACTCATACTCTCAAACTTCGAAATTTGCCGAAAAGTTTTCCACGTCTTGTGCAATGTGGGTTGGGCGTTCATGAATCCACCCAACTACGTGGTATCAGAAATTCATCTTCGCCTTTTCTCCAGTTGCCTATAAAATTTATGGATTTTGCATGTCGCCAAGTGTTTGAACCTGCATGTTCAGTGACTATGATCTGCAAATCGCCAGAAGTGTTTAAGATTGCTTCATCCATTGCCGTGAATACTCGGCGTACTCCAGCAATATCATCCGGAACTTGAATCTCTTGTTGTTTCTCATTTTCCGGCCATTTCTCGGGATAATAGACTTGACTTGGTTGGTCGAAGATTAGGAATGTAGGTACTAGGTTATTTTTAAGAGTCAGAAAATATTCGTGCAGCGAAAGAAAAGTCGCAATATGGTAACCCATCCAATTAGCACCGCTACCTATTTCCCAAAGAAAATCTCTTCGTCCCTCTACCGATGTAAATTGCAAAGTCAATTCTTTTTCGTTTAACGTTACATCTTCGCTCCAATGCTCCAATTCGAGTATTTTTGAATACTCTGCGATGCGTTTTGAGACTATTGAAATCGCACGTTGAAGTCGTACTTTTTTTTGCTTTGGATCGAGTTGTTTGCGGAGCTTAGTAATTCGTTCATGGAGTGAGCGATATTCATTCTGTAACTCATCAATTATGGAATCCTCTTGATAATTTTTTAAGGCTTGTTGGATTCTTCCAATGAAAAGAAAAATCTGTCGAGTTTGTTGACGTAATGCAGCTAACTCTTCACTTTTATCTTCCAGTTCTTTTCTTTTCTCTCGAATTACATCAAGCTGCTCTGTGAAGTACTTTAATTCAGTTCTCAGTTCTGCTTCCTCTTTATCCAGTTTGGCAGGAGCACTTTCTAAGGATTTCGTCAAATCCTTATAGTGAGTAGCCAATTCACTTAACTTCATTAGTTCTTCAACGGCTTCAGGGTGCACCGTATTACACAAAGGACATCTAAATTTCTCATTGCTACTAAGCTTTTTCTCAAGCCATCCAATTCCTGAAAGGCGATCTTTGTGGTCTGATAAGGAATGGATGTATTCAGATACAGAATTTGCAAGAGCATCGATTTTGGTCAAGCGTCTTCGCCTAATTCCGATTTGACGGGATGATTCGTCCTCTTGATGAATTAATTCGGCTATCTCTTTTGCAGCAATTGCAATTGCCTCATCTGATATTTTCGGGACATCAAGAGTTTCGATTGTCGCAGTAGCTTTTCTCAACTCAGAGATATAATTCTCTATTGACCAACCTTCAGTCGATTCAGATGGACTTGAAATAAGACCATACTCTTTTGCCTGTAAATAGTAACTTTGTATTTCCCCTTCCCAAACACGATTGGCATTGTGCAGCGTTGCTAAATCGCGCTGTACTTTTCTTGCTTGGGCTTCTAGCTCGGTCAATTGCCTCTGTTTTGCTAGCGTTTCAGAGTCAATTGCCCCAAAGACTAGGGGGAATATAATTTTCAGTTTTTCTCTGTGTTCTGTAGTATCGGCTTTGTAATAAAGTGTGAAAGGATTTGCTACAATATGCTGTGGTTGAAAATTAAATGCTGCCATGTCTCTAAAGCTCGGTCTACTTCCATAACCTGATACCTGTTCACTAGATTTGAAGTCTAAACTTGGCAATCGCGAGATTTGATTAAAGCGATTTACAATATCTTCAACCCGTCCATTTTTTTGTGGGTAATATGGAATTTCGATGGTTATTCCCTCATCCCAGTATATTTCGTTAGTTGATTGTTTTTCTCCCGGATTTCTTCTGACAATCAGCATTTCGGTGTTGGCTAATTTGAGATGAATGCCGAACCAATCAGTTAGTTTTCGGATCATTCCGACAGGGATTGAACATTTCCCACTTCCTAAACAATAATCGATAATCCACGTTATACTTGATTTTCCTGTCTTGCTATCCCCGGTGATAACATTGATGCACCCTTCCTTGAATTGGATGATTCTCTGTTCCTTAGTTTTGTCTTTTGGCCAAAGAATGATTTTTAAAATACTTAGTTTCATCTCAGAACCTGATATTTAGATATATACAGAGTTGTTCTACGTTAAGCTCAGATAGGCTTTGTCCTACTCTTTTAGCTGCATTGATCGATGTTTTTATCTGTGGGTGAGTGAAATCCATTTTCGATTCTTTACCGGGCACGATTTCCATAGTACCGTTGACGTCCAAATAAAGTAAATTAGCCGCGAAGGATAAGTTTAGTGCTGCAAGGGTCAGGTCAGCAAAACCTTCCATACGCTCTTGTAATCCCAAAGGTATTTCTCGATTTTCGCTCAAAGCTTTAATAAGAGCACCGGGTCGTTTCTTGTTCGCAAGTGACTCGGCGGTGGCCTTGTGGAAAACTAATGGCAATATCGTGAATACAAGAGGCAACTCGACACCGGATTTACGTTCTTTTGATTCAAAACATTCCCTTATGGCCATAGAAATTAAGTGGGACGCCAAGGCGGTGTTATTAGTCAGTTTTTGTTCAAATAGTAAATCCATAATGGCGTTTAGGATTTGCTTAGAATGTCCTCAAACTTTGGATGCCAACCAACAAGCAAGTTTTCTGATAATCGATGGTAAGCACCTCGTGTAAAGTAAGGGTGCTCTGTTGGAAGCCCTCCAATACTCACTAAATAGTTATTTGTTGTTTCGTCAAATATTCGATATCCGACCTCTTTGTCATTCTTGTCCTTGTGAATTCTCATGTTCCTTCGACGAATGGGCTTCCACCTATCAACCATATTATATTCGAGATTCACTAGGTCAGTAGGAGTCAATTCTCCCTCATCAGATAGACGAAATAACTCACTGCTTGATTTTATGAAGTCATTTATTGCATCGTTAATCTCACTTTGGTCTTCTGTTATCAACCTCATCTGTTCAACAAAGATGCTTCCTCGATGTTTATCTATTTGGTCACCCGGCACTTCAATAAGATGTGCACTTCTTTCAAGGGTTTTATCACGTATTCTTGAACGCTTTGCTGCATCTAGTGCATTGATGAACTGTTGTCCCTGAATCACAGCAGGTTTAGCCTCGGACCAAGCTCGCATTGCAGTTTGTTGTACCCACCCAAGCATTTCGTGGAATATTTCTTCTGATTGAGCTTTGATAATAGATGGTATTCGAAGATTTTCAATAATCTCCATTGGGAGTGTACTGTTATCCTGATTGGAAGTCTGATCAACCAATTCAATCCTTTTTAATATTCTCTTTAAAGCATTGTCATCATACCCAAGGACTTCCTCCACAATTTCATTAAGTGAAATAGAAATCGACCGCATATGGGTAACACACAGCTTTAAATCCTCATCACTTGTAGCTGACGCGATCTGCTTAATTAAACAATTATCTGGAACGTTTTTATTAGTAACGATTAGGAAACGGGAACTTTCAGGTTGAACCCCACTATTCTTTATCAAGTCCAACCAAATTCTAAGCGTATTCCAAAGAGCTTTAGAGTTATCTGCCAATGGATTGATGTTCTTAGCAGAAATGGAATGCTTATCTTGCTCAAAAACAAAGTTACCATTCTTTTCTTCAACCGTAACATCATCGTCAGTCTCAATAGCAACCATCGTTTCGGACGTCGCTTTAGATAGCCAATATAGTGCGCGGTAAAATTGGAACGAATACCCAGCCATAGGACCAGGTGCTGAGTGTTTTTTAGGTGCCTTATTTGTCATAGATCTTATACACGAACATTACTATATGCCGCCCAACATGTAGTGGATTGAAAAAATCCGTATAATTCCAAAATCTCATTTTCCCCCGTAAATCACTGTACATAAGATATTCCATCTAATTTCACTCTTATACTCTTGAAACAACCCCTCTATATAGCGACAATAGTTACAATTGACAAAAAAAATATAACCGGATTCGTGACTTCTGTCCATGTAAAAGTCGGTCTCAAGACTTTCCCCAAAATTTATCAAAATATTCTCATAACACTTTTGATAATAGATGGAAACAATCATCAGCAAATTGTTACCGCAGAGTATTAACATATTTTAGGACAAAAGCTATGGAACTACGTGACAATCCGCAACCTAAATTTATTCCTGACCAGGACCTGAAACTCATGGATCAGGTACGTCAAGTATTAAGATATCATCATTACTCTTATCGAACAGAACAGGCTTACTGCAACTGGATTATCAGGTTCATAAAATACCACAGGGGTAAAACTTATCCCAGTAAAATGGAAAAGCAAAAACTAGAATCATTCTTAAGTCATCTTGCAACTAAGCAAAAAGTATCAGCAGCAACACAACGCCAGGCTATGAATTCCTTGATTTTTCTTTATCAAAGGGCACTGGATAAACGAGTTGAGGGGAAAATTGAGCCCGTTAAAGCCAAGAAGCATAAAGCTCTGCCGGTGGTAATGACCAAAGATGCGGTTCGAACCGTCTTTTCTTATATGCACGGTAAACATAAAATGATAGCGGGTCTATTATATGGTGGTGGGTTAAGGCTGATGGAATGTACCCGTCTGCGCATTAACGATTTGGATTTTGCCAGGGATCAAATCTATATCAGAGGATCCAAAGGAGCAAAAGATCGTACGAAACTATTTCCACAATCAATAAAAGAGCAATTAAGGGTACAGGTTGACCAATTGAATGTATTACATGATGAAGATTTGGTTCAAGGATATGGAGAGACGAACATCCCTCTGTCACTTATGAGGAAATATCCATCAGCCTCCAGGGAATTTATCTGGCAATTTGTTTTTCAATCAAAGAAACTAAGCCGGGATTCTCGCTCAGGTGTTCTCAGGCGTCACCACACTTTTGAATCAGGATTACAAAAGGCAGTAAGAAAAGCAGTGCTGCAGTCCGGTATAACAAAGCGCGTCAGCTGTCACACGTTTTGCAACCCATTTATTGGGAAATAGCGCCAATATTCGTATAGTTCAAGAGCTGATGGAACATGCTTATGGTAAAACGACTGAAATTTATACCCATGTTATGGAAAGGGATTTGAATAAGGTGTGTAGTCCATTGGATGTTTTGGAAAATGAAGAAGACACTACTTGATAGGAATTCTGGAATGGATTGAAGACTATCTGTAGGAATTCAGAAATGTAGGTCATCAAAATCTTTCGAGCTCTTTTGTGAAGAATTTAAGTTGATAGAAATTCAGCTGTATTCTCAACCCTCTTTCAATTCCATTGGTCTTCATTAAATCTTGTAGTGGTAAGTATATTTAAGAAGCACCCTGGTTATGAGCTGCCAAAACACCTGCGAAAAATAACAGAACTCCCAAAATCCTAATCGACTGACTGAGTATAATTATTCCACTGCTCTAGGATTATTGAAACGAGCTATAATTAAGTTCAAGTAATTATAAATAATTTGAAAATATCGCATAAAACCGATTATTGGAACTTTTTTAACCAGTTTAACTGACCAAACAAGTAAAGAATCGTAAGACCATTAAGGAAATCATTGAAGTCGCTAAAGATCTCTTCAGCTTTGGATTGGATTAGCGAACATAAAGTATCCATAGGTATTAGGCCAATCCGGAACGGATAATCCTGACCTTGTACTCGTGACCATTCCACCGGAAAAAATGAAAAGGAGTGTAAAAAATACGGTGAGCTTGGAAAACTTTCTTAACCCCTTTATACTATTCATAGAAATAATTGTTGGGACGTTTAGTTTTAAAAGAGTTTTGTCTGTCAAGTGAGATTTTTTACCGAAGTATCTCTAAGCTGCCATGTTAATGGATAAGTCTAACTAACTGTATCGGCAATTCTCCATAGGAGTTCCTACGGAACAATGTTTCTTGTCGAGAAAATTAGTTATTGGTTAATTGGTTACTGGTTAATTGGTAATCTTAACTCGCCGCTCTACCCCTCACCCCTGTACGGTCGTTCCTCCCTACAGGGCAGGCACTCACCAGTTACTACTCACTACTTCCTCAGCCTTAGCCATTTTCAATCAATCCATCTTAATGAAATGACGATGGATCAATTCGCGTAGCTAAGTTCTACATTTATTCCCACTCGCCCCACTCGGCTTCCTCTTCCTGTTGAAGAAAGTCATAACCGTTCTTATCAAAGTAATCCTTTATTTCCTTAGAAATATCCGTTTTACCCGGGATAGTATACATAAAATCAGTTATACCTCTGAGCATGGCATCCTGATCTCCTTCAAGGTTCAAAATCCCCTGTCCGAAAGATTCTCTAATTTCCGGTACCGCCAAATCTTCTTTTGTTGGAACGTAGGGTGCAGGCATTTTCGTTCCTTTCATAATATCCTGTGGATTTTTTAACCACTGTATCACCCATTCCGGTTTTAACCTGACTTTTGTCATAGCTAAATTCGGAGCCCATGTATCAGGAGTTTGCTTTGGAAATGTCGTTCCATAAAAATGACAGTTATCACAAGCGCCCAACTCAGAAAGTTCTTTGCCGGCAAGATATTGGAATGATTTCATATCCACACTGTGTTTTGATTCGTAGGTCGCCACTTCTCCATCTAAAAAGAGAAAATATTTAATGATATAACTCCAGTCGCTGTCAGTAAAATTAAATGTAGGCATTCTCACTCTTAAGTTTGGTCTGATTGATGTTGGATTTTTCAGAAAATCGAAAAGCCAATTGGGTTGAGTCCGATCACCTTGTGTATTTAAATCAGGTGGGCTGAACGGGATGATCATACCTTCCGCATCCGATTCGGTAAAAGCATATTGATCAATCAACCAATCCTGAATAGTTGGTCTTATTGCCCCACCATCATTTTCGATAATGTGACACCCCTGACAATTATACTCACGTACAAGCCACTGGCCCATATGAACATCCCGATTTTGAGACCTCACCGGTTTTATTCCATATGAAGTCTTTACAAATCCCTGTAGTGCTGTTACAATGGCTTCTACTTCAACATCGGAAAATTCAAAATCAGGCATTCTCAATTTTTCATAATCACCTTTCACTTTATCCCGATCAAAACTTCTGGGATGCTTGAGTTTTTGTGTAAACCACGCCTCCCGGGAACGTTTTATATCAAGAAGTCCGAAATCAAGCTTTTCAACAGGTTTACTCCCCTCTTCCGTCAGCTCCGTTCCAATTGGTTTTTCATCCTCAAACCCTGGAATATTATGGCACCCAAAACAGCCGTAGAGACGAATCAATTTTTCCCCGGCATAATCAAGTTTATCTTCCAATTTCATGGATTTTAGCTTTTCACGTGAATCAAAATCTGAAAACATCATGAGTAAAAAACTCTTCACAATATTATCTATAACCATCTCATCTAATTTTGGAATACTTTGCTCAAGGAATTCCCCATTACTCATGGTCATAAGATAAGATGTTATATCAGCCGCTTCTTCATCGGTAAGACGTAAATTGGGCATCTTAGTCCTTGGGAAATACCGGCTCGGCTGCTTCAGCCAGTTATAAATCCACTGGGAAGTTGTTTTCGATGCAAGCCCTATTAGATTAGGACCGTGATCCCGTCGTAATGTTTGAAGAGAGGTTGTTTCTTCAAAGGGTTCGGGTTCAATAAGGTGACACCCCAGACATCCCAACGAATTTACTAACTCTTCCCCTCTCTCCTGATTGCCCAATCTTGGAATTGGATAAAGTGGAAAGTCTTTTCCATTTTTATAAAGATAATGTATGATTGCGTGAATTTCCTGTCCTGTTCTAACTTGGGATTCGGGATCACTATTGTTTTCCAAACCAAAAAACTTAGGCATCCATGTATTATGTCGGAATGATTTTGGATCTCGTATCCATCTATAAGTCCAATCTCGAGATATTTTTTTAGGTATTTTATTTAAATCAGGTCCAACAAGTCGTTTATCTTTATATCTCTCAATTATATGACAGCCAAAGCAACCGGCTTTTTCGATTAGATTGGTTCCAAGGTTTAATTTCTCTGCATGGCTTATAAAAATCTCCTCAGAGTGACACTTAAAACATCCCGACTCCGAATATTGTTTCGGGAACATGGGTGTCTCCCAATGGTGCATTTCGTGCCATTGATATTTTTCTACCCACTCCAATTCCTGTTCCTCAGATTTTGGTGTATGAGCAGTTGTAATAAAATTGGTTCCCCGTCCACGACCCCCATGACAACTCGTACACCCAAAAGATTCCATAGGATGGTGTGATTTATTGGTAATATACAAGTCCAGATTGGGGTGAGTTTTAAATGGCTGGGGAGCATCCTCATATTCTGGTTTTGCTATTCCTAAATGGCAGGTTATACATCTATCCACCGTTGGCACCGTTGTAAAATTCAAATCCTCCGTTATGTCCTTTAAAATAATCTGGTCAATCTTATAATAAGGATTCAGAAAATCGAGTACAGGTAAGTCTCTTATGAAATCAGCCATCTTGTTTCCGACCGTCATGGATCCTGGATCGATATTGGTCAATCTTCTGGAATAAATGTTTATCTTTCTTGTAAATTCTCCTATACGTTTCTCTGCGCCAGTCACTTCCTGTAAAAAGTCCTGAATAGTTTTCTTTTGTTGATTTAGTTCCCTTTCAACATCCTCCAATGTCAGTGTGAATTGTTTAACTTCGATATTAAAATGATCGAGTCTCTTTTTGGTTTTTATTACATCGCCATGTTTTTTTCCAACTGCTTCTTCATATTCATATTTTGCAGCATCATATTCCGCTTTGGCAAAAGCTAACTGCTGCTCAATTTTATAATGCTCATTTTTCAAAGATTTAAGTAATTTTTGTGGTACTTGTAAATCTACTCGTTTATTCTCCAACGATTTTTCCGCAGCCGCCATCTCTTGTTGTGCTACTTTATAATCGTTGAGAGCTGTGATGCGACTTTTCTCCAGTTCCAGAAAATTAGAAGTCAGTTCTCCCTCCAATAGCCTGAACTCACGTTGATAACCCTTCCAATCACGACTATAGTCATCTTTAAACATCCAAATTAATAAGAATAGAAAAACTATACTGGAAATTGCGAAGAGTTTGTTCAGTTTCAGGATGTTGTAATAACGCTCTTGTTTCGCCACAGGTAACTCTCTAAATATTGAAGAAGAACTCAGGAATTGCGATAAGATATTTCAGGTTAAAAAGCCACCTGAGATACATTTTTATGGGGAGAGAAAGCATAAAAAGAAGCAGAAATATGAAAAGACCAAATTTAAAATTTCCTAAATTTTGATGTAACTTTTTAAATGCAGTTTTTGCCAGAAGGGGAGGTAGCAACAAGAAATAACCAAAAACAATGAGAAATCCAAATATCTCTCTAACAAGGATATTTTCCGGTAACCCAACACTGAACCATTTTATGTAAATGATTTCCGAAAGATTAATATTGGTCAACGGTACAAGTTTGTGGAGATCCCAGAACTCAAAAGGACCAAAGAAATTCCAGTTAGGACCTCTCAAAAAAGTTCCGATAACTATGAGTGCAACCCAAAGTATCATCCATCCAAACAGAAAGATTGGAATTGCCAGCCTTCTCTGTTTGTAACTGTAATATCCACCTCCTTTAGGATTCGTATCTAAAAAAGGTATGGACATTAAGCCAAAGAGGATCAATGACGGGAAAACCACACCAGCCAGCCACGGATCGAAATAAACAAGCATTTCCTGAAGCCCTAAAAAATACCAGGGCGCTTTGGATGGATTTGGAGAATCTGCAGGGTTTGCTGGTCCTTCAAGGGGAGCGTCTAATCCGATTGACCAAATTAAAAGTAAGGACATACATAGTATCAACGCGATGAACTCAATATAAACAAGGTCTGGCCATACCAGCACTTTGTCTTCAGGATCGTTGTATTCTTCAGGCTTCTCACCAGCGTCAATTAGTTTGTCATTTTTTAATGCCTGGCTCATACTGATCCATAAAAAAATGAATACAAAAAATATCAAACCGATAATGGGAACGTTATCCGGTTTTTTAATAATAAGGCTGAAATTCGGATCAGTGAGACCAATTAAAAAGAATACAACCATTAAAATTATAACAAAATAAAATCCTTTTTTCGTCCACAGGAAGTTTAGATGGAGGCGCCGGTTCCATTTTTCGAACCAATCATTAGGCGGAAAAAAGAAAAGAAATACTAACATCCCTGCTGTCAGCATAATGGTGGGATGTGCCAGAGTGTTAACGAGAAGTTTAAAACCTTCCATCACTTATAATATTTCCTTCCCTCACATTAAGTCGGACCGGAAATACCTCCATCTTTTCTAATTCTCCAGAAATGGACTGCCATCAAAATCATAATAATAAACGGTAACCCAATACAGTGCAGCACATAAAAGCGCAACAGAGCTGCTTCACCCACAAATCTACCCCCAAGTAGTGCAAATTTGACATCACTTCCTATGTGCACAAAGTTTATATCTCCTAATGCTAATAGCGCTGCGCCAGGACCTTCGTGACCCAAAAAGGGGGTAGCTCGCGCCATATTAGCTCCAACAGTGATCGCCCAAATGGCCAGCTGATCCCAAGGAAGCAAATATCCTGTAAAGCTCAATAGCAATGTTATGAGCAGCAAAATTACACCAACGGCCCAGTTGAATTCTCGAGGAGGTTTATATGAACCCGTCATAAATACTCTGAACATATGTAGCCATACTGTTATAACCATTGCATGGGCACCCCACCTGTGAATTTCACGCATTATGCCTAAGGGTACTTGCTCTCCCAAATCAATCATGTCTGTATAGGCATATTCCACAGTAGGTCGATAATAAAACATCAATAGGATACCAGATATAGTCAAAACGAGGAAAAGAAAGAATGTAAGTCCTCCCATGCACCAGGTAAATCTCAGCTTAACAGCATGCCGCGGAAGCCGTACAGGATGAAGATGCAGAAAAAGAGAATTAAGAACTGACATCATTCTCTGTCGCCGTGTGCGAGGTATACCTGATCTTATGATTGATTTCCAGACCTGGCTTTTGCCTAATTGTTGAAATATGTTGGATTTCTTTTTATCGCTCATTTTTTTCCTTTAGTATTGTAAGTTTCTGTATCGACTGCCTACCATCAGGCAGGGTATTCTCTCCATAGGTGACCCTCTCCCATGGGGCTCCCTATGGGATGGGCCGTAGCTTTATTATTATTCATACAACCAAGTAAGATTCCGGATCGTTCCACTGTCCTTTCTCATACTGGAATATTTTTGTTTTATCTACCAAGATCCGACCATCATCCGCCAGAAGAATCTTGAATCTCTCTAAGGGGCGTGGAGCAGGACCTTCAAAATTAATACCCGATTTTCTAAACCCACTTCCGTGACAAGGGCACTTGAATTTTTGTTCATTTAGAAGCCAGTTGGGGGTACATCCCAAATGAGTACAAATCGTAGACAGTGCATAAATATATTCGGGATTCCGAACCATCCAAATTCCGTGCTTACGTTTCCAACGAACATCCACCTGACCTACAGTATAATCCTTAGGATATCCAACTTTAAATGATTGTGGCGGTTCAAAGAGGACATTGGGAAACATGAATCTTAATATCATAGTAAAAAAAGCCCCGGTTGCAATAGAAAATGTAATCCATGCTATGGTTAACCATGAGAAAAAAGATCGCCGAGATATCTCTTCCTCAAATGTTCCCTTCCCGATAGACGCACTTGCCTCTTTTTTTCCAACTTTTTCCTTCAATGTGGGTTTCGTTGGTGTTGAATCTTGTCCTAATTCATTTCCTGAAACAGTCTGTTCCTTTTTTCCTTCTTCGTTCATTATCATATTTTTTGATTTAAAGCTTTAATTGCTGCATTCCTGATTTTCATATTTTTATCATCTTTTCCTAATTTTTTAATCGCTTCATTCAACACAGGATCATTGAGAATGGAAGCGGCATGAATAGCGACAAGTATCGCTTGAGATTGTTCATAACTGTCAACTTCTGCAAACTTGTCAAGATAACTCCGATTTAATAAATCAAGTAAAATGCCATGACCTGCATCATCACCCCGTTTTGCCAATGCGATAGCTGCACTCCATTTGACATTAGCTTCAGAATCGTGTAGCAAGATATGTAAAATTCGGGATACGTTTTCTCCTTCCATATTTCCTAATCCCATTGTTGCACGATTTCTGACAAGAGCTGAAGGATGTTCAGCCATTTCAATAAGGACATCTTCAACCTCCTTTCCACCAATCAAACCAAGAGCATATGTTGCATCTGCGACAATTCCTTCATTTGCGTCAGCTAATGAATTTATTAACACCTCCGAAAAAGCGGGATTCCTCGTCTGTCCCATGGCTCTGATCAAATATAGTTTTACTCTCAAGTCAGGGTCATATTGAGCATATTTAAAGGTCGTGAGCATTTCGGTAACGAATCTGTCGCTTTCAGGAATTTCATCATTATTTACAAGGAGTTTGGACAATTCAAAAGCTGCTTGCCACCGCTTTGTTGCACCTCCTGTCTTTACATCAGCAAGATAGTCCTCCGCATTACGAGGTTCCCAAGTCAATAACTTCCACATGAAAAACACGAGGACTGAAAATGCTGCAATTAAAAATGGAACCACAAAGAAAGAGTGAATAATCACTCTTAAGCCCGATTTATTTTTATCTGACTCGGTCACTTATGTAAAATGATTAAATATTTTACCCATAATTGAGTTGGGAAATTTAATTATTGAATCGCTATTTACAAAAGAAAACAACATAATTTTGACAACTTTCCACATCAATCAAAACCGAATGTTTGAAATCATGAATAAAGCCTTATTAAGCACTTAGTCGTGAATTTCTTGCTTTTTTTAGCAGTCCCAATCTGTCGGGATGTCTCGACGACAAATAGTTATCCATAATCCGTGCCTGCCCAGTAAGGAGCGTAGTGACTGTGCGGGGAAACGTAAAACGTGATGCGTGCAGAAGTTTCGGGATTGTCTATGGATTGTGGACAATGCCTGCCTGCCGGCAAGGCAGGGACTATGGACTTCTTTTTGATTCCGGCGTGTCCGATTTAGGAATGAGTTAAAACTAATGTCGGGGTGGAGAGATTCGAACTCTCGACCTCGTCGTCCCGAACGACGCGCGCTAACCAGGCTGCGCTACACCCCGAAAATCCTAGGGAAAATTTATAGTTATTTACAGATGAAACATAATTAAAAGACATACTTTATAAGGATAAATCCCCCAACTAAGAGGACAACAAAAAAAATAGATAACAGATCAAAGTATTTCTCGATGAACGATTTGATTTTCTCACCAAAAAAGTAAATCAAAGTTCCCAGAATAAAGAATCTGGATGATCTTCCAATAACAGAGGCAGCAAAGAATTCCCAAAAGTCAGCATGTACGGCACCTGCTGTGATCGTGAACACTTTGTACGGAATAGGAGTAAAAGCAGCAATTAATATTGCTACAAAATTATAGTCCTGAAATGTTTGACTTAATGATTGAAATTGGGATTGGTATCCGTAGAAGTCAATTATCCTGTCACCTATCATCGACATGAATTGAAAACCAATCAAATAACCGATGACTCCCCCCAATACGGAAAAGAGGGATGTATAGGCCGCATATACCAAAGACCTGCCGGGGATAGATACGGCCATGGCAATCAACAAAATATCCACGGGAATCGGGAAAAAAGATGATTCTGCCACAGCCAATGTGATTAGGGCGGGAAGTGCATAAGGTGTCTCAGCCCAATGTAGAACCCAATTGTATAATTTTTTCAGCCAACCAAACATATCTTATTATCCCTCACTGGTTACCATAAATAACTTCTTAAATACATGGATATAAACTTAAACGTATCAGATACATTTCTCACTGAAGATTTTTCATCCTGGTAAATTGTTGGAATATGAATATGGTGAATTTCGTACCCAATTAATGCGCATTTAATTAAAAATTCACTTTCGAACTGGAATCCATTTTCTGTAAACTTCACTTCATCTATTATTTTTGTCGGGAATAAACGAAATCCACATTGACTATCCAGGATTTTTGTTCGTGTACGTATAGAGAGAAGAAAAGAAGTCGTTCTGTTTGAGAAAACACGATGCCAGGGCATCAATGGCATATCTCGTCTAAAGCCAATCACAATCCGGTTTTTCCCCATTTTTTCAATAAATCTTGGGATTCGGTTTACCGGATGTTGAAGATCAATATCCATTGAAAGAACATAGTCAAATCCATGATCCCTTGCATACATGATACCACTAAATATTGCCCTCCCCTTCCCCAGATTCTTCTCGTGAGATATAAATGGAAGATGTTTCTCGTATAAAATATTCGCAGTGTTATCATTGCTTCCATCATCCACAAATAAAAAATCTTTCACATTTTGGGACAGTAATTGCTGGTAGAGTTTTTGCAGAGTTTTCTCACCATTATAGATTGGAATTATTACCAGATAGGAATTTGACACTATGTTACTTGAAGAAAATGAAGTGAATTGAATTTACTTATTTTTACTAAGACCTAAATTAAGCGATTCTTGTCCAAATGATCCTTCGGAAAGTAGTTATTCGAGTGACAAGACCTGCCTTGGCGGCAGACAGGCAGCATCCCGAAACTTCGGGATGATCAACCACTGTTTTCTTTCATACAATAATTATAGGTTTTTATAATTGGAAAACATAGAAAAATATGAAATGAAAATTAAATATGATACCTCATAATCGGACGGGTTTCAGATCGACGAGCACATTCGATGAATCCTGCATCTTTAAAGGCAGACATGAACCCAGTCCATGCAAAAGCGGGTGGAATATATTTCTTTTTTGGCTCAATAGGGTAGCCTTCCAACACTTCACCACCTCTATTTTTTACATAATTTTTAACAGCATTCAATATCTGTACTGTCATCCCTTTATTACAGTATCTTTTCTCGATAAAAAAACAGGTTATGGACCAAACCGGAGTATCGTCCAATTTCTTTAGTATTCTGGACCGGTCAAGAACAGGATAGTTTTCACGATGCTCCACAGCACACCATCCCACAGGTATCTCTTGATGATAGGCTAAAATGCCGGGGATCTTTCCAGATTTGACGTATGATTGAATAGCTTTTTTATTACCCAATCCTTTTTGTTTATCAAATTCCGACCGTTTCAGCTTCCACCACATGCACCAGCATCCTCCGCAAGCACCTTTTTCTCAGAATAATTTCTCAAAATCACCCCATGCTTCATTTGTCAAAGGTTTAAAATCTAAAGGTAATAGAACAGGAATTGTTTTTTCTAATTTAATGAAATCTCTCTCGATCGTGTGGGATGTTAAAGTCAATCTCGGGACCTAAAGGAACAATTGTTGTAGGATTGATACTATTGTGTGTGATGTAATAATGTCGTTTAATGTGATCCATATTTACTGTTTCGGCTATACCTGGAATCTGGTAAAGATCTCGCATGTACCCCCAAAGATTTGGATAATCGATGATTTGTTTTTTATTGCACTTGAAATGTCCGAAATAGACCGCATCAAACCGAACGAGTGTAGGAAAAAGACGCCAATCTGTTTCGGTGATTTGATTGCCAATCAAAAAGCGATGTTTACCAAGCCTTTCCTCCAACTCTTCCAGTGTATTGAAAAGGTTTGTGAAAGCTATTTCATAGGCTTCCTGAGTTGTTGCAAATCCCGTTTTATAAACTCCATTGTTTATATTATGATAAATCAAATTGTTCAAAGAATCTATTTCTTCTTGATGGTTAAGAGGATAATAATCTAATTCAGAATCTGTAAAAACATTGAATTCAGAATTAAACATGCTTGAATTCAACTATTAAGTGCAACTCAAACACTGTTTGTAAAGAAAGCGGAGCTGCTGTAGGCTCTCCTCTTTTCTTTAAGACAAAAATGAGGAGCACAAATGAGACACTACAGCCAGGTCACGCTGGAACAAAGATACGGAATATATTCTTTGCTTAAAACAGGTCATAATCAATCAGAAATTGCTGAAGTGATTGGCGTCCATAAATCGACAATTAGCCGAGAAGTGAAGCGGAACCGTGGCCAACGCGGCTATCGACATAAACAGGCTCATGCCAAGGCGCTAGATCA